>CAVRUV010000022.1:0-72039 GCA_963724455.1 uncultured Candidatus Woesearchaeota archaeon
TATATCAAGGATATTGCAGATAAAACTGGTGTTATGATTAAGGGTCCAGTGCCTTTGCCTAGACAGTCCCTAAAAATCACCACTAGAAGAACTCCGTGTGGTGAAGGTAAAGCTTCTTGGGAAAGATATGAATTAAGAATTCACAAGCGTCTAATCGACCTTGGTCTTGATGAACGTGCATTGCGTTTAGTTATGCGTGTCCCAATCCCAGAAGGATTGAACATCGAAATAGAGATGTTGTAAGAACATTTATTTTTCTTAATTCCTCTTTTTTTAGTCCCCATTTCTTTCTATAAATTTCTTGGTATTGTTATAGTATTATTCAAAAATAATTATTCTAAAATAATTATTCTGAATTTTTTTACAAATTAGAACTTTAAAATTTTAAGAATAGGGATGCTCTCTTGTATTATCTGGATTCTTCGCGCATGCATTTAGCCAGACTTTGTCAGCGCTTTTGCGCAGTTGCGGTATTGCGAATGGTTTTTGGAGGAACTGTATCTTACTATCAGGATCTTTTACTTCTACAGGAAGTGGTTTCTCGCTGTATCCGCTCATCATAAGTATTGGCAGACTTGGCATTTTTTGCATCAGGTATGATACAAGTTCATGACCATCTTTACGTGGCATTGTCAGGTCAGTTAGCAACATATCTATTGGTGTGCGTGCGCAAAGTGCTTCTTCATATGCAGCGATTGCATCGATTCCATCTGTTGCAGTCATCACATACATGTTGATATTTTCTAAGGATCCTGAATTGATTCGCCGAACATGCGGTAAGTTATAGTGCCCGCACATGGTTCTACATACAATATCTCTTATTGTTGGGTCATCATCAACAACTAGTATTCGTTGAGGAGTAGGGTATTGATTACCTGAAATTGGCCTGTTGTTACTATCAGGTGAGTTGTTTATTGTCATATCTTTTCGAGTCGAAGATTGCTTTAAAAACTTTGTTGTTAGTTGTTAGTGGATGAATTATTTGATGAATAATGGTTTTGTGGTGCAAATCTTTAAAAATGACTGTAGAGTTTTATGAGATAAGGTTTTGCCCAGATAGCATTCGATCATTACATTCGCTACGCGCTCCGGGCATTAATTAGTATTAATGGCATAAATATTGTGCCCAGATCGCATAACCCGGTATTGCGCAAGCCTGGAAACGTTCGTCTTTGCAAAAAGCGAATGTGCTGACAGCTTGTTCCGCAAGGAGTTCCCGGTTCAAATCCGGGTCTGGGCGTCATCGTACCATTATAGATGGTACTCTGTGCTCAGCCCCGGATACGGAATGTTTAATGACGACATCCGGGTCTGGGCGTACTCACTTCGTAGATACTTCGTTCGTGGTCCAGACCCGGGCTATGAGTAATAACGAATTTGTCCGGGTCTGGGCGCTTTTCTATTTTTAGATATTTTACTATTATCCTTGCAGCGGCCTGCTCAATGCTTTCGCAGTCCCGGCGATACCATCAGCACTGCGTTCGCTATAACGTTTTTTCTCTTTTCACATTTATAGTATCGCCTTCAAGCTGCAGCGGATATTACTTTTGAAACTAAAACTCTTTCTTCTCGTAATCTTTATAAAGAACTATTCCTGAAAATAAATTATGGAGTTTTATAAGCGCCTTGGAACATATTTCTTCGTCATAGGTGCACTGCTTGCTATTTTTGCAGGAGTATTTCCTGTACAAGAGAATTTTTCAGGATTAATTACTGTAGCAATCATCTTCCTTGGCGTCTTTGCAGCTATCTTGAATGTAGATGGCGACGATATGCGCTTTGTTATGTCGGCAGCAGGATTCCTCATTGTCATTGTATGTGCTGAAGTATTGCTTAAAGACAACATGCTCATCGGACGAATGGTAAATTTCTTTGATGCTTCGGCGTTGTTTGTCGGTTCAATGCTTGCAACAGTTACTCTCAAGCTCATTGTAGAATTTGGCGGAGCAGCAGAAGGTGGCGAACAAAAAGATGTGACTGATAGAGTTCAAGCTCTTATCATGTCTCCGGCGCATAAAGCCTGGCATTTCATCGTTTTCATTGCAGTAGCTGCAACGTTCATACTTATATTGCTAGAAGTATTTTTTGCAATGCCGCAATACGAATACTTCTTTTTTATATTTGATATAATAATTACAGGCATTTTCTTCATTGATTTAGTAATACTCTATCGCGAATCATCATCATTTGGCAAGTTCATAAGAACATCTTGGCTTGATATCTTAGCAACCATTCCGTTCTACCAAGTGCTTCGCGTTGCAAAACTCGCGCGTATAATACGTGTATCAAAATTCTTAAAACTCAATAGAACTCTGAAGTTTTTTAGCGAACAATCCGGTGTGCAACAGTACATTAAGACTTCAGACGGTCCGGCTCCTGCTCAACCAGCTGTTGCAACACAACCAGTTGCACAACCAACAACACCTACAATGCCCGTATCAACAGTAAGTTCATCTCCTTCAAAATCACCTGCATCAAAACTAACTTCTTCAAAACCTATTTCTAAACGCGCAGTTGCAAAGAAGAAGCAGTGAATAACTAAGAACTGAAAAATAAATAAAGAACTAAATAACCAAATAAAAAAATAAACAAAAAAGAATTTTCTAACAAGTCATTTAGCTAACAAGTTTAGTTAACAATTGTTGCTTTCTCAATCTTTATTGGAGTTAGTGGTTTGTCATTTCTATCCTTTGGGCATTTTATAATCGCATCAACAATATCCATTCCTTTTACCACTTTACCAAATGTTGGGTGTTTAGCATCAAGGAAGTTATTATCTACAACATTGATGAAGAATTGTGATCCGCCAGTATTTGGGCCGGCATTGGCCATGCTGATAGTTCCTCTGTTGTTCTTGTTGCCTTTACGAAACTCGTCTTTTATGTTATAGCCAGGACCGCCGGTTCCATTGCCGCGAGGGTCTCCGCCTTGTACCATGAAATCAGGAATTACTCTATGGAATGGTGTTCCATCGTAGAATCCTTTGCTTACTAGAGTCTCGAAGTTGCCTGCAGTAATTGGTGTGTCGGCAAAGAGCTCGATTGTGATATCGCCTTTTGTTGTGTGTAAGAGTACGTTTGTCATGCTGTATAGAGTGGGTATTCATCTAAAAAGCTTGCGGTAAGTCTATGAAGTATGTTGATATTGTGGTATATTGCCGTTGTAATATGTTGGTGTCCAGCATGAGCTGTGCAAAAGTTCTCTCGAAAAACCTTATAAACTGCGAATAATAGTATTAACCCATGTATGAATATATTTACGTAACTCTGCTAATGTTCGTAGGTCTTATTGCTCTAAGCAAGGGTTCAGACTGGCTTACTGATAGTATTATTCCGCTAGCAAAAAAATTAGGAACATCTTATTCGGCAGTAGGCATCTTGCTTGTAAGTATCTTAGTTAGTCTGCCGGAAATACTTGTTGCGCTTGTCGCAACTTGGTTGGGTCATCCAGTAATAGGACTTGGTGTTATATTTGGTAGTATCTTGTGCAATATTGGCATGATGGCCGGGCTTAATGGATTCATCAAGCCATTGCATGTAGACCGTTCCATCATTGTACGCGATGGCGTGTTTAGTGTTGTTTTTGCAGTAGTAGTAATGGCGATATCATATGACGGAACAATTTCTCGTTTTGAAGGCGTTGCATTACTCTTATTGTTCATCCCCTATATTATCACAGTATGGGAAGATGAAAAACAAAAAAGCCAAGAGTCAAAAGAAAAAGAGCTTGAAACAACAGTAATAGAACTCGACATGATTGGTTTGCAGTTTGGTAAAATGCGCGCAGGCATACTGACTTTTGTTCTCGGTGGAGCATTATTGCTTGTTGGTTCAGAATTATTCACCGAAAGCTTGACGAGAATCGCACAGTTCTCAGGAATATCTGATCTTGTCATCGGTCTTACTCTTGGTGCAATCGGTCCATCAATTCCTAACATAATTGCAGCATACAAAGCAGGACAGCGTGGCATGGATGGGGTAGTTATTAGTGAAACATTCGGAAGCAATATCTTTACACTCTTAGTAACACTAGGCATTCTCTCAATTGTAGCGCCTATTACTCTTGATCCGCAGTGGATTTCATTTGATATTCCTATCATGGTAGTAATGAGTTTTATGCTATTGATATTCTTGATTACAAAACGACGCTTGAGCAAAATAGAAGGGGGTATACTTTTCTTCTCGTATATTGGAATATTAATCTTACAAGTATTGATGTATAAATGAATTATTCATGCCTGAATTCATTAGAACTTTATTGGCGCTAAAATTACTTTTGCATTTTACATGCTTTTTTGTATGATTTTTTATCATTATATTTTATGAATTCTTTATGATGTTTTGGTTCAACATATCCTTTTTCTTGTTTGTGTTTAATTCCACACCAGAATTTTTCTGTTCGAGCAGCTATTGCACCTGAATATTGCAATACTCCATTTGCATATTCGCAATACCAACAAAATATTTTATCGTACCATACTAAATGCGGTAATTTATACCGGTCCATTTTTACATAATCCTTTCTTTTTATGCACTCCAAGCCGTAGAGGGGAAAACAGGTTCTGTGGTACAGTTCTATGCATATGTCTAAGAGTACTATAGGAACTATCATGAACCAAATAATAGGCGCAGCTATTGCGTGCCTAATGGCGCGTCCAGTATGCTTTTTGTACTCCATACTTTTAGATTTTTGGGTTTGTTTAAATATTTTTTTGTTAGATGAAAGAAAGGTTAGTTGGAAATCTACTAAGAACAATACGCCGACACTCGGAAATTGGTGTTATTCATTTAAGATTGGTTTCAATTTTTCAAGAAGTAAACTAAATTCTGTGTAACCTGCTTTTTTATTGAAATGTCCTGCATTTGGAACAAAATTCAGTGTCACATTTAGATTCTTTGCAAGTTCTTCGCCATTGCCAAGATAAACATAGGGATCATTATCAGATTGAAATACTAAAAAATGTTTAGATTTTTTTGTTATAGAGTTCCAGTCAAAAGAAAATCCACTAAAACTATTATCTCTATCATAATTCAAAATAGGACGAACGCCAATAGGCGTGCCTACAAAAATAGCCGCTTTTACAAAATGTTCTAAATTTTCCAATATGCGAAGAGTAAATACTCCGCCTAGACTATGGCCAATAAGTAAGGTATCTTTGTTTATGTGTTGTTCATACTCTTTTAGTACATCAAACCAATCTGTTACTTTTGCAGGAATTATTGGTGGTGAAGGAAACTGTGGCACATAAACTTTATAGCCTAATTTTTCTAATTCCATTTTTAACCAAGGAAACCAGTTTTCTTCGGGATATCCCTCAGTTCCATGAAATATGAACGCGTTCTTCATATAAGTAAATATGACATCATATCTTAAAAATCTTCCGTTCAATCGCTAAATTTCAAATTTGAACTAAACATTAAACGCCGACACTCGGATTTGTTGCGTCACTTAACGTTCCTAACAAATCCGAGGGGAGGTACAGAATAAAATCTATGATTTTATGATGACGCCGACACTCGGATTTGTTGCGTCATTGCTATTCCTAACAACTCCGAGTGTCGACACAGAATACCATCTACGATGGTATGATGACGCCGACACTCGGATTTGAACCGAGAATCCTTTCGGAGCAGTTACCTCGGGATGCCTCTTTTGAATGTCTCAGAGGTTTCGAGACTGCCGCAATACCGGGTTATGCGATGTCGGCAATTAAACCCTTTCAAAAAAAGATAAAAATGAGGACGACAACTTTTCATGAACCTGGTATTCATGTTTGTGTCGGTGCTGAAAAAAATAAGAGTGAGGGTGGGGTGATTTGAACTCCCGACCTCAAGATTATGAGTCTTGCGCTCTAACCAGGCTGAGCTACACCCTCTCAATTGCGTTCGCGGGTTACATTGTCCTCTTTGAGGTCAACGTACACCCTCTTTGTTTGTATGACTATTGGGTTTTCTGGGGGTTTTTAAAGATAGCGACGAAAACTCACTGTATGTTCTTGATGATTTGTTGACGAAGAATTTCTAGTTGCTCTTGACTCATAGGTGTATGTGATTCAAAGAATTTGTATGCGTCGTTTATTTTTCTAGGGATGAGATGGAAATGTGTGTGAAATACTGCTTGTCCGGCGGCAACTCCATTATTGTGTGTGAGATTAAACCCATCGGCTTTTATGGTGTATATTACTGCACTAGCAACTCTTTGCGTGAACTCAATAAATTCATTGCCAAGATATTCTGGCATATCAAGAACTGATGTCGAATGTTTTTTTGGAATAATTAATGTGTGTCCAATAACAGATGGTTGTATGTCTAAAAAAGCGATGAAATTAGTTGATTCAGCAATCTTATACGCGTGAATATCTCCGGATACAATTTTACAAAAAATGCAGTCAGTCATAATGTCGCTTCAATATTCATATTTTTTGATGGTGGGTTATATTAATTATTGTTTCTGTTAAATTCATTCAGCCACGTTAGCATTGTATCTGCTAGTTCTTTTATCTTTGAAGGTTTTTTAGTGTATTCTGCATATACATTAAAACAATGGTCTGCATCTTCAATTTTTACCAACTGTTTTGGGGATTTTGCTAAAGAAAACATCTCTTCTGAGCGTTCAAATGGCAACACATCATCATCTGAACCATGAATGAATATTATTGGGCAACTTAATTTTTTTATCGCATCTAATGTTGAATATATTTTCATATCATCCAAAAACTGTCGTCCTAAAGTATCAAGTTTTCCTTCTTTTGACCAATTAACTACCTCGGTCTTTCCGGTTTTTTCAAAGTCTTCGTGTTGTGTTGGAGAGAATTCTATTGTGATATCTTTTTTCAAATCTCCTTCCCCAGAAATAGAAATCACACCTGCTATTGCATGATGTTCTGCTGCGTATAATACTGCTATTGCCGCACCAAAACTATGTCCTACTAAAATAATCTTATCAGGAGAATAAGTTTGCTGAATATATTGTACGATGCATTCCAAATCCTCTAATTCTCTTGTTATTGAAGAATCAAAGAATGAACCTCCACTATCTCCTTGTCCTCGAAAGTCAAATCGGCACACGAGATATTTTTTAGATAAGATATCTGAAAGTGGATCTGAAAACGGACCAAAACCATTTCCGGTAAATCCATGGCATAAAATTAGCGCTATCTTACTGTTATTAGAATTCTGCACTCTAACTTTTAGTTTTGAGCCATCAATACTTGGAATTGTTGTATTATTCATCGTCATGGACGTGCCAGCTTCAACACTATCGTTTTTGAGCCGCACGTCATAATTATATCGATGGACGTGCCGGGATTTGAACCCGGAGCCTCTGCCTTGCGAAGGCAGCGTCATACCGGATTAGACCACACGCCCGTATTTGTAAATATTGGTATATTTTAAGGCGCGAGAGTTGTTTTATAAAAGTTGTGTCGAAAATTTAACCAGTTTGTTTGTAAATTTGTGGTCCAGTTGGTTGCTCTTCTTGTGCGAGCGGTTTTTTCTGCGCTTTTGTTAAATGCAAGGTTGCGAGTAGTGCTTCGCGCATTTTGGTCGCGTACTCATCAGTATGATTGATGGCACGTAGCACCACGTCATAACTGCTCGCAAGATTTTGTAATCGCGCTCTTTGTTGATTATTTTTTAGATATTCTGGTGCGTTATCTAGAAGCTTTTCTTCGAGATCGCCAATCATGAATTTTCCAAGCAAGGTTCCATCGTGTACGCCGGAGTATGTCGTCCATAATGGGACACCATGACGCATCGCAAGTGTTCCCATGCTACTGTGCCCGTTTTTTGGCGGTGGTGCTAGTACTAGCCAGGCATCGACGCCACTTGCGAGTATGCTAGCATTGCTAGTGTCAAGTGGTACATATCTTATGTTTAGATATTTTGTAGCGGTTGCATAGTTTCGTAACATCTGAAGTCTCTTTTCTGCTTCAAAATCTATTGGTTGCACTGATCCTGCAATGATGATATGCATGCCACTAATTCCTTCTTTAAACTTGCCGAAGTGCACTTCATTTTTTTGAACTATGGTGTTTATGATGTAGCGTAGATGTTGTGCATATTCGCTATCAATTGGTCCTTGGCCAATGCCTATTGTAGGTAAGTCAGGATCGAGTTCAAAACCACTCGTTTCTTTTACGAGATCTACGAGATTTTGCCTTGCTTCGCGATGATATTTTTTAAGATCTTGTGCTGGTGTATGTAGAATTCGTCTAGGAGTGTTATGTGTTTTGCGGAATTCTTGTGCATTTAGTGTTAACGCAAGTTTAGAGCCTGGAATGATAGAAAAGTTTGTAAGATTCTCTTGTATATTACTATCCCTTATCTCTGTTGTTAGCGTAATTCCACCACTGTTAACCACTAAATTAATTCTAATATTATTTTTAAGGTTTATAAATATGACGAATTCGTTATTTTGATAGTTTTGAACATTGTCTAAGAACTTTGTTGAGATAAATAATTGAAAAAATTAAAAAAAGAATAATAAAAGTCTTACTTTTTCTTAGACTTTGTTTCTGGGGTGCTGCAGCAATTTGCCTGCTTGCACATTGGGCATGCGCTAGAAGCAATTGCGCTAAGTCCTACTAAGATGAATGCTAATGTCCACCAATTTAATCCCCAATAGTTCCATACTTTCAGGTCTTGCAGTAAAAATGCTATGCCTATTATTAGGACAAGCAATCCCATTGATTTCGAACATTTATTACATAACATACATATCACCTATGTTGTTGATGCTCTTTCCTTCAATTTAGAATATATTAAGGTATGGAATTATAATTGTAAAGATGTGAACGCTATTGGTTCTATTGCTAAAAAAGCATCCTTATAAGTGAAAACATTTTTTCAAATATTATGTCTGAATTTATAGCATCAAAAACTGAACTCCCAATTGACGCTAACTATGAAGTTATAGCAGAAACAGATGAATTTTTGCTAATTAACAAATCAGGGAATATTCCTGTTCATGAAGGCGGTAGGTACCAGGAAAACTCTCTTACAAAAGTTCTTGAAAAAAAGCACGCTAAAGTAACTCCTGTATATCGTTTAGATCGTGAAACATCAGGTTTAGTTTTATTTGCTAAGAAAAACGAATATGTAAAAAAGTTGTTTGATAATTGTGGGGATAAAGAATATGTAGCAATCGTGCAGGGCATTATTGATGCGCCGATTATAATAGATGCACCAATCGGCGAGTGCAAAGGAGAACATGTTACTTGGAAAAAATGTGTATCTGAAGATGGAAAAAATGCAATTACTCAAGTTTATCCTATAAAATCTTTTGAGGATAAGACTCTTATCAGACTAATTTTAAAAACTGGCAGGCAACATCAAATAAGAGTGCATTTATCGTCAATTGCACATCCAATACTTCATGATAAGATTTATGGCGAATCAGAAGAAAAATTTATCAAATACTTGAACGGTGAAGTTCTTCCAAGGCAATTGCTCCACATGAGAAAACTTCGAGTTTATGATAAATTCTATGAAGCAAAGATTCCTGATGACTTTGGATTAGATGGGGATGAATATAACTTACGGAACTAAAACTAATTATTGTTATTTTTTTTATTAGAAAATCACTGAACTGTGGCGGGGAACTAGATTACACTGACTATCTGTATTAAATGATTAAATGGACGCTGCGGGAATCGAACACGCTGCCTCTTGATTGCCAACCAAGCGCTCTACCAATGAGCTAAGCGCCCCTAGTTCTAAGAACACAAGAGCATCTTTTAAAGCTTTACTTTGAATTATACTTCCTATTTTTTCTCGTACACTAATAGAACATACGGAATGAATAATGCGATGATTGCTATGATGCTCACGAGCAGCATTATGATAAAACCTGTGTCATGTATTAATACATCATTTCCTGCTGGTGTAAATCCATCAATGCTTCCTGGTGCATAACGCCATCGTAAATTGTGCATATAAAAATTATTAGTCATATATGCATCGCGAACAATTTCTGCAGGAAGTCCTGCTTGTACAACAAGAACTTCATACTTTTCTTCTGAATTGCTGCTACTGAATGTTCTTATCGGGGGTGATGAGATTTGTTTTCGAAGATATGTATCCATATCTTTCATTCCAGAATTTGTTTTTCCAGCGCCCCAACCACAATCGCCATTAGCGCAGCTCACATAATAAATTTTTGTTACAGCAATATTTTTTGATTCATTGTATACTTGCAACATTTTAAAGAAATCATAATTCTCAACCATTGTTCTATCATTTCCGAGCCAAAGCGCAAAATTATTGTAAATGCTAGCGTCCATGATTACTAATGCATCTTGCGGCACTTCATTATGGATGTATGTTCTTAGATCTGAACGCGCAGATGGTTGCAGATAATCATGGTATAACCCTAGTTGTATGCAAAGCAAAACTATTAGCGCAATGATTATTGTTGTATGCAATAATTCTTTTTCCATTGCTTGACGATATATTTTTACAATGGCATAGCCTGCAATTATCGACATTAGTACAATCGCGCTTACATAATGCTTTAGTGTGCCTGTTGAAAGTGCAATGACGAGAAATTGAATGCCGAATACTGCTATGATTAATTCAAAGTATTTCATTTTTCTTGCAAAGTATATTCCAACTAAGAATAATGCAAGCAAGATAAAATCATAACGTAGTAATTGACTTAAAAAATTCCACGTGTAAGGAAGTAAGTGTGATAATTTGATTACTGGGCCAGCAAGTCCTTCATATGCAGTGCCTGTGAGTCCGCCGTTTAGGAATTCGGTTACAAGAATATCATATATGCCGACATATTTATTCAAGAGATAATTGTATATGATGATTGGTATTACCGGAATGATGCTTGCAAGAGCGACAAGTCCTAGTTTTAGAGTGGTGCTTTTTTTGAAATAAGTCAGTTTTTTACGATGTAAAATCAGGAATACGATATACACTGGAATTATTAGTACTGCAGTTGTTTTTATTGCAACAGCTATGCTTGCAAGGAAAAATGCGCTTGTAAGATACCACATGCTCGCTTTTACATTCGCATATTTGAATGCAAGTACAAAACAGTACAGTGAGAATAATACGAAGAATGTCATTGCGAGATTCATCTCTGTTGTTTGTTGCAATGCGAAATTAGATAGTGTGAATAATCCTGCTGCAACAAAACCAACTGTTTTATCGTAGAATTGTGCGCAGAATAAGAAGATGAGCATGACTATGCCGAGGCTTGCAAGTATTGGAAGTAATCGTAATGCAAAATCTGTTGTTCCAAATATGTTGTACGCAATATCGGTTATATAGAACCAAATGGGTGCTTGATCGACAGTGGATATAGATTGGTGCTTGATAATGTCGATTGCGCGTACTGAATACACTCCTTCATCAGCAGTCATTTGATAGTTAAGCGCAAACAATACTCTGAGGATGATGCAAATAGCAAGGATTATTCCTAATACTAACCAGTCTTTTTTTGTTAATTGCATATGCTCCCCAAATAAACTTAACAACTATTTCAATAATTAATTACTCAATAACTAATTACTATATTATTCTTATATTTTTTTATTTTCTGTCTTTTTATTTTATATTATCTATTTTGTAAGTACTCCAAACTGCGATGTTCCCAAAAACATTTTTTTGTACTTTATGATTTTCATTTTTACTTTATGCAAATCTACGATATGATCGTGCCCTTCAAAATCTTGATTCTCGAGCAATCGCATCTTTACTGCAATATTGCGAACCCAATCAGTTCCCGGTGCAGGAGTTGAACAAATAAATAAGCCTCCTTTTTTTAGCACGCGTTTGATTTCTGGCGTGCAAGGAGCATGTTCTATTACTTCAAGCGAAATAACAACATCAAACGTATTAGTTTTGAATGTCATGTGCATCGCATCCATTATCTTATCTGGTTTTGGATATCCTTTCATCCAGGATGTTTTTGTTGGATCAACTTTATCGATGCCAATTATATTGTATCCTTTTGCTTTGATTTTATCAGTAATGTATCTATTGCCGCAGCCGACATCAAGAATTTTAATTTTTTTCTTTGGAATTTTTTGTTTAAGAGCTTTGAGTTCTCTAAGAATAAGTTTGTATCTTCTATTTGCGACATATCTTGTAATGATGTGATACCATTTCATCTATCGGCTTTTTGCGCTGTGCTATAAAAAACTTTGCGCCAATCATTGCGCTAACCATTGGATTTGTTCGAATGCGGAGTGCAAAAGTATAAATAACTCATATTGCGCCCGTAAATTGTGAAAAAACCATCTCTTAGTATAATAATTCCTACTTATAACGAGAAGAAGAACATAACTATTCTCATCCCAAGAATACAAAAGGTACTCAAGGAGTATACTTATGAGATTCTTGTAGTGGACGATTCTTCCCCAGATGGTACTGCAAAAGAAGTCCTTAGATTTCATAAAAAAGATGCTCGCATCAAACTAGTGCTTCGTAAAAAAAAGGAAGGATTCGGCGCAGCATTCAAACAAGGCTATGATACTGCAAAAAATGATATTATCATATCTACAGATGCGGATTTATCTTTTGATCCTATCGACATGAAAAAATTCCTTAAAAAAATTGATGAAGGATATGATGTTGTTTTAGGTAGCAGGTATATTAGCGGCGGTAATTATGAAAAACCGAACATGCGCATCTATACTAAAAGTCTTATGAGCAGATGGGGTAATCGAGTTTTGACATTAATATTCTTCATGAAGCTGCACGATATTAGTGCGAATTTTCGTGCAATAAAACGAAGCGTTTGGCGCAATATTAAGACAACTGAAAGGAGCAATGCGCTTCTCGGAGAGATGGTGGTGAAAGCAAATAAGCTGGGCTATAAAATAACTGAAGTGCCTGTTAAATTTCACGATCGTAAATTTGGGGATTCTAAAATAAGTCTTACTAAACACGCACCAATGTTCTTCTTAAGGACTTTGAAGTATAGATTTACTAAGTAAATATAGGTTTACTAAGTAAATAGTATTTACTAAGTGAATAATCTGTGTTTCATCTCTAAATTATGAACTAATTATGAACTGCTCCAAAGCTTTTATAAAACATTCTTGATTGATGGGCTGTATGACTGACATTACAGACATTGCAACTCGCATTGAAGTGCATGCACTTGCGAATGCAGTAAAATTTGGCGGTAAAGCAAACCCTGGTAATGTGCTCCCTAAAATAATCGGCGAGTTTCCCGATGTGAAAAAAGACATTCAAGAAGTAAGAAAACAAATTGATACAATTGTTATTGAAGTGAACAAACTTACTCCTGAACTGCAACGTGCTCGTCTTGAAAAATTAGCGCCAGAATTGCTTGAAAAAAAAGAGAAAATAGAACGCATTGATAATCTTAAGGAACTAGAAGGAGTGGATGCAACTAAAGGCGTTGTTATGCGTTTTGCACCTTCGCCATCCGGACCAATGCATATTGGTCATGCAATAACCGGCGGCCTTACGTCTTTATACGTGAAGAAATACGGTGGAAAATTCATTCTTCGCATCGAAGATACTAACAGTGATAATATTTATCCTCCTGCGTACGAGATGCTTCCTTCGGATGGAAAATGGATTTTTGGCAATGTAACAGATGTATGGATTCAGTCAGATAGAATGCCCATCTATTACTCGTATGTTGAGAAATTATTTGACCATGATGCAGTTTATGTATGTACTTGTACACAAGAAGCATTCAAGGAACATGTTGAAGCAATGGATAATTGTCCTTGCAGAAATCTATCGAATGATGAGCAACGTAAACGTTGGAAAAAGATGTTTGATCGTGAGAATGGATTCCAAGAAGGCGATTGTGTAGTGCGATTTAAAGCAGATATGCAACATAAGAATCCAGCAATGCGTGATTTCCCGCTTGTCAGAATAAATGATAGCGAGCATCCGCGTCAAGGATTAAAATATCGCGTCTGGCCGCTTATGAACCTGTGCGTTTTTGTAGATGATGTCGAAGCAGGTATGACTCATATAATTCGCGCTAAAGACCATTATGATAATGCTAAACGCCAAGAGATGATGTACGACGTGTTAGGAAAGCCTAAACCCTACACCTATTTTCTTGGACGCTATAACTTCGAAGGCCTTGAAATCTCCTGTTCAAAAACAAGAGCAAAAATTGCCGAAGGAGCATTTACTGGATGGGACGACCCTCGTGTACCATTCCTTTGCGCATTAAAACGCAGAGGATACCAACATGAAGTATTCTTGAAGTACACTGGACTTACTGGCATATCTCCTGTAGATAAGACTGTATCTGGCGAGGAGTTCTTCAAGACGATTAATGCATTCAATAAAGATATTATCGATCCTCGCGCAAAAAGATTCTTCTTTATTGCAGATAATGAGCGAGTAGAAATTGTTGGAGCGCCTTTGCAGACCCTGCATATCAGAATGCATCCTGAACATGACCTTGGTACTCGCGAATTGCATACGAATAATCAATTCTTATTATCAAAAAATGATCTGACAGGCCTTGAAGATGGTAAGCTATATCGTTTGCTTGATTGTGTTAATTTCACAAGAGAACCTGGAGAGCATGGAATTTTTACATTCCACTCTAAGAGTCTAGAAGAATTCAAGTCTGCTAGCGGAAAAAAGATTATTCATTTCTTGCCAGCAGAAGGTAATGTGCATGCTGAAGTTATGATGCCGGATGCAACAGTTGCAAAGGGATTTGCCGAACCTGCTGTTGCAAGTTTGAAAGTAGATGATATCATACAGTTTGAAAGATTTGGTTTTTGTAGGCTTGATGCAATCGAAAATGGTGCACACGGCAAGGTCTATAAGTTCTGGTATACTCATAAGTAAATATGAATAGATATGCGTAGATGTAGATATAATTATACTTAGATTTTTGTTTCTTAATTCTGTCCTTAATTTTGTCTTATAATATGGTTTTGGGGCGTTTTAGCCAGTTTTATGACAACTTTTAAATAGGGGAAAAGCCGGTATGAGTTAAAACCATATGAGGTGGTTTCATGTCACTAATCGTAAAAGCAAAAATCAAAGAACTAGTAGGAGAGTATAATGTAGCAGGCGATTTCGCAGATGCACTAAATGTAAAAGCAGAAGCACTAGTAAAGGACGCAGTAAAGCGCGCAGAAGGCAACGGTAGAAAGACCGTCATGGCAAAAGACTTGTAAGTCTATATTTTTTGTTTTCTTTTTTTTTATTAATTAATAATTTATGTTTCTATTAGAAAATTATTGGAATACCTTGGAGTAAATCCTAGATTTTTGAGCGATTTATGCAGCTCAAAAATCCTAAACTCTCTGAGGGACGCGAAGGATTCAAAGAATCCTTGCGCAAGAATTCAAGTAACTATGTTGAATTCTTTGCGAAGAGAAATTCTCCGTATTCCTGTTGTAAGATGTAGTTCTGCGTTCTAGTAGCAAGAATAATTTTGTTATCTTATTTCTCTTCCAAAAATCTGATTGCAAGAATCTGCTTTTTAAGCTCTTCAAGCCTGGAATAAGTAATATCATCTTCGTATGCGCGAATCTCATCTTGTTCAATACGATGTATCATCTTATGTTTTTTTACAGCAACAGCGTCCAGATTGCGATGCATTTTAGCATACATGCTAAGCTTTGCAAACATAACATTTCTAACATTAGATTTCATAAACATTGCCTGCTAAATTCGTACTAATAATTAATCTAATATTGTCGCCTTGGTGGTGGAGGAGGAACATCCATGTCAGGAATACCACCAAGATTCTGCATTCTAGGCGGTGGAGGAATATTTCCGCCACCAGGCCTTGGAAGTGGATCGGCCATTATTGGCTGGTATGCAGGTGCATGATCCATTTCAAATGGATTTTTTGAACCAATAGCAGTTGCTTGCGCTTCAGCTTGCATCATCATTGGTTGAGCTGATGCAGTGGGAGCTTGTACTGCTTGAGCAGCAACTGTCGCCTTTGGAGGTACGAATTGATCGAATGTTGGAATTGGATGATCGAGTTTTTTTTCTAACTCCTTTACTAGTTCAGCAACAGCAACAATGCCTTTAGCCAATCTCTCTTGCTGTTCGAGCATCTTAACAAGCTGCTCTTGCATAGCAGTATCATTGAACGATTTTACCATCTCGTCATTAGCGCCTTCGAAGACATTATTGAGCTTTGTAACGCTCACGCTCAATTTATTGAGTGCATCAAGTAGAGAAATAGATGCTTGTGTATCGCCTAGTGGATTACGCTTTAGTTTATCCACTTCTTTTCTTAGATAGTCAAGCTCTTCACGAGGCATGAGCTCGTATTCATCAGTTGGTTGCAAATGTCCTCACCCCTAATATTTAGGAAACAATAAAAAAACTTGTGCCGAGAAGTATATAAGTATTTCGTGTCTTGAATTTCTGATAGTGTTTTTAGTTGATTAGTGTTTTTTCGTAATTTTTTTGTTTTAAAAAATTGTAACATTTATAAACTCCTAAATTTTTAATATAAATGTGGTAGGTGTGAACTCTAAGAAATATATCTTATCAAGCTTACTAGTTGCAAGTATAATTGTCATTATAATTCTTAAATCATCATATGTCGAAGGAAGGCAAATTATCGATGGTGAGCCTACTTGTCCGCCTAGTACTTGCTCTACAGAAGGCAGTATGTGCACTGGTGCTAATGCAGGTAAAACTTGTACGTTTATAGATAACGGTATTTGTTCAAGATTATATTGTGCATGTACACCAAGTTGCACAGGAAAAACTTGTGGAAGCAATGGTTGTGGAGGAACTTGTGGTAGTTGTGATGATACTTACCAAACTTGCAGTGCTGGAAACTGCATCATTGCTCCAGATTATTGTCCTAGAACAAAAAGCCCAGTAAGTACAGTGCCGCAATTGTATATGTCTTTTGTTGCTTCTTCTGATATTTCTGCTACAAGAACTGTGAACTTAACAACTTCTTCTACTTTATGTCCTATTGGTACAGGGTCACTTCAACAATGCAGTACTTGGGATAGTAATAATGTTACTTGTCTTGCTAATGGTTGTTCATACTCTTATGCATATAATTTTTGTGCACCTAAAACTACTTATGATGCAACTTGTGCTGGCATATTAGATCCGACGACATGTAATAGTGCAAGCAGTCCTAGTAGTGGCCATTGTCAATGGTTTGATGGGGGAGTAGATCCGAGTTATTGTGAAGTAAAACAGCCTGATTGTTATAGTCCGGTGGATGCAGGGACTTGTGATGCTATAGCGGGTTGTAAGTGGAATTTGGGAGAATGTAGTGAGTATGCTCCGTATCCGAATGAAGGAATGTGCATTAGGTATGATAATTCATTTTGTGATGTAAATTATTGTGATTACACCTCGCCAGTTCAATGTAATGCGGCATATAATCATGGTGCGTGTGAGATGAAAACCTCTCCAGCTTCATGCTTTGGAACACCAACTTTTCAAGTTGCAACCGGCTCTGTTACTATAGGATCTTCTTCATTAAAAGTATATGAAAGAACTGATTGGGTAGTGCCTTGGTGGTCTTATGAATCTTGTTCTTTCTGGCGTTGTACTACAAAAGAAAGTAATACTCCTCATTATTTTATTGGTACTTGCACAGTTGGAAATGCTTGCAATTGGGCTGATGGGTGTAGAATTAAACAATGTGATGTTTATTCAAAAGATGAAGTTAGGGTGACTCCTAGTTTGTCTGGTCCATGGAGCAATCCTGGTGGATGGACTGCGACAAAAGTTCATATTTCCGGACCTGATGAATCTTTAGCAGATATGTGTTGGGGTGCAGGATTTACTAGTTTATACATTCCTGCAGCGCCATGTTGTGCCGCAAGTACATTTGGATGTAATGTCTGCGGCGGTTGTGGTGCAAATGTATGTAGTGATACAAGCGCAAATTGTAATGTTGGTGCAGTCTCTGGCGGGGTAAATAATTGTCCTGTTGCAGCAGTTTGTCAAGGTGCATGTACTCCTGAGTCAGATCCTGGTTTGTGTTCTAGATTGGGAAAAAATTGTGGCAGTTTAACTGCTCCTGATAATTGTAATAATTCTAGGACTGTAAATTGTGGTCCTACTACTGATAATAATGCTTGCACGCAAACTGATACTTGTACTAATAACGTTGTTGTTGGTAGTAATCCTGTTATATGTACTGCATCTGATCAGTGTCACAGTATAGGTGTTTGTGATACTTCTTCTGGTGTATGTTCTAATCCTACTAAGGCTAATGGTGCTGTTTGCAATGATGCTAATGCTTGTACTAGTGGAGATTCTTGCCAAACTGGTGTTTGTGTCGGAACGCCTTTGTCGGTAATTGGTGCTGCTTGTAACGATGGCAATGCCTGTACTACTAATGATGTTTATACTAATGCTTGTGGCGCTTGTGCTGGAAATGCAATAACTTGTACTGCTTTAGATCAGTGTCATGTTGCAGGAGTTTGTAATTCTGGTACTGGAATTTGTACTAATCTAAATAAGGCTAATGGTGCATCTTGTAGTGATAGTAATGCTTGCACTACTGGTGATGTTTGTTTTAGCGGTTCTTGTAATCCAGGTTCTCCTTTAAATTGTAATGATGCTAATTCTTGTACTACTGATTCTTGTAATGCTATGATTGGATGTGTTAATGCTAATAATCCGGTTAATGGTGCTTGGGGTGCGCCAGTTACATGGAATCCTTGGGTTGATGTTGGTTCTTGTGGTACTTATCAGCCTAGTTTGCAGCGTCAGGATAGATCGGGATTGTTGACTTGTAATGGTGCTTCTTGTGGCGGTATTTGTCCTGGTAGTTCTGCTACTTCTGATATTCAGTATATTGCTTGTTGTGTTCCTGTAAATGGTACTTATGACAATCCTATTACTTGGGGTCCTTGGGTGAATACTGGTGTTTGCGGTGCTTATGTTTCTGGTAAACAGAATCAAACTCGTACTGGTACTAAAACTTGTAGTGGTACTTGTGGCGGTACTTGCCCTGGTAGTCCTACTGTTACAGAAGTTCAGTCGATTTATCCTTACTCTGGTTCATGTTCAGCTTGTGTGTGCAGCGGTGTTGCAGGTACATTCAATACTTGCACTAATGTTTGTGATGGTAGAACTTGTTCAGCTCCGCCTAATTATGGTACTGCTTGCAATAGTGCTCCTAATAATTGCGGCACTAAAAATGCTGGTTCTTACTTATGCGATGGAGTATCATGTTCTGCTGCTGCTCCTGCTGATGTTCCTCTAGTTTGCGCTGCAGCAGTAGATGTTGCATGCAATGCTCCTATCACCAAAGTGTCTGGTTGTGCTAGCGCCACTTGTTCTGGAAAAGGTACTAAGTGCGCTGTTGGTCTTGTTTGTGATAGCACTCTTGGCTGTATTGCTGCTTGTGGTGATGGTGCTTGTTCTGCTGGCGAGAATAGCGGTTCTTGTCCTACTGATTGTCCTATTTCTTGTGGCGATGGTTTGTGTAATGGTGTTGAAAATTGCTTGAATTGCGCTAGTGATTGCGGTACTTGCTCTTTTGGATGGACTGGTCGTTTGTTGAACGGTAGCAATCCTACTCAGAAAGTGACTACTGAAGGTTATGTTTACATTAATGGTAAGTCTTATGTTGTAAGCAATGGCGACATTGCTGTAGCTGGTGTTCCTGGCGGTACGTGGAGTGTTTCTGCTGGAGCAACTGGTTTTGGAATGAATACTACTAGCATTGTGTTTAGCGGAAGCAGTAATACAGTTGCTGATATTGTTTTACCTGTTGAGTCTTGCAGTAGTTTGTGCGTTCTTGGTAACCGTTGTGATTATTCTTGTCCTGGTTGCGGCAGTGTAGACGCTGATGTGCAGGTTGCTTGTCGCGATAAAGAGGCGGGTATTATTCGTTCTGTAGACAATACTCGCGATATATTGTGCTGTGTTGGTAATGCGGTATCAAAGAGTACTTATCGTACAGAATTCGAGTTGTACAGTACCTATGGTCGTATTGCAAAAACCGAACGAACAGTATCTTATGGTGGCGTAGATTATCGCGCAGAAATATTCACTTGGGATAAAAAATAAACAGTTGTAGCCTTTGTTCTATTATTGTTATATTATTTGTGTTAGTCTAGTATTGTTTAGTTATTTGTATTAATTTTAGTTATTATTGGTGTAGTTTTCGTATTTTTTAGTTCTGATTATTAGTTCTTATAGAAATCTTTTTTCTTATTAAGAATTTTTTTATAGAGAGTTTTCTTTTTTGATAAGAATTGATTATTAAAACTTATTAACTCCTAATTACTTCTTATACAAGAAAATCCTGAACTACTAAATCCTAAACTAATTTCTAGATGCAGTTTATTGCTTTATTCTATTATTTTGTTCATTGTTTTAGTCTAGTATTTATTAGTTATTCACTAAATTATTTCGTCTATTGCATCTCATGTTGTTGTGAAGGCATTGGTTGCTTTCCGCCAGCAATTACATCGTCAATTCGTAGAATCATGATAGCAACTTCGGATGCTGAAGCAATTGCTTGCGTCTTTATCTTTAGCGGCTCAAGCACTCCTGCTTCCCAAGCATCAAATGTTTTTCCAGTGAACACATTGATTCCTTCCCACATTAATCCTTTATCGTGAGCTGCTTTTAGTTCTGTTAAAGCATCAATTGGGTCAAGTCCTGCATTTTCAGCTAGCGTTCTAGGAATTACTTCTAGCGCATCAGCAAAAGCACGAACAGCAAGTTGTTCTCTGCCTGATAGCTGGTTTGCATAAGTGTGCAAGTGTTTAGCAAGCTCTACTTCAATAGATCCGGCTCCTGCAACAATCTTTCCATTCTGCAATGCTGCAGAGATATCTCCTACTGCGTCTTCGAGTGCTCGCTTGATTTCTGCAACAATATGTTCTGTACTGCCGCGAACTAGTATGGTCACTGTTTTTGCATGCGGGCATTCTCTTACAAAAGTCATTTTTTCTTCGCCGATTTTTGCTTCATCAACAAGTCCGGCTAGGCCCAAGTCTTTAGCTGAAAGGTCTTCAATACTGCTAACGATTCTAGCACCAGTTGCTTTGCTGATTTTCTCAATATCGCTTTTCTTTACGCGCCTGCATGCAAAGATATTCGCCTTTGTCAAGAAATGCGCTGCAAGGTCATCAATTCCTTTTTGGCAGAACACTACTGTTGCGCCGGATTGTATGACTCGCTCAGTCATCTTTCGCAGCATCTGCTCTTCCATATCAAGGAATGCCTGCATATGTTTTGGGTCACTAATGTTTATTTTAGCATCCATCTCAGTATTCTTAATTTCTATTGGACAATCAAGAAGTGCGATTTTTGCGTTGGTAATTGCGCTAGGCATTGAAGAGCTTACTTTTTCACGATCAAGCATGATGCCGTGGATTAGTTCGGTCTCTTCAACTCTACCGCCAGATTTCTTCTCAACAGTGATGTGATCACGGTGCAGTTTTCCTTTATCTGCAACGATTTCAACTGCTGTTACAATGAGTTTTGCAAGATGATCCTTATCTGCTTCAGCGCCTTTTCCTGTCATTGCAGTTGTTGCAAGTTTATGAAGCATATCTGTATCTTTTAGTTGGATTGGCTTAGCAACACTAGCAAGTACTGCTTGAGCTTGCTCAGCTGCAAGGCGGTATCCTCTTGCAATAATGGTTGGATGAATATCTCGATCCAGTAATGTTTCTGCATTTTTTAGAAGTTCTCCAGCTAGAACTACGGCTGTTGTTGTTCCATCGCCAACTTCATATTCTTGGGTTTTTGCGATCTCAACAATCATCTTTGCACTAGGATGCTCGATTTGCATCTCTTTTAGAATTGTGACACCATCATTTGTTATGGTAATATCTCCCATCGCATCAACAATCATTTTATCCATTCCTTTTGGGCCGAGTGTTGTACGTACTGTTTCAGCAACAAGCTTAGCTGCTGCGATGTTCATGCGCTGCGCTTCACGACCTACAGTTCGTTTTGTATCTTGTGGAAGAATGAAGATTGGTTGAATATTGTTATTATTATTCATATGAGCTACCCCTTAACAATCATATTCGAGCTCTTGTTTAAATAGATTTTGTGTGATTGGTGCGTATATGTGTTTAGTCTGTATGTATGTTTAGTAGGTATATTTATTTAAGAACTTATAAGAAACTTAGATAAGAAACTTAGAAAAAAGAATTTATACTTTAAGAAAAAATCATTAAAAAAGATTATTAAAAAAATAATCGCAGTTAAACGATTACAGTTCTGACTGCAGTTTTAGCGTTTAGTGCATTGTTTTATTGTGCAATGTTTAATTGCTTGAGTCTGGGTAGTATCCGTCAGATGTTTTTCTAGCGGGTGTTTTTCCAGTTACGACTCGCTCATAAAATACCTTGCCGTCGTAGCCGTGTTTTTGTTCTCCTGGCTGTGTAAAAAGAGCATGTATTTCTTCAATATCTATGTCTCTTTGTGTAAGGTCTCTACTTTTCTGAGCGTTTCTTTCTAATTTTACAGCAGTGGTTTCGATGCGTTCTATTGTTCTTTCGAGTCCATCAAATAGTAATGATGTTATTAGTCTATATGTCATTCTTGGTCGTTCTACATGTCTAGATACTGATTTTCGTGATATTGGTAGTCCATTTGCGTATATTACTCCTATTGCTCTAACTTCTTCTAGTGTAGTGTGATGGTCGGAGTATAATCTTGAGATTGCTGGTACTTGTAGTAGTTTAGCAAAATCATCAGTTAGCTGTTTTGGATTGTATGTTGCTGGTGTTGGGTCCATATTTGTTCCTCAAAATATTTTTTTTATTAGCTTAGGAGTATTTGTTGCATATTTAATATTAGTACTTTGTTATCACTGTTAAGAAGTCTTATTTCACATAATTATTGTTTGCTAAATCTATTATTTTTCTATCGTTTTCTATTTTTTCAGGGTATTTGTTTAGTTATTTTTTATGGTTTTTGTTTGTTTTACTTAGTTATCTGTTTTACTTAGTTATCTTTCTTACTTATTATTTTATTACTTATTTATTGAGGGCGGTTTGTATTCAACCAAAATTTGTTTGTAGGTAGCTTTATATTTGTCTTATTATGGTCATGATATCATGGTCATAATTACATTTGGCGGAACTCCCGGCAGTGGAAAAGGAACAGTTGGCAAATTGTTGGCACAAAGACTTCAATTGCCATATTTTAGCATAGGAGATATCAAAAGAGAATATGCTAAAGAGCACAAGTTAAATTTAGCCGAGCTTAATGAGAAAAATAAGAATGATCCTGATTTTGATAATACAATTGATGCCTATCAAAGTAACTTGCCGAAAAAATATGATTCTTTGATTGTTGACGGTAAGATGTCATTTTATTTTTTCCCAACAAGTTTTAAAATTTTTTTAAGAGTTGATGTTGCTGAAGCTGCAAGAAGGCTTATTGATGCAAAAAGAGATTCTGAAAAAGTTACTAGTATTGAAGAAGGTATAAAACTTATTAATTCTCGTATGGAGATGGATGATACTCGTTATATGAAATTTTATGGAGTTCATTCATATGATGAAAACAATTATGATATCACTATCGATACGACTAATCTAACTCCTGAGCAAGTATTGGATATTATCATAGAATATCTTGGCGAACAAGGAGTAAAGGTTGCTGAATAGGATTATTGATTATTTACTTTTTGCCGCGAAGGTTTGCTCTTCGTCCCTCTGAGAATTTAGGAAAAGTCGCTTGCATGAATCAGCGACTTTTCTGGGATTTACTTCAAGGCGGCATGACTCTTTTAGTTTACATATGGGTTTATCTCTTATTTTCGAGGAAAAATATATAAATGACCCTCTGTCTCTTTTTATTGTTCTCCAGCGGTTTTTTGAATGCGGCTAGGAGGAGGACGGTTAAGATATGATTCAAAGCGGCGATTTCATAAAAATCCATTATACTGGAAAGCTCCAGGATGGAGTTGTTTTCGACACTACGGATGCAGCAGTTGCAGCGCGCGTAGGTTTTGAAGGGAAAAATTACAAGCCAGTTATCATCTGCGTTGGCCAGCATATGCTAGTCAAAGGCCTTGATGCTGCACTAATCGGCAAGACTGTAGGCAAATTTTCAATCCATTTGACTGCTGAAAACGCATTTGGAAACAAAGATCCTCGTCTTGTTCGTATCATTCCAGATGCACAATTGCACAAGCAACAAATCAAGCCAACACCGGGACTACGTCTAAATGTCGACGGAAAGTATGGTGTTGTACGAAGTGTCAGCTCCGGCAGAACAGTAGTTGATTTCAATCATCCTTTAGCAAGCCAAGATGTCATTTATGATATTGAGGTCCTTGCAATAGTTGAAGAAATCGGTGTACAGGTCGGATCATTACTCGACGCAGCAAAAATTTCATACAAGGGAATTAAAGTAAATGGCGACAATGTAACTGTTATGTTTGCACAAATGTTGCCTAAGCAACTGCTTGATGCACTCACAGACAGATTCATCACACTTACCGAGTGTAAAACTGTAAGTTTTGAATCAGGTGAAAGGCCAATTGCAAAGCCTGAATCAACGCCTGCAGCAAAACCCTTGGCAAAATCAGAAGGAAGAACGGCTACAAAATCTACAAAAACTGTATAAATACGGCGTAGGTTTTTAAACTCAGAGTTCAGATAAACCTTGTTACAACAAGGGGTGTATTCGTGGATAAACTCATCAAAAGCGCAAAAGACCAAACACGCGAGCCGCGTAAAGCAAACGCGATGGACGCAGAGCTAGAAGCATTGCTGTCTCAGCAGAAGGCAAAGATTCGAGTTGTTGGCTGTGGCGGCGGCGGAAATAATACTATTAATCGCATTAGTGAAGTGGGTATTGAAGGAGCTGAAACTGTTGCAATTAACACAGATGCACAAGATTTACTCTACACAACTGCTGATAGAAAAATCCTCATTGGAAAAGAATTGACAAAGGGCCTTGGGGCTGGTGCAATTCCAAAAATTGGCGAAGATAGTGCACGTGAAAGTGAGAATGAAATCAAAGAAGCACTAAAAGGTGCAGATCTTGTCTTTATCACCTGCGGTCTTGGTGGCGGAACAGGAACCGGTAGCGCACCAGTTGTTGCTGAAATTGCAAAAAAGATGGGTGCACTAACAGTTGGTGTTGTAACTCTGCCATTTAGTATGGAAGGTTCGCGTAGATATGAAAATGCGCTTTCAGGACTTGAAAGAATGGAAAAAAATGTTGATACTCTTATCGTCATCCCAAATGATAAATTACTAGAAGTAGCTCCTGACTTGCCACTTCATACTGCATTCAAAGTAGCAGATGAAATTTTGACAAATAGCGTCAAAGGAATTTCAGAGCTTGTAACAAAAGCAGGTCTTGTAAATTTGGACTTTGCTGATATCAGAACAGTGATGGGCAACGGCGGCGTTGCACTTATTGGCGTCGGCGAAGCTGATGGCGAGAATCGCGCAGTTGAAGCCGTACAAAAAGCAATCAGCAATCCGTTGCTCGATGTAGATATCAGCGGCGCTGGTGGAGCACTCATCAATGTTGCAGGCGGACCAGATATGACTCTAGAAGAAGCGCGTAAGGTCGTCGAATCCATCAGTGTCAAGTTAGACGAAGACGCACGAATTATTTGGGGTGCTCAGATTAGCGAAGATCTGACTGGAACAATAAGAACAATGCTCATTGTTACTGGTGTGAAATCAAAACAGATTATCGGGCGCGCAAAACAAGATGTTGGAGAATCCGATGAAACGAGAAAAATTGAAGATGAATTAGGTATAGATTTCATAAATTAGCTATTGAAATAATTATTAAAATATTATTAAAATCACTCGAGGTTTATTATGTACGAACAATCCGAAGAACCAAGAACGTTACGCGCAAAATTCAGAAGCTTTACAATTCAATGCATTCGCGTCTTGAAAATCACTAAAAAACCAGATCGTGAAGAGTACAAGATGCTCGTAAAAGTAAGCGGTCTTGGCATTGCAGTAATTGGGATGATAGGATTCCTGTTGCATGTAATCAAGGTATTGATATTACCATTTTGAGTAATTAAAAATAAAATATACAAATAATTTTCCAAAACAAAAAAATAATAATGCTATAAAACAATAATGCTACAAGAGGATATTTATGACTGAGAACGAAACAACCACCCCAACAGATGCGCCTGCTGAAATACCGACGCACATCTTTGCTTTGCGAACAACTGCAAATCGAGAAGAGCAAGTACTTGCATTCGTTGCAAGCAATGCAGCAAGGAAAAAGATTCCTATCAAATCAGTGATTGCTCCTCACGGAATGCGCGGCTACATATTCGTAGAAGCTGATGATATGGCTGCTGCTGAACAAGCAGCATTTGGTATTCCTTATGCAAAGGGCATTTTGCCTTCAGAGATTCAATATAAGGAAATCGAGCACATGCTTGAACGCGTAAAGAAGGAAGTCAACATTCAAAAGAACGATATTGTCGAGATTATCTCCGGACCATTCAAGCGCGAGAACGCAAAGGTCAGCAGAATCGACAAGACAAAAGAAGAAGTTGTCGTTGAGCTTTTGGAAGCTGCAGTTCCAATTCCAATTACTCTCAAACTTGATGCAGTTAAAGTCATCAGACGTGAAGAGTAGGATTTACTGTTAAGCGGAATTAACTTTTTTATTTTATTTTTTTTATTTTTTATTATTTCTGATATGTTGAATGTTCTGTTGCGTTGAATGTTCTAATGTGTTAAATGAAATGATGTGTTGAATGAAGTGATTCTTAATTGATTTTTTTATAAAGACGCTTGGGCTTTAAGATTTAAGTTATTTGTAAACGGTATTTTTATTAAGCTGTAATGAAATTATTGTCCTATGGATGCCTATCTTGCAATAAAATTTCATGATGATTGCAAAAACAGAGAGTTGATTGAACAGATATCTAAATCACTCCAGGATTCTGGTTTAAAACCTATTGTCGTGATTCGTGATTATGAAAAATGGGGAACAATAAAGTTTGCGCCAGAAGAATTAATGGAATTGGCGTTTAGATTAATAGATGAATCAAAATTGTTAGTAATAGAATTCTCAGAAAAAGGCGTTGGCTTGGCTATAGAGGCAGGTTATGCTTATGCGAAAAACAAGCCGATTATAGTTATTGCAAAGAAAGGTTCAGATATATCAACCACTCTTCAAGGAATTGCAAAAGAAGTATTTTTCTATACTGATCCTGAAGAATTGACAGAACATTTCAGGAATTTAAAACTTTAAAATTTTGAAAATTTAAAATGAATTATCTAAGCCAGTTTTTGTTAAGCGCAATATTGGGTTGTGTTTAGTTTTTATATGATCCGACGATTGTTTCGAGAACTTTTCTTAATTTTGGTCTGTGTACACAAATATCAAAATCAAAGTCTGCATATGCTATTGTAGGATCTTCTCCTAGTAGAATTCTATTTTCAACTTCTGCAAATGTGTTGATATTGTCTGCTTTGAATTTATGGCCGTTTAATATCTTAATTTCTGTTGGGTCTTTGATTTTTGTTATGAGTTCTAGAAGTGATTCATCACATTCTTGTTTTAGCCTACTGAGTTCTGGTGTTGGAATCCCGTTTAATATTTTACTTACTGCTGAAAAATATTCAAAATATGGATTAAAATAATCTTTTTCCATTTAAATTAGTGATTTTGGAGCAATCTATAAGTTTTGTGTTTGAGAGAGTTCTCATTCTCTATCCCAGACAGTAAGCTTTAAAAATAAACCACTATTCTTTAGGCTTATGGCAACGGAAACTATTGAAGCACTCATTGAGGGCGGAAAAGCAAGCGCAGCACCACCACTTGGTCCTGCACTAGGCCCTACCGGTCTTAACATCCAACAAGTCATCGGCGATATTAACACAAAGACTGCAGCATTCAAGGGAATGCAAGTCCCAATCAAGATTATCTTCGATCGTTCAGCAAAAACTTACGAAATCACTATCGGCACTCCTCCAGCAAGCGCACTTATTAAGAAAGAAGCAGGCTTGGAATCTGGTAGTGGTAAGCCACACGTCGACCACGTTGCAGATTTGAGAATCGAGCAGATTATCAAAGTAAGCAAGATGAAGGAGAGCGTTATGCACGGCAAGACTATGAAGGATCGTGTTAAAGAGATTATTGGCACATGCAACAGCATGGGCGTTATGGTTGAAGGAAAGCACGCACGCGATACACTTCGCGATGTTGAAGCTGGTAAATTCGACGAGAAAATTAATTCTGGTAAAACTGAACTAACTGCAGCAGAACTTAAAGTACTCGATGAGGAAAGAAAGAAAATGCAGGCAGAGCTTACTAAAAAGCAGGCTGATATGGAAGCACGCTCACGTGCAATTATTGACGCTGGAAAGGCAAACACCAAGACTGAGAACCAAATCAGAAACGAACTCTTGGGCGCTGGCATTCCAGAAGATTATGTCGATAAAGTCATGCCAAAAAGCAAGACTGCACCAGCAGGCGGAAAAGCAGCAGCTGCTCCTGCACCAGCAAAGAAGAAGTAAATTCTCTTTGTTTATCCTTTCTTTTCATTCTTATTTTTTATTCTATTCTCAGTTTCTATTTCTTAAAAATTATTATTTCAATAAAATTTATTAATCAATTGAACTTTCTTACCTTATGGCAGTAGTTACAGTAGTTCCTAATCTCGTAAGAAGACGAGAGTATTGTTTTAGTTTTTTCAGATGCTGATTTAGATCATTTGTATTCGAGACAACCAGTTGTAGGTCGTGTTTTTGATAAAGAGACAATTCTTCCATTTCCAGCATTCTTCTTAGCTCCGGAATTGCCTGTTACTTCTCCCGAGAATGCTGATATATCAATGCTTTCAAATTATCTTAATGCATTTATGAGGCCAGGTATGTCTTTAAAAGATCCATTCGGAGATGTGAGTGGCGGATTTGATAGGAATCTTGCAACTATTGCAGATTCTGTGTCTGTTGAACAAAATGCTTTTTCTCTGTCGTTTAGACCAAAAAGTGGGTTTGGTGTTATTCCGGTTTATTTTTTACCGCTTGATATTGCTAGATTTGCAAGACCAGAACTTGAAGAAGTATTGTTACAAAATGAGTTTCCAGTTTATAAATTTGCAAAGTCTTGTGGACTAGATGATGACTGCAAGGGATTAGTCAGATTTCAAAAGTGTTGATTTTGAAGTATTTGATTTAGAATTATTGAATCTAGTATTATTGAGTATTCTTGCTATGCGATAGATGGTTATGTTATAATCATAAATGTAAAGATTTTTTAATATATTAAGAATTCTAATCATATGCAAGTTCAACCAATGTGTTTAGAAGAAAGAATGAAAACATCACAAGCACTTAATTTTTCATCAAGATTTTATACACTTCCAGGATATGTAGTTTCATTCTCGCATAAAGATATTGTTGATTTTAAAGAGGGAAAATCATTTGAATTAGAAGTTCATGGTTTGGAAATTAACAATCAACCAGTTAGGATATTAATTTTGGGAGGACCTCCAGGGGTTCTAGAATCAAGTTTTTCACCATTGCCATTTGGTATCGTGCCATTTACTATGTATCTTCCAAGATCTTTATCTGAAGAAAAACTTGTTAATCATTTATCTGAAAATTATTTTGGAATCAAAAGACCGCACGAGGTCAATGTATATGCAGCATTTATTAAAATGGAACTAGAAAAAACACCTGAGATTAAGACTTACAAATAATGTTTAAGAATAATAATACTGTTTAATAATAATACTTAAGAATATGTTTAAAAACTAATAATTATGTTGTGTAATCAATCTTGTAATCAATCTTGTATGGTCTTATCCGACCATAAGCTTTAAAAAGGCTCCTCGAATTCTTTGATATAAGGACCTGCGAAAAGCAGCCCAGAGCAATCTGGAAGCATTCTCATGTAAAACATGATGTGCTGATCCGCCCAAGGAGGGAAACCCAATGTTATTTGACGTAAACCCACGCGCATTCAATCGAGAGCTTGCACGTGAACTAAAAGAAAAAAAGCTCGTAACGCCGCCTGACTGGGCGCCGTTTGCAAAGACAGGTTCTCATCGTGAACGTGTACCTCAGGAAAAAGACTGGTGGTATCACAGATCAGCAAGTATCATGCGCATGATTGCAGTACGTGGTCCAATTGGAACCAACAAGCTTGCAGTCAAGTACGGTGGAAGAAAGAACCGCGGTGTAGCACCTGATCAGTTCAGAGAAGCAGGTACTGGTGTTATCAGAAAGTGTATGCAACAGCTTGAGAAGAGCAAGTTAATCAAGCAAGTGACAATTCAGAATCACAAGGGTCGTGTTCTTACAAAGGAAGGTACGCTTCTTATGAAGGGCGTAGCAACAAGAGTAAGTAAAGAACCGCAATTGCACAAGTTCAAGGAACGCGTGATGAAGGAAAGAGAAAAGCCAGCATCAGCAGCACCAGGACAAGCAAGACCCCCTAGGGCTCCAAAAGAGGTCGCACAATGACTAGAGCAATCCACCCTAGCAAGAAGAAGAGGCTAGCTAAGCTTGGAACCCAAACTAAGTGGGCTCCATTTTGGACTGTTCCAAAAAAGTACGGCGTTGGAAAGAAAATACATCCATCGCGTCACACTGCCGTTAAGCGTAATTGGCGCCGTATGCGCACAAAGATCTAAGGTGAAACTATGGTTATCGAACGCACATATGTAATTCCATTACGCGCAGGCTACAGAAATACTCCAAAGCACTGCAGAACAAATAAAGCAGTCAAAGTCTTGCGCATATTCCTCGCTAAACACATGAAGGTTAAGGAAGAAGATGTAAGATTAGGACAGCACATTAATTTGCTTTTGTGGGCTCACGGTATCAAGAACCCTCCAGCGCGCGTTACTGTCAAAGTCGTAAAAGGCGATGATGGCATTGTAAAAGCAGAGCTTGAGAGTAAAGAGTTTACTGAGACAGTAAAGCCATCTCCAAAGTCTGAGCAGCCGCAAGGTCTCAAGGAGAAATTGCAAGCAGCAGTCGGCGGTAAGAAAGCTGACAAGACTGATGAGAAGCAAGGGGCTTCAGTAGATGCAAAGCCTAAGCCTGCAGCAAAAAAGAAGGCAGCTCCAAAGCAAGAAGCAGAAGCTCCAGCTGAAGAGTAAATTTCATTTTTTTCTTTTTTTATTCTTTATTATTCTCTATGTTATTGTTAATTCTCTACTATTTTTTATATTATTTTTAGTTCTGCATATTTGATGTAGTTTTAGGTATTAGTTTCATTAGTTTACTTGTTGAATAGTATTCGTATCTGGAACGCCTTGGAGTGGGTCCTGACAACGAGTCGCTGTGAGCTGATTCGAGTCATACGAGAATCCGAAGGAACGAAGTGACGAGATGCGAGCAGGCAAGGACGAGTTGTCAATAGATTCTGCGAGGGACTAAGCAGTATGTTCTGCGCGTTCCTAGTAGTTAGTTGTAATTTAGCAAATCACTGTCGATTCATTACATATGATTATTAAGTTGGTTCAAGACACTCTATTGCGAGTGAATCAATATGGGTGAATCGATGGATCTTTTCGGCAAAGCATTAACCTCATACTATAAGGGTTCGAAAGAAAAATTCTATTTTGTAGATAAGCAAGGAGTATTGTTCGAGCACCCGCTTGATTTCTATTTCAGGTCATACTCAAAATTCTCTCGCATAGAAAAGAAGATTATCAATTTGTCCTACGGAGAGATTCTAGATATTGGTTGCGGTACAGGAAATATTACACAGTATGTTGCAGGAAAAGGAAATGTTACAGGCATTGATATATCTGCTAATACTATTGCGCTTGCAAAAATGCTTGCAAAAAAATCAGTCGGACCAAAAATAAAGGCTAATGCACTTCATTATGCAGTTGCAGATATATTCTCTTATTCTCCATTGAAAAAATTTGATACCATTCTCTTAATGGAGAATAATCTCGGGATGGGACAATCAATGCAAGGCGTGCAGAAACTGCTAAGATTATTATCTGGATTTTTGAAAGACGATGGACAGATTTTAACAAATGCGAGAATTATCAATACAGAATATTATGAAGCGAGTTTAGCATCTGTGTACGGCAAAGAGCATGGTCCATTTTTTGGCTGGATGAGTTTTAATGAAGCATTTTTCAAAAAATTATGCGATGGCGAAAGCTTACGCTCGAATGTTCTTATGAGAACTAAAAATACTTGCTTGTTTAGAATAACAAAAAAATCATAAAAATAAATAGAGTTAATTTAGTGCGATAACTATTTGTCGTTACATTCTGTTAGGCATAAAACCGACTCTTTCTAAGACGCGTTTTGTGCTAACTGCTCTATTCAATGTATAAATGTGTATATCATTTACGCCGTTTGCATAGAGTTCTTCCATTTGTTCTACCATCCAGTCTTCGCCTGCAATTGCACCGCGCTTTTCTAAATCTTTACAAAGCTTATCGGGTATGGACACATTCATCTTTGCAGGAACGCTGCTCTCTCCACCAGTTTGTCTTGGATGATCGAGGATTTTTAATCCCGGAATGATTGGGATAGTTACACCATAATCACGAGCCATGGCAATGAATTGCAATATCATTTTTGTGTCAAAGCACATCTGAGTGATTGCAAAGTTTGCACCAGCATCTTGCTTCATCTTTAGATACTGTATTCCGCATTCAATATTCGGCGCAGCATAATGCCTTTCAGGATATGCCGCAACACCTATGCACAAATCAATCGGTTGAACATCCTCTTTTGGAGGGTTGAGATATATTTTTCTTCGCATTGCAGCTATTTGTTCAACCATGCCTAGCGAATATTTATGTCCTTGCGGATTTGGTTTGAACATATCTCCATAATTTGGGTCTCCTCTGATTAAGAAAATATTTTCTATGCCGACAAAAGGCAGTTGTATGACTGCGCCTTCTGTTTCTAATTGCGTAAAATCCCCGCAGATAAAATGCGGCATGACTTCAACATTCAAGTGGTTATATCTTCCCATAAGATGAGCTGCGATAAGATCAGGATTTGCTCTTATCTTTCTAGGATGTAATTCTTCAATGCCTAATGCATTTCTTGTTCGCTCCATGATCTCTTGGTGATAGGTGACTGAAAGAAATAGAGGTCCATATTTTTTTACTAATTCATCAATTGCTTCAGAATCTTTTTTTGCATTTGCCCATCTTTGCGGAGGCAGGATTTCTAGAGAGAATCCTCGCTTGTTTGCAGCGATTATGTCGGGGATTCTTACCATCTATAGAGAGTCTTGATTGCATTTTTAAAGCTTCTTGGAGCGCTTTTAAACTGATTGTGTAGTGTTTTGTGTTGTTGTTTTTGTGTTGTTGTGATATTGTTGTTTTGTTGTTTTATGAACGTATTTTGCATAATTATTATATACATTAGAACTTAAGCATAGTAGATAGTAACTACAAATACAGCGAGGGGGAAAACATGAATGAATCTGTAGACTTAGGCGGAAACATCACCCTTTCAGGGTTTTCTAGTCGTGATTTCACGGACCTGATTGTGGTAAAAAAGATTGTAGGACAATGTGCTAGGAAGCTTACTGATAGCGTTCCTGGTTTTACAAAATTGGAAGTGCATTTAAAAGAAGTCCATCCGCATAGTGATGGTAAGGGCGGTAAGTCAGAGCTCGTAGCAAAGGTGCATGTTGAGGGCAAGGAGTATGCAGCAGAAGTAGTGGATCATAATTTGTTTGTTGCTCTTGATAGTGTGCTTAAGCGCGTTTATGAACAGGCGCATAAAGAGATGGAAAAACACGGCAAGTAAATTCCAAGTTTCCTTTTTTCAATTATTCTTACAGAGGTTTTGTAGAGAGTATGATTTAGTTTTTAGAAAATAGTTTAAAATAGTTTGTTATGTCTAGAAAAGTAGTTTAGGATTTACTAATAGTTCTAGTTTAAGTTTTAATTAATATTAATTTTCTATTAATTTTTTTGCCACGGAGAATTACTGCTCGGTCCCTCGCAGAATTTAGAATTTTATGCCTGCATGAATCGGCATAAAATTTAGGTTTTGCTCCAAGGTGGCATTACTAATTGTTATTGTTACAAATCATATTAAGAAACTCTAAATAAAAGAAATTAAAAAAATGTAAAAAAAGAAAACAAAAAGACTCAGTGTCTTCTGCCCTTTGCTTTAAGAGATGGTCTGATCTTTTCAGCTCCTTGTCCCTTTGCACGTAGACCGCGGCCTTTTCTTCCTGCAGAGGTGATGCCTCTGAAAGCTCTGCCTGTTTGTGCTGCAATGCCGATATACTTTTTATCAGCTAGGACTGCTGGGTGCTTTCTATCTACCATGATGATTTCAAACCATAAATAGTAACCATCTTGAGCTGCTTGGTAGCTTCCTAGTACTTCACAGTTGAGGTACTTTCTGCTAGCTGCTTCTTCACAGATATGCTGGTAGTTCTTGTGCAAATTCTTTGTCTGGTGGAATCTGCTAGGACGTCTACCGCCTTTGATATCTGGTCTGATGTGTTTACCACGTCTTGTACGGATTCTGATGACAAAGACACCTTGCTTTGCCTTGAAACCAAGTGCTCTAGCACGGTCGATTCTTGTTGGATGCTCTAAACGAAGAATTGCTGGCTCGCGACGAACTTCTATTAAGCGTTCGCGTTGTACCTTTTTGACTTCTTCAGATGGAGCTCTGAAAGCTTGTTTAACGTATTTTAGATATCCCATTGTATTGCCTCCGTTATTTTCTACCAGCAGTTACATTTTTCATGTGCTGTCTACTGGTTGTGCTTCAGCGAAGCTAATCGCCACATTGCACAAAGGTGAAGAATCAAGGTCCATTTATAAAGATATATGTTAATATTAGTTTATGCTGCGTCGGAGAACTCTCAAGTTTCCCGACCAAACCTTTATAAATAAAGATTTGTACTTTCTCTCTTGTGAGCATTTATGGTAAAAAAGAACACTTCTATTAAGAGTTCCAAAGAGAGTTTCAAAGAGAGTTCCAAAGATGATGCGACTTCTAAAAGCATGATTTCTAAAGATGCAACTTCTAAAGATGCAGCAATTGAACAGCCACAAGGAATAGAATCTTCTATAGAGGATGTTGCGCCACAGATATCATCAGATATGCAAAAACGTATGGAGCAGATGAAACAAACGCTCGACACTTTTAAGGAGAAGCTTCTTGCTAAATTCGAAGGGTATGTTTTAGGAATTGCTCTAGCGCCTCCTGATCAAGAAGGCGATAGAAAAGACAAGATGAATGTTATAATTCTTGTTGACGATCGTGATAGTACGAAGATGGGAAAAGATGAGTTACACGAAAAACTAACAAAATCAATGGATGCTGTTGCAAAAGATGTTGATGTGTTAATTGCAATTGATGTTCTTCTTATTTCTGAATTATGGCAATCATGTTATGATAGCAAATATGATTTGCTTCAAGTGCTAGCAATAGCTGCACCAATCTATGATACCGGAATGCTAGCAGCAATCAAGATTAGCGAGATTCACAAGAGCATGGTTCTGAAAAAATTCGAGAAGTATATTGCTTGTTATGTTCTTGGCGGCAGCATAGTGCGCGGCACTGCAAATGCAAATTCCGATATCGACGTGTACATTGTTATTGATGATACTGATGTAAAAAAGATGACTAGAACCGAGTTAAAAGATAAGCTTCGCGGTATCATAAATGATATGGCTTTGCAAGCAGGACAAATGACTGGCATTCAAAACAAACTAAGCCTGCAAGTCTATATTCTGACTGATTTTTGGGAGAGCATCAAGGAAGCAAACCCTGTTATTTTCACATTCTTAAGAGATGGTATTCCATTCTACGACCGCGGTGTATTTATGCCATGGAAGCAATTGCTCAAGATGGGAAAAATCCGTCCAAGTAGCGAAGCAATTGAGCTGTATCGTTCTACTGGAGATCAAATGCTAGATCGCGTACGTTTCAAACTGCGAGATATTGCAATTGAAGATATGTGGTATGCAATCCTTACACCAAGTCAGGCTGCGATAATGTTATACGGAATGCCTCCGCCAGCGCCAAGAGAAACTCCTGATGTCATGCGTGAGATATTCGTTAAAAAAGAAAAGCTATTTGGCGAAGAGCACGTTAAATTCTTAGAGTATGTCATCAAGATGCACAAGGATGTTGAGTACGGTACTCGAAAGAGCGTGAGTGGTAATGAAGTTCAAGAGATGCTTGAAAAAGCAGAAAAATACTTGAAGGCATTGTCAAAGCTTTATCAGCAAATTGAAGAGCGAAGAGAACTTGAAAATATCGTTCACATCTATGAGAGCGTTGTTACAGTTATTCGTGACGTTTTGACGCTTGAAGGTATTGAGCGCGCAAGCGATGATGAATCTGTTAAGTTGTTTGAACGTGAAATAGTTCATAAGGGCATTATCCCAGAACGATATCTACGTATTTTCAAGGAAATTTACAAGGCTAAAAAAGATTATGACGCGGGTAAGCTTTCGCATGGTGATATTGCTGAGCTTCATAAAAATGCAAGTGAATTGCTCAAGTTCACTGTTGAGCATATACAGCGCAAGCGCGGTCGTGAATTGGAAAGAGCAAAAGTACGCGTAAAATATGGCGATAAATTCGGCGAAGTTATTTTGCTTGATACTGTTGCATTTGTTACCATGGATATCGACGCGTCAGAAAAAGAGATACTTCAAGGCACTCTTACTGAATCAGGGCATATTGTGAATCTTAGCGTAAGTTCTTTAGATGCTTTAGAGCACTCTTTAGCAAGCGCGAAGATGCCGCAAAGAGTATTCTTACATGAACGTCTTTTTGAAGATGTAAAGAAGATATTCGGCAATAATGTCGAAATTATGATGGGATTATGAAGGGAGTATGGCTGTGGGTAGAAATTATGTGCGCTCATATGCCTGATCTGCTCACTGATTAGTTTTTAATTCTCATTTTTTCACTAATTTTTTTGTTTTTTCTCATAATATTGTTCCATCATCTTTAAGAATGGAGCCCGCATTCCTTTGTTGGTGAGTTTGGTGAATGCCGACTTAAAAGTACTTGATGTAATGACCTTGAAGCCAGTTGTTGCCCCGGCAGATATGACGATACGGGATGTTGCAGCATTAATGGAAAAATTCAATGTTGGTTCTGTTGTCATTAAAGAAGGCCGTGATGTGGTTGGCATTGTTACAGAACCTGATTTCATTCGTCGTGTGATTCTCGAAGGTATGGATTTTACTAGAGAGCCTATAAGTTCTATTATGACTCGCGATCTTATCGTTGTTTCGCCAGGCACTGATGTTATGGAAGCATTGATGCTTATGAAAGATACTGATGTACGTCATTTGCCAGTTCTTGATGATGGTAAAATGGTGGGGTTTGTCACGGTAAAGGATATCTTGCGTGTACAGCCGCATCTATTCGATGATTGGGCGGATTCTATTAGGTTGCGTGAAGAGCATAGAAAGCCAATCGGTGGCGGTGCAATGATTGATGAAAAATATCTAGATGAAGAGTCTTAGTTAAGAGCATTTTTTAAAGAATTTTAGTTTTGTATTGAAGTTATTTGATATTATCTTGATTTTGCATAGGCGTTGTTTGCTATTGGCTTAATCATATTTTGTTATTTAGTGTTATTAATTTTATATATTTTTTAAATGATTTTTTATTGATTGCTGCAATTCGTCCAGCGCATACCTTGACAGTCATGTTGAGGTTAGCTGAGACGAATTGCAGATGAATAACTCGGCTTTGAAGGCCGATACCTCGGCTTTTAAGCCGAGGTTATTCATTTTTTTATTTTTGCGGCGCGCATCAGATACGTCATGGTTTTGTTTTGCTTCTCGACCGTATTTTTTGTGCTGCAAAAAAGCACCTCGAAGCTCAGGATTATCGCTTGGCCGCAACTATTCGTTTTTATTGTTTTAAGTTATTTTAATTGTGGGTTTATATTATTTTTATTCTGTTTTTATGTTATTTTTATTAAACTGTTTTATAGAAACATCGTCGGTATTGCATATTGCAGCAACCATAATATTGTCCCCGAAACTAATGGTATAAGAAGATTATCATCTACTCGATGGTCAGCAATGCGTAGGTCTCCAGCTTCAATTATCATTGCGCATGTTGCTGCAATGATTGCTGCAATCAATGGGACATATACCCATGCAGCAAGCGTTCCTGCAATTGCACCAAAAATAGTTCCTTCAGTATAGGTTTTTTTTGAAACCAAACTTCCATTGAAGTTTTTTGATACAAGATGAGCAATAGCGTCACCGAATGCAAGAATCATGATGCTTGCTGACGCGATATTGATGGGAAATAATAATAACACTATGAAGCATCCGATGAAATAAAAGAATATTTCTAGACCAGGAATCTTTGCATCTGCTCTATTTATGCTAAGGATGTTTGTTAATAGCTCTCGTTCAGCTTTAAGATTGTAGAGTATTGCTGCTGCGAGTAACAAAATTGTGATTCCGAATATTTGTAGGTCAAGGATTCGCGCGTTGAATCCTAGAACAATGATTACTCCGACAAGAATATGAACTGTTTTTCTAATGAATTCCAGTTGTGTCTCTGATTTTTGTCGCATGAGTTTCTACCTGATTTTTACCTACTTATGTGGCTTATAAGGATTGCGTTCATCAAATGAGCTATTTAACGAGTTATCATCTGCTATTGATGTATTTTTACTATTGATGTGTTATTATGGTTGTTTTTTGGTGCAGACAATGGCACTTATCAGCTAGTAATCGGATAGTAATCTTTATAAATACCTTGCTGTTCTCATGAACTATGGAGCTCATCATTCTAGAGCAGAAAAAGCATCGTATCGTATTCGAGCTAAAAGGCGCAGATCACACCTTTTGTAATGCTTTGAAGCAAGAATTGTGGAACGACGAAGCAGTCAAGGTTGCAGCATATAATATCGCTCACCACCTTGTTGGACACCCAAAATTCATCGTAGAATCTACTGGCGACGTTAAAGAAGCGCTTCTTGGTGCAAGTAGCAGATTACAAAAGCGCAACAAGGACTTCGGCACAGCTTTTGACAAGTTGTAAGTTTTCTAGAATTTTAGTTATTAATTCTATTTATGTTGTTTATTCAGTTTATTTTTTAATTTAATTATTATATTTATTAATTCTCTTTTGATATTATTTGATAATTTTGTTCTGGGTGAAGAAGTTTTTCTCCTCCATATTTGATGAGTCCTTGCAAACTTGAACCACAATGATTACAAAATCTAGCGCTTGTTGGTTCGCTTATACAACAAGGCTTTTTTGAATTCAGATTTAAGTTATTCAAGCCATATGTGGTAGCATTTTGTTCAAACCAATTATCTCCTGTGTTAGGATAGATTATGATGAATGGCTTTTTGTGTTCAGAGTCTATTTCAGAATTGTGTCCTTCGCATGACATGTGTGTTTTGTAATTGTGTTTCCAGAGTTGTCGTATGAGTGGAACGATTCCTTCATCTATTTTTAATTTCTGCATCGTCTCGCGCATATTCTTTTTCATTCTAGTATTGGTGCGTTTTAATTTATAAAACTTACTATTTTTATTACTATAAAGTAGTTATTTATTCACAATTTATTTACAATTGTTGTTGTTTGACCATATCTGGCCATATTCTTTTTATAGGGACTGTTCTATGATTGCTTGGCTTGTATGCAGTTAGTACATTAATTGATATTATTGATGTGTTGATTAATATGATTGATGTTGTAGTAACAAGCACTAAATAGGTACTGGGTGAAGTATGAAGGATATCAAGTTAGGTTATACTTTTGACGATGTATTGTTAGTTCCGAAGCATTCTGATGTAAAAACCAGATCGGATATTGATACTTCTTGTAGTTTAGGAAAAGGCATTTTGCTAAAGATTCCTTTTGTACCATCTAATATGAAATCAATCATGGAAACAGATATGGCAAAAGCCGTTGCTAGTCAAGGCGGGCTCTCTATACTGCACCGTTTTATGAGTGTTGATGAACAAGTTGCGATGTTTAATGAAGTCAAAACTTTTGGTCATGTCGGTGCAGCAATCGGTGTTAAGCAAGAAGATTATGATAGACTTTCTAAACTTATTGAAGCCGGTTGCAGAGTAATTTGCATTGATGTCGCACACGGAGATTCAGTGTTGTGCATGGATATGATATCTTATGTGCATAAAAAATACCCAGAAGTTCTTATTATCGCAGGTAATGTTGCAAGTGCTGAGGGAGCGCTTAACCTTGCAAAAGTTGGTGCTGATGTCATCAAAGTAGGAATAGGTCCTGGAAGTCTATGTACGACCAGAATCGAGACTGGTAATGGTGTTCCACAGCTTACCGCGTTAATGGATGTATTTGAAGCAAGGAAGACTTCTCAAAAACATTTCAAGATTATTGCAGATGGTGGTATAAAAAACTCTGGCGACATAGTTAAAGCGTTATGTTTTAGCGATGCTGTGATGTTCGGAAATCTTCTTGCAGGAACTGATGAAGCGCCTGGGAAGATATTCTCTATGCAAGGAAAGTCTTTTAAGGAATATGTGGGCAGTTCAACGCACAAAGCAAGTCACGTAGAAGGTGTTACTGCTATGGTTCCATACAAAGGACCAGTTGATCGCATCCTTACAAGATTAATGGAAGGTGTAAGATCTGGTTGCAGCTATCAAGGTGTACAATCAGTACAAGATCTGCAAAAGGATCCGCAGTTTGTAAAAATCAGCCACGCTGGTCTAACAGAGAGCCATCCACACGATGTAATGTGGTAGAAATAAATTTAAGATTTTTTTAATTTTTTTCTTGTTTGTTTTTTTGTGTATATTTTTTTAAACAAACTACTCTTATTTATAGAGAAAAACTAAAACAAAAATAATTAAATAAAAAAAGAAAAAATAAATAGTTACTTCTTTGTAACTTTATCCTCTTTTAAGATCCATTTTGCAATTAGGAATACTACAAATGCAATGATTGCAAAGTCTAGTACTGCTCCTACAAAATCTCCTAATTTCAAGACGATTGGTCCTAATGGGAGTGTGGCTTCTCTCCAGTTTCCGCCGGGAATAAATGGCGTTACAAGTGGCATGATTATATCTGCAACAAGAGCTGATACTAGTTTTCCAACTGCTGCACCAATGATTACTGCAATTGCTAAACCGATAATTCCATACTCTTTTAGAAAGCTAATAAAGCCTCCTGCAATTTTATCTGAACCGCCCTTCAGACTTCCTCTCATATTGTTAAGTTTCTTCATAAATTACCTCCCCACCTTTAATTATTCCAATTAGTTTTTGGGTTTAATAAAGTTTCGAAGGAAGAATGGCTGTTATTTATTTCCAGATATGTTTATAATTGCCTGAATAACACATTGATTATGGTTGATTATAAGAAAACAACAATTGAATCATATAATCAAAATGCTAAGGAATTATCTGAAAAATTTAAGGAATTAACTGACTTGAAAGAAAGATATGAGTTTCCTAGATTCATAAGTTTATTGAAAGGAAAGAAAATCTTGGATTTAGGCTGTGGTTCCGGAGATCATTCTTTATATTTTAAAGAAAAAGGATTGGATGTTATCTCTATTGATTTATCTGAAGAAATGGTTAACTTATGTAATAAAAAAGAGATTAATGCTCATCTTATGGATATTGAGCACTTGCAATTTGAGAATGATTCTTTTGATGGGGTCTGGGCAGTAACATCACTGCTTCATATTCCTAAATCAAAATTAGACGACGTTATTAGAAGATTAAATCTCATCCTTAAGGATGCAGGAATTCTTTATGTGTGCGTCAAGGAAGGGGTTGGAGAAGGATTAATTGAAGACAAGACTGGACTTACAAAGAGATTTTTCGCGTTTTGGCAAGAAGAAGAGATGAAGCTCATATTTGAAAAGCATTTTACTTTAATAGAGATTAGTAAATTTAAATTAGGAAATACTGTATTTTTAAAAGCGTTTTTTATGAAAAAATAAAAAAAGAAAATTAATAAGAAATTACTTCTTGTCTTTTTTGCACATTGCGCTATCTAGCGAGCATTTTCCGCTACCGCTAAACATCAATGAAATAGTTCCTGCAAGTACTAAGATTGCGGCTTCAGCTGCAAAAAATCCTGCAGATGCACCAGTAAATACAAAAAAGTGCCTGTATATTGCAACAAGCATTGTTATTGCAATTAGAACTGTTACGTATCTTGTACCAAATCCTAAGACTAGTGCAAGACCGCCAAGAGTTTCAGTTAATATTACAATCCATGCAAATACTATTGCTAATGGGAATCCTGCTAGCATACTGCCTGCAAATCCTGCTGGCGTAAAGACTAATAGTTTTGTTAATCCCATTGTGATAAGAACTCCGCCTATTAAAAGACGTAATGACAATGGTGCATAATCTTTTTTACTCTCTAACCATGAGTTAAATTTACATTCCATGATAATTCCTCCCAACGATGTTGGCAATTATTATAGATACTACGATTCGTGATTTTGTTTAAAAGGGTTTTCCAGAGTTCTTCCTAAATTGAAAACCTTCTTAAAGTACTAGTTCTATGAATAAACGTGGCAAAACCATCGATTCAAAAACCTGGTATGCGCAAGGTCTGTAAAGCTTGCGGAGAATCAGAGACAAAATTGCTCGGTAGCGTATCTGTATGCTCTTCTTGCTCAGGCACTGAGTTTGTTGAGCTCTCATTTGTAGAACAATCCAGGTATAAGCGAGAGATTGTCGATTTAAAGAGACTGAAGAAATTCTCATTTTATCACTGCGATGAACTGCATGCAGCATTATTCATACTAATTTCAGTATTTGTCTTGCTTTTATGGATGTATATCATACACAGCAAATGGGGATTGTGGTAGATTCTATTATTAGGATTTAGATTAATTATTTACTAATAGGTTATCTGAATATTGAACTATTTGTCGAGTATTTTTTTTAAAGATAAACTAAGTTTAATTAATGCCTATAATGAATTTATATATTAGAAATTTAAAATAAAAAAATAAGTTTATACTGTTCTAAGCCATGCAAGGTGATCTCGAATGGTCTTTGCATAGTGTTTTTGATCCTTGAGATTGATAGGATAATTCAAGTCTCTAGATAGTAGGGGATTCTTGAATACATCTAAAATCCATGTTGCAAAGTCATTCTTCTTTCCTTGTTCGCTCACGTGGTGCGCGAATTGTTCTGTCGTCAAGCTTTCTACACAATTTGCAAGATCTGCAAGATTATCAATTCTATCTCCGCGAATAACCCAGAATACTTTGTCGTCTGTGGTTTTTGTGAATGTTGTGTGCTTGAGCGCTTGAAAATCAACTGTCATATGAATACACCCCTAATTATATGATATTCACTATGCTGTGACTATTTAAGCATTTGTTCCCTTTTAAGAGTGGTTATTATCTATCCTCATCGAGTCTTATTTCTTCATATTGTACGTTTTCAATTGACTTTCTAATTTTTGAACACTACTTTCTAGTTGTTCTACTTGTCCTTGAGATGCATATTGTGTTGTGTATGCTGTGCGTGTTAAATGTAATTTATTATCGATATTTTTGTATGTGTCTGTTGTTGTCAAATACATTCCAAGTCCAGTTGCAGCTACTGCTGTTAGAATTACGTGCTTTCTTGCAACATCAAGCGCTCCATTTACAGTGCTTTTTCCAACATGATACATGCTATATGCTACGATGAATGGTGCACTTAGCAGTCCTATTGTGAATAATGCATGTTTGTTTATTTTATGTATACTATTACACCCTTCTAAAATTTTTTCCAATGCAGGTGTTTGTTCATCTGCAGTTATTTTTTCTGTTTGTTTTATTTCTTCAGTTGTCATAGTATTACCTCTTATTTTGGGATATGAGCAATTGATCCTACTGGTATTCTTCTGTCATCTTCGAAATAGTTCTCAAATTGCATGCTTTGCTTTTGAATAATGCGCCATGTTTGGTTATCTGCATTGCTGTAGTATGCTTTTGCAACTGCACTCAGTGTTTCTCCTGGTTGTATTATGTGATGTGCATAACAACCATCGTTTTCGTCTATTGTGTGTGGTTCAACAGTGGATGGTATGGGGGAATTATGTTGTGCCACTCTGTATGATTGTCTAGCAGGCAGTCTAGGTGTTTGTTGTTTTAGTGTTCCTGAAGAGTATACTACTCGCGTATGACTTCCTTCATACGTTGCCGGTCCCGAAGGTGCTGTAGATTGTGTTGGAACTGATTGTGCAGGAGCTTGTATGTATATTGGTTTTTCAACAGTTCTTATTTGTATTTGCGGAGGCTGATTTTTTAGTCTTTCATTTTCTGTCTTGTATTGACTTTTTTCTTTTTCAGCGTCATTTAATTTTTTATTTGTAACTGCTAACTCTTCAGAGGTTTGTTGCGCTCTTATGTTTGTTTCATTTACTTTTGTTTCAATTGAAGTTTTATCTTGTCTGATGGTATTGTATGCTTGAGCTAGTTTTTGTTCTCGTTCTTTTGTTGTTTCAAGTTCTTTTCGTATTGTTTCTTTTTCTGTTCTTGCTTTGTCTTCAATGTAATCAGTAATTGTTGATTTGACATATTGTCTAGTTTTTACGCAACTGTTTGTATTAAAGAGGTATACTCCCCCTGCAAGAATTACTGCTGCTGTCGTAATTTTGTGGCGTTTGGCGAAATTACCGCCGTAATATAATGCTCCTTCTAGTGCTACGAATGGCAGGGCTATTGCTGCGCCAATGCATCCTAATTTTTTTACAGTTTCTTCAGTTCCCATATTGCACCTCGTCACGTTAGTGTTATGCGTAATTTGATATGTTTTTGATATTTTTTTATTTTTGCGGAGTCATAAGAGATTCAAAACTTTTTGTTATGTCTTCATGATCTTTTTTCATCTCCGGTGTGAAGAATTGATGTTGGAGATATTCTCTATCTTCAAGTATGTACTTCGGAAGTGTTTCGAGCACCCTCGCAGGTAGTCCAGAGACCTTCGTGTGTAGCATCTTATACACCGCAGGGACTGCTGCAATCCAATATGGAGGATTTTTTTCATTCTGTTTCATGATATGATATGTATCAACAATATCTTCTATCACTCCACGAAACGGATCTTTTTCATCCTGTTGTGTATTGGTTGCAGCCATGTTTTTCATCTCGTATTAACTTACAATATTATTTTTTTAGTCTCATTTCTTCTTATTGAATTTTTCTTGGATGGTGTCTGCACCATATGTAGCAAGTCCAGCGCCAAGTGCTGCTCCGAGAAGCATAGCTCCTTCATTGTATAGCATTGCTGCTCTTTTTGCATCGTCTCCTTTCACGTTAAATCCTTTGATGATGTGAGCGATTTTTGGGCCAATCATATATCCTGCTGCCCCGCATGCAAGACCATATCTTTGACGTAGCTTTTCATCCTCGGTTTTTCCATTGCCTAGAACTGAATAACCAAGCCATCCGATGCTAATTGTAGTTAAGAGTGGCCCTACTTTCTTAGTCTTTTCATCGTATACAGACTTGTTCATCGCATCGTATATTTGTGACTCAAGAGATTTTCCACTGATAGGGTCGATTCCTTTTTCAATTTCTTTTTTTGCAGGATTAAGTAATTCTGGTTCTTTTGGCTTGAAATGATTCCCAATGTATTTTCCTGCAACTGCGCCCATAATTGCTCCTCCTAGTATGATTGCAGGTTTACTTTGTAATATGTCTGAAAGTTCTTTAGTTTGAAGATCATCTTTAAGATCCTTGAATTGCTGGTGTATTGAAGGACCAAGAATATATCCTGCCCCTAGCATTGTAAGCCCTGATGCAATTCTGATTCTTTCATCCTCCGTGTTGTGCGGAATGTAGTGTAGAAGATGGTGTGCTGCCATTGCATCAAATGACATTTTTAGTAGGCTTTTTTCGTTGAGTTCTTGTCCGAGTATATCCATGTGTATCACCGCCGAAGGCTTGTAATACCTAGTAGTGTGTTTGCATATGCTAGAAATGTATTGATGTTTTATCCGGAACATATTCGGATGCGTCGTATGAATTTACAGAATATCGTATCTTTTACGAAAGTATAATATCTAAATGTGACTTTATAATAGGATTATTGTGTTCAAAAATTTATAACTAAGAATTTTTTGCCGAGCTATAAGCTTGTCTTATGTTGAAATAATTGTTCTATGTTGGTGTTCTAAAATAATACAAAATATAATAGTAATATATTTACTAAATAGGTGAATGTGCATACGATGCAAAGGTTGCGTAATTTGAAGTATAATGCGTAAGCTAAATATGCTGAGCTTAAAACTGCTGCTATGCTAATTAGTAGAAGAAAATTTGTAAATGCTGTGAATGTTACAACGATAAAGATTATGTAGAATGCAATCCCTAATACTGCATTAGAAATGCCTAACATTCTTCCATATTTGCTATTGAACGCAACTTTGCACGACGCGCGATCATTTATTTCGCAGACTGGGCGATATTCAGAATTTCTTTTAAGTTTATACTCGACGAATATTGCGTATGCTGCTAGTAGTATTCCAATTGATGCAACGATACGTAGAGCGATTATGTTCATTCTGTCATATCCTTTAATTCTTTTATATACGTATTCCAGAATGTTTCCATAGTTGTTATCTTGTTAATATTATTTTTTTTATAGAAAATCTTTTACATTTATCATTTCTAGTCATCTATCTTTAATTGAGATTGGTACTATTTTCTCTATTGGTTCTTTGTATACTGTGTGGCTATATGTTAGGTATTTGTGCTCTTTTATGTGCAGGAATATCTGTTCTGTTATACGCAAGTCTTGTGCAAGATATTCTTTCAGCTCATCAATTTTTCCATCCTTGAAGAGTTGCGGAGCATCAATTCCTTTTCCCAGTTTTGAAATTCCTAGATTTCTTTCTGCAAGATCATTCAAACTAATTCGTCGATCCGTTTTCTTTTCTAGAATTCTAAATGTATCGAATGTTTTTGACGTATACTTTTTTATGATGTCAGTAGCAGTGTATTGCTGGAGAACAATATAATCAAATGCTAGGATGTTGTGCCCGACTATTAGTTCTGCAGAGTCAAGCAATGTAAAAAATTCTGTTATGTTCTCTTCTATGAAGAATTGGATTGTTCCGTCGATGATTGCCCCTGCCAGGCTCACTTGTAGTGCTTTTATATTATTTTTATCAGCTATTGGCTCTTTTGTCTCAATATCGATTATTACTATCATTCTAACTCCGTAATGAACTGATTGTATTATTCAATTTCGTTCAACTTTTTTAGTTATATTTTTTACAAAATCTTTCACATATTTTTCTCGCCCTTATCCTTTCGCAAACCGTATGGCGGTAAGAACTGTTTTGTTGACCCTGGTGTATAACGCTCTATATTATTTACTCTACGTAAGAATTCATCTGCATTGCGCAGCTTTTTTTCTTGATGTCTTGTGAATAGTCTTTTATGGGGTATTCTCACGAGCTCTTTTGGGATTTCCCAAACACTTTCTTTAGCACTTACCCAGTTGATATTGTCGAATTTTGCAAGATTAAGCGGGCCGGCATAACTACGTAACGTTTTTTCTCCAGCATAATTTAGGTATTCGTGAAAGTAAGACATTACTAACTCTCGTACGGTGATATATACAGGATCGCGATATCCGTTGCAATAATGATTACTTTTTGCAATAGCGCCCCATCTGCCATTCATTTTGAACACTGCAAGCACATGATCATCATCTTTTGTGTTTGCAGTAAGATCGACTAGAAGAGCTTTATGTCCTTGTATGCGCAGAACCATTGCTGCAAACATAGCTGCTTCAATGCAGTGTGCAGTTCCTGTTCGTAGAACTGTTAGCGGAGACCTGCATTCATCGCCGTTAGGCTCAAAGTTTGCTGGGATACTATCAAGATAGTCTTGAATTTTCTGCGGGGTATTTAGCGTTTTTAAGAATGTCATTTCTTGACTGCTAAATCCTTGAAATTGATTATTCCAACCATGACTCTTTATTTGCTTCATTATATTTTTATAGCAGTTCAGTGCTATATAACTTTAACGACAAATTTGAGTATATGCTCTTAAGAATTAAAAGAACTAAAAAATATAAAAAAAGAATTACTTGATTTTTTTAGTGTATTATTTTGTCTTATTCGCTTTTTGCTACTTTAAACAATGCTTTGAATGCGACGACAAATGCACCAGCACCTGTGAAGATGATGATTCCGTGCATTAATGTTCTTAAAAACTCAAAGCTTTCTGGTAGCACTGCGCGTACACTGCTTGTGCTCACAATGAATGCAAGGCTTGCAACAAGGAATAAGAGTACTTCTTCGTCAGTGATATTCAAGAGACCGACGACCAATCCAAAGACTGCCAGTACTGTGATTGTATAATATTCAAGTCCTGTTGGTCTAAATATTGCTGCTGCTAGAGCGATTGCAAGTCCGAGAACATACGCCCAAGCTCCAAGAAATAGTTTGTGACCATGTTTTGGAGTGACTTCCGTTACAGTTGGTGCTTCTACTATGCTTAGTTCTGGTATGCTCATTGGTGCACTAGTAGGTGTTGCCACTGGTTGAGTGGTTGTATTAGTGATTTTTTTCGCAGTTTTTGGTTTTGCGCGCTTTACTGTTTTTTTAGCCATGAAAATGCCTCCTTAGGAGTATTATTGTTTTATTTTCTGTTTTGGCATCTTTACTTATTTAAGGTTGCGTTCTCACTCAAAAAGAGAGAAAATATTATTGTCGAATTTATTATTGTCTAATTAAACTCTTGTTTTATAGAATTTTGTTTAGGTTTAATTATTTTTTTTAAGTCATTACTGTTCTTTCAGTTATCATTATCACTATTATTCATTATTATTACTATTATCAGTTCCTTGTTATTCGTAAACAACTGACCTCTATACGCATGATCTTTCTTGTCTGGTGAGCATATGTCTGTTTTATCGGGAACTCATAGTTCCATTTAGAAGTTACTTTTGCTTCATTTCTTTGTATCCAACCCTCAATATAAGAGATTGTACTGGTTTTATGCATGCTATATACAATTGGTGAAAGTTCAAGTGCTTTTGTTAAGAATGCTAAATCCGCATGATCGTCTCGTGTGCCGAATGGAGGATTCATGATGATAATATCCACTGGTTCTTCAGGTGTTGGTACTTGCGAGATTTCAGAACAATCAATGTCATATGTATCGGGTAATATTTCCGGAAAATCATCTAGGTTCTTTTGCAGTGTTGCGATTGCTTTGTCGTCGATTTCAACAAAAGTCACGTGTCTTGCGCCCAAAAGAAGTGCGCCTATTCCTAAAATGCCTGTGCCGCAGCCTAAATCTGCAACATGTTTTCCTTCTAATTCATTCTGCATGAAGATGTGCCATAATATTTCGGCTGCAATTTCGCTATCAGTCGTGTATTGTTCTAGCTGCACATTTGGATTTTCAAATACTTTTAATTTTGAGAGTACTATTGCAAGTTCTTTTTTGCTGTATACAATTGGTTCCATATTGTTTTCTCGCCATATATGTGTTTAACAGTGTTAGTGTTTCTGTATATTTTAGTATTATTTTGTTTATATTAGTCAATTTTTCTTTATTGTTTGATTCATATTTACTATATGATTTGTTATTCATTATTTATTCTAGTTTGAAATATATTCTCTTTCTATCTTTTCCTTTATTTTCTGTTCCTTCAAAGACGATCTTTCCTATTTCTTGTGTATTATTCACATGCGTGCCGCCACAGGGGCAGTGGTCGCACCCAGGCACTTCTACCATGTGCACATCAGTGATTGTATCAGGAAATCCCATTGCAAGCTTGATTAATTCAGGTTGTTTTAGTAATTCTTCTCTTGTGGTGGCGTATTTATGAACATCGATATTTTGAGAAATTACAGAGTTTGCCTCATCGATGTATTTTTTAATTTTTTCTTGATCAATACCTTCGAGGTTAAGGTCTATTCTTGTTTTATCCGCTCCTATTTGGTTGCCAGTTATTTGTGTATGCTCTTTTTTTTCTATTATTGCGCATAAGATGTGTGTTGCTGTGTGCATGCGCATAAGCTGTATTCTTCGATTCTTATCGATTATACAATGCACTTGGTCGCCATCATGAAGGCCGTGCCTATCAATTGTGTGTACTGTGAAATTACCGTTTTTTTTAACATCAATTACTTTGTACTCTTCGTCATTTTTGATTATCTTTCCAGTGTCTGTTGGTTGTCCGCCTGAAGTTGCGTAAAAGTACGTGCGGTCGAGCTCGATCGTGCCATCTTCATTGACATGGCTTACTTTTGCATCGAACTCGTAAGTATAGGGGTTCAATGTGGATAAAGGAATTCCTACCATGAGAAGTTGTTTTTAGCAGGTGTTTTTATTAGTTGCTATAATTCGTTTATAGAATGTGTTGTTTATAGGCGGCAATACTTATAGAATGTACTCGCTAGCTTGCAATTATGGTCCATACTTGGTCCATACTCTATGCTGCTTTTTCTAGTGCTAAAATAAAGTCTTTTGCACTCGGGGCATCTCCTCTTTCATAGATGAGAACTTCACGCATGATATCGCGCAGTGGCGTAGGAATGGTTGATAATCGTTTATCTGGGAAGAGCTGTTCTTGGCTCATTGCTTGCCTTCGCAGTTCATGAGGGTTTATTGCAGCAACATCTCGAAGAGGTGCATTATTATAGATATGATCAAGCAGTAAAGCAAAGGATTCCAGGTCGCTTACTTGACGGTATGGGGCATCTATTAGTTGTTCTCTACTCGCGTATGCTACGCTGCCAAGTTGTGAGAATGGACTATCAAATAATGCGTCCTCTGTTGCCATAAGGTCATAATCACATACTCTTGTGGTTATGTTTTGATGTGAATTTGTTGGATCGCTTACTAAGATATTATTTGGATTGATGTCTACGTAGCATAATCCTTTTTCATGGATCTTATGAAGCATGTTTGCATAAGTCAATAATGCTAATTGTTTTTGTTTACTGGAGAGTTTGTTTTGATGCAAAGCAGTACCTAAGGTTATTCCTTCAAAGTAATCCATCAAATACCACGATCCGTGTTCAGGAATGACTTCTAGCTGGGTAAATGGGTCTCTGCTGACTATTTGCTTATTATTGAATATGTTCTGTTTAATGTATGCTAGCATCTGTTCTTGTGTTATGCCTTGTTTTTGGGGCATTGTTGTTCTGAATACTTTTAGAGCGTATTTCTTGCCAGCAGGATTAGTGACTAAGAAAATATTGGCGAAATTTCCACTGCCTATTTTGGTTGTTGTTATTGTTAAATCCTCTAAAGAGATTCTTGCAAATTGTGTTGGTTGTTTAGAAAATGTAGAAGTATGTTCTAAATATGATTCATCTTGCGAGCCACTTTGCATTATAACTGAACTTTTTTCAAAGTGTTGCTGTGTTCTTTGTCCTATTCTTGAAATTGTGTCTAGTGGCTCTGTGCCAGATAATTCATCAAACATTCTCTCCGGGTGCACAATTTACATTTAAATTTAACGGTAATTTAGCCCTAGAATCATTAAAATAAGTAAAAAAATGATATAAAATGAGAATAAAGAAGATTGGTGCTTAAAAATCGTCATCATCGTCTGGATCAACAACTTCTTTTTTTGCAGCTTTTCCTTTTGCAGGCTTTCCTTCCATTCTTGCAACAAAGTCTGCTGGTGTTCCGAGTTTTTTTACTACACCAAGCTTTTCTTTACAGCCATTGCATTGGAAGACTATTGCTTTTTTACCATACCAAGTCTTTCTAGCAAACGGTGCAGTCACTTCATCTTTATGCTTGCAGAATGGGCACTCATATACTATCATTGCATTGAGCTTTGCTTCATGTTCAGCTTTAGGTTCTGTATATCTGCAGCCAGGACAAATGTATTCGGTTGCTCTTACCTTGATTTTTCCTTTCTCTACTGGCTTTCCCATGAGTGCTTTTTTGCATTTTGGGCATTGCAATTTATTCACCCAAGTTATAACCGGACCTTTGTCCATGTAGAGTTTTCTTCTGCTAAAATAGATTATTTCATCCATGCTATCGGGAATTTCGTATGCCATGTTTTCACCTGTGAGACTTTTAAATATAGTTTTATGTATTATTTTATTATGTATATTTGTATAATTGTGTTGTATGTATTATTGTCCATTTGTGCATGATATTTAATGATTACGGCAAAGCTTTATTTGCTTTAAAATAAAAGGTGGGGAAGATAAAGTAAGATAGCTGAATGCAGATATGAGAAAATAACGAACTGTGTGAGTTACAGGTAACTCACAGGCGGGTGTTTATGGGGTCGATGATTCAATATTTTGAACTTCGTAGTAGAAAAATTGCGTATATTCTTGATATACCTCGCAAATTTAGTACAGGCATTCTTTTTATTCCAGGCGTTAGCGGTGGTGCAACTAGCAATAAATTCAAATGGATTGCCGATATGTGCCTTGCGAATAATATGTGCTGCTTACGAGCGGATTTATGGGACGAGAACACTATTGGAGAAGAATCCATTGACCAATTGCTAGAAGATGAAGAATTGCTAGTAGATATTTTGCAATCCGTTGGTTGCAAACGCGTTTTTATTGTATGCAAGAGTTTTGGATCAGTTCTTGGATTGTTATTGAAAGCAGATGCGTATGTGGCGCTTTCTCCTGCATTAAGTCTTGGAAATTCCTCTCATCAAATGAAATTAAAGGAGTTTGCATCAGCTTTAGATATTGGCATTACTCCTATAATTGGTAAAAAACCATTGCTTATCTTGCAAGGCAGTGATGATGAAAACGTGAGCGTTGCACATGCAGTGCATGTTGCTGAAAACCTGCCGGAAGCAAGCCTTCTTATCATCGAAGGAGCAGGGCACTCGTTCAAAGGCTATGAGGATATTGTAGAACAAGAAATATTCTCGTTTTTACGTTCTGTCTGAAGAGTTTGAGACCCTAAACCTTTATAAATTCAAGGCGGTTTTCATGGATATACGCCGCCTCCTTGGCTCAGTGGTAGAGCGCACCCTTGGTAAGGGTGAGGTCTCGAGTTCAATTCTCGAAGGGGGCATATTTAGATTTCTATTGTGGCTATTATTGCTGTATGATCAGATACTACTTTTTTTGAATAAGTGACTTTTTTGAAATTGTATTGTTTCGGAATTAGTATGTAGTCTAATGTTACATTTCCTCTTTTGTATGAGATATATCTTTTGAAATCATAGGAGTTCTTATGATTTTTATTTATGATCTCGTTAATATCTTTAGGAAGATCTTCTTTTGCAGGTATTTGTATATTGAAGTCTCCTGCTAGAATTACTGGTTGTTTGTTTATTAGTGTTGCAGTTTCTTGAAGGTGCAATCTTGACCAATCGTCTCTATTTGAGAAGTGAATATTCCAAATTGGTATTTTTTTATTACCTATTTTAATTGTTAGTTGTTGTATTACTCTTTTATGCCTATCCTCGTGTTGTTGTACAAGATATTTTATGTTTTGTTTGGTTATAGGATGTTTGCTTAAGCATAATAGTCCTTCGTACACTTCTTCAGTAAGTGGTATTTTATGCTCGCTAAGTAATTTTTTTACAGGAAAGTATTTTGCGTAGGAATATTTTGTTTTTGTCTTTAGAAGTTTGCCTTGATCTTGACCTTTCTTATTATAACGCCTATCATCTCGTACTTCTTGCATGACGATTATATCAGGTTTTTCTTTAGAAATTATTTCTAGTATATTGCTTAATCGCAATTCCCAATTTCCATTATAGCCCCATAGATTTAAGGTCATTATTTTTAGTTGCATATTGTTCACTCATGGGCTTTCATGTCTAACTGTTGTCCAGAATTCTTGTTCGGTGAGAACGCCTCTTGTTAATGCGCGAATAGCGGGGCATGTTGCTGTTTGTTTATTCATAGCTTCGCCATCAAGAGTTGTAATAATAGTTACTGTGTCGCAATGGTGTCCTGCGGAAATTCCATAAATCATTGCCCAATCGTAAATCAGTGCATCATCAAATCTATCAACTGCTGATTCTGCTTTGTATTGGATGATATATCCGTGTCGTGTAGCGTCGATGTAATCTATTTTTACGCCTTCAACAGTTAGCATCTTTGCTATGTCTTGTGCTTCAGCAGGTGTTGATACTTCGTATGGCGCTGTTGCATACCAATACCATATTCCAATTAATATTAGCACTAATACTACTGTTGATATAATTATGATCTTGCTTTTGTGCTTGTGTTTATGTTCGCTCATGTTTTTCACGTGATTTTGTTTGTTAAGTTTTCCCAGCTTTGTAATTTGTCTTGTTTGATGCTTGAGTTCATGATTTAATTCTTTTAGTTTTTGTCGCAGAGGTTTTCTGCTCCCTCATCGCAGGTTTTACGAAAACCATCCTGCATGAATCGGATGGTTTTCTGGTGTTACTCTAAGGCGACACTTTTTACTTCTAAACTAATATCCGCTGATACCATCAGTATCGCAGTTTGCAGGGTCATCAAAGCAGTTGCCCATCTTAACTGATCGTTCTGCTTTTTCTGTTCCTACTTTTATTACAACTCCGAATGTCTCTTTAGTGACTGTACTTGCAGTATCTCCAAAGACTGGAATGTATGATGTTGCTTTTTCTAAGCCTTTACCTAGCAATACTCCGCCCTTTAGTACGCGTGCTCTGCCAGGATCGATAGCTCCCGATGTTACTTTTTCGTTAATTTTGTTAATCTTATCAGTTGTTTCTTTTACTGCGGTATAAGTCTCTTTTGCCTTATCGTAGTAGCCTTTTGCTTTTTCAATTGTATTACCAATTTTTTCAAGCTTCTCATTTACCTTTTCCATCTTCTCATTTACTTTTTCATAAGCTTCTTGTGCTTTCTCAAGTTTATCTTTGACTGATGGAGGTGCGTTTTTATCAATCCAACCAGTTCCCATTTTTTTAAGTTTTTCTTTAGCTGCTTCAGTTGCAGCTTCGGTTGCTGAATCGATCTTATCACCGACAGCCTTTGCTGCTTTATCATAAGTATTCTTCTTTAGTGTATTTGCTATATCATCAAGACGACCATTTTCTTCATGCTTGCTTTTGATATCTTCAAGTAATTTCTTTTGATCTTCTTTATTCATATCTTGTCTTTTTTGTTTTTCTTTTATGAATTCTTTTGTGATGGCATCGCGCATGTCTTTATCTTCAACGCCATCTAGAGTAGATGATAATCTGGATTTTTTCTCTTCATCAGCAGTTGGATTCTTTGTCTTATCAACGCCAGTAAAGACCTCTTTTACCTTATTTGCTGCAGCTTGTGCTTTGTCAGCTGCTGATTGTAATTTATCACCTGCAGCTGCTGCAGTCTCATCAATAGTCTTTGTTGTGCCAGAAACTTTATCGATTAATTTTTCCCACCAAGGTCTAGTATCTTCTTTTTTATCTTTAGTATCTTTATCAGTTGGAACTACAGGAATGTCTTTGGTATCTTTAGTTGTAGGAGTTGTTTCTTTTGTAGTTGTCGGCTTTGTGGTAGTTGGTTCTTTTGTAGTTGGCTCTTTAGTAGTTGGAACTATAGGTTCTTTAGTTGTAGGTTCTTTGGTTGTTGGAGTGGTTGGTTTTGCAGTATCTTTTGTTGTTGGAGTTGTAGGTTCAACTGCTGCTTTCATGCAACTTCCGCCACCAAGCCCGCCAGCAACCCAACTAAATCCAGTTCCACAATCAGCGGGCTTTCCCTCGCTTGATCTTCCTCTAGCAACTCCTGTTCTGCAATCAGTTTGTGCTGAGCCACTAAGTCCGTCGCAATCATTTGCACTTCCGCCTTTTGCGCCCACATTCTGGTAGCATTCATCTTGAGTATAACTATTCATTCCACCAACGATTTTATCGCAAGGTTTTGGATCGTTTGTCTTATCAGCTACTTGCAAATAGCATTTATCTTTTGGAGGATTTTGTCCAACAAAACCAGTTCCTGGAATCTTATCGCAACCATCAGTTTCTCCTAATACTTCAGAGAGTTTTTGATAACAGTGATCGGTTCCTCTATTAGTTATTAGATTGCCTCCTTCGCAAATTGAGCAGCCCGATAGGCATCCTGTCATAAGAAAACTGACTGATATGAGAAAAATAATGAATTTAATGCTTACCATTTATTATGTCCCCATCACCTATTATGATATCTTGGAGATATGTTATTAATAAACGTTTTGATAAAAATGTGAAAAACTAATTAAAATAAGTTTGATAAGAATAAATGTACTAAAACTAAAAATGGTTAAAATAAAATATGTTAAAAAACATAAAAAAATATAACCTAATAAAAAATAAAAGAAGTTAAAAAATTAAAAAATTTTATTTCTTGTTCTTTTCGCTTTTCTCTTTTGCAGCAGTTCCTTTTACACGTTTTACTAATCGTATAACGATGATTGCTACTACGATGAGCCATAAGAACCAATAGTCCAAAAAGACTGCTCGCAAGATGCTTTTATGTTCAATAGTGAGTGATATCTTTGTAGTATCTTGCAATTTTTTGCCTTGTGCATCCTCATAATCGACCAATAGGTCTAATCCATAAGTTCCCGCGGTGCCATCTTTATCTATTGTTGTTGTGAATTCAATCGGTTTTGATTCTCCGGTTGCTAATGTCTCAACATATCGTACACTGCCATCGGTTGAGAATGGGTATTGTGGCAGCATCTTTATGCGCATTTTGCGCGCAGTATCTGTGCCGGTGTTTGTGATCTTGAATCTGATTGTGCGCATATTTTCTGCTGCAAATAATGAGTCGCTACCAGCATCAATTGTTGTGAACTGTGCTTTCTTTGTTACATGTAATACTAGGGGAATTGTGCGCTTTTGAGCATTCAGGTTCTCATCTAAGTATGTTGCAGTAAGCACAAGGTCGTAATCTTTTGCAGCAGCATCTTTTGGTACTTCCAAATTGAATTGTGCATTTTTGCTCTCTTTAGCGTTGAGTGTTCCAAGACTCGTGGAGGTACTTGCCCATTTTATCTCTATTGGTGAAGGTGCAGAAAGCGTAAGTGTTGTTGTTTGCGCAGCATATGATCCAGTATTTTCAACTTGTAATGTTATGCTTGCGCTATTGCCTGCATATACATCAACTGGATTAGAACTGATGATGCGCGCAGTAAGTTCCGGGCTTCCACTAATTTGTAAATTAATGATGTTAGTATTTGAAAATTGTGTCAATAGTGTAGTTTGATAATTATTTGTGATAGTAATTGGATATGTTCCTCCGTTTGCATTGGAGTCTATGTGCATTGGTATGCGCACAATCTTTTCTTGACCATCGCACATTTGCTCAACTGGCACTGTGCTTACTCCTTTTAGTGTGAATGGAGCATTTGCTTGCACATTTGTTGTGATGCCCATTGCACATGGGGCTGGTTGAACATTTTGTAGGTGCAACACCAGTGTGAAGTCTTTTCCTACTTGAGCTTGTCCTTCTAGTATTTCAAATTTTGAGATTATGAGGTTTGGGCTATCAACTGCGTGGGCAGTAGGTATTGCGGCAAGCAGAATAAATAGGATTGTACTTATGATTGCTGCTATGTGCATGATGTTTGTGTTGTTTTGTTGGGATGTCATGTGCGTTCCTCCAGGAGTGTATGTTTTTTAATTTTGTAATATTTTACGATTTATTTTTTATTATTACTTTTTTTAATTACTTTTTATTATTACTTGTGTCTTTTTTCTTTACTTGTATTATTACTCTATATCACGTTTGAATACTTTGAATAGTATTAGTATTAATATTGCTAAAAATAGTAAAAGTATTGATACCGGGAACAAAATTTCTGTAATTGAGAATCCTTTAACCATTACACCACGCAGTGCATCTCCTGCGTATGTTGCGGGAATAAATGCTGCAATGCCTTGCAAGTATGATGGCATGGATTGTATTGGGAAGAACGCTCCTGCAAGGAACATCGTCGGCATACTAACAACCATTGCAAGTGCCATATATTGCGGTTCAGTTTTTACCATGCTAGATAGTATCATACCAACTGCAGTTGAGATGCAGATATAGATTATGAGGATGAGTCCGATGAGTGCAAGGCTACCTTCAATCTTTATATTGAATAAAAGTATTGCAACTGCAATAAGGAATGCGGCTCTACATAATTCAAATAATACATAGAAGATTAGTGTTCCTGATAGAATTGTTGTGTTTGAGGTTGGTGTCAAGAATACTCTGGTAAGAGATCCTTCACGCTTTTCACCTACAACTGATCTGCCCATATTCATTACTGCACCTTGGAAGATTGTGAGCGCAATAAGGCTAGGAATAAGGAAGTCGATTGCTTGACGACCAGTTCCGTATGCAGGTTTTTCTTCATAGGTAAGAGGTTTTAGTAAAACATCTGAACGTTTTTTTGTAAATGTATGAACTGTGTTGAGTGCATGAATAACTTTTTGTTCGTATGTTTGTTTACGTGCATGTGCTAGTGTGCTTCCAGTTGTTGCAAGTTGTGTTGCAGCAGCAAGTTCTTTTGCGTTTGCATCAATATTTTTCTTAGCACTATCTAATGATGCAATTTGTGCATGCATGCCATCTGCACTTGCTGGTTCGCGTACATAAGTATTATCTGTAGATATTGTCTCATTATCTTTTATGATACTAGGAGTGGTTATACTAGGTGATGGAAGATTTGATGCTATTGCTTTGATGTTCTGCGCAATAATTCCTCGTGCATAAATATCATTAGTTTGTGCTGCGAGCAAGTGTTGTTTGATTATGTCATATTGAGAATTATCGCTTGTAATGTATGCATCAAGATCATTTGCAGCATCATCGACTGTGCGTTGATCGGCGGTTAATTGTTGCATTGCAAGATTGTGCGCAAAATTGTTGATGATTGTATTTAATGCTTGTTTTGATGTTGCCGCTATGGCAGAGTCAGATTCATCTACAATAACTACAATTCCTCGTTGTACTCCTGCATCGATATCATTTTGTAAGTTAGGCGGAATTTCTATTATGACTCGCACATCTCCTAAATCCAGGAGTCTTCGAGCTTCACCTTCTGTACTTACAACTCTTGTTATTGAGAATACTTGATTTGATTGTATTGCTTGTTGCAAATCTTGTGATATTTGAGAATTGTCTTGTACTACAATAGCAGTAGAGATGTGTTTTGGAGTATTACCCGAACTAGATCCTAAAACAAGCATCATGACTATTGGGAATATTAATAATGGAATAAGACGTACTTTATCACGAGTGAGTACGATGAAATTTTTACGAATGATTGCTTTAACTTTTTTAAGATCGAAGAGTTTTTCATGATATTCAGTATCGTTTGTTGTTTGTTTTTTCGATGCCATAGTAATTATTTTTCTGTTTGTATTAGTTTGTAGTGTGTTTTTTTAATCTCGTAAATCTTTTTTTGTAAGTTGAATGAATACTTCTTCGAGTGACGGTTCGCGTAAACGTATTTCTTCAATTTCAATTCTACGCTTGTGGAAGAAATCGCTGATGCGATAAAACATTTTTTCTTTGTGCTGTGTTATGATGAGTATTTTACGTTCGTGATCATGATGTTCTACTCTAGTAACTCCAGGTATCTTTCGTATATCTGCAAGAAGTTCTTTACTTGGTGAATCTATCATTACTTCAAAAGTATGGCCGTCGCTAATCATGTGTTTTAGCTCATCGCTTGTTCCGTCTGCGATAATTTTTCCTTTGTCCATGATGACTATTCTATCGCAGATTTTTTCTGCTTCTTCCATATCGTGTGTTGTGTAGATTATAGTCATACCTTCAGAATTTAATTTTTGAGTAATTTCACGCATAGCGATTCTACTTTGTGGATCAAGGCCTGTTGTTGGTTCATCCATGAAAAGAATTTTAGGATTTGAAATGATGCTTGTAGCAAGCGATAATCGTTGTTTCATTCCGCCGGAAAATACTCCTGCAATTCTATCTTTGTGCTCATAGAGTGAGACATGTTTTAGAAGATATTCGGAGCGCTCTTTAATCTCTTTATCACTCATGCCGTATAGTTGTCCGATATACTCAAGGTTTTCTTGTGCAGTAAGTTCTGGAAATAGCGCAAATGTTTGTGGAACAACGCCGATTGCGCTTCTGATTTTTACTCCTTCTTTTACAAGATCATGATTAGAAACAATTGCAGTTCCAGAAGTTGGTTTGATAAGCGTTGTGAGCATGCTAATGGTTGTAGTTTTTCCTGCGCCATTAGGGCCTAGAAAACCGAAAATTTCGCCTTCTCGAATGACTAGATTCATATTATCGACTGCAGTGAACTTGCCAAAACGTTTAGAGAGATTTTTTATTTCGATAATATTACGTTTGCTTGTCGTTTTATCCACATCACACCACTTATCAGGGTGCCCTTTAGGGTTATATAAACTTACTGCAATATGAGCTTCTTTGTTAAAAAATAATTTATACAAAAATGTGTGAAAATGACAAACTAAAAAATAAAACTAATAAAAAATTAAACTATAGAAAAATAAAAAATTGAAGATAAAAAAAGAAGTTAAAATAAAAAAGAAGTTTATTTGATAATCGGTGTCGTTAGACGAATGTTCTGGTTAATTGCGAGCGTTGTAGTTATTGTTCCGCCGCATACGCATTTTCCCCCGTTTGCATTCATTTTTGCTTGACAATTATCAAACGTGTCGCTGCAATATACTTGCGCACCTGTTGCATCCGTACATACATTACGTAGCTCAGTACATGTTGGTGGCGGGTTTACCCATCCGCATTCACACTTGCTGAATTGTTTCAGGCATGCATCGAGTGTATTATCGCAGCGTATCTTCGTAACTGCAATTGCAGTATCTGAGTAACATGTTTGCGATTTTTCAGTACAGCTTGGTGGTTGTGCGCAAGCACGTTCAGTACATATGACTCTTCCGTTCTCGCTACATGAGCACTTATTGCATCCGTCGTTTGCTGCAAACGAATCACCGACATTATATTTGTGGTCGTTATATACACATGTTACATCGCAGCTATTGCTACCACAGTATGCTTTTCCGTCCCTACATACGCAGGTGTTGCAACCATCTGTTGCTTTGAATTGTTCACCTTGCTTGTAGGTTTGGTCATTATAGCTGCAATCTCCTTGCGGTATTGGCACGCCACACGAACAAGTTTGTTTGTACTTCTCATTGCAGTATGCAAATGTGCCCGGGCATATTTTTTCATTGCCCGCTTCATCTAAGCAAGCATTGCGCGTCTCTTTACAGTCTGCTGTTTGTGCGCAAGTATTTTTTGTACAAGTTACTCCGTCACCAGTGCATTTACATCGATTGCAGTTATCTCCTGCTGAGAATGATTCACCGAGCTTATAGGTCTGATCTTTGTAGACGCAGGTTTTTGTATCGGGTGGAACTCCGCCGCAAGTACAACGCTGATATTTTGCAACGCATTCTTCATAGGTGCCTTCGCACTTTACAGATTGCTGTGCAATTACTGCAACTGCTGTTTGTATTTGCGGTGTTGGTGGATAACACATGTTGCGTGTTTCTTCGCACGTTTTAGGTGGAGGAATTCCGCAAACACATTTTCCGCCCGCTTCTTGATAGCGTTTGGCGCAATCTTCATACTTGCCTTCACATTTTATAGTTTCTGTTGTTAAAGATGCAGCTGCAATTGATGCAGTTGCAGGTTTTTGCAAGTAACATAGATGTACTGTTTGTTGACAGGAACTATCTTGAGGTGGAATGCCGCAAGTGCATGAATTTCTATATTTATCATTACAGGATGCAAGTGTTCCTTCACAAACTACTGGTTTTTGTGTTGCAGGGTCTAAGCATTGGTTGCTTTTTTCTTCACATAGATTCTTGAAGCAACCGATTACTTTACAGCTCTCTCCGAATTTTGCAACGCATCTAGGTAGTGGTGCTGGGCAGACAAAACTTCCCCCTTGAGGATATTGGCATAATACTGTGTTGCATGGATTGCAACTGTTGTCATCTGATCCGCCGGAATTTGTTTGTCCTGCAGGATTGTTGTTGCCATTATCATTATTGCCGCCTTGGTTGTTAGAACCTGATGTGCGAACGCATCTGCAGTTTTCTTTTCCGAATTTTTCAAGACATGCTTTCTCGTCGGCTTTTGAACAGACTGTTTCTTTGCCATCTTTTTTGCAAGTCAAAGATTCTCTTTCATTGCAACTGATAGTAGTATCATTTGTACTGTTATTTGTATTTTCATTTGTTGGAGTAGTTGGGGTATCGGTAGTTGATGTTCCATTAAATGGTACATCTTGTGGTTTGCCGCATCTGCATTGTCCGTATTTTGCAACGCAATCAGTAAAGCTACCTTCACATAAAATCTTTCCTTCAGCGCCAAAGCAAGTATTCACTTTTTCTTCGCAAGTATTTGCTGCATCTTTTATGTCGTTATTGTTGCCGGTGATTGCCCACCATATTCTTTTGAAAAATCCTGGTGGATTTGTTGGTGGTGTATTTGAGCCATCGCCATTTTTTGGAGTACAATAACTATCTTGACAAGTACTGCCTGCACAACAAGTGTCTATTGGTGCACCTGCAGCATCTTTGCTGAGTTCGCATGCTTTCCAATCTGGTGTACATGATGTTGTTGCTGCGTGAGTAGTTGTGCTCATTACAGCCAGTAGTGTTAGTAAAATAAAACAGAATAGTATATTGTGTATTCTAAGATGTTTATCCATGAAATGCCCCCAATTACTATGGGTCTAGTTGTTGTCATTTATTAGTCTTTCTAGTCGAAATAACCAATATGGAGTCATATCTTTAGAGGTCTATCTTTTGTGATAAGTAATTTATTCTCAATGATTAATTGTTGAATAAAAGTTTTTGAAAAAATCTGTTAGAAAAAAGATAAAAATTTGAAAATAAAAAAATGAATAAACAAGAAAGTAGACTTACTTTCTTGCTTTTTCGATCTTACCGCGTCTTAATGCGTTGATGCTCTGATCGTTTACCTTGATTGCTTGCCAACGAATACCTGGGATATCGCCTTTTGCTCTTCCCATTTTACCGCCGATGCACTCAACGAGAACTTCATCGTGCTCGTCTACGAGCTTTGTTGCTCCATCGCCTGGTAAGAAGACTGTAATCTGCTTGCCGTTCTTGATAAGCTGTACACGCGCACACTTTCTAAGACCGGAGTTTGGCTGCTTTGCTTCACGTTGTACTTTTTCGAGAACGATTGCACGTGCTTGGCTTGCTCCCTCGAGTGGATCACTCTTGATCTTAAGGCCGAGGGTCTTTTTAGCGTACCATTTGTACATTTTTTTACTCGTTGCTCTACGGGATTGTAATTTTTTAGCTGCATTGATGCCTGATGCTTTTTTCGACATAGAGTATTCACCTGAATATAGTAGAGCAACCGCGAGGTCTTTTTAAAGGTTTCTGTAGGTATGAGTGGTATTCTCCTCTATTTATTGTAATCTTACCAATCTGCAGTAAAAGAGGTCTCGTCTTTTGGGGGCGATGTAGGCGGTGTCGGACTGCTCTCAAAGAGTTTACCTAGCTTTCCTGGAGTTCCCATTACCCAATTAAGAGAATTGCCTACAACGTGTACTGGTCCTTCGATATGCACTTCTAATGGCGCTGTTGCCACAGTACTTCCACATTTTGCGCTCATTACTCCTGTAATATCAAGGCCGAATGGGATGTTACCTGGTACGAGCATTGTGTAGTTGAGTGTGTATGGATATTCTGGCCCAAAAGATCCTAATTTGTAATGGCTGCCAAGAATTGGTGCATCTAAATCAAGACTTATATTTACAGAGTCATTGAATCCTGGACTAGCAGTGATAACAATTACATAAGGAATATTCTCTCCTTTAGGAACTGTTATTGTTTGCGGCGTTACACTAATTGCGCAAAGCGCACTACTTGAACCTAAAGATATGTTTGTATTGTTGCTATCTGCTGCATTATCTGCAGTGAATGTTCCTGTAATTTTTTCATATGTGAATTGCACATCTTCGTATAATGGAGCGCTCTTATTTTCTTTGTACTCTTTTATATCTACAATATTTGCGTTATCGAGAGTTATTGTATAGATTCCTTTTTTTCCAGTTTTAATTGGGAAGAAAATTATTACTTTTGTTAATCGCTCATTTGTTGTTATTGCACTGAGTATTTTTGGCGTATTCTTATCGACTTCTTTTGTAATTGAAAGTGGTGAGTGTTTTATTTTTCCAGTTGATAATCCGGATGATGCGTCCGTTGGAGAAGATATCTGTTGCATGAATTCATCAATCGGAATTGGTGCTGCGTTATTAGCAATCACTCCCTGTTTAACTGCAGTCATTGTCAATATTGGTTCTTTTAGTGTGTTGCTATCTAGTGATCCTGTATCGGTTTTTGTACATGCAGTTATACTTATGATAAGAATAAAAAAGAAAAATAAGAAAATTGGAGTTCGGCTCATGAAGTGATCCTCGATTGAGACTCTCTCTTCTTATGCTACCGTTTCCCAATCATCACTTGCTGTTGTTGCACCAGGTAAGTAATCCCATTGGATTTTTTGGTAAGTAAAACTCACAGTATCGGTTGGTGTTGTGCTTGGTGCACCATTTACAGAAGGAAATTCTGTCTTAATATTAGATATGTGTGCGTTAGTTAACGTGACTTTGAAATAATTCTCTTCAGTACCAGTTCCTCCTGATGAAGGTCTTGTGAATATTAATGTAACAGTAGGCAGATTTTCATTAGTAACAAGAGCTTGGTATAGTTGCGGTGTTGAAACATCGACGGATTTTGTAATGGATAATGCTTTATGCTGGCGTTTTCCAGTGGCTAGACCTGAAGCTGCATCTCTTGGAGAATTTATTTCGTGTGAGTATCCATATGCTACAATCTCGCCAGGATGAGCTTTTGCTGTTGAGCCGCCTTTGAGCTTGCCTTGCTTTTGAGCATTAATTGAGACAAAGATCTCTGCGCTAACTAAGCTCGAGACCATGATTGCGATGAGAATGAAACTGAATATTTTTAATCCGCTTGTGTTCATAAAAATCCACCCTTGACGATTTTATATGTTATCTATAAAAAAGTATTCCTTAATGATTATGAAAAAAAATAGTATAATAAAAATAATAAAAATAGAATGAAAAGAAAGGATTATGCTCAAGATTTTATTTCTTGAACTTGCGTACCAAGTACCATCCAAGTCCTATCACAATTAATGCTATGAGTATCCATAACATCATTAGTGATGAACTTCCGCCACCAGTTACTGCACCAGTAAGGTCGTTACCTGCTGGTTTATCACCGGTTGTGTTTTGTGGAGGAGTTGTTGTTCCGCCATTGCCTTCAACATTGTTGCCGCCATCACCGCTAATAGTTGTATCTACAGGTGGTTTTTCATTGTTTGGTGGTGGGGTGGTTGGAGGTGGTATGTTTGATTTTACACAGAAAGTGCCTTCACGAACATATCCTTCAGCGCAAGTTCCAGCAGTTAATCCGCCGCCAGCTCCTGCTCCTGATCTACCACCGCAACTCTTTGTGCATACGCCGCCGCAATCAACACCTTGTTCATTTTGGTTCTTAACTCCATCAGAGCAAGTTTGTTGTGGGTTATTGTTGCATTGGTTGTCGTAGAAGTAACCGCCGCATACTCCGCCGCAGTCAATTCCGGTTTCATTCAAGCTTGTGTCTTTTTGTCCGTTGTAGCATGTTGCAGTATCGCTATCTACTCCATAAACATAGACTGTATCAATTGTGCTTGCAACAATATTGTATAGTGTTCCTCTACTATTGTTGGTTACTTTTTGTAATTCTATGTCTAGGAAATCACTACCTCTATTTGCTACCCAAATAGGTGTACCATCTGCTTTGAATGCATGCACGCCATCATTTCTTGTTCCAATGATGAAGTCGTTATGTGCATCGCCATCAACATCACCAACTGCAAGAAGGTTAATTTCGCGGGCGTAATTGTTGCCAGTGTTGTAGTTATATGGTATAGATTCAGGGTTCTGTCCAATATATGGCTTCATAAGAACAATATTACCGTTCTTATCGAGCACATAGATTGTGTCGTGATTCACACCATCAGTAACTGCAACTATCTTACCAGCACCTAGGTCTCCTAGTGCTATATCTACTGGGATTTCGTAGTTAGTTTGTGTAAACCATACTGGATTCAGGTAGTTACCATCGCTGTTGTGTGCAAATTTGTACATGACAAGGCCATATCCGTTTTGTTTTATGCCTGCTACAATTTCTGCTTTTCCGTCGCCATCAACATCACCGACTTTTACACTCTGACCATATACTTCTTCATATGTGATTTCAGAGTAGTCTACTCCTGAAAATACACGTAGTGGTTCTCTATTTGTGTCAATTGATACAATATCAAGCGTTCCATCGCCATTGATATCTCCAATTGCTACATTGCTTGAACCATAAACTTCAAAGTTGTGTAGCTCGTCAAGATATGGTATCTTGTCGCTGTTTTCTTTAACTTTAAACACATATAATCCGTTAGTAGTTCCTACGATTATTTCATTAAAGCCATCTTTATCTAGATCGGCTAATTTGATTGCTGTAACTGGACCATTCAAATCACAGCTACCGCCACTATTAACAATGTAATTCCCATTCTTATCAAAAACTGTAATGCCTGTGCATTCACCATCATCGTTTGCAATGACCACTTCATTGCCCGGGTAGTAATAATCTGTACTACTGTTTCCATCATAGACATTTCCGATAGCTGTTCGTTGGCCGTAACCGGGTGTATCCCAGTAATTCCATAGTTGGCTTCCGCTACTTCCATCAAATGCTATTGTGGATTCAGAGTCATCGTTATATGCATCGTACGATGTTTGTACCACTACATCATCAAGATTTCCTTCACCAGTTAGTTTTCCTACGAAAACATCTGCAATAGAGAATACTCTTTCACTCCATAGTTCATATGGTGCTCTACTAAATGTTGCTAGAGTCATATCTGCACCGTAATTGTCTTGGTTATCTATTTCTGTGCAGAATGTGCTTTGATGATTTGTACATAGAAGTTCTGGGAAGCTCCATGGTGTTCCTATTGGAGTCTCTAGTGTTCCAAATCCTGCGAAAGCCACTTTTATCGTGCCGCTCATAGAACCTACTGGGTATTTGAATTCCCAAGTTCTGTGAGGGGTTGCGCTATTTGGTGTTGCAGTGAATGCTGTTGCTTGATTGAATCCGAGATAACATCCGGAGAATATTGCTCCATTTCCATATATTCCACACTTGTTTCCGTTTATGTTAATTTTGCCCCAGTCGCACGTACCGTCATTTGTACTGCAACTCTCTTCTGTATTATCAGGAACTACGTCCATGAATACATATACAAATTTATCATCGTTCTTTGTGTATATTGTAATGTATCCACTTGGGTGGTTTGCGTCTGCATCGAACCAGAATTTAGTTGCTGTAGCATCAGTCCATTCGTTTGCGAATGTAGTCATGCTTCCATCAACTTTAATATCTGTTTTTGCGTAATTGTTTGTTATTTGACTAAAGCTGCAATCAGTGCCTACATTATCATCTGCTAATGGATAGCTGTTCCAGAATCTACAAACATTAACGTTTGTTCCTCTGGCATAGTCTCCATTGCCGTTGTTATATGCGGCATTAGGTCCGCTCTCGTTACCCCAGTAATTTAATTCTGCATTAACATATGTTGATGGACTATAAACGCCGATTGGGAATTTCCAAGGTTCACTTAGACCTTTTGTTCCTGCAATCTTGTTATATTTTACTCTTACTTGGCTACAGAGATCTCCGCAACCGCCGTTAGGGTCTACTTCTACTCCTCTATCATTATTTGTAATCTCGTTATGTGTCACAATTACTCTTGATAAGAGTATATCGATTCCAGTACTCTGGCAGTTTATTCTCAGACCATTTGAATCGATGATATTTCTATCTATAGTGACTACTGAACTATCTTCAACATATACTCCGCTGCAAGTATCCTGTATTATGCTGTTTAGTACTTGTCCGTCAGTTACTGAGTTAAAATATACTCCATAAAACAAGTTAGTATCTTGTTGTACAATCTTAACGTTGTCTACTATTGGTTTATTTGCGGGACTTGTTGCATATACTCCTTTTGTATATGCTTCATCGCTCTTTACAAGTGTGACGTTTGCAATAGTTACATTGCCACTTGCGTTAGTGTTTGATAATTGTATGATATATGTTGTTTCTATTCCAGTTGCGTTAATAATTGTATTATCTCTTGTTATTCCTGTAACAGTGATTGCCTTGTTGATATTTAGGCGTTCATGGTATGTTCCTGGGCAGATATATACTGTCATACCGTCGGTTGCTGCGTCTATTTCTTCTTGAATGGTATTCCACCCATAGCCGTTTTCATAGTTGCAGTCTACAACGCCATTCTGGTCGATATAGGCCATATTATCATCATCAAATATCATGTATGTATGCTCTACTGTGACATTAAATGTTCCAGTTGCTGTGTTGTTTGCAGCATCTGTTGCTGAGCAGGTGACTGTTGTAGTGCCTGTGCTGAACATATATCCTGATTGATAGTCACAAACTAATTCAACTGCACCATCATTATCAGTTGCATTTGCAGTGTAATTGACTATTGCATAACCTCTGCTATCTGCAGTTTGAACAATGTTGCTAGGTAGATGTAGTACTGGTGGTACTGCAAGTTTTACGATAACGCTTTGTACTGCTTCAGTATTTCCTACGTTATCTACGCTGAAGTATCTTACGTGCCAAATTCCATCATTTGTTATTAATACATTGTCTGCTCGAACATATGGTGTGCAAGTATCTGTTAAATCATAACACAAATATGTTTTATTATAACCTGATGTTGCATCGGTGTGGGGTTGCATTATGACACTTACGATTTCATCAGACCATGTATCAAATACATATGTCGGATTTGAATCTGAGTACGCGTGGATGCTAGTTACTGGTGCGTCAGTATCGACAACAAAATCGCTAATCCATGCGCCGGTGTTACTGTTGCCTGTATTGTCGCTAACAGCGATATCTATGCCGCCGGTTGCAACAGAGGTATCAACATTTGTGAATACACAATGTGTGCCGTTATATGCTCCGGGCACTGTTGTCCAACTGCTTATTCCGTTATTGATTGTATAGCGGCATGTAGTTGAATCAATCCCGGACTCAGTATCAGCTACTGGTGCTGAGATTGTAGATAAACCTGATATGTATAGTGTTCCATCATTATATGAAGGCGTTATTGTAATTGCGCCAATTGTTGGTGCTGTAGTGTCAAGCATGAATGTTGTAAAATGCAATGCATTGAATGTCAATGTGTGTGTTTCTGTATTGTAAGATACTGTATTGACATCTCCTGCTCCGGCAATATTTCCAAAGGAATCAACATAGATTACTGGGGTTGAGAAGAATGGAAGGCCATACATCTCTAGTTCTCCGCCGAGCGCTTGGAATGCATCGCCCGTTGTTGCGTCAAATTTTATCTGACCATCTTCGAATGTGATTCCGCCAGTACCTAGTGCTTGTAATGTTGCAATAGTTGTAGCATCTGTTAAGTCGAGTGTTCCCGGGAATGTGATTTTACCAACTCCGACCTTTTCAAAGTAAAGTCCTGTACATGCAGTTGGGGTTGCTCCACAAGTGTCAATGTTGCTTTCAATACCTTCTGCGGTTAGTGCAGTATCTATTGAGGTGAATATCGAGTTATAGTCTACGCTACATGTTCCCGCGGTGCATATTGCTTGATTTCCACAACTGTTTCCATTAGGTACGTTCACGAAGTCACAGTTGCCAGTTCCTCTGTTGCATGATCCTGTGTGGCAGAGGTTCATGTCATTACAGATGAAATTATTGGTCTGTCCGCCTGTGCATTGATTGGCGACACAAGTAGCTCCGCTCCAACACTGATTGTTACAGTCGTTTGTTGTGGTGCAAGGATATCCTACCATTGCAATAGTATTACTAGCAAGTACTGCAAATCCTAGTATTAGAATGAAACTGAATAGAAATGTCTTGTGTGTTGTGTTCATGTATATTCCCCCGAATAATATGTACGTCTATGACTAAAATCAGTATTGTTACCAATTATTACTGTTTGTTATCAATTTGGTTAGAAAAATTGTATTGCTCAATTTTAGAGTAATACTATTATCATAACCCCCAATTATAGATAGGGAGGTATGTTTTAATTTATAAATCAAGCTGTCAAAATATGCTATTTTTACTAATTTACGCCATATTCTGGTTTAAAAGTGTAAGTTTGAGGAAAACTTATAATGATGAGTTGAAAAGAAGGACCTTACTATACCAATCTGCATTCTTCACGCCAGTGTTCTCCAGCGCATTCTTTTGTGCAAAATGATAGATTTGCATTTATTTTATAGTATGCACATCTTTCTATTGGCATTCCACAAGTTGCACAATAATCGGTGTCTAGTTCTAAATATATACTTTCTACCATGCTGCCCCTCCGCAAGAGATTATCCCCCTCTTGCGAATTAAGGTATGATGTTTAGAATTTGAAAATAATAAAATTAAAAACATTGTCTTGCCATTATCATTTTTTATCCAATGGTCTGACTTTATGTTATCCGGGGAGGATTATTTGGTGGTTGGTTTTATTGGAGGTGTTAAGTATAACTTTGGCAATTTAGTCTGTTGTTTAGGCACGTTGTATTTTTGTAACTAGCATTCCTATTATGAATCCTGCAATTATGTAGAATGCCCATTGCAGCACTCCTGCCCATTTCTCTGAATATTCGCGCCAGTTGTTGAAGTCGGAGGTACTAGACCACGCGCTTTTGTCAAAGTTGGTGTGTGCTACTATGAACCCTGTCTGAACATTATCATTAGCTTTGGTATTAAAATCAACACAGATACTTTCAGCTCCTTTTCCTTGAACAACGTGTGTCATCTCGTGAAACATTATTCCGAGGAATAGTATTCCAAGCGCGGACAAAGGAAGTAGAACCCATGTTAGTGTCTTTGATTTCATAATTATGGCTGAGCCATCAAAAGATATATAACTAAGCTTGTATTAATATGCTTAATATGCACATTAAATATACTTAGTACCTATACATCTTTGTGCATATGGGTGAATATATGAAACGAAGAGTTGTAAAACACGGTCCTGTCACACTCATAATCTCCTTACCTAGCGGATGGGTAAAACGTCAAGGCATAATGTCTGGAGACGAAATAGATGTTGAAGAGCAAGCCGATGGGTTGCTTATTCGTAGTGATACAAAAAGTGAAGAACTTATTGCTGAATTTGAGACAACGAGTCTTGATAGGACAACGCTTATGTATACAATTCGTGGCTACTATCGTTTAGGTTATGATTCGTTAACTATTATTTTTGCATCCTCTGGTATAAAATACGGTGCGAAAGGAACTGAATTGCCAGTAATTGATGTTATTCGAGAAGAAGTTGCACGTTTAATAGGGTATGAGATCGTACATGAAGAGGAAGGCATGTGTACTATAAGGGATCTTCAATCTCCTTCAATGAAGGATTTTGATGCTGTGTTGCGCAGAGTCTTGCTTTTAGTATCTGATGCTGCAAGAGAATTATCGCAAGGTGTTGGAAACAAATCTAGACTTGCGACAATTAATCATAAACACGATACCATAACTAAATTTGTAAGTTATTGTTTGCGAATGCTCAGCAAGAAGTCCTCTCCAGATATATCTTCTAAGTATTTGTTCCATGTAATTGCAAGCCTTGATCGTTTAACTGATTTAATCAAATATGCTGCAAGAGATCTTTATGATAAACCAAAAATTTCTATGCAACTAAAGAAAATTTTAGAAATTAATGCCGAGTCCATGACTGATTATGCCTCGGTTCATTACAAGTATGATGCTGAAAAAGTCAGGCATATTGATGAGGGTAGATATCTTATCATAAAACAATTAGCCACTATAAAAGATGAGTCTGAATGTGTTGTTGCAACAAGAATGTTAATATTTTCAGAGATGCTATTAGATTTCATAGAATCATTATCAGTTATGAAAAAGTAGAATATTTAGGTTCAAGGATATTTGCGACAACTTTGACTAACTTTTCAATATCTAAAACCATGTCTGGAGATGGATTGTATGGGCCCCACAATCCTGAGTTATCATAACGATCAAATGTGTTTGGTAATGCTAGATCGTATTTAGCCCTTCTCTCATCCCAATTACTGGTGTCTAATCCAGATTCTTCAACTGTAAGTAATTTTGATCCTCTTTTTTCTGCACGCAGTTTAAGCAATTCTGATTGTGCATTTACTAAAATTGTATATACATTAATGT
>CAVRUV010000023.1:0-35240 GCA_963724455.1 uncultured Candidatus Woesearchaeota archaeon
GGATTTGAAATGGCTGTTGCTCTTCCCGCAGACTCTTGAGTGATTAATGCAATCATCAATCTTGGATCAACACCCTCTTTATTTGCAGCATCAAAGATTGCACCCATCAAACCATCAAATTTGTTGATATTATTTATGGCTGCAGCAACAGTTGGATCACCAGTCTGAATATTGCCAGTAAATACTATGCCGCCAGAATATTTTTGCAAATCGCCATTTACGCAGCAGTAAGTTTCTCCAGGGCAGAAACCGTAAATGCACTGTCCTTTAGGACTAATATCGTTGCATCTTTGCTGACTACAACCGCAAGCATATCCTTTTGTTATCTGTTTAGCAGCAGTAGGTGCCATAGCCGAATTTGCTGCGAAGAAATCGCATTTTGTTACCTGCTGATCGTTCTCATCGTAAATTGGAGTCTCTAGTTTTGGAGCATTACCTGATGCATCAGCACTTGTTCCTTGCTCTACAACTGGTGTTGGTCCTGGATGATATATTGCAGGCAGTGAGCCAGAGATTATATCACTCATATACATAAGACCGGTGCGCTTGCCATACATCCATAATGGAATAGAATTAACATTGCCCGGCGTTCTTGTAATGGTTATTTTTTGCTTTGTAGTCGTCTTATACAGATAAGATAAATTTATGACAATGCTTGTCTCAAAATTTTGAGAAGTCGCATAAATTGCGCTAGTCATCTTATCTTGCGGCACAGTACAAGTAATATCTGATTTTCCATCGCTAAACTTTGCTAGACCCGATGCTACACTTGTTGCGCTAGAACCACTACCAGCTGCTGCTGGCGCAATGCCGCAATCGAGCTTTGTATTCAACATCCATGCTTCGACACGTACACTCTGTTGCAAATCGCGTGAAATGCTTTTTAGAACGCAAGCGCTATTCAACTCAAGATCTCCTGGACCGATAAGATAACCTTGTCCTACATCTTGCATCTCGATAAAAAATTCTGGACGAACTGATGCAGTTTTAGAATTTCCATCATACATAGGAATGGATCGCACTTTGATTGATGTAATTGCTATTGGCGCGCCTTGCCCTCCTGAAAAAGATAGGTCTTTTTGAGTACATGATTGCTTACGTACATTCTGGCCATAAGTATTCGCATCAATGCATACTGATGATGCTAGATAAGTATTGTACTTGTAGCAGACACTCGCACTTAATTCAGTATCTGGAACTTGACGTTGCCCAAAAACTGCTTTTGTACTAAATTGCGCTTCACTAGGCATTACAAAAGATTTTGTTTCACCATCTCTAAAGCCGAGAGATTTTCCTCTGATGCCACTGCTTTGTTGATCGCCAGTTCTTGGATCGTATGGACTTATTCCACCAGAAATATACAAAGGATCGTATAAGAATGTAATTTTCATATCACTATAGTTTACGTCTACTGCGCCTTTATTTGCAACTTCAAGACTGACAGGAAACCACCTATTCTCATATACTGATGCAGGCGGAGTATCTTTCATAAAAGATATTGTCAAGCCATCATTGCCAACATACTGTTTGAAGTTTGCTGCACTCGAAGAACTCGATCCTGAACAACCATTGAATAATAAAATTGAAAGTAAAAATAGTGTTAGTAATAACTTCTTGTTAAATTGATTTGAAGATAGACTTGAAAAAAACTCATTAATTCCACGTTTCGAATATTTTCTCATTTAACTTTCACCGTGGTTGTCTTCTCAATCGAATAATCATAATTGACGACTGCTATAAAGGTTCTTGGAATAGCATCATTCTCACTGAACATATTTGCTATTTCAGATCTATTATCTGGGGAAACATCGAGCTTGCACGTTATGCTCTCCCATAATGTGCGATCGTTCATTTTCTTATTTTCAAAAACATAGTTTGTATATGCAGGCTCTCTAACGTCTGGCGCAGGAGTTTCTGTAATTTCTCGTGAACAATTCTTAACAATGAATGGAGACGGTACTTTCAATTCGATTCTGTTGATGCGCAGAATCTTTCCACCAACCTCCCAACTATTTGAGATAGTGAAACCTATTTGGGAATGCATCATCTGCTCTTTTGCAGGATTGATTATTATAGGATGATCGCTAGCGTCAGAACCCATGCCCAACATAACTGGGCCGGCAGTATAGATTGCTTCAGGGCTTGCACCAAGACCAAGCACTTGCACAACATTCTTGCCTTGCGATGCAATTGATAACGCGCGATTCTCATCAACAAAAGTGTATTTGATATAAGACCAAGTCTCGAAGGGGAATGTCACATAACTCTTAACTGTGTATGTGCCCGTTGGCAATGGAGGGAATGTACAAACATAGCTTTTTGTTGTACCAGAGATAAGATCTAATTGTCCAACAGATGCTGCTGCGGGCATATCTTTTTTATCAATGAGACATGTTGGTGTAACAGATATTGATGGAGCTATAAACGATGTTGCAGTAACTGCACCTATAATATCAATAGGAGTATCATTTGATGACTGTGTATTGGCAGGTTTTAATGAAACTATCTGCACGCCAAGAGGTTCTTTTTTATTCGCATTCTGTTCAACCGTACCACGATAATACTTATCAGGATTGAGCTGCTGGTCTATTTGCAAAGAAACCCTTCCTTCAATTTTGTTATACGTCAATACTATTGTATTCCAGAAAGCTTTCACACTCTCTTTAGCATCGGTTCCGGTAGTATCACCTTGCGGTAGAATAGATCCTACCTGCAACATTGTGTATATTACTCCGACAAGTGCAATGCATACAACAGCGATTGTTATTGCCTTTAGCAACCAAGAAGCATACCCATCAGGATTTGCCTCTTTGATTCTCATGAGCATCAAAATTGGCCATACTGGTAGGAGTGTTGCAAAGAATACTACACCATCAAGAATGTTTGTCGGCACAACAACATAAGTATTATTCTGTAGCAAAGGCGGCAAGATGAAAACAACTACGGATAATATTGATGCAGTAATTGCTGTTGTAATGTTTTCTTGCTCAAAGCCTGTTATGATAACATATACTATACCGATGACAAGATATGCAATAATTCCTAATATTATTTGCGATGTTCCAGCAAGGAATTTATTTGATACAATGTAATAATGCATCAATAATGTTATTAGAATAAATAATCCTGAAACTGTAAAATACTCTGTTCTAATCTCGTCGCTAGTAAGGAACATTATCGCCGCTAGAACAACCATGAATATCAGTATTAACATGAAATATTGTATGAGGAATCCTAATACTAGACCGCCGATTAAAATTACGAATATTATAAGAAGAAAAGACATAAAAAAAGAGGTCTTTTTTGCAATGCCGTGCGATATAAGTCCTGCAAAAGGCAATGCTTCCGGAGCACCAGCCGATAAACCAGCAACAACAGCAGGAGAGATTTTATGATCAATCTTATCAGTCATTGACGTTTTTGGTTTTTTGGGAGGTTCAACAGATTCTGCAAGCGCTATGGGACTAGTAGAAGCAGGAGCAGATGATGCTGCAGCAGGTGTTGCAGATGCAGAACCTGCAGCTGAAGAACTCGACCCGCTTACAGTCACAGGAGTACTTGCTCCTTTAACACCAAATTTTGTTGCTAATTTCTTTAAACCCACTAATTTTAGTGCACCTGTCAAAACCTTTCTTTCTTTCTTTTGATTCTTAAGTTCAGCATCGGCAACTTTTCCTTGTGCAGCCATTGCTTCAACTTCTGCATTTGCAGCACTTACTATTTCTTTAGCGACTTCTTTTTTTTCTGAATAGAATTTATGACACACTGCCAAATCTTTCAAAGCCTGAGCATCATTATTCGTCTCTCTTGCTTTATACAGCCTATTATTTAGTTGTCCTAACCCATTAACAATCTCATCATCTGTTTTTCCGGACTGACGAGCAAAACTCCAAAGAAACTCTTCAAACTGTTCAGGAGATAACGTCTTATATTTATCGAAAAGATCTTCGACAGTTGCCATATCTTCCTACACCAATTCAAGCTTGAGTTCGGCCACATCCAAGCGATCAACGTGCGGTGCAACCATTATGGTGTTAGGACCCGGAGTTAGTACGCCCGGATCAATGACTGCTTGCCATGCATAGTCTTTTGTATTAAAGCTCTGGACAAAACCATTGACTACGACTTCACCACTCTTTACATTTCTGTAATCAGTAAATGTTAGAGTAAGACGAAGTTGGCCGCGACCCGCATCCAAAGTATCATACATGTTCTTTGGCAAGTTGAAGTAATATATTGGATATTCTTGCTGTCGTTCTCTAACAACAAGCTTTATTCGATCGATAATATATGATCCGCCTTCGCTTGCAAAGAGAACTTTATTTTCTCCTGCGCGTAAGTTGCTCTTGCTGACATCGGTCTTGAAGAGCACGCCGCAATCAGGGAATCCATTATAGAGGACGTTTGGAACTTCTTGAGTGGTGTTATTAGGTAATTGCACCATTTGGCTATTAAGATTTACTGCAAGCCTTCCAGCTTTTTTAGGATCGCACTCTGGAACAAATTGCAATTGTGCACTTTCAAATGTTGCAACTTCTTCGTCTTGAACGGAGAATGTCTGCGCTGCAACAGATCCTGATGCATCTATAATATCTCCAGTGATTAATACGTTATGCAAGAAGTAAGAATTAGATTTCCAAAATGCTAGGCCGTTATCGCCTACTGATAATTTTACTGTGTTCTTGCCTTCATGCAAAAGATCGAGTGATAATGGTATTGGTGATGGGCTGCGTTCACGAACTGGTCGTTCATAAATGAGCTTATCGTTGACATAAACGCGCAGTGGTCCTTCTGCTGCCTGATCGACATTAAAGCTTAGCAGGAAATTGCGTCCAGCATCGCGATTCAAGTCAAACTCAATATCTAAATCGCGTTTAGAGAAAATGCCATTTTTTATTGTAGCTGAATCAATGTGTTTTAGTTCTACTGTATTGACTGCTGTAAAAATAGTTGTTGAAGGAATATTATGCTCTATAACGGTTGCTTTTTGCAAGCGTAGCGTGCCCGGGGTATCGCGAAAAATAAGCACTGCGCCATATTGGGTAAAGATGCCGCCACCAGCTCCGCCACCTGCGCCACCAGCTCCAGCGCCGCCTTGTCCGCCTGAAGCACTGTTTCCGTCGCCAAATAATAGGCGTTCACGATCTGCCGGACTCATTAGTAGGATATAACCTATCATCAATCCACCGAGGATAGCGACTAAGATTGCTGCTTGCGATGCGCTTTGCGCACGCTTATTGGTCATAGGATACATCATATTTGCTCGACCAAGCGTCATATATAAATATTACGCTCTACTTTTCGACGATGGAAGGCGGGCGCAAAAACCCCCTAAATTGATTATGAAAATACTTGAAAAGGATGAAAGGCAAGGAATTGTCAAGATTGTCGTCGACAGCGCGGATGACTTATGGTATTTGCACACTATTATTGACAAACTCGATAGGTGTACTGGAGACTCTGAGTACAAATACAAGCTAGATAATGCCAAAGGTGGCGATGGCAAAGCCCAGATTATCAAAAAAAAGGTCTGGGTATCAATTACCGTCGAGAAAAGTGATTTTGCAGCTAGCGCTGGACAACTGCGCATAAGCGGTCTTGTGTACGATGGTTCTGTTGAAGTTCCTCGCGGATCGCATCACACTCTTGATATTAGCGAAGGAAGTAGGTTTACAATACAAAAGGAGCGCTGGCTAGATTATCAACGTGAAAAGCTCGAGGAGGCACTTTCAGCTAAAACCAACACGTTACTTGTATTGTTTGATAGAGAGACTGCAGTCTTTGCATTGCTTACTCCATCTGGACATGAGATTGTCTTGAATATGAAAGGCGATGTACCAAAAAAAGGAGTTGATGAAGGACGAGCGCACGCATTTTACAAAGAGATCGTTGCAAAAATTACCGAGTATGTATCTCGCGGGGCTGAACACGTTATTGCAGCATCCCCCTCATTTTGGAAAGAGTACCTAGAAAAAGAATTGAGCCCCGAACTTAGAAAGAAAACGCTCTTTACTACAATAAGCGAAGCAAGCGAGAATTCTATCAAAGAGATTTTACGACGACCGGAATTACAAACAGCATTGCGAGCACAACGATCCACTCGTGAACAAATCTTAATCGATGACATCATGACGGCTCTAGCTAAAGATAAATTGATTTATGGAAGAGCAGATGTTGAACGCGCGCTTAATGAAGGCAACATATCTGAACTTACAGTTACTGAACATGCAATTTCTAGCGCAAAAGAAAACGATACATTCGATGAACTAGAAGCGCTGCTGCATTTAGCTTCCGATATCAAAGCAAAAGTGCATTTGCTATCAACAAAAGAAGCGATGGGAAAAATAGACGGCCTCGGCGGCATCGTGGGGATTAAAAGATGGTGAAAACTTCGCCTAACAATAAAGAGCATAAGAACGATACTACTCTAGCAAAAAATAAAACTGTTAGCAAATCCGATATCATAACCAAACAAAAAGAGCGACACCTTGGAGCAAATCAGGCAAGAGAGGTGCTGGAGGCCTCGCTTGCTGTAAAACCCGGCGTCGCCGATAAAAACTCCGTGTCGCCCAAGAGAAAAGAGTTAATCTCATCAATAAAATCGAAAAAAGAACTATCCGGACTTGATGATGATTTCGTACAACAAAAAGTCGACAAGATCTTTAATGCCGACCATACTCTGAAAAATAAATTCGAAGCATCAAAAGATTTCTCGCAATTTTCTCGAAGCAAAGAATACAACGAGCTGCTCAAAAAGGTCAGAAAAGAACTGCGCGCAATATACGGCGTCTTCCAGCAGGAAAACGTTGATCGCTATGAGTTGCTGACTAGATTGCGCTCAACACCAAAAGAGAATGAGAAAAAAGAGATTCTAAAAACCATTCTCGGAACACACACATCAACAAAAGAAAGAATTCCTTATTACGACGAGATTTATGCTAAAATATGCACCGACATCAAACCAAAAATTGTTATTGATTTAGGCTGCGGAGTAAATCCTCTTGCGTACAATTACTTCATCAAACATAATTGCGATCCGCGAATTATTGCAAGCGATATTAGCAAAGATGACATGAAGTTTTTGAATGATTGCTTTAACGCTGCAGATATACCTGGCAGAGCAATCGCGCTTGATTTAACTAAAGAAGAGGATATTGAAAAACTGCGCGAGCTCAAAGGAGACGTAACATTATTGCTAAAATTACTTGATTCTTTAGAAGAAGCAAAACGTCATATCTCCTACAAGATATTTGATGCTATAACAACGCCATGGATAATAGCGAGCTTTCCTACAAAATCTCTTGGCGGCAAGAAGAACATTGCGCGCACAGGAAGAGCATGGTTTGAACGATTGCTTGTTCGTAAAGAAATGACTTGGGAAATGTTTAGTGTCGAGAATGAATTGTTCTATGTAATAAAGAGAAAATAAAAATACTATTATCTCCATTTTGCTCCCGCCCATTTTGAAGGCCATGCTTTTCCATTAATATTCTGTTTACATATTGATTCAATACAAACAAAACCAGTATTGCAATCTGAATCAACTTGACAACCATTACTAGAAATTCCTGAACTCTGCGCACTAACGACTTTATTGCCGGTTGCTAGTGAGGGCATTCTTACAGCATTTATTACAAGCGCAACGAGTCCTACGATTGCGACTAACGCCACCAATGCAACTACTGGAAGATTAACTCCGCTGTTATCACTTTTATCTGCCATAAAATTACACCTGTGGAAATAGTATTATTTTCAATCTCTTCCTGTGGCTTTTCTCTTCAAATCGCCAACAATATTTTCTTGTACAGCAATATCTCGAATAGTCCTCGGCTTTTTTGCATCGCCTGCAGCATTTGGTGTTGTTGAACCAACTGCTGGAACTGTTGAAGTGCTTTGTGCGCTAACAATCTTATTGCCGAATGCCATATTCTTGATAGTCGCTGCATTAATAACTAATGCCACCAATCCAACTATTGCGACTAACGCCACAAGAGCTACAACCACAAGGTTCAACTGAGAGCTCTGAGTATATTTTTCTGCCATAGATTGTTACCTCTGTACCTTTGTCGACGATTATTGAATATTAAAAATAAATTAAATTATTTAGTTATATCTTTCAGTAAACAACTCGCGCAACTGCCAGCACTATTACCCGCGCAACCATCAGACATTGTGCAGCGTACTCCATTACCATTAGTGTCTTGTCCTACACATTTACAAACCACAGCACTACCATCGTATGTATAACTGTAGAATCCATTATCACAGTCTGTGCCACCATTAGCTATACATGCTAATCTACTCGCTTGTCCCGCAGTATTCTTTGCTGTTGTTGGTTGTGCTTGTGCAATCTGTGAACCGAATGCTATTTGTTTGACTAGCGCAGCATTCATGATGAGCGCAACAAGTCCTACGATTGCGACTAACGCAACCAATGCAACTACTGGAAGATTAACTCCGCTGTTATCACTTTTATCTGCCATAAATGTTACCTCTGTCGTCACTGTATTTTTGAATTAATGAATATTTGAAATTATGAATATAAAAAAATAAAAAAGATAAAGTTCTATCCGCCCATTCTACAGACGGTTGTTGAGCACTTTGGACATTTTCCTTTAGTGATCTTTGTTCCTTTTGTAGTCTTTCCTACAACTGGACTGTTCATTACTACTTTTGCTTTACATTTAACGCAATATCCTTCTGTCATGTTGATACCTCTGTATTTTTGTCGTCAATTATTGAATATGAAAAAAGAGTAAAAAATAATGATATTAATCTAAAGCTCTCAAAGAAGTATAATAACAGGTGCCTTTACATCCCGCGCAACCAGTTACTTTATCTCCGCCTCTAGTAGTAAATGTTCCTCCTGAAAAGCAGCCATATCCCATAACATTTCCTGCGAGATTTTTCGGAACTTCTACTGGAACAGTATCTTGTGCTTGCACAATTTGTCCGCCGGTTGCGAATGTTGGTGCTCTTGCGCCAAACAAAACAAGTGCTACTAAGCTAACGATAGAAACGAGTGCTACGAGAGCAACAATAGTTAATCCTAAATTGAAGGTTTTCTTTTCTGCCATAACTGTTACCTCTATATGCTCATTATCGTCGAGCTGTCATCACTGAATCAATATTCAATATACCAAAATAGTATACTAATATTGATTTATAGTAGTTTTGATTTATATATGTTTCTAAAAATGAATATTAAGTACAATAGTATACGCAATAATTAACACAAAGAATAGAGAATAATAAAGAAAAAAGAAAGGAAAAAATAAGACTTATTTGGTCTTGACCTTTTTCATCTCGCCCCATGCGAGTTCAAACATGTCTTCAAGAGTCTTTGCAAAGAATGGTGTGTTGATCCAGATGCCAATATCGTATGTTGGATGTACATCTGCATCGTCCATGACCATAAAGATTACTTCCTTACCATCAACGATGAGGAATCTTCCTTTGATCTTTGCTTCACGCACTTCTGCAATGCCTTCGAGCTCTTTAGCAGCCATTTCAGTCTCCTTATTCATCGGAGCTGCAATTCTTACCTTGACGCCGCGCTTAGCTGCTTCTTGCAAAACTTGCTTTAATCCTTCGATTTTACGCAAAAGACCTGTTGCAGTTGTGACAAGCGTAACAGTCTCTTCAGCGCCACGAATGGTTAACTCCATATGATTATAGAGATTGTGTCTGCCACGTAGGCTACCTGATAAATCGGTTGGTTCAACAAGCTCAATACCTTGCGTGTGCAAGTTACGTAGTTCGCCGATAACATCGGTCTTTTTCAAGTTCTCAAGTCTAGAAATTGACTCGTCAGCATCTTTTTTCATGTTCTTCTTAACACGTTCAACGACCTCTTCAGGCGGGACTGCGATATATTTGATTGGCTTTCCGAGCTTCATTATGATGAAACCCTTCTTTTCCAAGCTTTCCAAAATATCGTAGCTACGACTTCGTGGCACGTTTGCAATATCTGATAATTCGCCGGCTGTGGAAACGCCGCGCGAAAGCAATGCTGTCCAGATCTTTACCTCATATAGGTTCAGACCGAAATATCTTCTTAGTTTCGCTAGAAAATCTTCACGTACTATCATTCATTCTACCTCCCAAAGTGGGATCTCACCCCTACTTACAGTAGCCTTTGGATAACTACTTTAAATAAGTTACTAACTTTCACCGCATAAAGTAGTGAAGGGTCGTTTCACTTACCTAGTAGCTAGGACGATATCAAAGGGACGACAATATTATGCGAACCTTTTGAGGGTGCAAAGAAGCTGAATAATCATAGGAATAACAATAATAGTAATAACAAATGCAAGTGTCGCCTTGAAGCCTTCCAGTAATCGACCCGATTGATGCAGGGTCGATTACGTAAAACCCTACAGCGTAGGTGAAAGGTTCGCGACACGAAGAAAAAATAAAATAAGAAAATATCTAAAAAAATAAATCAGAATAATTTGAGAATTTCATTCTTTTTGTTGTTGAACTTTATACTTTGCTCTAGAAAGCACAGAATTTCTACCACGTCCCATTACTCCGAGTAGATTATCATCGACATATAACGGTAATGCAGAAAGACGTGGTGGCAACTCCGGCATTGACGACACGCGCACAATAATATTAATTATTCCATCATCTAAATTGCCGTACGACTCATCGCTCATTCGATAAAATATTTCACCTACTGCTTGCATTGTAGGATGTGTAAAAGGAAGATGATAATTATTTGTTCGAGCAGCATCATTGAGCTCAGGTAAACGAGCCTCTAGGCCAGATAAGCACTCGCCAACATAAAAGAATGGGAAGAGATCTTTTTTTGCATTAAGATCTTCGACAACAATGTTCAATATTGACTTATCAATACCATCATAATCAGCGCGCAAATTAGACGCGAATGTTTGAAGGCGTGAAAGATACTCCTCTCCTTCAACAGGATCTTGTACGCCCTTGTTTAATGCACGCATAGGAGTGCCTACATATACAAGACCATTTCTAAATTTTCGTGATCGTAAACATACTAGCCATTTTTCTAAATTTTCCTGATCCATGACAACAAATAACATCTTTCTATTTATAAATATTACTGTGAAGTAGTAACAAAATACACAAATGAGAACATACTATAATTAAACCACCACTGGACATTCTCACGTCGACAATATAAAGAAGTTCTATATTCACTAAATTGGAAGAAGGTGAACACCTGCTCCGTATGGAATTGGTGTTCCACCTCACCTGAAGTACTGTAAAAAAACAGGACAGAAAGTGAGGAAGGCCTACCCGGCTAGGGGGTTCGATTCCCCTACGGAGCGCACCTTCTTCCATCTATTTAAACTTTATGAGCAATTGACCTATGAATTGTTATCTAAACTGCCATTTCTCTCGAAATACTTAAAAAGCTGACATGCGCGCATATACTATATGGTGGGGGTTACCAAGCAATCTATAGACAAAGCGCCCAAAGATAGTGCTGCTCAACATGTACCAGACCATATTCTAGCAAAACTTCATCCTCTAGAAATTAAAGTTTTATCCCATCTAAAAGACGGAATTACTATTCCTGAATTAGCGCAAACAGCTGGAATGCAAGAAGTAGAAGCAAATAGAGCAGTACAATGGCTTGAAGTAAAAAAAGCTCTAGCAATTGAAACTGCAACAGAAAAAATAATCCTAATAGACCTCAACGGTGAGGCAGCAATCACTAAAGGACTTCCAGAATCAAAATTCTTAGAAGCAGTAATAGCAGGAGCAACAACTACTGATGAGATTTCAAAATCACAACAATTAGAACAACAAGAGGTTGCAGTAAGTATTGGAATCTTAAAAAAAGCAGGAGCAATCGATTTCAAAGATAACAAAATAACTCTTCTAGATCACGGCAAGAAACTTGATTTTACACACACAATAAAATTACTTCAAGATATAAAATCTAAATCTCCAGCATACAATGCACTAAGTCAAGAAAATAAAACAATCATAGACGGACTAAAATCTAGAAAACAATATATCACATTCAAAGATCAAAATACAAGAACTATCAAGCTAACAGATCTCGGACATAAGCTTGCAAAAGTAGATACTAAGCATCTCAACTTTGAAGAAAAATTAACAACCGAAGATTTGCAGAAGGGAACTTGGGATAAAAAATATCGCGCATTCGATGTCACCGCACCAGTTCCGAATATGCATGCGGGTAAAGAACACTTCGTGCAAGAAGCAATCGATTACATCAAGAGCATCTGGCTCGAGATGGGATTTTTTGAAATGGAAGGCAATATGGTACAAAGTGCATTTTGGGACCTGGATGCGCTATTCATGCCTCAAGATCATCCTGCACGAGAAACGCAAGACACATTCTATCTAGATAATCCTAAATCAACTACTATTCCTAAATCAATATACGAACGAGTAAGAGATACGCATGAGAATGGTGGTGGAACCGGCAGCAAAGGTTGGCGCTACAAATTCAGCAGAGCAGAAACAGAACAACTGATGCTAAGAACTCATACCACAGTAATATCTGCGCAAACGCTTCTTGCAATAAAAGAAAAAAAGCTGCCGATGCCTGGAAAATATTTCCTTGTCGACAAAGTATTTAGAAATGAAGCTCTTGATTGGAAGCACCTTTTTGAATTCAACCACGTTGAAGGAATTGTCGTAGATCCTAATGTCACTTTCGCTCAACTCATAGGGTATCTTAAGATATTCTTTGCAAAGATGGGATTCGATCAGATACGACTAAGACCACACCATTTCCCATACACTGAACCTAGTGTAGAAGTTGATGTGTGGAATGCAAAAAAGAAACAATGGGTAGAACTTGGTGGCGCAGGAGTATTCAGACCAGAAGTCACAAAGACTCTGCTTGGCGAAGACATACCTGTTCTTGCTTGGGGCATTGGACTTGAACGAATTATCGTCGAGTATTTCGGATTAACAGACCTTCGCGATTTATACAAAAATGATCTCAAGCAACTACGCGAAATGCAGAGATTCATAAAAATAGAGAAATAAAAAAATAATCAAGCATAACTATTGCGCATAACAAATAATATAACAAAAAACAAGGAATAAAATGGTATCAATCAAAATAAACAAACCGCAATTGCTAAAGGATCTTGGCGTGCAGGAATCAGCGCACCTATTAGAGCAGATAGTGATGATGGGTGTTGAAATAGACGAGAATACTGCTGAAGAGCTAATAGTAGATATTACGCCTAACAGACCGGACATGCTCTCCCAAGCAGGATTTACAAGATCAATTTCTGCATTCTTAGAAATCAAATCCGGTCTTAGCACATACGTTGCAACACCAAGCAAGCTCAAAGTATTTGTCGACGAGAGCGTCAAGACAATCAGACCTTTCACTGCGTGCGCAGTTATAAAAAATCTCAAGCTTACAGAAGAAAAATTAAAAGAAATCATCGATATCCAAGAAAAATTGCATACAACATTCTGCAGGCGCAGAAAAAAAGCAGCGATTGGAATATATCCGATGGAAGCAATTTCTGGAAACATCACATATCTAGCACTCCCGCCGGAGAAAATAAGATTCTTGCCGCTCGAATCCACAAAAGAAATGAGTGCTAAAGAGATTCTTGAAGAGCATCCGAAAGGAAAAGAGTACGCGCACCTGCTAAAAGATCTGCCTATGTATGCGTTATTCCAAGATAGCAAAAAGAAAATCCTTTCCATGCCTCCGATAATAAACAGCCATGATACAGGAAAAGTATCTCTTGATACAAAAGAAGTATTCATTGAGTGTTCAGGATTTGATTTCAGAATATGTCATGAAATAATACAGATTATTTGCGCCGCATTAGCAGATATGGGCGCGACAATTCATACAGTTGAAGTAGTCTATGCAAAAAAAAGTGAAATTACTCCCGACATGAAACCAAAGCGCCAAGAATTTTATGGATACTACATAAACAAGCGCCTCGGCACTAATTTCACAAAAGAAGAACTCGTCTTGCTTCTAGCAAAAATGGGACTTGGTTTTGAAGATGGAAGAATAAAAGATACTTACTTTGCACTAATTCCTGCATATCGCGTTGATTTCCTGCACCAAGTTGATGTAGTGGAAGATATCGCAATTGCGAATGGTTATGATAACATCAAAGCAGCACTGCCAAATATCGTAACAATTGCTGGCGAGAGCAACACTACAAAATTCGATAAGATTTTGCGTAAGATACTCGTTGGATACAACTTGCTTGAAGCAAAAAACTATCATCTTGTAAACAAAGATTTGCAACAAGCAATCAATCCGCAAGCTGAATACACGCTTGTGCGCAGCAGCGTGTCTGAAGAGTACAATTCTCTTCGAGAAAGCCTGCTGCCCGGAATCCTATTAATGCTTTCGCGTAACAAGCTCTATGAATATCCGCAATCATTCTTTGAACTCGGAACAGTCTTTACTCCTGCGCCAGAAAATGTTGAAGAAACAGAGCATTTAGCAATTGCAATTGCCGGCCCAGATACTGATTACACAAAAGTTCGTCAACTTGCAGACGGTCTTGTTCGCGCGCTTGGACTTGCTGCGACATACATAGAACACGATGATGCAAGATTCATCTCCGGTAGATGCGCAGCATTAATCGTTGATGGTGTAAGGATTGGAGTTCTTGGTGAACTGCATCCAAGAGTTATTACTCAAGGCGAAGTCACTGTTCCAATTGCATATGCAGAACTTGATATTGATGTATTAAGATTGATAAGGTTACAATAAATAAAAATTGTCGTTACCCAGAAAAATCGTCAGGATTTAATAATAAATTAGTTAGTTCTTTAGTTCAATAATATGATTTTAAAAATAACTATTACTATTAGAAAATCCTACTACTATCTCTGCAATGAAAATAAAATAATCAGAAAATAAAATTAAAAAAAGAATAAAAAATAATCAAGCTTTCTTTTTCTTCGCTGCTGCAATATTTGATTTTTGCATTGGAACAACTGCTTTCTTCTCGTCGGCTTTCTTTTCTTCAACCTTTCTTATCGGAGCTTTTCCGACCTTACCGCCAACAACCTCGTTGTAAGTTAGCAGAGTAAAGAGGAACACAACAACGCTAGCAATTCCTACGAAGATTCCTTCAAATAACCACTTTGCGCCATCGCGAACGAGCAACCAAGTGCTGTTGCCCATAGTATTCTGCACAATAAGATCGAACGGCAGCAAGAATAACATCACTATCAAGCTTGCAACAACAAACAACACCAATACGCTAAGTATTGCAAGGAATGTCTTGCCGAAGTTCTCTTTTGAAAGCTGCCAACTACGCTTTATTGCGCTCTTTGCTTGCATATCTTCAAAGACTATTGCGGCTTCACCGTAGAATAATGCGAGATAAACAAGAGTACCTAATACTGCAGTTATTACAACTGAAACAACAAGCCACGTCCATTGCGCCGTTGTAACAAGTTCTGGCGTCGTACCAAGATATGAGAGCAACACTAATACAAATGGTATTGCAATAATTAATAATAGCGTATAACGCACAAACAGGAACCAGAACATACCGTGCCAATAACGTTTTACGCTAGGCATGAATTCTGCAAACTTTGTACTACCATCTTTTACATAATTCTTACTCATGCCGGCAAATCCTGACATAAAAAAACTATTAACATACAACATCGCTATAAGCTGTACTACGATGAGTATGCCTAAAACTATGATTGTGGGTGTATTCATGAACATCTGCCAATCAATCTGGCCAGAAGCTGCAATTGATGCTGCAGCATCTTTGTTCATCCAGTACATGACGAGTCCGTCAAGAATAATGAATGCTGGAATCATTATTGTTCTTGCGATATATTTTAAGAACATCACACTGAACAATGAGGGATTTTTCCAAAATCCTGAAAATGATGATTTTATACGATTAAGATATGCCATTGCATCACCCTTACACTCCTTCTGCACGATGTCATTTAAAAGGCTTGTGGAGATAAATCAAATCTTTACGGCAAAAAGTATAACAATAGAAACAAACTCTTAAAGAATATGCCAGGCATCAGAGACAAATACTCGAAGATTGGAGTTAAGGGATTTTATGAAACTCAAAGCGATAGCTATGAAAACCCGCACGAGAGAATAATACAAAACCTAGTAAGACAAGCTGATAAAAAAGGACTCATTGGAAAAAATGTTCTTGATTTATGCTGCGGGTCTGGAGAAGTAACTCTTGTACTTGCAAAGCACAATGTTACTGGAACCGATCCATATACTGGCGCAATCTACAAGACGCGCACCGGTAAAACTGCAATTCCTCTAACTTTTGTCGACATAGCACAAGGAAAATTAAAAGAACTACAAAAAGACCTGCCTAAAAGATACGATACAATAATCTGCAGCTTTTCGCTACATTTGTGTCCAGAATCACTGTTACATCAATTGCTTTGGGAATTATCTCAAGTATCAGATACACTCATCATAATAACCCCGCATAAAAGACCCGACTGTAATAATATTTCTGGATGGAAAATTTCTGAAGAGACCATTTTAGAAAAAGTGCGAATGCGCATTTATAAACGATAATCTCCATAATATTTATATAAAAATAATGAACTCAAATAGCATGTTCATCCAACATCATTACAATGTGTTATGTTTGCACCCGGCTGGTACGCCAGAAAGGCTCTATATACGACATAATGTTGATTTTCTAAACGGAAACAAAGTCGAAAAATATGAGCTCATTGGAAGTTGCGGAGAACAATTTAGCATTCCGAGAATTGCTGTTAAAAAAATTGGCGTTGTAGGAATACCTAAAGGAAAAACCTTAGAACAATTGGCAGAAAATGATGTTTTCCTAGTCGTGCAAGGAACTGCAGTGCAACAATGGAAATTTTTAGAATTAAAAAAAGTGGTATAATACTCTAGAATTATTCTGATATAATTTTAATAAATCAATAAAAAAACTAAAAAAATTAATAAAAAAATAAATTAATAATACAATTAAGCCTTCTTTGATTTGACTGCTTTCTTAACTGGTTTAGCTGCCTTTTTTGCAGTAGCTACTTTTATTTTAGTAGTATGCTTTTGTGGGCGTACTGTTGGCTTTCTTGATTGTACTTTTCTTGGTTCAAGGCCTAGTGCTTTCATAACATCTAAGTGTGAAGCTCCTACTGCAACCTTGACGGTTTGATTAAGTGGTTCAAGGTGGCGCACGTTGCACTTGCGGCGTCTTGTCTCGCCATCAATAGTAACAAAACCATCTTTTGCCATCTCAATGATAACACAAGTCTTTCCTGCGTCTCTGCCTGCGATCTTTACACATACTGTTCCTACGTTGAATACCATGTATTTCACCTGAATAGTTGAATATGAATTGCTCGTAAATCTACGAATAAGTTATTATGAATTAATGAAAGGAGGATTGTATGCTTCAACTCGAGAATTACTGTGCGTCGCCGCGACAGTCGAGTCAATTCTATACTTTAACTGAACGAGCACGCTTGATTATCTCATCGCGGCTACATGCGCTGCATAAGTTGCCTGCAAAAGGTCTTGATGGAACGCGTTCAGATTTGGTTAGCTTCTTGATTGCCGCAGGTCTACCACGTGCTACGCCTGGAAGTACTTTCTTGCAGACTGCGCAATGTGCCTTTGCAGGTTTACGTAGTATGTGTCTTAAGACGTTCTTTCCGCCTGGAGTTACAACACGCTTTCTTACGTATGTGCGTGACTTGAATTTACCGCTTACCATAACTAGTGAGAAACCCAGACCCCTTTATAAGTATTGCTGTTAGGCTATCGACGAGAAGCAATCAAGCTAGAATTCTAATACTTGGTATTGTCCAACCCCTAAATTATATACTTTAGAAGGTCCAATTTTGGCACTACCAACACCTTCGTGTATGTGTCCACACACAACGTATTTTGGTTTATTCTTTTTTATGTATGACAATGTGGCTTTGCTACCCGCATTTTTTCCTTGCCAATGTAAAGGCGCTCCAATAAAATTTACTTGATCTAAATAACCAAATGGTGGTTGATGACAAATAAGCAAGTCTACTTTTCCAAAACGATTGAGTATTGTAGTGGCCTTTGCGGTTGCTTTTTTTGCAGCAACTATTCTTTGCTCATAATTGGCAGGTTTAAAATCTTCCACCCAATTAGTATCTACAAAATACTCCAACCCTCCAATGCGAACACCTTTGAATGTAACGAGTTTATTATTGATGACTTTAACATTCTTATATCTTGAAAGTTTTTTATCTAACTCCACTGTTTTTGCAAAAGAGTGCTTATCACCGTGCATGTGAGGTGTTGCTTCTATATTGCCGTACACCAAATATACTAATGCATATCCTGATAAATATTTTACAAGAGATAAAATTGATTTTTCAGTCTCATCAAATGCTGCTTTAACTCTCTTTTTTGAATATTCTTTAGGAGCTAAACCCGCTTTTTGCCTATCAATATTTTCAAATGTCATTTTTCTGACAATATCCGACTTTCCAATGTCGCCAGTAAGAACAATAAGATCTAATCCCTCTAGTGATATTTTCTTTATCTTTTCAAGATCGCCATGCGGATCGCCAATAGCAAGGATTTTCATATATTCGGAAATCATCTATAACTATAAAAAAGAATTGGAAAAAATCAGTTCACACCATTAACGCTAATACAATCGCCGCGGTAATTGCAATTGCTGCACCCGCATACTGTCTTGAGGTAATATGCTCTTTACCTATAGTAACTCCCAATAATAATGCAATCACTGGATAGCTTTGTGTTATTGCTGTAGTAATGCCTAAGTCTGCAGCTGCAACTGCATATGCGTAGAATATCCATGCTGCAGTATCAAACAACGCCATGAAAATTATTAGTTGTGGGTGTTCTTTGATGTGCTTGAAAAAATAGGTTATCCCATTATTTCTACGCCATAATACGATAAGACAAATTATTGTACATATCAACCAAGGGAACCATATTGCCATCAAAGGAGAAATCGCAATAGAAGAGACAGCTACTAAGAAATTCATTAATGCCATAAAAATAGCTGCAACAACACCGAGCCAAACACCGTACTCGAATCTGAACTCAAATTTCTTTCCAGCTAGAGAAATCATTCCCACACCAATCATCAACAATATTATTAGAACGAGCTGCAAGGTTGTCAAATGCTCGCTAAAAAACAAGACTCCTAGCATAATTGTGAATGGCAGTTCTAAACTTATGACCATCTCTATAACTGAAATCTTTCCTTTCTTGAGTGCTTCAAAATCAAATATTGATGCAAAGAAGATTATAACGCCTAATACTGCCAGTAATGCAACATCTTGCAGTAAATTGAGTTTGGCAATATCTTTTACAATGAAAGGAATCAATGCAATAGAACCAACAAGGCTAATCCACGCTAGTGCTTCAATATCGCCAATCTTTCTTGCGCTCTTCTGAATAAGAAAATCACCAACGCCCCAGAAAATCATAGCGCCAAGTGCAAAAAGAACCGCTACATCCATACAATAAATACTGCGTTGATTAGTTTAAAAACATTCTGAATAAGAAAGAGTAAGAGATAAGAAAAAGTAAGAGATAAGAAAAAGTAAGAGATAACAAATTGTGTTGCCTTGGAGCACAACGAATTCGAAGAATTCGTGTGCCAGAATTCAGATGATTACTCTGAATTCTCGGCAAACCAGATTCGAGTCGTACCGGAGGCGACGCGAATCGTAAACCCACGACGTGACAAAAACTCCGCAACATAAAATAAACGTCTACTAAATTAAAATTAAAAAAATAACTAAAAAACAATTAAAAAAATCAGTAAATCAATTCTATACTACATCCATCCATTTCTTGAGTAGTAAGCTCATTGGAATTGATAATAGGATGTAGTAAAATATCCATCCAGGATACCAGCTCCAGAAGTGGAAGCCGTCGCCTAGCGGTATTAATTTTGTGTTCTCTACATCAAAGCTGCGTACAGTGCCTGAAAGTGGCATTTTTGGCTGGATATATTCGCGCGCTGTAGTAATTAGGACCTTACGTTGGAATGTTGCGCCAGCAAATGTTAAATTAAGATCGTGCTCTCCAGCTGAACCTCTCACAACCCACTTTATCAAACCGTTTTGTACTTGCTGCGTTGGATTTTCAATTACAATTCCTGGACCGCCAATCAATGTTGCATTGCCGGATATTCCTGCATCAAATGTTGCTGAAACAGCAAATGGTTGGTCTGGCTGCACTGGTAAAAATGCAAAGTGGCTGCTCATCCAGAAGAAGACGAACAAGAATGGAATGATGGTAACAAGCAATGGCTTAAAGCTCTCCTTCATAAGATCCATTTGTATCGGCATTATTTTCTGCTGTATCTTCATGACTTTTGCAGGATCGTCGCGTGATTTTTTCATCTGCTCTTGATACTTCTTTGTATCTTCTTTGAGCCTGCGCATTTTGCCTTGGTTAGTCATCCACTTTTGTAAAAGTGTACTGATTAGCGCAAGCAAGCCTGCCATTATGAGAATAGCAATAATCGCTGGAATGTACATCATCCATCCGAAGACTGGATTGAACATTGCATCGACAAAACCTTGAAATCCACTTACCATGTGATACCCCTTATAGTTAGTTAGTTTTAGTTAGTAATATGAAATAAATATAAAAACATAAAATGACTGATTGAAAAAACATAAAATAAATAATTAAAAAATATAAAATAAATAATCATCAAACACGCGTTCAATCTTTACTTAACCCATAAACTTGCGCATAGCTGGATTCATGTCCATCAAGTGCTCTTGCGCAATATCCATGTAGAGCTTGTAAACAATCATTACTGTAAGCAAAATACCGGTTCCTGAACCGAGAGCGCCAGTAAGATCTGCTAATGATGCAATGAGACCAACTGCGATTGCACCCATGATTGTGAGCGGTAAAATATAGCGTTGTAACATTCTTTCAAGCACGCGCTGATCTTTTCTAAATCCTGGAACTTGTAAGCCAGAATTCATTATCTGCTTTGCTTGCGATCTAGCGTCAAGACCAGCGGTTTGCACCCAAAAGACTGCGAAAATAACGCTGAATACTACGAAGATCATGACATAAACAAATGCTTGCAACAAGATGAGTCCTGTAATTGAACCTGTAATGCCAAGCTGTATAAGATTATGTGGTGTTACCCATAAAAGCAACGAATCAGACCAGCTTGATTTCATGAGTCTAGCTATAAGCTGGAAATTAGCAAGCAATGCTGCAGTCAAAATAACTGGAATATTGCTCGTGTAAAAGAATGATAGTGGCCATCTAATGCCGTGACCGCGAACTCTGCCAAAGCTGAGTGGAATTTCGACTTTCATTGCTTGCGTATAGACTGCAACAAGGAAGACGACTATTGTCGCGATAATAGTAAAGAGCGCAATTGCTGCAATAGCAGTATCGCCTGCTTGCAATGCTTGTACGAGTTCAAAAACCTTACCAGTACTATATTGCGAGGTTGTTACTCCAGCAACTGCTTGTTTGAATGGGCTGAATAATCTAATGAAGATACTTTGTGAAACACCGGCTGCGATGAATAAACTAATACCTGACCCAAAGCCCCACTTGTTGATGACTTCGTCCATGAACATTACAAGGATTCCGCCCATAATTAATTGTAAGATAATAACTGATGCTGGAATGCCTGCAACAGGTCGAAGACCGCCAAGCATAACGTAGATCATTCCTTCAATAATTACAAAAGCAATAGCTAAAAGTTTTTGTATTCCGTTGTATCTTCGCTTTCCTTCGTGGCTTTGAAGATCGAATTTGACAATGCCTGCTCCGTTAAGAAGCTGAAGTACGATGCTTGCTGTAACAATAGGACCGATGCCTAATGAAATAAGACTGCCGAAGCTTGCGCCAAGGACTGTGCTTAAGAATTGGAATTGCGCTAATGCGTTTTGTCCTAGACCAAACAATGGAATAAGACCTAAGATAAAGTAGATAACTAGTATGATAAGTGTCCATTTGAGTTTTTCGCCAAAGCCTAACTTCTTCTGCTTTGGTGCTTCAACTTCAGGAAATATCTGAATGAGCTTATCGATGAATGCCATGTTCCCCCTATATAGCCTTGGCGTATGCAGTCATTTAAAAAGCTTGTGGGTCAAAAAAGGGTAGTATTTAAGGAAGAAAAGTAGAATCTTGTATCGAACATAATTTAATAGTATTGCCTTGGCATAAACTCGAGGGCTGAGCGAATGCCTGGGGCATTCTATGCGATGCCTGATAAATTCCCGCATGCAGTAATTGGCCGCAATACAAGTAAAAAAATATCTAACTAAAACTACTAATTAAACTAATTATTAGTAAATCCTAACTAACTATTCTGAGAACGACAATTCATTTAAAAACTCTAGACTCCAAAAGAACCTTGTTAGAGGAACCTTGTGAGTGAAAATAGCAACGTAACAAAATCATTCATAGCATTAATACTGCTCGGCATCGTTATTATCACCATCAACAATATTCTTAGCACACAAGCCCAGCTACACATCAAAGTGCTGTGGAGCATTGTTATTCTAGGATTATGTGTTGCAATCATCCTTATGCTTGCAAAATTCAAGACTGCTGCACTCATTTGCATGATAACGACTGCGACAATAGCAGTCATTACAGTAATTCTACAAAGCGCAATAATACCGTACTGTGGAGATGGAATCTGTTCAAGAACAGAATGTAATGGCGCGTGTCAAGATTGTCAAGCGGCGCAATGTGAAAATAGAATTTGCGAGCCACCAATAGAAAATTGTGCAAACAGCAATGATTGTCGATGCTCTCACGGCTATGCTTGCTCGCCTGCAAGAAATGGCAGTGATATCCAAGGCTGTATGTTGGTATCTTGTGGTGATGGATTTTGTGATACATCTGAGACAACAGCAAATTGTTGCAAAGACTGTGGATGCCCTGCTGAATACACTTGCAAGCAAAACGCTTGTTATTTTACTCCGCCAATAATTACGCTTAACACAAAAATGATAGATACAAAAATCAGCGTGACAACGCTTGCTGGAAATCCGTTGCTCCTAGATATAAACGGTACATCTCGCCCGCTTGTGGGATTATTCTTTGAAAGTCCAAATTTTATAAGAAGCTTGCAAATAAACTTTTCTTTGGGGGGGCATCTAAACAAATCCATTCTAGTAGGAGATATTTCGCCTAACAGTAAAATACCTATATTGTGGTATGAGCAAAGCAATCTTGACCTCTTGTCAATTACGCAAGATAGAAAAATTAACGTAACTATAACCATAATATACAAAGACGTTACTGGCGAACAAAGAACTCAAGCGTGGATTTATCCGATAACGTTATTGGGAAGAAATAGCCTCGATAAACAAGGAAGTATCGTGCTATATGTAACTCATGACTATGTGCCTGCATCAAGCACACCAGAAGGCATATGGTCAGAAGTACAACAAATAGTTAGCTATAAACAACGAGATGACAATAAAATATTCTTCCCAACTGAAACGCTTGCAAAAAAGGAAGGAAATAGAAATGACATCACCATGCTTATTGCAAGCGCATATGATGTAAAGAATTTCTCGCCGAGTATTGTGCAGAGCTCTGATGGGTATTATGTAAGAATACGCACAAAAAATAGATTTGTAATACTTGATTCTGCATTAATAGACAAATCTTTTGAGGATGCTATCGTGAACAAACCAGGATCTGCAGTTTATGATGTTGATATAGAAAGACGCAATAATAATTTTACAATAATTTCGCTTAACGATAGCTTCATACCTGAAAGATCAATTACTTACAACACCAAAATGTATCAATCCTGTCCGTGTGATAAAATATGCTGGACAAAATCTTCGGCTGAACACACCATAACTAATAACGGTGCAACCGTAGCAAATGTGTGTGTAACATCACAGCTTTTCGGAAAAGAAATTCTCGACGATAAAACAGAATGCTACGGCATAAATCCACATTCATCAGTCATTATGCTCCATGGTTGGACGAATGCTCAAGGTTGCATAAACATAACAACAAAATTGAATGTTACAATAGTTCACGAAAAATAATCTAATCAAAAATAAATCAATCAAAAAATAATAAAGCATAAACTGCTATCTTAACACAATATCAGCTAATGAAGAAACTCTATGCTCATAATCAGACTTTCCTAGTCTATCTAGCAACAATGCGTGCATACCGCAACCAATTGACGCTTGCACATCATTACGAAGACTATTCCCGACCATCAATACTCGTTTGTTCGACACATTAAGCTCACGCAGTGCATGTTCATATATTCTGCTTTCTGGTTTCATCATTCCAAGATCGCAAGAAAAGAAAGTGTGATCGATATATCTATCCAACCCCAGATTAAAAAATGCATCTTTATACGGTGCTGCAAGATTTGATAATACTGCAAGCCTACAACTCTTTTTTAATTTTGAAAGTACTTCAGGCACTTCAGAAAAAAGCTCTGCACGCAATACATCTTGTTTTGTAAGAGCATCACATTTTTCAAAATCTCCTATTTTTTTAGGATGCAATCTTTGCAGAATAGTTGATAGATGATGATTGGTTGTTAGATATTCACGACGAGCAGCAGTTATTTGCGCAGCATCCAAATTTAATTCATTAAATAATTGATAATGAGGACGAATTGGATCATTTATAGTAATTAACGTATCATACAGATCAAAAATAATCGCGTCAAACTTCATAGATGGCGATAAGTGCTTCAAAGCTATAAAGATAACTCCATTCTTACATAAATAAAAGACAACTACTAACTTAAAATTTCTTGAACGCGGAGAATTATTGCTCATTCTTCACAAAGTTTAGAAAAATGTTCCTGCACGAATCGGAACATTTTCTTGGTTTTACTCCAAGGCGTTCTTTATGAATTTTCAAACTTAAAAAATATTTAATAAAAATATTCAAAGAAATATAAATATAAAATCAACTAAAAATAAAATAAAAAAACTAAAGATTAAAAATAAACTAAAGATTAAAAATAAATAAAAAACAATAAAATAAAGAAAAACTTATTCTTTCTCGCCCTTAGCTTTTGCGACTGGTGCTAATTGTACAGCAGGTCTCTTCTTAGCAGCCTTCTTTTCTACTGCTACTGCATCACGGTTTGCTTTTACTGCAACCTTGTCAACTACAATATCTGCCTTGACACTACCGCCTGCTGCTTTAACCTTTGCAACAGCACCAGGAACTGAACAGTATACGCTAATATTTAATTTACGTATAACTTTACCAGCGCCTAATAGCTTGTTTACACCAATATCTTTCAAATCGATTGTGATAACGCCTGCAGTTTCTTTTGCCTTTCCATCTATAACAAGCTTGTCAGCAACACTGCTTAAGTGTCCAACATTCATTGTTACAAAATTCTTACGCATGATACTGTTGAATCCGATCTTGCTTGGGTCCTTTCCATTGATAAGACCTGCCCAGATGCTTGGCTTCTTTGTATCTGCACGCTTTCCTGAACCTGCATTTCCGCGGCCACCTCGGTGACCTGCACCACGGTGCTTCTTCATGCTACCATAGCCGTGAGTCTTGCTGCCGCGCATGCGGGAATTCTTCTTGCGAGTGTGTTCTACCATGATAATCACTTCATTTAATCGATTAACTAAATCGTTTACATCATTTACATCTACATTATCTACATCATTTTGTCGAGGAAAGCATCCATCTCTTTACGTCTAAGGCCTAAGCATCCGCCATCTTGATAGCTGACTTTTACGCCTTTTCTACCGTAGCCGCCACGTGGTGGGTGCATACGGAAAACATTTAGTGGTTTTCCTTCACGGTCCTTTAAGCTACCGCGCTTTTCGTTTAACTTCTTAAGCATCTCTTCTGAGATTGGCCCGTATGATGTAAGATCCTTACATTTGAACATTAATCCGCGAATGCTCGCGTTATCGTCGAAAACTGCACAGATGTGTCGTCTTCCGAGTCTTAAATTATCAAGTGCGCGCACAACATCGTGGCGAACTCCAATAGTTCTGTTTCTAATAAGAACAATTGCAATCTTACCAGTTGATGGCTCTTTTACAGCTGTTTTTGCTACCGCAGGAACTGCTCTTGGAACTCTTACTTTTGTTCCCTTTGCAGGTGCATCTTTGCTAACAGTTTTATTTGCCATGATAATCACTCACTCTTCTCGACATTCTCAATTTTGTCGCTCTTATCGCTCTTTTTCTTGCCGCCTTCAACGACTGCAAGTGTTTCCTTATCCTTATCTGAAAGTTTCATTTCTGAAAGTTGGCGAAGTGCTGCCTCACATGCTTTGATCATGTTAATCTTGTTCATGGTCTGTCCGTAACTCTTGCTCCAGACATCCTTGATACCAGCAAGTGCAAGAATCTTTGCACATTCCTTCTCTACACAAAGACCTTTTCCCTTAGGAGCAGGCATAAGCTCGATAATTACACTACCGCATTTTCCGCGTACTGCAAATGGAATACTGTGTGCCGTCTTACAGTTGCATTGCCAACTGCCGCATCCGCGTCTGATCTTAAAGATTGATAATTTTGCTTGACGCATAGCTTTTTCACGTGCAGGAACTGTTTCCTTTGCGCCGCCAAAACCTAAACCAAGGTGACCATTTCTATCACCAAGAGCTGCCATGGTACTGAATTTTGCTTTGTTACCTTCCATGGTTTTTTTCTGCGTACTCTTGAACATTCTTCTCTGGCCACCACCGAACTTACCTTTCGCTTGACCAATAAGCAAGAACTCAGACTCTAGAGGCAAAAGAGCTTCAACAACTTGTGTCTCGAGAATTCTTGTTCCATTCTCAAGAATTGAGTCGATATCTGTTAGTTCCTTGTTCTTTACAGCTAGGCCCAAAGTAGTCTTTGGTTTCCATGCATCCATATTCAATTCGGGAAGTTGTTCTGGCATGAGTATCACTCGTAATGTTATAGTATTGATTATGTATTGTTATTTATCGATTAATTATTTCATCTTTGCTTTGACAGCTTCGATGCTCTTTGCTATTTTATCGTCAATGTGTTTACCATTTAGACGCTCTTGTGGAGGAAGTGCTTCTTCGCTTGCGCGAACTGCAAAACCTGCATCGATCATTCCCTTAACGACACCATAAACTCTGCCGCCTGGGTGATGTTTGATAAGGCCCAAATCAAGAATGATATCACTCTTGACATTGTGCTTTTTGAGCTTGCTTGCGAGGAGTAATCCTGTAGCATATGCTGCAGGAATATTTCCAGTTGCGCTTGTCCATCCTAATTTTTTAAGATCGGTTGCTCTTGCTGTTGCAAGTACAATATCACCATCTGCTTCGTAGGTGACGAGTTGTGCTTGAACACTTTTGTTGCTTACGCGTACAACAAGACGTGGAAGTCCGCTCTTAAGAAGAACTAGTCTTCTCTTGTAGTCGGTCTTGCCTTCTCGCTTTCTACGGTAGGACATGACGATTTTTTTTGCCATAGGATCACATTCAATTATTCAATATTAGTTTTTTACTTTAGCCGGTCTTGTTGCCAAGTTCTGCTCGTTGAGGTAAATCTTAATGTGACGTACACTTCTAAAGTATCCGCCTTTGCTCTTCTTGTAAAGATCTCGGAAATTCTCATTGGATAAGATTTTCTTCTCCTTGAGCTCTTGTAGGAAGTCGCGTTGTGCTCTTACTCTGCTCATCCACAATTCTTTACTTGGGACTTTTGCAGTTGATTTTCCTTTCTTGCTACCTGGACCTTTTCTTAGTCCTTTTGCACGTTGTGTTGCGTTATGGCGTGCTCTGCCTCTGCTAACACCGCGTACTGGAATGACACCGATTACGCCTTCCTTGATGAGTGCTCTTACATCCATCTTGGTAATTGCGCTCTTGATATCGTGCAAGCGTGCTGGATCTAATCTGATGCGCTTTGGCGCTGCCTTGAGGATAGTTCCTGCGAGGCGTTTTTGGAGTGTGAGGTCGAAAGTCATAATTCACCTATTGCTTTGGATGTTGCTGCTTTGGATCTTTTTTATGATCCTTTTTGTCGTCGTGCTTATCGCTGTGCTTATCATCTTGTTTGCCGTCTTGCTTGTCATCTTTCTTACCCTCATGCTCATCATGAGTTTCGTCATTGTCTTTTGCTTTTTTCTTGACAGCCTTTTCAACAGCTACTTTTTGTTTCTCTTTCTTTGAAACTTCACGAGCCTTTCTTTCTTGAGTGCTCTTTGTGAATTTTGCTTTGATGTCTTCTGCTTTCTTTGCATTAACATTTGAAAGTGTGAACTTGTGCTTAACTGCTTCTTCAATAATCAAAACGCGTTTCTTGTTGCCGAGAGTTCCTGAAACAATGACGCTGTGCTTTGCTGCATCAAGTTTTCCAAGCTCTGCTAATGTTGCAACGATTGTTGGATATAAGCCGTGCTTATCCATACCGCGAACTGCTTTTGGAGTGTGATATCCTTCTTGGAGTTTTGCTCTGTAACCTTTTTTACTATCCTTAATTTTAGAGTGCAAACCTTTTGGTGCTCTCCAAACTTGCTTTACACGCTTATGCTTATGTGCGTCTTGGCGAATGAAATTTGGCTGGCGCCTCTTGAGATTTGCCTTAACCTTTAGGAGTCGTTGTTTTTCGGTCATGAGTATCACTCGTTAATATGATTAAATTTTCTTTCCGTCTTTTTCAGTGATGTAAATACCATCTTGAAAGACTCTTGTATCAAAGCCTGGGCGTCTTGTAAGGAGTTCGATTGCACCTGCTTGGTTGCCTGCGAGTTCCTTACTTACACTTTCAACTGTGACATCGGTGCCTGCGATTGTTACCTTAACATTTGCTAAAGTTTTCAATCTTCTTGGGACTGCTTCGCCAATGAAGTTTTTTACTTCAAAGACATCGCCCTTAAGTGTAACTGACATTGGGAAGTGACCGCTGCAAATCTTGAGCTTGTATACGTGGCCTTCTTTTGCTCCACGAATCATGTTCTTGATGTGTGCTGCGTTCGTATTAAGTATGCATTTTTCTTTCTTAGTTGCGTTTTTTGAAACAAGTACAACATGATTGTCTTCAACAGATACACTAACATTCATAGTTGCAACTGCGCGTTTTTGTTCGCCCTTTGGACCTTTTACTACAACGCTTGCTCCATCCATGTGGACAGTAACGCCTTGTAAGATCTCGACGGTTTCCTTGAGTTGTTCTAGGTGCATAAGTATCACGTTTGTAATTTTATAATTCGTAATTTGTAGTTCGTATATTTGTTTGATTATCTGTTTGATAATTGATTGTTAGTTTGTTTTTTGTGTATTTTATTTATTTTTTATTTTGTTTATTTGTTATTCTTGTTTCACTTAGTATGCGTATGCTAGTAGCTTTCCACCAAGGCCAAGCTCTTTAGCTTGCTTGTGTGTCATGATACCTTTGTTGGTTGTTACGATGAGGATTCCGAAATCCTTTGCTGGCAAGTAACGTTTTTCAAACATTTCGTAATTGCCTTTTACAACAGTAAAGTTTGGCGTAACAACACCAGTCTTATTCAAATTGCCTGAAAGTGTAACAGTTAGAAGGTTGCCCTTCTTATCTTCTGTTTCAGCAAAGCCTGCAATGTAACCATGCTCTTGCATAATTGCAAGAACTGCTCTGATGACTTTGCTGTTTGCTTTAGTAATCACTTCACGCTTACCAACATGCTGTGCATTTTGGGTTGCGCTTAAGACTGCTGCGAGTGGATTATTCATGCTCATGATTGCACCTATTTGTATTGCTTGAAACCAAGCTTTGTCGCGTTTTCGCGGAAGCACTGTCTGCATAAATGCAAACCGAAACTTCTGATGTGTGCACCAGTTCTACCACAGCGTAAGCATTTGAGCGTAATTGCTCCTGACTTGCGCTGTTTTGGCACATTATTCTTGAGGTATTTAGCGTACTTACCCGGCTTTGCGCCGATCTGCTTGAGGACTTTGCTATGTGTTGATGTTGTCATGCGTTCACTCTTCGCCGCCGAGCTTTGTTGCAAAGCGTTCAGCCATAAAAGTTATTGCTTCATCCTTTGCAATCACGTGTTTCTTATTGATTGGTGATGGTCGGATTCTGCGGTTCTTTACTCTATATCCTGGTCTTGTCAAGGTTATGCATACTTGCAAACCAATGATTCCAATTTCAGGTTCATACTTTGCACCCTCGATATCGATGTATTCTGGAATACCAAAGCTGATGTTTCCTGCATTATCATAATTGCGAGATTCTAACATGCCTTCTTTTGCAACAAGCAAACGAGGAATAAGCTCTTCAGCTTTCTTACCACGTAGTGTGATTTTACAACCAATTGGAAGTCCTGGACGTAGTCCCCATGCAGGAATACGCTTTTGTGTTACGGTCTTAATTGGTGGAATGCCTGTTAATTGTTCAAGGAGCTTTACTCCCTTGTTTAGGAGTGTTGTGTCCTTTCCTGCACCTATATTTAGCGTAAGCTTCTCTACTGAGATGCGCTTCATAGGTTGCATGACCGTTTCTGTCTTTTGTTTCATAGGTATCACGTTGAATAGTATTTTTTTAGTTTTTTAGTTATTTTTTAGTTAATGTTAATTAAGGCTAATTGCCGGTTTTTCTTTACCAATCACGTATGCGTGAATAGTTGCAGTTTCTAACTGCTCGCCATTTGCGGATATGATGATTGTATTGCCATCGATCTTTTCGACCTTACCAACTTTACCAATGTGGTTACCGCCAATTAAGATGACAGTAGCGCCAACAGCTAGTGAATAATGTGCACTGATCTTGCTATCAAACCCAACAACGATTGAGTCGCCAGTCTTGTAGCTGTCCTTTTCAACTTTGATATTGCGGCCGCTTGTGCAGTTGAGCTGTACAATACCGTTCTTCAAAGTTGTTTTGTTGCTGATCTTTTGGATCGTAAAATCCTCTTTACCAGCTGGAACAAGGATGAGCTTGTTATTCTGATTGATGAGCATACGATGGTGCTTGCCATCAATTTCTACAACATCCATAAAGCCGATGGCGGTATCAACATCGTGAATACGCTTACCGTTCAATAGGATTGTCTGATTATGAAGTACATCACGTGCTTGCTTTGCAGTCTCTACAAGACCTAAAACTTCACGCAAAATAACTGTGATAGGCATAGTGTGTTCCATGCGTTGACCGTTTGGTTTTGGTCTTACGATAAACGCAGTTGTCTTACGTAAGATTGGCCAGGTTTTTGGCGCAACAAGGCGCTTGAGGTGGGATGATGCCATGATTTTCACGTCCTAAATTTTACTTATTTACTTATCTACTTCTTGACCTTTTCAGCAAACTTTTTTAGCTGCTCATTGCGACGCTTGTCGCTGTTGTCAAACTCCACAATAAGGAGGTTACTTGGGTTTAGAGGGTATGGTACTTTTGTTGCGCCATCCTTCTTCATTTGTTCAACTTTTGTCACGAAAACAACTGTTCTCTTAACATCTACGCGCTCTACTTTTCCTTCGGTTCCTTTGAATTGACCACGAAGTACACGAACCTTATCACCGGTGCGAACACGCAATGAGCGGATTGCATACTTTGCGCGTAGTTCTTTAACCAAGTGAGCTGTAAGGAAATTTCCCTTAGTGTGCAATGGCGCAGTATAGCGATATTTTCGCTGCTTACGTGGTTGCGTGCTTGCGATCCATGCTGTGGAGTGCTTTTTCATGAGTATCACGTTTGAGTTTTAGTTTTTATTTATACGATAATGGTTGCAATCTTTGCGACTGCTGGCCACTTTGCTGCTACTTCCTTTGCAATAGGACCCTTGAAGATGGTACCCTTTGGGTTTCCCTTCTCATCTTTTAGGACTACTGCTGCATTGTCTTCAAAAGAGATTCTTGTACCATCCTTTCTGCGGTACTCTTTCTTTTGACGAACGATGATTGCTAATACGACAGTCTTTCTCATGTCTGGCTTTCCCTTTTTGACTGAACCCATAACTAGGTGACCTACGCCTGCTGCTGGTTTTTGGCCCTTCATTGTCTTGTGTCCGAAAACGGAAAAGACTTTTATGACCTTTGCGCCAGAGTTATCACAGACGTCGATTTCTGCGCCAAGTGGGATTGCGCGAACAATGTTTGCTTTGACTGCTTTCATGATTGTGCCTCAGTAATGTATGTGTTGTATGTATTTTGGTATTATTTGTATCATTTATTGTGCGTTCTTGATAATGCGCTTAACTAGGAAGTTCTTTGTCTTGCTAATTGGTCTTGTTTCGATAATTTCAACGATGTCGCCAATCTTTACGCCAAGTTCATCATGAGCCTTGACTTTTGTTCTTCGTTTTTCATAACGCTGGAACTTTGGAACATAGCGTCTGCGTTCCCATTCTACTGTTACTGTCTTGCTCATCTTGTTTGAGATAACAGTACCAACGTGTGAACGTCCGCGTGTTGAAAGTGCTTTACCCTTGATGATGACAGTTGAAGACTGGCTTGCATTTGCTGCATGCTCTGTAGCTGGTTTTGCAACTGGCTTTACAGCTGGTTTAACTGCTGCTTTTTTCTCAGTCTTTGCTGGTTTTTCTTCGCTCATGGGGATTCCTCGATTGTGATTATCTGTTCTTTTATGATTGTGTACTGTGTACCGTCCTTGCCCCGGATGGTGAGGGTGTTTTTTGTTTCATCGATGACCAGACCACTCTTGCCTTTGATGCTACTGTTCTTGGCATCCGCAATTGTGATTTGTTTTCCGATGAGCATGGTTTGCTCCACGCTTATTTGACTTCAATGGTATCGGCGATAAAGCCAAGTTTTACAAGTTCCTCTTTTACATTGCGTCGGTGATCGCCTTGGAGCTCTACTTTGCTGTCCTTAGCTGTTCCGCCGCATGCGAACTTGTTCTTGAGCTTCTTTGCGAGGTCTTTGATATCGACTTCGTGCTCATTGATGCCACTGATGACTGTGTATGTTTTGCCAAACTTCTTTTTGTCTAGTTTGACTATGATCTTTTGGGACTCACGAGCAATCGCTTCACATACGCACAGCTCTTTTGGCAGGCCGCAGGTGTTGCAAATGGTGCTCATTTTTTGTGTCTCCGTTTGATTATGATATCTATACTTTCTTTTTTACTGGTGCCTTCTTTACAGCTACTTTCTTCTCATTTTGTATTGTCTTGATTCTTGCAATTGTCTTTTTTAGTTGTTTAATTCTTCCAGCATCTTTGCCGATGCTGTTTGTTGCAACCTTTGCATTGTACTTCATGAGATCAAGCTCTGAGGCATCGAACTCTTTTACAAGTTCTTCCTTGTTTTTCTTTTTTAGGTCTTGGAACTTCATGAGTATCACGTTTTTTTGTTTATTTATTCTTCAGTTGCTGGCTCAGTTGTTGGTTCTGCAGGAGTCTCTGTTGGAGTTTCTACTGGAGTTTCTGATGCTGGCTCTGCTGGAGTTACTGCTGATACAACATCCTTTTTTGGAGCTGCCTTCTTTGCTGGAGCACGCTTTGGTTTATCGCCAACTGCTGCCTTCTTTGCTGGAGCAGCCTTCTTTGATTTATCTGCTGCTGCAACTTTTGTCTCGACATCAGCTACTGTGCTTTTGCCGGTTACTTCTTCTACAAAGATCTCCATATCTTTGATATCGATTCTATCTGGTAAGACGGTGGTTGGTGGCATAACGCTCACTTTGATACCGACTACGCCTGATTTTAGGAGTGCGATTCTATAGGAAATGTCTACGCCTTCGATTGCAACGTCGCCACACTTCTTTAGGTAGCCGTTGTAAAATCTCCAGGTCTTTGCACGCTGTGCTGGAACTTTTCCTGAGATGAGGATTTCAACGCCGAATGCGCCGGAATTCATTGCTTCAGTCATTGCTTTGTGGCCAATACCCTTGAATCTTCCAATACCGAATCTTTCAATACTGTTGCTGACCATTTCAGCTAGGATACTTGCTTCAAGCATAGGATTAGTTAATTCTTCAATTTCGATTTGTGGATTTTCAAGACCGAACTTACTTTTCAAATCAGTTGTCAAGCGTTGGATGTTGCTTCCTGCTCTTCCTACAACTAGACCTGGTCTGCTACAGCTGATCAAAATCTTCTCACCGAGTGGTGTTCTTTGAAGCTTGACTCTTGCTACGCCGACTTTGCCTAAGATCTCAAAAATATACTCCTTTATCTGAAGCTCCTTGAGGTTCTGCTGGATGAACTTGCGCTCGATTGTCATGAATATCAGTCCTTGAATTTATTCTTCTTTAGATTCTTCTGTTGAATCTATTTTAGCTGCTGGCTTAGCCTTTGCTGCTGGCTTTGCTGTACTCTTTACTGCGCCCTTTGCTGCTGATTTTGCAACAACTTGCTTAGGGGTTTTTTGCACTCTTTCAACTTCTTTTAATTCGCTAACGATTACTTCAACGTGTGCACGCTTGAAAGTTATTCTTTCCTTCGCGTATCCGCGAATTGGTTCGTTTGCACGCTGTGCTGCGATATGTGTGATTACGAGTCTGCCGGTAAGACCGGTGTTTGCTGCATTTGCCTTTGCATTTTGCAATAATTTCATGAATTCAGTTGCTGCTTTGATTGGGTATCTACCAGCTGCCATTCCTTTTCCTGATTTGTGGCCAACTGCATTTGTGAATCTCTTGTAAGGGATTGCTTGCTTCTTTTCTAATACGCGCTCGAGTGTTGCAATTGCTGCGTCTAACTCTTTATGGCGTAAGTAGTTTGAAATTTCAATTGAGACTTTAGGGCTGATTGGTAAATCTTTACCGATAGCCTTTGCCGTGTTCTTGGCAATCTCAGTTGGCATGTAGTTGTGTCTCATGTTTTCATCCTAGTTGATTATTTTTGATTCATTATTTTTGAATATTTTTTTGAATATTTTATTTCTTGAATATTTATTTGACTGAAACGCTTTTCTTAGCTGCGCCGACACCAGGAGATGCGTGTTTTACCATTTTTCTTGTGTGAGCAAGCTCGCCTAAACGGTAGCCTACCATTTCTTCGTTAATTTCCACTGGCTGATATTCCTTACCTGTGTGTACAAGTACTGTCTTACCAATCATTTGTGGAACTATAACCATTTCACGAGCATGTGTCTTCACACTACTTCTATTCTCGAGCTTACGAAGCAAGTTCTTTTCAACATCAGTCATACCGCGAAGCAAGGTTCTTCTCTCTCTGCTCGGTAGCAAGAGTGCAAACTCCTTGATGCTCATCTTCTTGAGCTGTTCTGCGCTGTGACCTCGGTAGGTGAATTCCTTTTTTGCCATGTGATCATCTCATTATTTATGATGCGCCGCCACTTGTACGGACTCTTGTACCACGTGCACGTCCTGTCTTGCGTGGAC
>CAVRUV010000024.1:0-64018 GCA_963724455.1 uncultured Candidatus Woesearchaeota archaeon
GGTATTGCTCTTCGAGAAAAACTTCGGTGCACTCGCGAGGAAACACCTGGCCGAAGATCGCGTCCGAGTACGGCAGCGTCATCACGAACAGGGCCACTTTGGTCAGTTCGCCGTCGAGCCACACGTCAGCGAATCCGAAGTCGACTTGCGCTTCGCCAGGATGATGCGACAGCGGCAGAAAGACTTCCTTGTTGCGCTGCTTCAGTCTCGCACTGCGTCCTTGACGATCGTCTCACCGCCGTCATAGCCGTGCTCGTCCCGCAGTCGCTCGAAGATTCGCTTGGCCGTGTGCCGCTGCTTGCGATGCACCTGCCGATCACTTTTGAGGATCTCGTCAATGATCGGCAGGAACGGCTCCAGCTTCGATGGCCGCCGCTTCTGAGCCGATAACCCGGCGGCTCTCGTGCGTCAGGATCTTCTTCAGCGTGTCCCAATGAATGTCGTACTCATCACACGCCGCCCGCTTGCTGATCTCACCGCCCAGTACGCGGCGGCGGATTTCAATCCACTTCTCCATATCCTGTAATACCTTCAACCTCGCTACTTCCTTGCCCGGCTGGTTAAGAAAACCAACCATTCTCCAAAGGAAGAAGCTGCGGTTAATCTGGCGCTATGTTTTTATCCCGCCCGCCGATTTCCGCCGATAATGCTACGTTTTCTGGCCGCCGTTTACAAGAATTTGACGAATACCCTGCTCGTCGAATCCAATTGCTCGTAGCGGTTGGTACAACGGGTCATCTGCAATCGCATGCTGCAGTCGCGTCGTCGCGTCGGGAGACGGTTTCTTAAAGTAAGGCCCCTCGTAAAAGACCGCAACGTAAGAAGACTTGCCGTGTTTGATGAACAAGTCGAGGACGCTGGTGTGGCCGTGTCCCAAAGCAATCTATGCCGCGTTTTAGAAGTTTCTCGGATGCACGCAATTAAAGAGGCTGTGGTGGTGGCGAGACCGCTGGACGAACGGGATATCCTGGATGATATATTGGAAATCGGCGTGGTGGAGCGGGACGCCGCCAGCTTCGCTGGGCATGCAGGTGCGCAAATCCGGGCGTACCACCGGCTTAACCAGCGGCGAGATCACCGTCCTGGATGCGACCGTCTCGGTGAGCTACGGCTCGGGGCGGACAGCAACCTTTGACAACCAGATCGTCACCGGACCGATCTCCCAGGGTGGCGATTTGGGCTCGCTGGTAGTGGCTGCCAATGAGCTGAAGGCTGTGGGGCTGCTGTTTGCCGGGTCGGAGCAGAGCACCATTGTCAACCCGATCCAGGTGGTGCTGGACTGTCTGGATGTAAACATATGAGCGAGAATAACTCTGAACCAACACGAGAAGATGCCACCCAGCGAGCCCAGGCGATCAAGCGAGCTTATACCAGCCAGCTGATGTCCAAAGCCAATGTGGTGGGCGTGGGCGTAGGCTTCTGCACCCGCCAGGGCCAGCGCACAGGCGATGTGGGCCTGGTGGTGATGGTCACCAGGAAGCTGCCTTCCGCACAATTGGACCCGGGGGCGGTGATTCCCCACGAGATCGAAGGCGTACCTGTGGATGTCCAGGAAGTCGGAGAGATCCGGGCGCAATGAAAAGGAGAACAAAGCAATGACCGAGAGCACATATAAAATCATCACCCTGATTGGCACCAGCACTGAATCACTGGAGAACGGGATCCAGTACCAGGGGGCGTATTTTGGTGCGCAGGAAGTGGTCCGGGCAACTCGTACCCAGTCGGGCCAGCCGGGGCAGGTCGTTGGAATTCACAAACTCCAGCACCCGCTCGTCGTCCGTGAAGTGGCCAATCATCTGCCGATGGCCGGAGGCCAGTCCCCGCAGGGTGGGCATTAGCGATGCCGCCTGCTCTTTCCGCGCCTGTACATCCAGGCTCTGACCAGCGGGACCACCGAAAACGGGGCGTTTCTTACCGAAATTGGCATTCAGGTATTCCGACGCCTGCTCGATCACTTCCAGCGTGTTCATGTAGGACTCGTAGGACGTGTCGCCCCAGGTGAACAGGCCGTGTCCGCCCAGAATAACGCCCCGCAGGTTGGGGTTGGCCCGTACGGTTTCTTCCAGTTTCAGGCCCAGGTCGAAGCCGGGACGCTGCCACGGAAGCCACGCCATGGTATCCCCCCAGATCTCGTGCATGATGGCTTCCCCGTCCTTACTGGCGGCAATGGCAATTAGCGCATCGGGGTGGAGGTGGTCAATATGTTTAAAGGGTAGCAGACCGTGCAGCGGGGTATCAATGGACGGCGCGGCACACTTGGGGTCGAACAAAGTGTGGTTGAACAACTCCACCATTTCATCTTCATGCTCCAGCCCCCGGTACCGTTTTTTCAACGCCTGCAGCCGCTCCACGTACAGGTTGGCGCAGCCTTTTTTGGTGAGCGTACCAATGTCTCCCCCGGAGCCTTTTACCCACATCACCTCCACGGGTTCGCCCGATACAGGGTTTGTTTCCATTACCTTCACCGAGGTATTTCCGCCGGCGTAGTTGGTCAACCGAAGGTCGGCACCGAGCAGGTTGGAGCGGTAGATAAACAGCGCGACTTCATCGCCCGCCAGTTCAGCGGCTTTTTTATCGTCCCAGAGGTAACTAACGTAGTTGAACGCCTGTGTCGTGTTCATAGATAAGAAGTAAGTAGTATTCGTCTGATAACTTGTTTTGAAACAAAGTACATACCTGCCGTTTTCTCCTGCTTCATGTACTCTCCTGTTGTGTGAACAAAATAACCGGGTGCTCCCGGCACGTGTACGTACAGGAGAGAACAGGTAAGTTCCAGCACCGGGTCAGGATAAATTTGTAAAAAATCTACCGGCAAGTGACTGTACCCTTCGCTCAACCCCCAGCTTTACCTGACTTGGTCACAGTCAACGGACTGTCAAACGTATTTTCGCTCCCTCAACCGGTTTCTGAGCGTCTCACCAACGACAAAGATTTGGCATTGAGTCGGTCAGAATCTGGACACATCAACCTACAGATCATACCGGTTACCAACGATTTAAAACAGTATCGTAATTGATTTCTTTATGCAAGTTCTGATTGGCATCATTTACCACACGATTGGTGGTGGTTTTTCGGGTAGCTTTTACATGCCCTATAACAAAGTAAAAGGCTGGGCTTGGGAAAGCTTCTGGATTGTTGGGGGTCTTTTTTCCTGGCTCATTGTCCCTCCCCTGGCAGCCTACTTAACCATCCCCGATTTTGGGGCTATCATTGCCTCGGCGGCTATGAATGTGAAGATGCTCACCTTCGTATTTGGTTTGCTTTGGGGCATCGGCGGGCTGACGTATGGTCTGGGCGTTCGCTACCTGGGCATGTCGCTGGGGAACTCCGTCGTACTGGGATTCAGCTCGGCGTTCGGTGCCTTGGTACCGTCCATCTATTATAACATGAACCCGGTTGAAGGGAAAGTCTCGTTTACCGATATGCTGGGCTCGAGCGGGGGGCAGTTGGTGTTGCTGGGCGTACTGTGTTGCCTCGTTGGTATTGCCATATCAGGTAAAGCCGGTATGATGAAGGAGAATGAGCTGTCGGAAGCCGAGAAGAAAGCGTCCGTCAAAGAGTTTAGCTTGGTGAAGGGTCTGATCATTGCCGTGATCTCCGGTATTCTGAGTGCCTTCTTCAACTATGGCATCGAAGCGGGCAAACCCCTGGCCGATCAGGCTGTGGTGCAGGGTAGTAATCCACTGTTTCAGAATAACGTAACCTACGTGGTGCTGTTATGGGGAGGCCTGACCACCAATTTTTTGTGGTGCATGTACCTGAACGCCAAAAACAAAACTTTCTCCGATTACACCAACACCCGGACGCCCATTCTGGCCAATGTGCTTTTTTCGGCCACCGCTGGTACCATGTGGTTTCTCCAGTTTTTTTTCTACGGGATGGGTGAAAGTAAGCTGGGCAATGGGGCCAGTTCCTGGATTACGCACATGGCTACTATCATTCTGACCGCTAATATGTGGGGCTTGTACCTGAAGGAATGGAAGGGGGTGTCGGCCGCTACCTTCCGCACGTTTATTATCGGCATTATCGTGATTCTTGTTTCAATCGTTTTGGTGGGAATCGGCAATGCCCTTTGAGCAGCGAATGAACTTATCAGCACCACTGACGCAACTAACCTCATTTATCCTCAACCCATTACCCTCTCCACAACCGGGGTTCTAACTGAATAGCCTGCTGACTATCAATCCGTACCTGACTGAACTGAGGATGGTTCGGGTGAATGAGGTAATTCCAGGAAACCGATAAAACAGCCGATGGAACGGCGAGAACAAGGTCAGCAGGGGTTTGTAGCCACTCCCAAAAATATGTTTGCGTAACGGGTATCTGCTCCGGCTGATCCCAGTTGTACGGTAGTTGTGTTGGGTCAACCCACCGGATAGCATCATCAGGCACGTAGAGATTAAATAGACGCATGGCTGGTAGGTCATCATACCGAACAGCCGGGAAATGCACCATGATTTCCAGGAGTGCCAGGGCCGGTGAAGAACTGGTATACAGAATGCCCAGTCCAGTAGGATTCCAGCGACCGGGTGCCTTTTCAGCCCCTATTACTGATAGGGGATCAGTCCAGTACGGTTCTTTCAGGATTCGGTAAACATCCATTAGCTGTACACACCTGCTTCGATGCGGATACACACATCATCCACTAACCCTATCCCCGTTGTCGTGTTAAGCAACGATATCGGAGTAGGGTACGGACGCGGTGGACTGGCGGGTTCAGCCTGGGGATTCTGTTCATTCCGTATCCGGGCAGCCTCCATCAAATCATACGGTCCAGCTTTGGTACTCATTTCAGCCAGAGGTTTGGGCGAAGCGGACGGAGTTACAGGAAAATAACCCGTTTGGGAAGAGGCCAGTTCGGGCAGGGGCGTTCGGAGCCATTGCGTAAAGGCTTTTTTGTTTTGGTCAAAAACAGCCAGACCATGCTGAAACAATGCTCGCAACAAAATCAGATGCTCTGAAATCAGGATAGAGAACTCCCCCTTTGTCGTTTTGAAGATTGCCCTTTCGGTCAAACCGATGAGCGAGGCAATTTCTTTTTTACTCAACCCACTAAGAGACGCTACTTCATCCACCAGATCGCGGGACACTTTCTGCTGAGCTTGCCGTATAATATCGCCCCCGGCGTTCGCATGACTAGGTCTGTTTCGAGCCTGAACCATATAGATGACTTTATCACTGTAAATTAATACTGAACTTTTCCTCTAATTTACCACAAAAGTTCAGTAAGCAAAATCGTCAACCAATTTCGGCCCGGTACACTTTATTTCCGCTTCAAACGGCTTTGAGGCACTTTACCTGCCCGAATGGAACGAAACAAGCAGTACGTAAGGGTAACCTTATCCTGTTGATCCCCCCTACACTGATCGTGGAAATTGGTAACTACGGGGCGAAGAAACGAAGATATTGTTTCTTCCGAAGCTGTTTTTTGGCGCATATTTCCCCTTAATTTGAGCCCTACAAACTGGGCTCAGGTCAATTGACAGCCACTTGAACGGCAGGTCAGTGTCAGTCTAAAAGCCTTTCATTACTTTCTTAATTTGGGTCAAGAATAACCAGCTTTTGCTATGAATGCATCTCTGATAACACCACCGGCCGACGTGGTAAAGGCTCGTTCGGCTACTCAGTTGATTTTCCTGGTTTGCGGCTTAGGGATGGCTAGTTGGGCACCGATGGTTCCCTATGCCAAAGACCGGCTCGCCCTGAATGACGCCAACCTGGGCTTGTTGTTATTGTTGTTAGGCGCTGGAGCCATGGTGATGATGCCTACTTCGGGTTGGCTGGTAAGCCGGTTTGGCAGCCGTCTGGTCATGGGTTGTGCGGTGCTGATCATGGCGCTTGCGCTGCCGCTGCTGTTACTCCTCTCCTCCCCTGCGGCCATGGCCATAGCGCTCTTTATATTTGGTTCCGGCATCGGTGCTGTTGATGTGGCCATGAATGCGCACGGCGTACAGGTACAAAACCTGTTTGGGAGACCTATTATGTCGTCTTTACACGGACTCTTTAGTGTGGGAGGTCTGTTTGGCTCGCTGGGGTTAGGCTTTTTAATCAGGCTGGGCCTAAACCCCATTTATGCAATTGTTGGTATTGCCGTGTTGATGGTCATCATCACTTTAAGCCAGTACAGACATTTATTTGCTGCCGATGATGAGCGACAGATTATGGCTAAATTTTCTACGCTGCACGAAAAGCCAGCGGACGGTAAGCAGCCGTTTACCTGGATGCACAGCAGTGTACTGTTTCTGGGGCTGATGTGCTTTTCGGTTTTTTTAGCTGAAGGGGCCATTCTCGACTGGAGTGCCATCTTTTTGCGCGATAGCAAAGGCATTGACGTGGAGCTGGCCGGGGCTGGCTACGCAGCCTTTTCAGTCGCCATGGCAACCATGCGCTTAGTGGGCGATAAACTGGTGTCCCGGCTGAGTGGTAAACTGGTCGTAGTGGGGGGCAGTTTGCTGGGGGCAGCTGGTTTGTTAATCGCTATTCTGAGTCCCTGGGTATGGGGCGGACTAGCTGGCTTTGTGCTACTGGGCCTGGGAGCGGCCAATATTGTACCGGTATTTTTCAGCGCGGCTGGTACATTGCCCGGTATCTCGCCAACGGTAAGCATACCGGCCATCACAACTATAGGCTATACTGGTCTACTGGCGGGTCCGGCTTTGCTCGGTTTTATTGCCTACCATTTTTCATTATCTATGGCTTTGGGGTTCACCGCTTTGCTGTTGGTGTTCGTGGCGATAGGGTATCAATTACGGGGCAAAGCGAATTAAGTTTAGCCCGGGAAATATCTCTTCATAACGGCGCAGTTGCCGGACCAGGCTACAATAGCCCGGCTTTGCCAACTCCACCCCGCTCGGTCAATCCGGAACGTATTCGTAGACTATACCGTCTACAAACCACCATGCGTACCGTTTACCGGCATTGCCTTCTTACAGAGCGAACAAAGTGTAGTTTTGCGGGGAAAGTGGTTAATCTATTTCGTCAATAAACGGCACTCAGGCCGGTACGCTTATTAGCTGATGGGCCAGGTCGGTCAACGTCTTACCCTGCAAATCGGGGGGGGAGGCAAGGGGGTATAGCGACTGTCCATTGCGGTGTATAAAGGCCGTTTTCATGCCCCCATGAGCCGCACCGGCAATATCCCAGCCGTGGGCGGCTATCAGCATGGTCTGGTCCGGGAGTAGGTTCAGTTTGTGCAGCACCTGACCGTAGGTGTCGGGGTGTGGTTTGTAACGTTTTACGGCATTTACTGTCCAGGTTGCTTCGAAGTAAGAACCCAGCCCGGTGGCCTCCATCTGCTTTTTCAGCGTTTCGTCGGGGGAGTTAGTGAGGGTAAAAAGGCGGAATCCAGCCTCTTTCAACAGCGACAATCCCTCCTCTACATCCGGGTGAGGCTCCACCTTAAGCATCGTTTGCAGGAGGGCCGATTTCTTTTCTGCCGGCAGCGCGTGCCCGAAAAACTCCTCCGTCATGGATAAAACGGCTTCGCCAATCTGCTTGAAATCATGAAACTGACCGGTGAGCGTATCCACCAGTGAATACTGCAACAGCAATTGAAACCAGTACGTAAAGGCATAGTCGTTCCGGAAAGTCTGGTTAAAAGCGTCCCGGACCCTGCTCAGGTCCAGCAGGGTTTCATTCACGTCAAAAATGAGGGCTTCAGGGCGGGTTGTCAGTTTCATATGCAGGCGAAGTGTTTGCTCAGGTAACCGGAGAAGGGGCCAAATTGATTAGAAAACAACGCATTTTCTGGATTTTAGCCGGAGTACCGATTAGTCAATAGAACACCCGGCACATCGTTTCCGGCACGCCCCCCCCTTCCGGCAAGCGAATGGAGGGCGTACCGGAACCAGTCAGGATTTAAACACTATAGGACGAAGTTCCGTTGTTTTTGTTTCGCTCCTCACGTATATGGAAACCAAGTACACCAACAACAGTTTTTCGGCCAGCCGCCCGGAAAAGGCCCCCATTGCCGAGTCGATCAACGAACTTCCCCGGGCGGTTCTTCGGCCAAACACCTATATGCTGCTTGACGGAGAATGGCGGTTTATGATTGACCCCGACGATCGGGGAATTCACGACCAGTGGTACGTCGGCCATCCCTTTACCGAAACGGCTAACTGGCCCGGCTCCATAGAAGCCCACATGGCGCAGGCCAAAGGACAGGCAGCACCTATGGGCTGGCAGGATAAAATTGTGGCCTGGTACGAACGGGAATTTCCCCACCCTCAGCGCAGTGAACCGGCTTCCCACTCCATCATTCAGCTCACGTTTGGTGCCTGTGGCTACGAAACCCGCGTGTGGCTCAACGGGCATCCACTCCGCACCATCGAAGATGAGGAAGTGCATTTAGGTGCATATACTTCCTTTTCGTACGAACTACCTGAAGAGTACCTGCACGAGCAAAACCGGCTTACCGTCCGGATTGCCGACACGATGGATGCCGAAACCACGCGGGGCAAACAGGAGTCGCACGTTTACAAACGCGGTGGCATCTGGTATCAGACCTACTCGGGAGCGGTGCGCAGCGTCTGGCTCGAATCGGTGGAGCGGAACCGGCTACGCTCGCGGGTGGGTGTCGTCAGCGTGGTGGAGGACCGGCTGGTTCGCTTTAGTCTAACGACCCGCATCCATGACCCCGGCGACTATATACTGCGCCTGAAGGCCTATGATCATTATGGAACCGAACTGCTGGCCACATCCGACTACCCACTCCGGCTGGAAGCCGGGCAAAAGCAGCAACGCGTTGTACTCGATATAAACCAGGCAGAGCTGTGGTCGCCCGAAACCCCCACGCGCTACAAGCTCATTGCGCAACTCATCGACTCCGGGGGCTATGCGGCCGAGATAGAAACGCAGTTTGGCCTGCGAAAAATTGAAGCCCGGGGTCGCTACATCTATCTGAACAACCAGTCGGTTTACCTCGACGGCATTCTGTATCAGCCGGGTACGGCTACGTACGAAGAAATGAAGCGACACATGCAGGCCATGAAAGAGCTGGGCTGCAATCTGGTACGGGTTCACATTGCCGGGGTCGACCCCCGCATTTACAACCTGGCGGATAAGCTGGGTCTTATGCTCTGGGTTGAAGTTCCGAGTCCGCATAGTTCAACGACGCAAAGTCGTATAAACCACCAGGCCGAACTGCTGCGCATGGTATCATTGATCAGCTCCCACCCCTCCGTGGTGATCTGGAGCCTTTACAATGAAGACTGGGGCGCTCAGGACATAGCCACCAACCCGGAAACCAGGCAGTACATCATCGATATGTACCACTACATGCAGATTGCCTACCCGCAGTACCTGGTTGTTGATAATGACGGGTGGCAACACGTTTCGTGGGAAGGCCGGCTTAAATCGGATCTGCTCACCGCTCATCTTTATACGCCGGACCTCAACCATTGGCGCGACCTTCTCCGCCGGCTGGAAGCGGGTGAACTGACGAACGTAGCCGCTTACCCGCTGGTAGTTGGCGATCCGTTTTTCTACCGGGGACAGGTACCACTCATCGTCAGTGAATGGGGTGGTTTCGGCTTTGCCAACTACGGCGGACCCGAAGAAGCCGAAGGGCGGGCCGAGCGCATCCAGCTCTTCAAACGGGAACTGCGACAGGGCTCCATTGCCGGCGATATCTACACGCAGGCAACCAACATTGAAGAAGAACGCAATGGGATAATCGACCCCCAAACGGGCGAACTAACCGTACCGGCGGGTTTATTGAACTCCCGGGATACGGGCAATGTAGTGTAGGCATCATTCACGGTTCTTACGAACGTAGTCAGTCAAAGGGGGTTGGTCCCACCACAACTCGTGGCGGGACCAACCCCCTTTAGGTACCGGCATTGACCGGCCGCAATTCAGGCCAGTTTCTGGCTGAAGAAGTCGATGGTGCGTTTCCAGGCCAGTTCAGCGGCCGCTTTATCGTAGCGGGGCGTGGTATCGTTATGGAAACCGTGGTTAGCTTCAGCGTACATGTGCTCCGCGTAGGGTTTGTTGTTCGCTTTCAGCGCAGCTTCGTAGGCGGGCCACCCTTCGTTGACCCGGGTGTCGAGGGCGGCATAATGAATTAGTAGGGGGGCGTTGATCTTGGGTACGTCTTCGGCAGCGGGCTGGGCCCCATAAAACGGAACCGCAGCCGCCAGACCGGGTACCCGCACCGCCATCATGTTGGCAATCCAGCCCCCAAAACAGAACCCGACGACGCCGATATTGCCATTGCAGGCCGGGTTGCCTTTGAGGTAGTCGTAGGCCGCCATAAAGTCTTCCAGCATCTCGTTTCGGTTGCGCTTGCTTTGCATCTCCCGCCCCTGCTCGTCGTTGCCCGGATAACCACCCAGGGGGGTCAGAGCATCGGGTGCAATGGATACGAATCCGGTCAGTGCCGCCCGTCGGCCCACATCGGCGATGTACGGGTTAAGGCCCCGGTTTTCGTGGACGACGATGATGCCACCCAGTTTCTTTTTCGCGTTGGCAGGCATCGACAGTTGAGCCTTTATCGCCCCCCCTCCTTTGGGCGAGTTGTAGGTAATGTACTCGGTTTTCAGTCGCGGGTCATCGGCCTTCACCTGGATATTATCCTGGTAGTTGGGCATCAGAAAACTCATCAGCGACGTAACGGTCAGCCCACCCACGGCGTAGGCCGATAATTTCTGCACAAAGTCGCGCCGGTCGATGCGGCTGTGGGCAAAGTCGTCGTAGAGGTCAAATACCTCCTGGTTGATATCCTCTTTTCGCAGGTCACTCATATCGATTGGGGAATAGTCCCGTTAAAACTACGCATTTAACTGGCACAAGAACTATGGTTTGCTAAAAGCCGTAACGTGGGTTTACCAATCGTCCACGTTGGCCGTACTTACCTTGACGCACCGTTATTTCTAGTAACGCCGGTCGAGATTCAGATCGTTTGACATTGGCCAGCACCAAGTCAATACCAACCAGCAGCCCCAGGCCGAAGATCGGGGTCTGACCAATACCATCATCGCAGCAATAGGGTGGTTTTTCTACCAGAAATTTAGTGGAAACGCCTGACCGACTACCTGGCTCACTCCGAGCGTTACACTCCCCTGACTTCCCATCCCTTGCGGTACGTGCGACGCAGGTACTTATCCGCAGCAGGATAGTTAGTGAACTTCATCTGGGCGGAATTCCATTTTAATAATTGACCCGGTACTCGAATCGCCACCGTACCCAGCAAAACGGCCTCTGCCATCGGACCCGACTGGGCAAAATGAGAGTCTGTTTTTTCACCGCCCAGGCAGGCATCCACAAAATGATGGTAATGGTTTCGCTCAGTTAACGCAGGGTTGCTATGCGCTTTCACCTTACCCGTCGGGATAATCACGGGCATTTTTTGATGGGGAATCAGCAACGCCCCTTCGGTACCAATCAACATGGCCGATTCGGCCGGATATTCGCCATCGGTAAATAAATCCCTGATTTCCTGGGGTGGATAAAACTCCCCGTCGAACCACTCCAGCGGTAACGTATCAGACTCGGTCAGGTCGTTTCCCGGAAATACCCAGCTGATGTGGTTACCCTGGGCCAGGTATCGGCCCGACGTTCGGTTGACTCTTCCCACGATTTCTGTACTTCGGCCTGCACCGACAGGGGAGCTTTCAGGCCCAGGCCTTTCCAGACTGCGTCAAAAATATGGCAGCCGATATCCCCCGACCAGCCCGTACCGAAGTCCTGCCAGGTGCGCCAGATGGCGGGATGATAGATGTCGGGGGCATAGGGTCGGACCGGGGCGGTGCCAATCCACTGATCCCAGTGCAAATACGCAGGAACCTCCTGACCCTGGGCCGGGCGAGGGCCAACGAGTCGGTACCTGGCCACCGCTCCGGGACGGTTCGAACATAAATAAGCATGCTTTACTTTACCGATAACTCCCTCCCTGATCCACTGTACGGCGGTTCGGTCGCCAAGGCTGGAAGCTACCTGAGTACCTAGTTGCGTGATTACGCCAGCTTTCACGGCCGCTTTGGTAAGGTCCCGCACTTCGGCTACATCATGACACATTGGTTTTTGACAGTACACGTGCTTTTTAAGCCGGATGGCCTGGTACGCAATGGGAAAGTGGTTGTGATCGGGCACCGTATACATTCACCGAGTCAAGGGCGTTCGCTTCGATCCGGAGCATTTCCCGCCAGTCGGTATACGTCCGGGCGCCGGGTACCAGCTCAGCTGCCCGTTTCAGGTTGTTTTCGTCCACATCGCAGAGTGCCACAATGTCTACCTGCGGATGTTTTTTAAACTGGTTCAGATCGCCCCACCCCATACCGCCTACGCCGATACAGGCGTGCCTGAGTTTAGCGGTACGGCCCGAAGCCTGTGCTGTTGTATTTAGTAAGAGTGGAGCAGCCATGGCGGCCGTGGCGGCCTTCACCAGAAATTCACGGCGGGTATCCTGATCAGGTTTGTTCTTCATTGCCCTTCAAGGTTTAGGTAAATCATTAATTACAGTATTACCCAAAAGGAAAAACGCCCGGCTTTATCCTTACTCCGATCTGATAATCAGTGAATGTTGGTTATCCGGATATCGTACTAAGCTATGAGGGGTTAAACCGATCAAGGAGGGGACGTTTCCGGCTATTTGACCATAACGGACAAGAAAGTTACCGGTTGCCCCTATCCGGTAATCTGGCGCATTTACCCCAAATGGTTTAGCTTCCCATATACCTGTTATCCGGACGGTCTTTTGGTACCGGTGGTGACCTTATGACCGGATGGCTGAGGAGTAGTCGCAAAACTCCCCATCTGCTGACGAAATGCTAAGGGTGTCTGTTGCGTGTACCGGCGAAATGTCTGCGCAAAATGCGAAACGTTTTCGATACCTACCTGCTCAGCGATGATCGTTACGCTGGCACTGCTATTGGTCAGCAGTTCGCAGGCGTAGCGAATACGCAGGTCCGTAACGAACTGAGTCAGGGTCTGACCGGTTTGCGCCCGGAAGTACCGGCAGAAAGCCGCTGAATTCATGTTGGCTAAATTGGCTATCCGCCCCAGCTCTATGGGCTGGGTGAAGCATTCGTGCAGGTAGGCCATCACCTGGCTCATCCGGTCGCTTTGTTTTTGCCACTGCTGGCTGGGCAAATAGCGGGGCGACAGCGTTATCATATTACTCATGTCGGCTATCTGCTGCAAAAGCGTCAACAACGCCATCAATTGCTTAAACCCGCTGAGTTCGGTCAATTGGGTTAGCTGCCCGGCCAGTTCACCGGTCATTGATTCATGAATTTTCAGCCCCTCCGCTGCCCGATCGAACAGGTGTTGAATAGCGCGGGTTTCGGGTAAGGCGAAAAACGTGTTTCCTAAAAAATCGGGGGCAAAACGAACTACAATAGCTTCGGCCACTAACTTATTTTCAGGTTGGTAATACGCTGGGTGGCACCGCCAATAGTGCGGCAGATGGCTACCCAGCAAGATGATATCACCCGGCCAAAATTGCCCAACGTGATGGCCAATGAAACGTGTTCCCGCACCGGCCAGAATATAATTGAGCTCCAGCTCCGGATGAAAATGCCAGGGATTGGCAAAATAGGGGACCTGCTCGCGCCGGGTATCAAAGGATATAGCCGGTCTATGCGGCACGGTCAGGAGGTTGGGGCGCATACGTACTCAACAAGGAAAAGAAAGACATTATTTGCTAAAACAGAGATTTATCAACTGCAAAAGCAAATTAAACAACAAAACTGGCAAAAACAGTATGAAAATAATGCTGGACAATACTCGAATTTTGCTAAAAAAAATAGCAGAGCGGATGCGTTTTACTGTATTGATTTGCCTCCTTTGGTTTCAGCAAACCGCCGTGGCCCAAACGTCTAACACGCTGACAGCCCAGGAAAAACGGCAGGGCTGGCAATTACTCTTCGACGGTAAAACCACGGCAAACTGGCGCGGAGCCTATGCCGATGCCTTCCCCGATAAAGGCTGGGTGGTGCGCGACGGCGAACTGCGGGGCGAACTCCACGACGGAGCCGAATCGGGCGACGCAGGCGACATTGTGACGCTTAAGACCTATACAAACTTCGAACTTCGCTTCGACTGGAAACTGGGCGAAGGCGGCAACAGTGGCGTGAAGTACTTCATTGAGGAGCGACAGCCCAAACCCGACAAAGGGTCGCAGGCGGGTTATGAATACCAGCTTATCGACGATGCCACCTACATCTATAACGGTGAACGCCTGCCTGCCGACCTCAAAACCGCGTCTATCTATGACGTGGTAGCCGCCAATAAACCCGATGCGGCCATGAACCGCTGGCATTCGTCGCGGATAGTAGTCAATAACAATCACATCGAACACTGGCTCGATGGCCGGAAGGTGGTTGACACAAACCGCCGGACTAATGCCTTCCGGCAGGGCGTCACCAACAGTAAGTATAAAGACTACCCCGGTTTTGCTGACATTCCCAAAGGCCGGATTCTGTTGCAGGATCACGGCCATAGTGTAGCCTTCAAAAACATTAAAATCAAAACCCTGCCATGAACCGTCGTTATTTTCTTAAAAAAACTACCGTCGCTGCGTCGTCCGTTGGAGCGGTTTGCGTTGGAATGCCGACAATTATCCCGGCTTCGGTGCTGGGGCGCACTGCGGGCGCAGGCCGACCGGCTCCCTCCGACCGCATTACGGTAGGGATGATTGGTGCCGGACGGCAGGGATACGGTCAGAATTTGCAGGGTGCCGACCATAAAGATACCGGAGCGCGGGTACCCGGTTTACTCGAACTGCCCGACGCGCAGGTGGTGGCCGTCTCGGACGTGGATAGCTGGCGGATGAACAAAGCCAAAACAACCATTGAGCAGTATTACGCCCGGAAAACACCTAACGGTACCTATAAAGGCTGCGCTGCATACACCGATTTTCGGGAAATTATCAACCGGAAAGACATCGACGCGGTCATGATTTCGACCCCCGATTATTGGCACGTGCCCATGGGTATTCTGGCCGCCAAAGCCAACAAAGCAGTTAGTTGCGAAAAACCGCTTAGCATGAGCGTACAGCAGGGCCGCATGCTCGTGGATGCCCTGATGAACCATGGTAAGGCGGGCCGGGCCGCCGGTTCGGTGCCCATCGTGAACCGAACCGACAGCGAATTTCGCTCTGTACGGCCCCAAAATCTGGCCGTCGAACTAGTCAGAAACGGGCGCATTGGCCAGTTGCAGCGCATCGATATTTCCTTTCCGTCGGACCCTGCACCCGTGCCACCACAGCCCGATATGGCCGTTCCGAAAGAACTCAACTACGACCTGTGGCTCGGACCCATGCCCTATGTGCCCTATACCGATATGCGGGTGCATACTCCGTTCAACCTCACAAACCGCCCCAACTGGATGCGGGTGGACACCTACGCTCAGGGTATGATTGCCAACTGGGGAGCGCATTATTTTGATATGGCCCAGTGGGCTAACGACAGCGAATATTCGGGACCGGTGGCCGTGAAAGGGACGGGGCAATTTCCCCATAGCCTATGGAATTCGATGATCAACTTTGAGGTCACCTACCGGTACGCCAACGGCGTTGAGATGACCTGCCAGCAGACACCCACCAGCCAGCCCGGCATCAAATACACTGGGTCAACGGGCTGGATTGAGGTAAAAAACTATCCCGGTGTCGTTAAGGCCAGCAATCCCGCCATCCTGACGTCGAAACCTGGCCCCGAAGAACTCGACCTGTCGAAAACGCTTTGGGACAAACCCGATTTTATCCAAGCCGTTAAAACAGGACGCAAAACCCTCGAGCCTATTGAAGTGGCTATGCTTATTGCAAATGTGGTATTAGATTCTTTTTCAGAAGGGCTTCCATATAGGAGGACATTGTATCTTTCAGAGAGTGTTTCGATAGTTTTTACATAATTTTCAAAAGGCCATAATCTATAATCATTCATTCCTTTGTATTGCCCGGGATTTTTTCCACCGGCAGGACATATCGCAATCCATTTTTTTCCTGTACTCTTTTGTATATCATAGAATTTTGTTCTCTTAAGATATGCATCTACGTGTTTTTCTTCTTTGCTATCAGGGTACATTGTTGGCCTGAACAAAAGATCTTTTTTCAAGTCTTTACTCGCGAATGTAAAACCGAATGGAGCTAGTAAGTCAAGATAATACAATATTTCGTGTTGCGTACCCCGGTATTGCACATTGTATGTGTTCATATTTGGCAAGACTTTGGCTAATAATCCTGGTTCTTTTGCTCTAGTAAATCCGACTCTTATTTTTGCTATAGGACGAGCAAACCATGAAGCAAGAGGAGTCTTATCCAGAACAAAGACGAGATCATATCTTGCACGCGTAAGCTCTCTTCTTATTTTTAATAATGCCAATGTGTTACTAACACTTTTTTGAAACAATATTGCATCATCTACAAATATTGCTTTGTCAATTGCAGGGTTATTGATAATAGGGTCTTTAGACCATTTTCCGACAAAATAATCTATTTCTGCATCCTTGAATATTTCTTTTAATTGACGCACAAATGGTGTTGTAAAGATGACATCTCCTATTGCGCCAGCTTTTATGATGAGAATTTTTTTAATATGTTTATGAGGTATTTGTATTGCTTGTTTTTTTATGATAGCTTTTGTGTTATTTGTTTTTGTTACATTACTTCTTTTGCTTGTTTTGTTTTGCTTGTTTTGTTTTGCCATGTTCTCATACGTCGGTATATATGTCTCATGTTCATATTATATTTAGGTTATTATATTTATACTAATTTATACTGTTATAGTTATATCAGATTGCAATTAAAATAATTCCGAAAATAATTAAGCCGATACCAGTCCAGCGCCACACATCAACCTTTTCTCCAAGATATTTTGCAGATAATCCTGCCGCCCAGACATAATTTAGGCTAGTTAATGGGTATGCTATTGATATTGGTAAATATTTTAGTATGATTACATACAATGCAAGGCTTAATGCGTAGAGTAATCCTGCAAGCAAGAACTGCCAGTTCTTAATAATCCTAATAGGGTGCAGCTTGAATGTTGCAGCACTAAGTTTTAGAAAGAACATGCCTGTAGCAGATAGTAATGTCGCGATGATTAAAAGCCCGATGAGAAAGAATGTGTTTGCCATGTTCTCCTCAATTATTTTCTCCTCGATTTTTTATTGAGAGTCTGTTTTTTTATGTTGAGAATTTGTTTTTGTTGCGTTTGTTTACTTTGTGGTTGTTTTTGCTTTTGTTTTTTTACAGGAGGCAGTACTATCTTTTTAGGGCTGTGTGAACGTGTTCCACTATGTCCAATAAGCGATACGCCGACAATAACAACAATCATTCCTATAATTTGCATCGTAGATAAAGTCTCATTGAGAAAAAATACGCTTATTAATGCTACCCAAACAAAGCCTAATGCGATGATAGGATAAAGAACTGAGAGTTCTCCGTGCTTTAGCGCAAAAATAAGTAATACGCCTGCCACAAGACTCAATATTACTCCTAGCCACAGCATTGGTTGCAGGAGTATGTTGCCTTGAGCAGTAGCTGCTTGCTTGAAGATAATCTGCGTTGCAGCAATAATCAATGTGCATACAAGTACAAGACCTATTGCCCACAATGGGGTTTTAGGTTTTGCATTTCTCGTCATGTGATCACAATTGCTTTTTTCTTCGTTTATTTTTTTCTGTTTTGTCTGTTAATTCTAGTTTACTACAACAGTTTTGTTACCGGAAGTTATTTTATTTGTTGTTGTGTTTTGTGTTGCATTCAGGCGTGAAGCTTTTCCATCCCAATCAACTTTCCAAATAAGTACTCTTGTTCCGGTAAAGCTAGTTCTGTCATCAAATTTGATGAAATGGTCACTATATCTTCCATCTAAATAGAAGAGTTGTGTGAACATGCTCTTAGCGAGCAACGGATCTGTTATCAGAACACGCTTATTTACAGAATCATAAACTACAGCAACGCTGCTTGTTTGCTCTTTGAAGTTTATATCTTGCATTTTTTCAGGTCCTGCAATTACTAATAGCGCCGGAGTTCCATTTGTGATGCCGCCGACTTTTTGTCCATTCTGGTATAACCCATAACTAATAGTGCTCTTTTCAGGAGCGCTTTTGTTGTAGACAAATGCTTCCATTGTAGTAATTGATGTTCCTTGCTGTCCGATACGTATATTGAGTGGACATTTTGAAGTATAATTATTTTCAGAACAAGACAACCATGATTGTGTTACATAACCTGGCCATGGTGCTGCAAATGAATTAATCTCTGCTTCTGATGTGAGTGATTTTGCTTCAAAGTAAATTTGTTCTGCTTGATCAGCAGTCATATTAAATCTCTTGGTAAAATCATTAACAGCATCTTCTCTACTGAGTTCTTTTGATTTTGTTGCAATATATGCTCTTGAGAAATTCCAGAGCCCAAAGTGTGCCCATACACCTGATTTTCCAACCATATCGCCGCTTGTTATGAAGTAGTCTTCAGGTGGGTTGCAATGGGTCGCATTTATTATTTTCAATTGCTCTTCTGCATTATATCCGCGCTGAATCAAGTATTCTTTTACTTGTTCTTTGTTAAGAACAATAATTTCGCGCACCATCTGTTGTGATAAAAGCGGATCATTATTCTTTTTGAGGAACATACCGTATGCCCCATAATCTCCAGATGAATCAGGGTATACATCTGAACCGCAAGTGAGCATGCGCAAAGTTCCCATTGCTTCATCTTCATTTGTGGTAACAAGCGATAATCCAAGCCATCTAGGTACGTGAGTGTGCTGTGATGTTCCATCAGCAGTAACTCTTCGATCTGCTACGTACTTGAACCAGTGTCCAAAGTCCCACCATGAATTGATTATAGCATCTGGTGCGGATTCTTTCTCGACTTTTGTAAGTGAGTCCCACCACGCATCATCGATACTTGGAACGAATGTTCTTGCAGTTTGATATCCTGCACGTACTGGCTGAATAAGCAATAGCGCAATGATGAAGAATACTCCAACATTAATGATGTACTCATGTATCTTGGTTTCTTTTTGTAAGTATACAGTTGTCCATTCATAGATTCTGCCAGCAAGTACTGCAAAGCCGATACCGAATGCAGGTACCATGAGTAAAATGAAACGTACACCACTATATACTGCAAATGTCGTTGCCATAAACCATATTAGGATTATTAGTGCCGCTGCAATATCTGCATCCTCATCTTCAAACAAGTAAGTAACTAATATTATTCCAATCGGCAATGCGATTAGTAATATTGTAGTTATCCTTCCTGCATTTGAGTTGAGTGCGTAAATTGATAGCATCGCGCCGATTGCAAGTAGCACATATTGCTTCCATCCCCATTTGCTTCGTGGAAGAACGAGAAGCAGCATTCCAATCATGCAACCAAAGAAAAGAAGTGTACCGCCCATAGTAGCGACTGCGTCTGCAAATGATGATTTGTTCAGTTCAGCTACTGTTGTTAGTACGTTTGGCCAATAATTACTTGTGATTGCATTATCTAGCAATGCGCTATGTGCTAATGGTTTTATCGGTAATGATATGTAATCTATAGCGCTCATTCCACCTATGCTGTTATACGAGGAAGTTATGGTTGTTACAATGAATGTACCGACATAGAATATTGCTAGAACAATTACTGTAGCAATTACTTTGCTATCTTTCCAGAATTTTGGATCTTTTTCACGTATAACAGTAGTTAGTATTCTAAAGATTATGTATGATGCAACTGCAAAGAGGATGATGAGATAACTGAACCACCAAGCATCCCATGTTGCTGCTTGCACACCAATTACTATAACTGAAAGTATGCTGTAAATTATGCGGGACTTGAGTGTTTTTGCTTCAAGTGCTTCTATTATCATCCATATGAGGAATAATGGTATAACGACGTTCCATATGTCGTTATCGCTTCCCATACTTCTTGAGAGCACCAGTGGATTGATTGCAATTAGTATTGCTGCAAATACTCCGCCGATATTTCCCGCAAGTCGTCTTCCGATAAAGAATGCAGGAATAACTCCTAGAATCCCAACAATTACAGGAACTAAGAATGATGCTGCAGGTAGCGGGTAATTACTATTGAATAATGTTATGAACTTGTATACGCCCAGTATTGCAAATACGTGCAGGCTTGGATTATAACTTCCGGGGGTACCATATGGCGCAATGGTATGATCGTCGCGGCATTCGCCATTGACTATTACGTCGCAGGTATTACCGTGACGTAGAATATTTCTAGTATATCTTAACCAAAAATAACTATCAAGATCGCCTAAGTATGTGTATTGTTTTCCATCATCGCCAGTGTAGCGCATGTATGTTTTGAACTCTTGAGATAGCTGTTCTTTTGCTTGAGTATATTGAGCGGCATTTGTTGTGAGGAAATCTTTTGTTCGTTTATCTATTAGTGCATTTCTATTCTGGTCAGGAAGAGCGGGGAACTCTGCATCGACTTGAGCGCTGATCTGGCTTCGGATATTTTGTTGAATAGTATTATCTGCCCAATCATCTGTTACGGGGAGCGCAGTAGGAAGCATTCTGATATACAGTACGAGGAGCATGCATGCAAGTATGAGCACTGTTACTGTTACTGCTCCCACATTGAAGCGTTTGAAGAATTTGCTGACGCCACTGAAGTTGATTTTCAAATCGTCTTCTGTTTGCGTCTCTTGCGCTGCTGGTTCTACTGGTTTTTGTTCAGAGTGTTGTGTATGTTGTCTTTTTTTTGCCATATGCTTCCCCTACACGAAAGCACCGCCTTGCCCTATATATTCCTTTTGGAAAATTGTGCTGTGAATGTTCTTATGAATGTTTTACGAGCACACATTTTTTAGCTGTTGCATTTTTTAGCTATTGTTATAGTCTAGTACATCAACTCTAGGAGGATTGCCTTGAAGTTGACCAGAAATTCGAGTGATTGGTGCAACTCGAATTTCGTAAAGTTCTATGATATAGATATATGCTTCGCAATCCTCGAGTTGAATAAGAAAAATTTTGAATATTAGTCGACGGTTATTCCTCATTAGTTATCATTTATGTTTTTTTATTATTTAGAAAATCAAAGGCTAAATCAACAAAAATACTAATAATACCTAAGTTTTCACTTTTAAATGACCACAATCCTTATATATCGCTTGGCGTGAACGAAGCGAAGGGTGGGAGAAGGTGTACTATGAAGCGATCTAACGCGTCACAATCAGCATTATCTAATAATACAAAAACAGCCAATAGTAAAAACAATGGCAAATCTACAAAATCTGCTGCGGCTGCTAAAAAACAATCCGCTCAACAGAAAAAATCTAAACAAAATGATTCAAGTAAGAATAATGATTCGAACAAGAAGAATAATTCTAATAAGAAACAAGCAAGTAAATTATGGATTATTATCGCCATAGCTATTCTAGGTATTATTCTAGCGATTATATTATTCTGGAGTGCATCACCTAAACCTGACACTTCAAATGTTCTTGTTCGCGTAAATGATGTTCCTATAACAAAAACAGAATTCGGATTCCAATATAATCTGCTGCCCGAAAGCTATCGTTCATCATTTACACAAGAACAAATTCTTGAACAGATTATTGACGAGGAATTGGTTGTTCAGGCTGCAAAAAGAAACGGCAGCACAGTAACTCTCCAAGAGGTAAATGAGCGCGTACAAAAAATTCTTGCAAGCACAGGAACATCTCTTGCTGATTTGCAAAAAAATCTTGATGGATACAATATAACACAAGAACAATTTGAATCGCTTGTACAAAGACAATTACTTATTGAACGTTATTTGAAAGATAAAATAATCCAGATTCCTATCGACGATGCAATGGTGCGCGCAGCATACGATGCTTCGCAAGAAAAATACGCTGTTGCTGAACAAGTAACTGTCAGACACGTCCTTATAGCATCGCAACAAACAAATGCTGCGGTTATTGCAAAAAGCGTTTATGATAGAGCAAGAGCAGGAGAAGATTTCTGCTTGCTTGTTACAAATTTCAGCAATGATAAGGGAAGCAAAGAAACTTGCGGACAATATACTTTCCCAAGAGGATTTATGGTGCCTGAATTCGAGCAAGCATCATTTGATATGAAACCTAAAGAGGTTCGTTTGGTCCAGACGCAATTTGGGTATCATGTAATTATGAAAATAAACAATACTCCTGCTTCAATAAAACCATTCGAGACTGTAAAGCCTCTTATTGCCGATGAATTGCAAGCAACGGCTAGAGCAAAACAATATCGTGATATCTTGACAAAATTGCGCGCAACAGCAACCATCAGATATCAGAATGGTACTGTCATAGTGCCTGTTCAAGCACAAAGCATTGCTTCAGCTAAAGATCAATCTGCAAAACTTGATGTTGTTGTGCCATCTACACCATCTGCTCCTGCGCAACCCATTGTAGAACCTGTTGCGCAACCCGTTGTGCAGTCACCACAAGTAGCAAATGAACAAACAGTTGGCGGTATTGATGCATTGACTTTGCAGAAAATAACTTGCATTGCGAGTAAATCAACATTGTATGGCATGCCTTGGAGTTCTGATACGCAAAGAGCACAAAACATTTTTACAAACGCAGGTGTTGCATTAAATTATGTTGATTGTGAGAAAGATTCTGCATTATGCACTAAACAAAAAGTCATTGCATATCCGACTTGGGATATAGATGGCAAGAATTATCCTGGCGCAATGACTGTTTTACAATTAGCGCAAACCGCCAGTTGTTAGAACGAGAGTATGATTTAGTTTCTATTTTCTTTTTTAAATTCTAGTTATTCATTTTTTTTGTATTAATTAAGTTTGGGTAGTTTTATTAAGTTTTGGCAGTTACCTACTATGATTATTGAGGTTAATATTTGTTGAGTGGTAATTGTTGAGTAATAGTTGTTAAGTGATATTTGTTAAGTTATAGTTGTTGAATGATGATTGTTGAGGATTTATGACTTCTGCAAAGAACGGACAAAAACATAGACTGTTGCCGAAAGATAATGCCCCTTTGTTTCTTTCTCTGGTATTCTTTTCTGTAGAAGCATTAATTGCATCGTTTTCTGTAGCGTATCTTCTTTCTAGAGGAGTATCGCTTATGCAATTGTTGATTTTTTCAATAATAATATTTGCCATTCCTGTATTGCAAATACCTTTTACTAAAAAAGTTCGTGCAAAAGTTTTTATGCCGTTATTTTTTGTATTAAGAGCCATAGCATTTGCGAGCATAGTGTTATTGCCGTTGAATATAGGTATATTGGTGTATGCAGTGCTGTATGGCTTGCAAACATTATGGTTTTATATTCCTTATAATTATTTATTTTTTAAAAATAATGTTAAGCACTCAAACGGTCTTAGCGCTTCATACATGGCGATTAGCAAAAGCCTCGGCATAATTATGCCGTTACTTGGCGGATGGATTATTTTAAAAATAGGTTATTCAAAATTCTTCTTAGCTGGAGCGTTGTTGAGCATTTTGAGTGCATTTATAATATCTTTTTTACCGTTGCCTGAATTATCAATTAATGCACGTAAGGGCTGGAATGCATTAAATGGAATCAAAGCATTGTTAATTTTTGAAGGGGTATTCTGGTTAGGCATTGTTGTTGTGATACCTCTATACACTCTTTTTTTCATAAACGATCCGTTGGAATTTGGCGCGTTCCTTTCGTATACGACATTTTTTGGTGTATGCTGTGCATTAATCATCGGCAAGTTTATGCATTATAAGAATGTGCGAAGAAACGCCGCGATATTGTGTAGTGTTCTTCTTGTGATAAGCATAATTGCATTATCTTTTGTGAATAATCTTGTAGCGTGGGTAGTATTATCGAGCGTGGTAATATTCTTCTCTGTTATATTGAGTCCTTTTTTTACAACTGTATTTCTTAAGAATTCCAAAGGAGATGCAAGCGTGTGGGCGGTTCGTGATGTATTATTGAATATAGGAAGATTCATCGGTGTTGGAGTTATGATATTATGCATCTATTTACTCGATGAACCTAAGCTTGCAATCGCGACAGTGGGCCTGCTTTTCTTGATGTACCCAATATTGCTTTTCTTTAAGAAAACTGCAGTTTGAAATAATTTCTTCTAGTATTAATTATTCGATAGAAAACTAAAACTATTTTTTTATTAACTTTTTGTTGTTGTATTTAGTAATCCAATCCTTTTACTGCAACAGTACCTTGGTCGTATGGATGCTTTATCTTTTTCATTTCCGTGATAAGATCGCATAATGGCACCAGTTCTTCAGGCGTGCTGCGTCCTGTGACCACAACATGTATGTCTTTTGTTCTTGCTTCTTCTAGGATTGCTTGCGCATCTTCTACATCCAAGAGGCCGAATTCTACTGCATATAACAGTTCATCAAGAACTAGTAAGAATGGAGTTTCTTCCATAAAATGCCTTGCTTTGACAAGTCCTTTTTGCGCATTCTCTATATCTTTAGCGTCCATGTTTTGTATATGGCCGAATTTGAGCTTTTTTTGGGCCTGTATAAGTGTGATCTTGTTGAAGTCTTTTCCAGCAAAGACAAAATCATCATCTCCAGCCTGGTAAATTTTGATATCAAATTTGTCTTTTATAGCAGTAAGGAACGAGACTTCGCTCGTATTCCAGTGTTTCATAAAAAATACTACGCGAACGCTTTTTTTGTGTCCGAGCGCGCGAACTATGGTGCCAAGAGCGCTGCTAGTTTTTCCTTTTGTACTTCCGCAAAAATTGATGATCATGGTTTCATCTCACTATTTTTTATTATGTTGAGTTATGTGTGTTTATGTTTTAGTTATTTTTTTAATTATTAGTTCCGCCTAACGTCAATACTTGGGTTGATAAACTTCCATCACGATAAACTGTAATTCCCTTGCATCCTGCTTGCCATGCTGAATGCATGCCATCGCCTAACTCTTTGATGCTAGCAGAATTAGGGAAGTTGATGGTCTTGCTGATGCCGCCGTCAATATATTTTTGAAAAGCTGCTTGGATTTTGATGTGCCATTCTGGCGGTATCTGTTGCGACGTAATGAATACTTTTGTAAGCTCTTCAGGAATATTGTCTTCAGCAGCAATTACTCCTCGTGAAATAATGCGTTTGATTATCTCTTCTGGAATTTCATGTTGCTCCATTATCTCTTCAAATGCTTTATTGACCGTAGTTAATTCGGTTCCATCAGCTAAAGTTCTTCTGTATACAAGAGCGAAGTTTGGTTCTATGCCGCCGGAACAATCGGCAATAAGGCTTAATGTTCCAGTTGGCGCAATGCCCATAAGTATATTATTTCGTCGGCGTTTATTCTGTTTTTCAAAATCACTACCTTTGTAAAAACCAAATGTACCTCTTGCGTGCCCTAACTCAATTGATGCGATATTTGCTTCTTCCATCATTACTTTTGCTACTTGTTCGCTTATTTCTTCAGCTTTCTCGCTATTGTACGGGACTTCTAAATAGAACAGTAGATCTGCAAAACCCATGATGCCAAGGCTGATGTGTCGTGTACCTTTTGCCATCTTTTCAATTTCCGGCAAATAATAATTATTCATCTCTATAGTATTATCCAAGAACCATACTCCATCACGAACAGTTTTTTTAAGGTGCTCCCAATCGATTTCCATTTTGCCATCTGATCTGCGTTTTTTTGTCATCACAGAAAGATTGATGCTTCCTTCGACGGCACTTTCGTTTGGCAAGAGCGGTTGTTCAGCGCAAGGACTTGTTGATTCCATTGGACCAAGATGCTTGCAGTGGTTTGACCTATTGATGGTATCGAGGAAAAGAATGCCCGGGTCTCCGGATCGCCATGCGCTTGAGACTATTGTATCAAAAACTAGTCTTGCATTTATTTTTCCTGCTTCTTCTCCAGTTCTCGGATTGAGAAGGTCATACTCTGTATCTTCATCGATAGCTTGCATGAATGCATCAGTTACTCCAACGCTGATATTGAAATTAGTGAGTGTCTGACCATCAAGTTTCATATTGATGAAATCTAAAATATCAGGATGATCGACTCTAAGAACTGCCATGTTGGCACCGTATCTTCTGCCATTCTGCTTAACAGTGCGTAGACTCATTTCATAGATGCGCATGAATGCAAGCGGTCCAGTAGTTACGCCCGTGATTCCTTCAACAGTATCTTGCTTTGGGCGCAATCTTGAGAATGAGAATCCGGTTCCTGCTCCTTTTTTTTGCATAAGGATTGCGTTTGCAAGCGTGATATAGATTGCATGAATATCATCTTCTATCGGTAGAACAATGCAACTTGAAAGTTGTCTTGTTGTTCCTGCGTTCATAAGTACTGCGCTTGCAGGCATGAATTCCAAATCGCGCATCATGCGAAAGAATGTTCTTGCTGCTTGTTTTGGTTCACCGCCAAAATTCTGTTCAGCCGATGCTATGCTGTTAGCTACGCGCCAGAACAATTCTGTTGGTGTTTCGATTATTTTTCCTTCGTGATCTCGCAAAAGATAGCGTTGTTCAAGAACTCTTAGGCTATTGAGGTGCAAATCGAGATCATCTATTTTTCCGCCAGTAAGTTGTGCTTTCTGTTCTCGAAGTTTGCTGCGCTCGTGACGGTAGAGAATGTATGCTTTTGCAACAGTGCTGTGCTGCAAATTCATTAGTGCGCGTTCAACGTGATCTTGGACGTCTTCAACGTTTGGCGGGGATTCCTTGAATTCATCGTTAAGGGTTTGTACGACCTCATCCATTACCTTTGTTGCTTCTTCTTTTGTGCCTTCTTCAGCTTCTTGCATTGCAGTATAAACTGCATCAAAAATCTTGTGCTCGTCGAAGAGGACGCGTCTGCCTGAGCGCTTTATGATGTGTGTTATAGTATTCTCGTCTGCCATATGAGGCCATCCCCTCGCATTTGTTATGTGTGGAGGTTAAAAATGTTGTTGTAAATGTTGGTTTTATTTGAAAGTTTATTTTTTTAAAGAAGCCACCTTGGAGTAAACGTCTAAATTCAGTCGATTTGCATAGCAGAAGATGTAACTTCTGCTAGTGTGCCAGAAATCTATGATTTCTAAGCATATGCAGACTGAATTTAGTAAACTTTCGTAAGAATATGTTCTCCGTGGCTTCTAAAATGCTTATTAGGATCATTGTCTCAATATGGTGAGTAAATTTCTTCAATATATATCCAGGTAGTTTGTAACTATTAATTAGTAGTAAATGATAGAAACCTTTATAAATATCAGCAGCTCAATAGAAGATTAGGAGGCCTAGCTATATCTTAGCTATGTTAACGAGATGGCATTTACGCTATTTTCTCGACAACAATGCTCTGATAGCAACTGATGCTTTGATAGTAACTGGCATTCCTGGTGATTATATGACGATTGAAGAAGTTCATAAAATGGTTCGAGCAGCAACTAATGCGCCTAATGATATGATAGGATTTGCTGGACGCCTAGATCCTAGAATGGCAGATATGTATCTTGCAAAAATAAAAGATGCAAAAATTGCACTCGATGAACATGTACCTGTTGAATCTGAAGATCCATTTGCAACCAGACACGAAAAAGAGGTTTTATTGCCTTATCTTTTTGCAACACTTGAATCGGCTAAAGCTCAAGTCATACTTAACAAAGCTGGTGCAACGTTTAGTACAAAAGAAAGATATTTGTTGAATCTACAATCTGAAGGTCTTACTATTGATGATGTAGCGTATGCTGCCGCAGAATATCGTATTGCTGCAGGACTATCTCTTTCTATGCAAAGACAAATTGGAGATATTGGTTCTCTTTTCACAAATACGTCCGGTATAGAAGATTATACAAGATTATGCCAGAAGCTTATTTATGATATGGATGTTCAAGCTTCAAAGATGTTTGGCATAGGCATACACACTCCTGCAAATTTTGATGTAAAAGAGAGATCTCCGCATCAACATCTCGGACGCATTAATGTTGGCTTTGAGCACATATTTCCTCAATTGTTGAGAGTGATTGCACACGAAGGTCCTTTCGGCCACAATACTCACGAAGTGTTATCAAGCAATTCATCTATGAAAGGTCGATACACTCACACCAGAGAAGGAATCGCAATTTTGGGCGAACACATGGTGCAAGATCTTTGGTATCCTGATGAACGATACGATATACTAAAAATTATGTTAGATTCCAGAAGAACTGGCAATGACGCGTTTGGTGCAGCATACGAAAAAGCAGCGTTTCACGACCAATTATCAGTAGAACAAATAGTAGATTTACTCGAAACACCACTAATGTCTGCGACAGATATTCGTTCAATGTGCAAGGGTCTTGAGAATGGGCGTGATGATTTATTCAGCTTTGGTGCAACGCCATACTTTGCAGGCAGTCAAATGATTTTAAAGATTTATGCTGATGCAATGAATCGCTTGAAGTGCATAGGAGGCGATGATGAAATGCGCGCAAATGTGATTCAAGGAATTTATACAGGACAAAGACCTGCGCGCATAGTCAAAGCTGGTGTTGATTTACACCTTGATCATATCGAAAATTTCATTGCAAAAAATCCTAAAACTTCCTTAACTCCCTTAACTCCACAGACTCTGAGCGCACTAACAAATGCGGAAGATATGGGTTATTCAATTTAGGAGTTAGAGAGTGTGTTTGAGAGCATTGCTATGATATGGGCTGATGGATAACGATATAGGCTGATTATGGATAACGAACTAGAAGACTCACAGAATCTTTCTTCCCTATTATGGTTCGATCCTATTCTTATTGCGGGAAATATTGGAAGCGGCGGCATTAGAGGGCGCATTCCTTCAGCATTTAGAGGATATCTTAGTAAAGAGCTTGAGCAAAGACACTGTTTAGGAAATCTTGATTTTATCGACGATGTTGTGAAAGCATCCATCATATTTCCTTCTACAAAAGAGTTTCAGAAATTCAAAGATAAACAAAATGGCATCAATGCTCAGGTGGATATGTATGCATATTTTATTGATCAGATTTGCACTCGTATGCGTAATGTTGTAAATTCTGATGAATTGGCAGCGTTATATGTTGAAAATAGAGCTGAATTACGTATTTATGTGCGTAAAGAAATTAAAAAACTTCGAGCGAAACTTGAAAAAAGCAATGAATCTTCTAATTTCATTAAATCCTGTTATTCAAAAGCAAAAATTGAATTTGATACCCCTAAAGATTTGTTTTCTGAACTTGAACAATCGATAAGGGTAGCAGCTCTTAAGTTGGGATGTATGGATGCTTCAACTAATTTAGAAACTACAGAACTTCCGATTTTTGTCTCTTATGCTATTGATAGAAATTTTGATATTGGGCACACAGTTAAGAGCTCTTTAAGCGAGTTAATGAGGGTTATGAAGATAAAAACTCTCGATGATTATACAACCGATCGTCTTGAAGTAGCTCTTGTTACTGCTGTTGAAGCATGGAAATATGATACTCCTAATTGAATGTTTAGCTGAAAACTGTGCTGAATAGACACACAAAATATATTTCTTTCGTCTAACTGCAACCAGTTGTTGTTCCGCAATCTAAGCACACTGAACAACTACCATTTTGTTTTACTTTCATGCTAGCGCATTGGCTACAGCTTTCTCCAGTATATCCTTGCTGTTTTGCATTGCTGATTATAGTCGATCTTGTATCAACTTTTTTCGCTGTCGTTTGAGCAGAGGGTATTGTGTGCGAATTGTTTGTATCTTGTGCAGAATTGTGCACAACATCATGCGCAACCGAGGTGTTGGCATTTTTTGCGCGAACACTTACGTTTAACGTAGTCTGATTTTTTGGTTTTGTTTTCACATGAACAAGATCATCACGATCAAGGTATTCATGACCTAGCACTCTGAATATATAATCAAGTACTGATGTCGCTTGCTTTATGTGATGGTCTCCAGTGACTACTCCAGCTGGCTCGAATCTTGTGAATGTGAATTTCTCCACATACTCTTCAAGAGGCACGCCATATTGAAGACCAAGACTGACTGAAGTTGCAAAGCCATTCATGAGGCTACGAAATGCTACTCCTTCCTTGTACATCTCAACGTGCAATTCTCCTAGTGCACCATCTTCGTATTCACCAGTTTTGATGACTACACGATGTCCACCAACGTCAGCTTCCTGAGTAAATCCTGCACGACGTGCTGGCATTTTGTTGTGGGCTGCAGCTGCAGCAAGAGCTTCTTGCACAACTTCTGGCGTTACTGTCTCGTCGATATCATCGTTGCTTTCAAGCTTTAGCAATTCAGCATCAAGATCGTTTGTCGTAGAGTTTAGCGGCTGGCTTAGTTTGCATCCATCACGGTAGAGCGCAACAGCCTTTACCATTAGTTTCCATGATAGCGTGTATGCATTGCTGATATCAGTTATTGTTGCTTCTTTAGACATGTTGATTGTCTTGCTAATTGCGCCCGAAATGAAAGGTTGCACTGCAGACATCATCTTGATGTGAGCTTCATACGCAATATATCTTGTTCCGTATCGACCACACTTGTTTGCACAATCAAAAATCGAATAATACTCTTTTTCTAGGTGCGGAGCTCCTTCAATAGTCATGCGTCCACAAACATAATCGTTAGCTTCAGAAATATCTTCTCTGTTAAAGCCGAGTGCTTCAAGTACATTGAGTTGTGGATCATTGACTTGTTCATCGGAAAGTCCGATATTCTTTAGCACATCTTGGCCTAATGCATATGAATTGATCGCAAAATTAAGTTGGAATGCTGTTGGCAATTGTGTTTCTATTGCATTAATTTTTTCTTGCGGAATTCCTTTTGCTATCAATGTTTCATGATTGATTGCGGGTGCGTTCTTTAATGTACCATGACCAATTGCATATTCTACGATATCCTTTATTTGCGCATCATTGTATTTTAGATTCTTCAATGCAAGCGGAACACTGCTGTTTACAATTTTTAGATAACCGCCGCCTGCAAGTTTTTTGTATTTTACGAGTGCAAAATCTGGTTCAACTCCAGTAGTATCGCAGTCCATAACTAAACCGATAGTTCCCGTCGGAGCAATTACTGTGACTTGAGCATTACGATAGCCGTATTTTTCTCCGTAATCTAGGGCACGATCCCAGCATTCTTTAGCTGCGTTAAGAAGTTGAGATGGACACAATTCTTGATTAATCGCTTGCGGCTTGATAGTGAGTCCGTCATATTCATTTTCTTTAGCGTGGTGCGCTGCACGCTTATGATTGCGTATAACTCGAAGCATTTCGTTCTTATTATTTTCATAACGTTTGAATGGGCCGATGTGTGAAGCTATCTCAGCAGATGTTGCATATGCTTCTCCGCCCATGATTGCGCTAATTGCGCCAGCAATTGTTCTTGCTTTGTCGCTATCGTATGCAATACCTTGGCGCATCAGGATGGTTCCGAGGTTAGCATAACCAAGACCGAGCGTTCTATACTCGTAGCTTCGTTTTGCAATTTCCTTGCTTGGGAATTGCGCCATGAGTACGCTGATTTCGAGTACTGTTGTCCATATTCTGCAGACGTGCTTGAATCCATCAACATCAAATTCATTTTTGTTGTTTAGGAACTTTGATAAGTTTATGCTTGCAAGGTTGCACGCAGTATCATCTAAGAACATGTATTCAGAGCAAGGATTGCTCGCATTGATTCTGCCATCTTTTGGGCAGGTGTGCCATTCGTTGATTGTATCATCGTATTGCACGCCTGGATCAGCTGAAGCCCATGCTGCAAAACAGATTCTATCCCAAAGTGCGCGTGCTTGCAATGTCTTTGAAACTTTTCTATCTGTTCTATTGATTAATTCCCATTGCATGTTTTTTTCAAGAGCAAAGAAGAATCTGTTTGGAATGCGGATGCTGTTGTTGCTATTCTGTCCGCTCACTGTATTGTATGCATCACTCTCGAAATGCGTGTTGTATACTGGAAGCGAGATGTCGGTGATTCCCATTTTTGCAAGCTGCAATGTCTTGCTAATTGAAGCGAGTGGAACATTGAGACTCATTGCGTGTTTTATTGCGCCTCTGAGTTCATCATTTGTTGTAAGATCAAAATTCTTTGTTCTTTTTGCAATTTCAATAATTGGTTTTATTCCATCGTGAATTGATTTGCTACCTGCGACAAGGTCTGCAACTTTTTGTTCTTCTATCATTTTCCAGTCAATGAATGATTCAATTTCTGGATGATCAAGGTCTAAACAAACCATCTTTGCTGCACGTCTGGTTGTACCGCCGCTCTTGACCGAGCCTGCTGCACAATCATTAATTTTTAGAAATGACATGATTCCTGAACTTTTTCCTCCACCGGAGAGTGATTCGCCCGAACCACGTAAAGCTGAAAAATTTGTTCCTGTCCCTGAACCGTATTTGAAAATTCTTGCTTCTCTAGTTATCAGATCGAAGATGCCTCCTTCATTGACAAGATCGTCTCTAATACCTTGAATAAAACATGCGTGCGGTTGCGGTCTTGTATATGCATCAGCACTGAGTTTTAGTTCGCCGGTTATTGGATCGGCATACCAGTGTCCTTGCGCAGTACCTACGATGCCGTATTTATGTGCGAGACCAGTATTGAACCATTGCGGAGAATTTGGTGCTGCGATTTGATCTACTATAGTAAATGTGATTTCGTCTTCGAATGCTTGTGCATCTTCTTTGCTTGCAAAATAACCGAACTGTTCGCCCCAATGACGCCAACATCCACTCATGCGATTTGCAACTTGCCTAATGCTTGTTTCTCTACCTAGAATTTGTTTTCCTTCTTCATCTTTTAATGGGTGTCCGCTTATATCTGTTTGTGGGACTCCTGCTTTTCTAAAATATTTCTGCGCAAGGATATCGGTGGCGACCTGGCTCCAGAAAGTTGGGACTTCAATATCTTTTATTTCAAAGACTTTTGTACCATCAGGATTTTTTATTATAGAGAGTCTTTTTTCGTAATTGAATACTGCTAGAGGATCTTGACCTGCCTTAGTATATCTTCTTTGAATCTTGAGTCCCTTGCCTGGGTTTGTTGCCACCATAATTACCACCCTATATACTATCTATTTACTAATAAACACTATCTGTAGTGCTTTTTATTTTTTGACACGCAATGCGTAGTTATTATTGGGGTGATGGTACTTTATATTATTGGTTGGTGGCGGAGATATAGTTTGCGATATGTATGCGCTAAACGTTGAAAAAATTTAGAAGGTTTTAGATTGGCGAATTCAACGGTTTTAAGGGTTATTTTTATTAGGTTTATTTAGTATTTTTTGTTTGATTTTGTGTCATGTTGGTATTATTTGATGGTTTTCTTTATTTGGTATTGTTGCTTATGTTGTATTTTCCCTAGTGTCTTCTAATTTGACAATTTTCTTGCTTTGCTCATGATTTTAGGAAGAAATGGCTGTTTTTGAGTACTATAAGTAATTTTATAATGAATGGACGACTCCTATTATTATAGGGGTGTGGGGGGACTATTATGAATACTGTAGCAGACTCTATACTTCCTGATGTGAACACTTTAGAAGGTTATATTCTTGGTGTGCAAACTTGTATAGGGAGTTTTCCAGGTAGAATAGAAACTACAGATTCTCGTCATACTTGCAAAGAAGATTCTTTTTTACGAGCAAGAAGATTATTTCCTGATTTAGACACAAGACGATACGCAGAATCTCATTTTGATGTTGTATATGTGAATATACAAACTAATGGTGGCGTAGTGTCTATTGATGTTCCTGTTTATTGGCGAGGAGAATTCTATAAAGACGAGTCTTGTATAGGTGAAAAATTTTTAGAAAAAATGGTTGGAAAATTTGTGCGATGCAAAATTAATTATGATGATTGGCATGAAACACATTTAACAGAGTCTTCAAAACGAGAGTATGTATTACGATTCTTTGATGTACCCGTGGGAGTTGATGCAATGAAGCATATTTCTTCATCAAAACAAAAGCCTTTTTTCGAACTGCGATCAAGCATAGTTAGCTATTAGATGCTTCTTTATTTTTTTTATCTCCACTATCTTTATAATAGCTAATGAGTTCTTAGCTTTGTGCTAGACTGGGGCGTTAGCCGTGCCTTGTAACTACAAACCGGCTTCATGGTAGAGTCGAAGCCCGTGCTGAGGCGTTTAGCTTCTTAGCATAAGTCGCAGTGTGACCGTCGATCCTGTGTCCGTACTGATGTGTCCTTAGCTGAAAATTGTCAGGCGAGGAATCGAGCAGCAATAAGGCAATTGATGCGTGTAGTACGGGTTGCATAGAGGAGGAAATACTGTGTCCCTTATGTTAAGCGAGCGGCATCCAAGTGCGGGCGTGCACACTTTTTTTATCTTCAAATAACGACTTTTTCTCGATAAAAAACGAAAGATTTATAAACTAAAATTACTACTATTAAGTAATGACATATTCGCGTTCAAGGGCAGTTGTTCCAGAGCGAACATTACTAGTATACGACCTTGATGGTACGCTATTAGATTCTAAACAAAAAATAATCAACGATTGGAAAAGCGCAGCACACCTATTGATTAGCGAGTCATATCCATCAGGTATGAACCCAGATGAAATCAATACTGCAGAATTTGATGTTATATCAAAACAATGCGGTATTCCAGTAAATATTGCACTCAAAATTGTTTCAACGCACAGAAGGTGCATAGGCAGAACTTGGACGAACGCATTTTTGAATAATGAAGTGCAACTATTTCCAGATGTATTGCCGAATTTAGAATCGTTAACGCAATTCGGGTATGATTATAACGCTCTTGTTACAAGAAGCGATGTTCTTGCAACTGCAGAAAAACTAAGTTTTCTTCCAGAAATGATGAACTATTTTATGTCACCGCACTATGTCACTCCATTGAACGCAGAAAATAAAATCCACGAAATTGAACAAGCAGTGTTTCACACACAACAAATCGGTATGAATTTACAACGCGTCTTTATTATTGACGATCGCGATGATGGCATTAAAGGAGTAGATAATTTGCGCGCAAAATATAACTCAAAAAATAAAGAAGAAACAATAGAGTTTATATCTGTGCATATGAGACGAGGTTCTACTCCTACAATAAAAGGATTTAATTGTTCAGTAGATTCAATGGACAAATTATGTGAATTATTAAAATCATATCAATCGTGAAGAGAATGGAAATAAACGATAGTATTGTACAAGATGTTGCAAAAGCTGCATTCCCTCATGATGCACTAATTTCATGTTCTAGAATCCCAGAAGGATATTCTCATTACATGTATAGATGCAAGTTCACTCAACACGGCGATCTAATCTTGCGCATTGCAAGACCTGACCAAAAAGAAGAGACGAATTTAGATAAAGAATTATGGGTTATGAAAGCTTTTGAGAACGCTGGAGTTATTGTTCCAAAGATTATACTGCATGATTTTTCCGAAAAAAAGTTTCCATTCCATTATTTATTTATGACACAGCTACGTGGAAAACCTCTCGATACATTATTGCCATCGATGTCTGAACACGATAAAAAAATAATCTTGCACGATGTTGGAGTAATGCTTGCAAAGATGCATTCAATTACCATGCCAGACTTTGGCGATGTGCTAGCTGGTGGAATCATTAAGCAGCAAAAATCATTCCAGTTCAGGCAAATCGATAAAGCTCCACCACGTTCAACATGGGTTGCATATTTTTTCGAAGAAGTTGGAGAACAATTATCTGAACTATTATCTTATGGAGTTATTACTTCGCAAGAAGCAAGTAAAATCATCACGTTTGTTTATAGTAAATTAGATTTAATAAAAGAATCTCGCCCAGTTCTAGCACATCTTGACTTGATGACAAGCCACATCTTTATTGAGGATGGAAAGATTATGGGCATTATTGATTTCGAGTTTTCGCAGAGCTATCCTGCAGAATTTGATTTTGTCAAGTTTTCTCGTGAAGGATTATTGGATGATCCTCTTGCTAAAAAAGCATTGCTTGATGGTTATGGAAGAGAGAAATTATCTTCGCACTTTGATGAACTCGTTGTAGTATATCGCATTGTTCGTGATCTGGGATTATCAAGGTATACTGCAAAAAGCGGCGATCTTGATAAATGTCATAAGACATTGCAAAGAATATTATCAGTTATAGAATGAATAATCGTACTTTTTTAATTTGTTATATTTCTAATATTCAACTCTTTAGTTCAGAAAAATAAGTACTTAGCAAGTCATTTCTTTCGTATCGCGTGCGTTTTGGTAAGTTTTGTTTTCCTAAAGGTCTGAATTTATTTGTTAATTCAACCATATGAACTGGTATTCCGTCGAATCTTGAAAATGCGCCCATTTGCGCATATCCTTCTTCTACTGCTCGTGCGATATCGTTATCTGATACTCTATTCCATCTATTGCGCACCACATCATCATATGGCAGTGCAAAAAAGTAACCGACCTTTTTTGCTTGTTCTGAAAATAAATCTACAACTCTTTCTATGTCAGGAGATCCGCTAAGGAATGATTTTGCGCTTATGAGATTCTTTTGGACTTTTTCTGGAACAGGTAAGATTATTTGCCCCTTCAATCCTTTAGTAGGACAGCCATCAACTTCTAAGATCATATGGGCTATATCTAGGTCTTTTTCAGTATAAACTCCATATTTGGTAATCATTTTAATATAATCAAGCCCGAATAATTTATCTAATTTTTTAGACATAAATGTAGTAGCAAAGAATGCGTAATCAGTATCGGGTAATCTTCCGAATCTAAGTACTTCGAGCTCTTTTAGTACAATTTCGTCAACCATACTACTCGTAAATAGTGATTATTTTATAAAGTTTATTGTGTTTAGAATAACTTACTGGGTTTTGATGTTGATTTCACCAGTAGTTGTATGATTGTAGTCGCCAGTCACTTTAGAATAGACGATGGATCCTTGCAGTTTTATTTGTTTTTTATTGAAAGCATTGAACTGGCATTGGAACGCCGTTTGGTTTTCAATTGCCATTTCAGTGGGTGTTGGTGTGCAACTGGTTTTTTGGCCTTCTCCAGTTACATTGAATGTATAAACAGTAATTCCTTCTCCTAAATTATTTTTTAAATAGAGCATGACATTATCTTTTGCGCCAGCATTTATTACTGTGAACTGCGTGCAATCAAGACCTTGTGAGAATAAGCACTTTTCCGGAATCGTATTGCTTAACGAGAATACACCAAAATAAGCGAGTGCGCCAATAGCAGCTAAAGCAGCAATAAGAGCCCAACCATAAGTCATTAGGAATTCAATTGCAGCTTGAGCGCGACGCATAAGAATACTTCTTGATGTATTTGTTTATAAGAGTTGTTAGAATCGGAATTATTATTTGTTTAGGATTTCGTTATGTTTTTAACTAAGTAGATAATTCTGTATTTGGGGCATAAAATGAATTATATCATTAAGGATTTTGAGTTTCACAGCTTTGGACTCGGACAACAGTTGTATGCTAGTGGAAATACATGTACCTGCAATCATGATCCAAACATTATCTTAATGGTTCATACCTCTAAAAATTATTGGAGTCCTAAATTATCTGACGAACAATTGTTAGATAGTATTGCTTTAGTTTATCCGGATTTAGACGAGATTCATCGTTGGGCTTTTGATGGTGTTAATCTTTGTAGGTCACACGGAGAATGGATTGTTGCAAGTCAAGGAACTTTTAGTGAAAATCTATTAGGGTCTCTTGATCAAAACCTTAAGCGATTATATTCTGAACGCGAGTTTCTAAAAACTGTTTTGTCTAAAGGATTGGAGAAAGATTCATTCCCATCATCTCGTACGCATAAATTATTAGAGTTTATAGTGCGACAGAGCGGTTATTTTTAGTTCATCGTCGCACAAACCTTTATAAACGTCTTATGACTCCAGAAATTAACCGGTCACAGACGGTGTAGAGTTTCTTCTCAGCGTTTGTGATACTACGATAGTTGGTATAGTCTAATGGTAGGACGGGGGACTGTGGTGTTCAGCAATGGACACAGAAATCCCCAGGCCCGGGTTCGATTCCCGGTACCGACTCCATTTTTTGTTTCATCAAATACATCACTTTTTTTCTAATTATTGATGTGCGGACAAGGGAATCTATCTAAATCTTCTACTGTTGCAATAGCACCATTTGGTTGTCTTGCACCTTGCGAAAATTTAACAAACGTACTGATGCCTAAATTTCTACGAATAAATGTAGCGCTATTGGTCAGTTCATTTCCTACTAAAATACCTACCTCTATATCGCTACTTTTAATGTAATCTTGTACTGCAACAGAAAATCCTTGCGCACCTACGAATAGTACCGGGTCTGCACCAGACATTATGCCTGCGTCTATGAATTCTCCATTTGTTAGAATGATTTGTTTTGTTGCTTTGATTGAACGGTATTTCTTCACCATTTCTATATTATCATCATAGTAATTACCATGATTTATCAATTCTGGATTGAATGGAGCTAGTGCGGTTTTGACTTCGTCTGTTACTTGTCCCAAAACAATTATTTTTTCTGGTTTTTTTGTAGTTAGTAATCCTACGATATCGTTGATATTATTTTTATTAGCAAAAAGAATATATGATCTGTCTACCATTGCAAATGGAGCGGCGCTGATTGCATCGTAAGCATATGTGTCATTTACAATGATATATCTGTTTATGTTCGGAAGGCGTCTTGCCAATTCGAAATTCAAGTTAGATGATTGTATTTCTATTGGATTATCATAGCCTCTGCTTCTTAGAATATCGGTATACCCAACTACAAAAGGTCTTTCTCGACTTGATAATACAAGAATATTCTTGTCAGTAGTAGGAATGGAATATAGTAAAATCGTAGAGTGTTTTGTACTAACAAGGAAATTATTAGGAGTACCTAATAAATTCGCATATAACATTCCACTATATACATCACGCCAATCTGCAGAATTTATGATAATGCGGTCTCCGCCAATTGCAGGAAGTTCAGTGATTGTAGGTATTTGCGGCACTTGTGGTTGAAGAGTAGTATTTGTAGGAATATTTCCTTGTACTATTTGTGGTTCTCCTACGCCATCATTATTTATTATCGTGTTTGTATTCTGACCACAACCCGTTATAAATAAGCAGAAAATAAATAATATAGTAAAAATTATCGTTGTTTTGTCTTTCACAAGCTATTGAGTCCGTTAATAAGTATTTATAGATTACTTATTTTTTCCAGAAACAATTATATAGTGATTTTTTAGTATGAGAGCATGGGGTTAAAGCAGTTAGTTATTCTCATAATATGTATTCTATGTATACTGCCAGTGCTATCATTTGCAGATGAATGTAGTTATAAATTTCCAGTAACAAGAACTGTTGCAAAAGAACATCTTATTTGTCAAGGAACTGTAATAGATGATGCATTAGAACTAAGAAATATTCAGCAAATAAATCAAACTAATCCTTGTTGGTTGAGCTTTGAAATATACAATAAAGAACAATATGCTGTAAAAGCCACAATTAGATATTCTGTTTTAATAACAAATTCATCAGGCACATCTACAAAAGAAGATGTATACTATGGGAATGTAATAGAGTCTCAGAAAGCTAAACGTTTGAATGTATATGAAGATACTGCAACTAGTTGTGAACTTATCAATAACAGTGTAACGTTCATTTATCAAAGTTATCAGAATACATCATTATCTACTAAGAAAGAACCTGAAACTACGTTAGAATGTATTCCTTGTAATTCTATAGAATGTTCTTCAAAATTATGTTATCAAGGATATTGTATACAGACTTGTCCAGATGGAATGGCATCTTGTAATGGGATTTGTGTTTCAGTAGGCACTATAAAACAAAATCAACCATATACTTGTGACTTCGAATGTAAAACACACATAGGTGATGGAAAGACTTGTGTCGATTGTAAGAGTAATCAAGATTGCAATACAGGATTGTGCAATACAGATACTGGAACGTGTACTGAATGTTTCAATGGAATTTGCAAATGTGATTATTTGGGACCTAACTATTCTCCTTGTAATAATAATCAAAGCTGTGTTGTACCATCTACAAAACAAAATGGTGTGGCAGCTTTGTGTCAAGAAGAGTGTATTTCAGATACAATGGAAAATAATGTTTGCAAACCTTCGAATAAAGAAAAATTGATTTCTTGGGGAATAATAGCACTTATCTTTGTAGTCGTAGTACTTATAGTATATTTGTTGTATAAGAATAATAGTTTACAAAAAGAGATAAATAAAAAACAAAAAAAGAAAACAGAACTTGATAATACAATAAATGATATTGTTACAAACTTAACTCAAGTCGTTGCTTCAAGAACAAAAGAAAAAGAAGATAAAATTACTAGCGAATCAAACAAGAAAATAGAAAAAGCACTTGCACAAATGAAAGAAGTCAGTGCACAACATCAACAAATTATAGAAGATAAAAAACAAGCAATAATTGAAAAAGAAGAAGCAGAGAATCTTGCAAAAGAAGCAAAAAAGAATCTAGATAATGAACGTAAAAAATTAAAAAAACAAGAAGAAGACCTTATAGAACAAAGACAAGAAAATAAAAAACTTGAAATCGATATAAAAAATCAACAAACAGATATACAAAAATTACGCACAGAATTAGAAGATGCTAATAGAGAATATCTTGATAAAAATAAAGAATATGTACAGGATTGTTTAGTTCCTAGACCTAGTCAGTATGCAAATGGACATCAAGTAATAAGAAACCCAAAATATTCATTTTATGATTGTTTCTATCATCCTGAAATAAAACGCTTTGAAGATTATCCTCCAAAACATTTAGTTCATAGATGGCGTGCTGAAAAATATCTGTGGGAAAAACACAGAGACTTCTATGAAAAAACCTACGGAGATATAGATTTTGAGAGTATGCAAGTACATCACATCGATGGAGACAAATACAATAACTCTACTGAAAATCTTGCAATTATATCGAAAGAAGAACACAGATTGCTTCATAGAAAACATAAAATTTATGATTTGAAATCTGGACAACTTGCATTAGAAGATGAAGGTATAGAATTACCTAATTAAAATTAATTATGTGTTGAGATACTCATGAATCAAAAAGAAAAACTCATAAGTATTATAGGAGATAATTCATTTAGAGAATTAGATTCTAAAATTCCTGTCAGAGTTATACAAGATATGTCCTTAAATTACTCTGATTATTGGTTAACAAAATCCGAACAAGAAATATTAGATTCTTATTCTGAATTAATAAATAACACACAACAATGGACAATTCCTAAACAAGTTGGGGGTATAATAATATTAACAAATTTTATGCATGATTTATTGAAGAGAATTGTGAAAGAAAGAGAAACTGATACTAGTATAATTAAAGATGTAATGGATTTTGATTTGCATTTTCTTATTATATTTTGTTGTGCTAGATATGACATTCCTGATGAGTATTTTATAGCTATGATGGAATTGAAACAATTTAGAAATATGATATCTCACGATTTTAATTCTGTGATGGACACTAGCTTTCATGAGAGTATAACTGCCATATCTAAAGGAAGTTTATTAATGGTAGTATTGGTTCAAATTTTACGAAACGAACACTAAAACACAAGCTTTTTCTTCTAGAACATATTTCTTTATGAATATATGGATAGACAAGGAAAAGAGAAAGAAGCCGGAATAATAATTACAATTATTTTAGTAGTTGCATTTGCAATAAAATTAGCACAATTCTTATTTCCAGTATTCATTATTTTAGGAATAATATGTTTAATGTTATTGATTGCATCTTTTGTTTGGTTTGAAGACGCATCAGTATACATCGCAATAGCATTAGGAATCTGTTTATTAGGTGGAACTATTTGCTGGGGGGTCGGATATGAGTTTGGTGAGAGTGCATTCGGAGTAGCGTTTACTACGTCAGCCGATGCTATTAATCAAGTGCGTGGTGTTGAGAAACAAGTAGCAATAACTATGTTGAATGAGACTCAAAAGATAAACAAAGACTTAAACCAAAATACTTCTCCAGACTCATCAAAAGCAATTGATACATCTATAGAATTAACTAAAGTAGCAATAAAAGTAAGTTAATTATTTAGTATTTATTTCTGAATATAGACTATTTTTTATATCTTCTAATTCTTGGCATAATTGTTTTTGTTCTTTTTTAAGCGATTTAACTGATTCAAGTTTATTTATTTGTGGTGTTAGTTCTATTTTTAATTCTTCAAGTGAGTTATACTTTATAGTGTAATTTTTTTTCATTTGTGCGAACCATACCGGCGCACTATATGAATATTCTGCTGAGCCATCAGTTAACAAATACATTGATATTTCGCTTAGATATTCAGGTAGTAAATTTGGATCAGTTATTTTTATGTTGCATTTTTCTGATATGAGGTTGATAGTTTCTTTATCTGCAGCATTAATTCCGGAAATGAAGAAATTATGTATTTTTGAATTATATATTTTTTTTAATTTTTTTAATAACTCTGGCTGTTCGATAAAATGTATTAAATGTTTATTTTTAAGATTATTCCACTCTGATGTACTTTGATATCTTGAATAACTAGAGCATTGTGTCTGTAATTCAATTATTTCATCATATAATGGCGCATATATTTCTCTATTAAGTTGTTTTTTTTCTTTTTTTCTTTCAATTTTTGACATAACGATGTATGTTGCTAGTGCGCCAATTATTGCTGCAAAAAATGAACTTATTATTGATATCCATGTTTGCATTTGCGATTTCTGTGCCGACAAAATGTTCTGTGCCTCTGCCATTGATAACACATGAACAGTTTTTGTATATACTAATATGTGACTATTATAATAATAAGATTTCACATTTATGTTGTTGAGTTCTGTAAAGTTAACAATAGTATACTGCACTTTCCACAGTCCTGGAACATCAAAGTTATAGTTTTGATTTGTAATGTATTCTTTACCTCTTGTATATGGTCCATCTGGTAATTTACTAACTCCATAGTTTTTCATCTCGCTATCAGGAGAAAATATGTAATATACAATCCAGTAAGAATCTGTTATATTTTCTTCAAAACTTGATTTTGTCGTGAAAACTATGGTGGCTTGTTCACCTTCTACTGGTAATAGTATTGATTCTGAAGTTTCTATATATGAGTTCAAATCTACGCGATTAACTAGTGGTATTTCTGATAAATTAACAACATTTGAACTATTATATTCTGTAGCAACAGCCATTTTAAGACAGATTATAGAGATACAAATAATCAATAATGTTTTTTTAAACATTTTAGCCTCACATATCTAAATTTATGATGGTTTGTTTATGTTTCTATTTATTGATTTGTATCCTGATATTGTGTAACAACCTTAAAAGTCCTCCCTTTATTTAACGACAATCAAACAATTCTTCAATATGTTTCTTCTTCAAGACCTTTGTAATATTGTAAGCTTGTTGAAGAGAAGGATTGTATTTGTCTTGCTCAAGAGCGACGATGATCTGCCGCGTTACATCTACTTTTCTAGCCAGTTCTTCTTGAGTCATTCCTAGCTCTTTTCTAGCTTCAGCAATCGATGTTTTCATGCAGTGCGCGCCAAATATATGTTTGATATAATTTTTGCAATAAGACCGCCGACTCCATTTTTCTACAGTAATCTTTATCAATGCAATATTTGATGATAGGTAGTTATGGGTATCTTCGATCATCTTTTTGGAACTAAGAAGAGCATTGCGCATGAACTCTTAGAAAAGACCAAAAATCCGCAAGCGATATGGAAAGAACTAGAAAATATGATTTTGGCTTTTAAGGGTCGTTCATATGTATCATTATGTTATTCTGAAGTGGATCGTACGGTGGCAAATTTTTCAAGAGCAGAAAACTTGTTGAATGACATGGAGACCCAGTTATTAGAGCAGATAGTTGATGTGGATGAAGAGGTTGCAATCGAAGAAGAGGTATCTGTAGAGTTAACCGATTTTATTAAATTGTCTCATTATAAACGTGATGAAAAACTTTGGGATATTGTAGAAACCGAAAAACATTTTTTAATGTTATTTAAATCAATAAAATATATTTGCAGACAAATGATTGATGTTATTAGATTGATACGTCAAGATGAAAGTAATCGTAGGGCGAATATTATTGCACTTTTTGAATATATAAAAAAATTAGAGGAATTATATATTCCATTGACTGAACATCTGCATTCAAATCCTGAAAATTATAAAGAAATAATTAGAGTGGCAACAGCAGTACTACGTCAAGAAGAGATAAAAGAACGCTTTAAGAAGAAAGAAAAAGCGGTAGAAGATAAATTTGTCACAAAAATGGTAACACAAATGTCTGGTTTATACGAATCGCACCGTAGTCATCGTAAACTTGCAGAGAGTATTTTTCTACAACTTATTGATGATACCGGATTTCCTTCCACAGATTCTGAAGAGCTTCTCAAACATGTTGATAGGATGGAAAAGCTTTTAGATGAAAATGCACATATGTATGCCCTTGTAAAACGTTTACGGCCACGTTACGATGACGAAAAAATCAGAATTGTCATTGAAGCATTTAGAATTGCGTATGCAGAAGGTAATTTTGATAATCTTGGGTCTGCATTTGCGACGTAATATTTTTTAATTCTGTAAAACACTTTTAAACTTCAGATTATTATTTGTATGTATTGAGGTGTTTTCATGGATCCTGTTGTACATTTTGAGTTTTCATATGATGATAGAAAGAGAATACAAAAATTCTATCAAAAAGCATTTGATTGGGAAACTATTGAGCTTGATGATAAAGGAAGATATGTTCTTGCGTCAAGCGCAAAAGGCGACGAGCATAATTGGTCTAAAGAAGCAGGAAAAATCAATGGCGGTTTTTATCCAAGAAATAAAGATTCACAAATGCAATACCCATTAGTTATTATTTCAGTCAAAGACTTGAACGCGTCCATGAAAAAAGTAGTTGCTGCTGGCGGAAAAGTCCTCGGTAAACCAATGGATATCAAAGGATTTGGATTGTACATATCAGTTTTTGATACTGAAGGCAATCGTGTCAGTATGATGCAGATGTATCCGGTAAAAAGTGTTGTGAAGAAGAGTGTTAAGAAGAAATAATAGTTTTTTATTTCCTAACTCCTAGATAAACTCCATCAATTACAGAAAGTGGAGTAAGAAGTAATCTATTTTCAACAAATACACCAACATGTTCTCGCTTCATGTAGTTCTCGTATGATGGAACAATAAAAAACACATCTTGTTTAGCTTCGTCTTCTAGCATATTAAAAATAAATTCTGATTGTGTTGGCCAGGCCCAACAATATATTATATCTGCTGTAGCTATAGAAATAGGCAGTCGTGAATAAGAGTCTTCTACCATCGCGCCTGTTGGCATGTTGCCTTTTTGTTTTTCGTGCAATTCTCGAAACTTCATATATGATGTATTGAAGCGTAGTGGTATCATGTCGCCGACAATCCAAGAGCATGGTGTAGCAGCATCAATAAATCCTGCAGCAATTCCTAGTTCGTAATTCTTTTGTGCGTGTTCAATTAAGAAAGGATTCAATTCTACACCGTATGATGCAAAGCCGGCTGCAGCTGCAATTAGCATCCACCCACCGTTGCCACATCCTAGATCTATAGAGACCTTATCAAAATCAGCATGTTTCATTAATTCTAGTATTGAATCAGCGAGTATTTCTGGCGGTACTGCAACAAATCCGGTTTTAACGGATAGAGGGGATTCTATTTCCATGTTGGATTCAGCTAGAATCTTGACCATTCCATTTATTCTTTCTTCTACGCTTAGCATTATATGTGGTCTTTTCAAGGCTATATGATGCTATGTAATAAATAAATAACCACTTAATAGTAGTAATATTTATATACTAAGAAGCATCTCACGTGCATATGACAACTGTGCAGCAGGTTCATTATCCTGCAACAAATGAAGGGCTACTAGGCATTATCGAAGGCTTAAAACCAACTAAAAACGATAACATCCTATCAATTTGCGGATCAGGAGATCAAGCATTTGCACTATTAGAATACGCACGCACCGTTCTAGCTGTTGATATATCTTTACCACAACTTGCGTATACAAGAAAACGCATGGAATATCTTAAGGAACGCAAGTTTGATGATTTTCTTTATCCTCCTGGGCATAAATCAGTTTTTGCAGATAAGAAAGAAAAGCACGATCTTATTGCAAGAGCGCAGTATTTTACACCAGAACGTTTAGAGCGCATTGCACAAAATCTAGATAGATTAACATTAACGGCAAAATGTATCTATGATCATGTTATTGAAAACGAAGAGCAGTTCACAAAAATATATCTTTCAAACGCTCTTGAGCATATTGTCCGGTCAATTCCTGAATCATTGCATCTAGAATATCAAGCAGATGTATTGAATCAATTTGCAGAAGCTCTCAAATATGAAGGTAATCTCTTCATTTCCGGTAGAGAAAATGGAGTGCAAGCCTTCTTAGAACAAAACCCCCAAGCAACACCAAAATTACGTATAGATCAAAACCGTACAATTGCAGCAAGAAAAACAATTCCATTCCATAGAGGAATACAGTTTGTTCCAACAATTTTCAGAAAAGCTGCTTGATATCTTACTCTTTTTTCACAACAATATATTTTTCTCCCAAGTGATACAGTGCTAAAACAAACAGGCTCTCTGCCCAACCAAGAGGAGTATTTTCATTGTGTTCAGTGGTGTGGGAAAAATATAATTCTGGAACTTCACCACTATCAGTTACTGTAGATAACATCTGTTGAATGTAATGGTCGCGTTTTTGTTTATACTCGCGTTTTTTCTCTTCATCATATGGTAATTTAGACAATTCTTCATAGATGATTGCAAGCCAGCTTATTCCAAAGCACCATTCTGCTTCTTCGCTATATCCATCAGTATTCTTGTTGTAGTAATAATCATTCTTGAATCTGATGACGCCGTGTTCGCGAAGAAGATGGTATTCAACATTCTTTAGTATGGCATCGCGCTGCTCTGTTGTCACGATGTGATATGGCCAGATAAGTGATAGCTCTGCTAAATCCGCAAATTTTGTTGCACTCTCTCTAGGGAGCAGCTTTAGGATTGTTTCTTCTCCTTTAACAATAAGTTCATCCGGCACTTCAATAAGAGGAATTCTTGTGACACTGCGTAAGCCTGCAACGCACGCTCCAACTGATGACGCATGAACTTCTTCATTCATTTCCCAAACGCCATTATCTTTGTCATGCCAGTACTCCACACTTTTCAAGTACCAAACCAGTTTTTGTACGAGCTCGCGTTCTTTATCTGTTTTGACGACAGAAACGCCATTAAACTCTAGTTCGCCAAGCAAGAATAGTATTGCGCCGATGCTGTCATTTTGTTTATTGCCCCAATCTTCCCAGAACTCATCGAATGTTTCAGGATGGAATCTTGCGTGAATATACTCATATTTTTCTTGCGGTCTTTGAGCAATTGCAATATCTATTTTGTTCTCGTGCTTTTCGAATATTTTTAAGATTGCAGACATTGTTTTTGCAATAGTATCCCAGTCATCTATTGCTTGGAATGCTAAGCATTCGTAGAAATTATCGCGCAACCAGCTCTTGTTATATCCAGTTGGAGCATCTAGTCTGCTGGCTGCAAAGAGTCCTGATTTATACTGCAAGCTTTTCAGAATTTTTAAGTGCTGAACTATAACTTGCTGTGTATTTATCTTCTCCTTTTTGAAAAACAACTCCTCACCTCTTTTACAATATAGGTGCAGTCATTTATATATTCATTTGTATATTCATTTGTGTATCTTGTATGTCTATAGATGTTTAGTGATTATACGACTTTAGAAATAAATCCGACTACTGCTTTAGAAATAAATCCGACTACGATTTAAGAAATAAACGAGTTGTTTAGGTAACCTAGAATAATATCTGCAAAAGTAGTACTTACAAAATCATCTACAAAACGATATCATCTATAAAATAAAATTATTTTTATTTTTTCTGTAATGCTTGCGCGTATTGTGTTGTTAGTGCAATTATGAGTTCTTGTTTTGCTTGAGGATCTTCTTGTACTATTGCTTCAATTTTTGTTTCCAATTCACCAAGCGAAGGAGTTACTGAATTCTCATAACCGAGTCTGAGGCTTTTTATGAGTGCTAAGCGTTCAGGTGGTAAAAGATGCTCTTTGAATACTGAGAGCAACACAGGTACTGGTGGAACGTTGTATTGTAAATGAGCATTTAGATTGGCATCTAATTGTACTTCTGCAACTTTTTGTACTTCAGCCATTTCTGTGGCTAATTGCATTTTTTGTGTTTTAAGCTCCAAATCTGGTGCTAGCTTTGTCGGGATGCTGACGAATCGTCCCGGATTTAATAGACTCTGTGTACTATCAATACCGATTCGTGGTGGTAGAAGATACAATAGATTGAAATGCGGCTGCGCGTGGATGTTGAAATAGCCTGGTGTATCTAGTGCGTGTGTGTTTCCATATTTGTTGTTTTTTTTAGCGAGATACTCTAAGTATTTTTGAGCAAGCGGTAAGTTGCCGATTCTTGCAATGAAATGTTTATTTTTTCCTAGCGCCGATATGCTACTAATGCCTGAAGGATGTATGTCCTCTTCGTATAAGACGATACCGAATGGTTCTATTGGTATGATTCCAGATAAGATCTCATTCATAGAATACATAACGGTGTTGTTTTTCATTGGTTTGGACATGAATTCATTGAATTCTTCCGAAGCAATTTTTCCTGCACCAATGTATTGTATTAACCCTCTATTTACTGCTGTAGTAATATCTTCAGGATCATTGAACGAACTGCACCCGTGCAGTATGACTATGAGTTGTTTTCTATCGCTTTTGCCTATTATTTCTCTGCTGGTTGTAGCATATCCTCTGGCATTTATCATGTCATTATCCGGAGCATCAATTTTTAGTTGTATGAATTCTGGCATGGATGTTGCATGATGATTGTCTGCTTGAGCTAAGTCTAGTGCAGCACTAATATTAGAACTATAATATGCAGTATGTCCACCGTGGACTTTCAATCTTTCTTCCTCTTTTGGGTTATGCATTGTATCGACTATTGCGGTGATGGAACGGCTTTTATAAAGCTTTTCGTCTGTTATCATCTACGAGTAGTTAATTAATATTCTAAGATCTGCAAGATTCTGTCCATTTTCTGTCTATTATATCATATTTTCTTTAACGAATTTTAGACGAGACTGCACAAACTATTTAAATCAAGCATTGTCCGACGATACTATGGATGTGAAGGCTGAAAAACTCGAAAAAAGAGCTAGAACTAGAGAAGAAAAAGATTCTCAGAACAAGATTCAGAAAGAAGAATACGCTAAACGCATGCGCAATAAACGAATATTCAACTATATTATTGTAGTATTGATTGTAATTGTTATAGGCTATGCCTTTGTATTGAAATTCTGGCCTCGCGGCGCAGGATCGCATGACTCTCTTGCAATGTGCCTTACTGAAAAGGGTGTTGTAATGTATGGCACTGACTGGTGCACGCATTGTCAAGACCAGAAACAGAAATTTGATATTTCATTCAAATATGTGAACTTCATCAATTGTGATCTCAATAAAGATGCTTGTGATGCTGTAAATATTACAACTTTCCCAACTTGGGTATTTACTAAAGATTCAAGAGTATCGGGTTCACAAGAGCTTTCTTATCTTGCTGAACGAACCGGTTGCAAGGAGTGAATATGGCGAATAACCGCAATATTATACTATTCTTAAGCGCCATTGTCTTGTTGAATATTATTGCTATTCTTCTAATAAACAACAAACTTGCAAATGATAAGTTATCTGAATTATCTGCATCATCAGGGTCATCTCAACAGAATGCTAATGCTCAGCAAGGAACTAAAGGAAGCATTCAAGATCCTTCAATAGCACAAGGCTCACAAGCATCAGATGCTGCAACAAACGATATTCCCGCAAGAGCAGTCATTCGCGTTCAGCCATTAGTAAAAACATATGTTATGAAAGCAACCTGCAAGAATTGCGATGATTTGTATGATATTACAAAATATCTTAGCGCATTAAATGAGACTATCAATATGGATATATCTTATGTTACTCCTCAAGAGATCGGTATAACTCCTGCAAGATTGCCCGCACTTTTATTCAACGAATCAATTGAACAATATCCTCCAATTATAGCTGGCTGGGAAAATAATGGCATCATTGCACCAAGTACGAAATCAACATATCCTGGAAAATGGTATGTTCTTCCTGTGTTGCACGCACCGTTTTATGATACTGCAGCAGATACTGTGCGTGGCAGAGTCAGCGTGACGTACTTGATGATGGGTTCATGCAAACAATGTTTCGATGTTCCTGGCCTACGTAGCGAATTAGAAAAAATAAATATTAAACCATATCATGAAGAGATTGTGGATGTAAGTTCTGAACGAGGAAAAACTCTTATTAGAAAATACAATATTACCGCAGTACCGACCATACTCTTAGACAATCAAGCCACATTCCATATAGAGATATTTCCAGGTTGGTATGTTGCAGGCACTGTCGAAGATGATGGCACATTAGTTTTGCGCAAGCTTGATCGAATGCATATAACATATTACGATCTTAAACACGAGCAATTAATGACTCCATAGATATAGATAAAATGTAATACAATATGATACAATATAATAAAATATGATACAATATATATGAACTGTAAATAGGTGCATTATGTCAGAAAAATTACCCGATACTAAAAAAGAATCAAAAAATGAAACAAAAGAGCAGAAACTGCACAAAGAAAAAAAAGAACATAAAGGATTAAGCGATGAGCATTGGGAAAATATTATTGCTGTACTAGTGGTTCTTTTATTAGTGAGTGGTGCAGGTTGGTGGGTATATGGTAGATTGCATCCAACTGCACCAGTAGATGCTGTTGTTCGCGTTGATATTCCTCTAGGATTATCACCTACAATGAGTGCTGCTGATAATGGAATCATTAATGGAAGCACCAGCGTAATCGTAGTTCAATTTAGCGATTTTGAATGTTCTTATTGCGGTAAATTTGCACGCGACGATTTTCCAACAATAAAAAAAGATCTTATTGATACTGGAAAAGTAAAATTCGTTTACAAGCAGTTCCCACTATCATCTCATCAGCAAGCAGAACTCGCAGCTGAAGCATCTGTTTGCGCAAACGATCAGGGAAAATTCTGGGAATATCACGACATGCTTTATGCACACCAGGACAAGCTTGCTTCTGAAGATCTTGAGCGTTATGCGACAGATTTGAAATTGGATGCTGTAAAATTCCACAGCTGCTTATCTACTAGGTTGCGAAGCGGTGATGTGCAGCAGGATTCAACCCTTGGAAGAAAGCTCGGGGTTACAGGAACACCAACGTTCTTCTTCAACGGAAGACCGGTGGTTGGTGCATTATCTGCTGACGAGTTTGCAGTAGAAGTAGGCAAAGAATCAGCACAATAAATTTGAGAAAATTGAATTAATAATTTATTTTTTATTTTATAATTTTTTATTTATAATTTTTTATTTTAGAACATATTTTTTTAATCTATTATTTTTTTATAATTCATTTTTTAATTCTATACTTTTTTTCTAGTTCATTTCACCTTTGCATCTTGTTCTTGCTTTAGTTTTTGATAGAGCCATATTCTGAATTGCACCATCTCCAGTTGATCTGGATTGTTCAAGTCAGGATATTCTGGGAATATTCTCGATTGGCCAATTACTATGCTTAATGCTTGAGAGTTTTTTATCAAAGCTCTTGCGTTAGTCATGTGATTGTCGAGAAATGCTGGTCTGAAAATTGGAAATGCAAGGTACATATCGTCCAATGTTATTTTTCCAAATATGTTATTATCATTTATTTCGCTCAACATATTGTCTGAAGATAAGTTTTTGTAAAGCTCCATATCAACAATATTCATTTTGCTCACTTGCTTGTATACTTTAAATTCCGCATAATAGGTAGTAATTTCCATAACATGTTTTGTAAGAACCATTCTTTCTATACGATTCATATTTTCAGTCATGAAACTTTCAATGAGTCTGTCATTAAAGAAATCTTCTCGCACTCCTTTCTTCTCGTATCTAGTTATCTTCATTTCTTGTATGCTTTTTGTTTCAATAAGAAGTTTTTCTCGAAGATATGCATTCGGCAATAACGTATTTTCTTCTTGCAGGCTTACTAGTTGTGCAGTGAGCTCGGAATCTATCTTATCGAACTCCTGCAGTTTATCTCCTGCATAAGTAGTTGCTATTTGTTCAGCATAATATACTATTCCTGTAAGCAGAATAAATGAGATTATTGCAGCGCATCCAGCAATGATGAATGCGCGTTTGATGTGAGGATCTTTTTTATCAAATAGCGAGCGAAGATTTGTGTAGATCAGTTCAATTGTCATAAGATATATGCCAAAGCTAATGCTCATGATTATGATCATCGTGCTGATATATATCGAAGGTCCCGTGATTATTCTTATTGCAAGCAAGAACCAAGCGACAATTCCTACTGCAGTAATGCTTGCAATTACCAGATAGAAAATTGCGTGCAGTTTTGGATGGTGATGTTTGATTGCGAGCTGATAGAGTATGACCACAAATAATATTATTGCACCTATGATGCATAGGCTTGGTATAATTATGTTTGATAATATAGTGCTAGTACTTGCTTTGCTGTAATCAAATGCAATGCCGATTTTGTTGTTTAGTACGTTTGGTGTAGAAATAATTAGCAAAAATAATCCTAATACTGCTGTAATGAACAAATTAATGTATGTTATTGGCAGTTTGTTTATTGTCGGAGGATTACGTGCGCTTGCAATTGCTTTTTTCGCATCATTTGCAGTCCATCCGTCTTCAATAAGATTTTTTTCTATATCACTATCTTTTTTGCCAGCCTCTATTTGCCGCATGACCCAACCATCTTTCATAATGGTTTTTTGATGAGAGGATATTTAAAGTCTTCTTGCCAGGTTGTTCTTATGAGAGAGGTGGGCGGCGTCGTAATAGGCGTCGATATAGGCGGAACGAAAATGGCCGCAGGCATTGTTCGCAATGGTGAAGTTCTTCGTAAGATGCAAGTAAAGACTGGTGCTAATGAAGGACAGAATTATGTCGTCGGCCAATTGCGTGCATTGATTGTTGGTGTTGCAGCTGGCGATCCAATTGAAAAAGTCTGCATTGGCGTTCCAGGACAATTTTTTGGCACCAAAATAATTAATCTTCCAAATATTCCTTGCCTAACCGGTCTTGATATGAAACAAGCATTGTTGCCGGTTATCGAAGATGCAGATGTCATAATTGAAAATGATGCACGTTGTTTTACTCTTGCTGAACACGCGTGTGGTGCAGGAAAAAATTGTAAGAATATTATCGGCATAACTCTCGGCACCGGTGTTGGTGCAGGTATCATAATCAATAATTCTCTTTATTGCGGATCTCATGGTTTTGCTGGAGAAATAGGGCATGAAATAATCGATATTTCAATTGATTCATTCAAGTCTGGTGCTGGTGATTGGGAACGTATAGTGAGCGGTAGTGCGATTGCAAGTGAGTATCAAGCAGCAGGAGGAAAACCTGAATTGGTGTCAGAATTATGGGGCGAACAATCAGCTCTTGCAAAAGCTGTTCGTCAGGATATAGTAAAAAAACTTGCAATATTCTCGGCAAACATAATTATAATATTCGATCCTGATGTTATAGTCTTTGGCGGCGGTGCAGCGAATGCAGAGATGATAGATGCAGTGAATGCATTGCTTCCGCAGTATGGTGCGCGTCCAATTGTAAAACTCTGCGTGTTGCGCTCGGATGCGGGCATTTTAGGTGCATGCATTGCTGGTGGAGAAATTGTAGATAATTGTTGATGAACAGTTCATAGTTTGTTATTGTCAGTTTTTTTGTCGTTAGAATAATTGTTGTTAGAATAATTTTTGTGTTGCGTTGTTGTCTATTTCTCAGAAAGTTAGTTAGGATTTAATTATTAGTTTTAGTTTAGTTGTTTTAGTTTAGTTATTAGTTTTTATGTGTAGATGATTTTTAGGTTTAGGATTTTCATTTTTTCGAGTGATATTCTACTTTTTGCGCGGAGCATTGTTCATCGTCCCTCTGAAGTTTTATAAAAAATTGTCTGCATCAATCGACAATTTTTTCGGGTTTTGCTCCAAGGCGCTCACTATTACTCCATTAACCATATGTTTCTTCCACTAGATTTATAAACCGATGCTCGGAAAATAGTATTGGTGGATTAGTATCATGGTGTTCCTTCCTGGAATGTTTGGCCCTAGCGGATTTTTATCAAGCTTTTTCCTAAAGCCGGAAAACATTTTAGTAGCTCTAGCTCTTATCATTCCACTTATCCTGTTATATCTAATACGGCCTAAGCCAAAGAATGTAGCAATTCCTAGTTTGATGTTCGTCATGAAGGATCTTGGCAGGAGCCACATCAGAAGGTTCTTTCACACAATATTCAGAGATATTCTATTATTATTGCAAGTATTAATCATTTTATTGATTGGCGCGGCTTTAGCTAAGCCATTCATCAATGTCAGTCAAGAATCTCTTGTACATCAAGCCATTGTTGTAGTCGATGTTAGTGCGAGTGCGCGAGCATTTAACGATGCGCGATTTGATGAGATTATATCGAGTGCAAAAGATAGTCTTTCTTCAGAAAACGTAATCATAGTGGCAAGAACATCCCCTGTCGCTCTTGAAGTGAGCGGGGACCCGAAGCTTAGCGCTAGCAGAGCTAAAGGCCTTCTTAACGATCTTACTCCGACAGACATGGATGGCGATTTGCCAAGTGCATTAGATCTTGCAGCACAATATGTAGGTCCTCAGACAAAAGTCACTATCATTAGCGATTTCGTTTTGTCGAGAGCAGAAAGCAAGGAATTAATCGAAGCAAAGATTAAAGTCTTGCGAAGCAAGGGCGCAATCGTTGAAGTAAAGACAATAGGAAAACCTGGAAAGAACATTGGAATTGTTGACGCTGCAGTGAGTGCGCAGAACGCAACAGTTGCTCTTAAGATACAAAATTTCAATTCCGGTCCTGAAGAATTCAGCTTGGAATACAACGGCGACAAGATATCGTTGCCAAAAAATATCCTTGCAAAATACGGTGATCCAGGAAGTCTTATTGTAGTCAATGTCCCATTGGTGCACGGTAAATCAGAGATTCGCCTAAAGCCAGATGATGATTTCATGACTGATAATCATTATTATATTAGCTTGCCAGATGAAAGTGCAATAAACATTTTGCTGATTTCAAATGATCCTGCTGTCGAGCAGAGCAGACTAATTCCTGCAATCAAAGCAGCAGGCGATCAGTTCACGACAGTTAATATCGAATATGCCGCCCCGCCAAAGATTCCCGATTTAAACCATCGAGTCTACATACTAAAAGATATCAATACCGATTTTATCTTGCCGGGCGTTATTCGTGATTTGCAAGAAAAAGTATCTAATGGCGCAGTCCTTGTTGTTTATGGACAACCAAATCTCTTTGCAGTAAATTTCCAAGGCATACTTCCTGTTGCGCCAAAAGATATCCCTCCACTAGGTGGACGTCAGGAAATCCTGGTCAATTCAAGCCTTGGTTTATTTAGGGGCATTCAAGATGTCGGACAAGTCGATGGTTCGCAATTGCAACGCGTGCGTCTAGCTGAAGATTCGGTAATGCAAGCGTATGTTCAAACAAACGATGGTCTTGAACCGGTAATTGCACATAAGCGCATCGGCAAAGGAGTTGTTATTTATTACGGTATCAAGGATCAAAAGGCAGCAGATATTGATACGAATGCATATGTTATATTGTGGGGAAGAATAATCGATTACAGCATTCCCGATGTAAGAGCAATAAATATTGCAACAGGCAATGTTCTTAATGTACCGGGGAAAACTATTTCTACACCATTCGGAAAGCACGCATCACCTGTTATGGCGTCGCAATCAGGATTTTATTATACTCCGCTCGCAATTGCTGCAAATCTATATTCTTTGCGCATGGATGGAACTCAAGATACAAAAGATATCTCGATAAATTATGAGAGTGCAATAAATGATCCTGCAATAATATTGACGGGCGATGGTATTTTGGCTTCATCTACAAAAGAAGAAGTTAAATTACCATACGAACTTACTACAATAATAATTATTCTTGCTGGTGTTCTACTATTATTCGAATTATTGTATATCAAGCTCAGAGGTGATCTCTGATGCAAATAATTGATTATATCAGTTCACAATGGCAATCCTTTGCCGCAGGATTTAAGCATCCAGTTTTCTTATGGGCAATTCCTATATTGTTCCTATTTATTTTAATCCTAATAACAAGAAATTTTGTTCGCTACAGCATGGATGAGCAGAGTAGAGCTAGACTACGAAAAATGCGTGTCTTTGTGTTCTTCATGCGTTTTATTGCAATCAGCCTAATTTGCATTGCGCTTGCAGCACCATTTACTGAAATAACAAAAGAGCAAGATGGTGATCCGCATGCAACAATTTTAGTGGACAAAAGTGGCAGCATGAGTGCGTACGATATGGGTTTTGTAAAAAAATTAAGTTCAGACCTTAACGCACAATTACCGACGAGCATAAAAGAGTTCGGAAGCGAACAAGAAAGCCCTGTCGGCGATGCAATTTTAGGACAAGATACGCACGTGCTAATAATTTCCGATGGACACCCAACTACTGGTGTTAGCCTGTTAGATGTTGCGCAAGTGATGCGCGAGAACAATCGCAGTTTGAGCATGATATCAATGCGTCCATTGCATGATGATACTGCAGTCTATATCGATGCACCAGAAACAGTGCCCATAGGATATCCAACAACTATTACTGTAGATGTTACAGGCATTATTCCTAAAGCAGTTCCTCTTGTTGTAGAAATCGACGGTAAAGTTGTATATAGCGCTGCAGCAATAGGAAAACTAGAATTCAAACCAGTATTTGGTACTGGATACCATAAAATCTCTGCAAAAATAAATAGCCCTGATGCTAATCAAGAAAATAACGAATTCTATCGTGTTATTCAAGTCCTTGACAAACCAAAAATCCTTGTGCTTGCTAAGCAAAACGGTCAATTTGAACAAGCGCTTTCAGGAATATTTGATGTTACAGTAGCACCATCATTACCTGATAATATCGATTCTCTTTCACAATACTATGCAATAGTTATTGATGATACTCCTGCTAACAAGATAGGCAATACAAAACTGCTTACTGAATTCTTGCGTGATGAACGCGGCGGAAAGTACGGTGCAGGCCTTGTTGTTGTCGGTGGATTCAATAGTTTTGATCGCGGTGGTTATGGTGGAACGCAGCTTGAAGCATTGCTTCCAGTAAAAACCGGAAAGGCAAAAAGATCGCTTGGCGACAACAACATAGTATTCATAATCCAAGTATCCGGAAGTACTTCCGGTAAGCGCATCGAGTTGAATGCTGATGGAACACAACGCGAAGTTGTTGATACTGTCGCAACGATTGATGTCATCAAGGCACAAGCAGTCTCTGCAATCAATAGCCTTAATTTGAAAAATAATGTCGGTGTCGTTGCGTTCGGTATTAAGACTGGCGGCGATGTAACGAGCGCGCAACAAGCGCTTGGCGACAGTGTTGTTATTATTTCCGATGTAAAACCTCTTTATAGCAATAAACAAGATTTGACAGATAAGATTCCTAGAATTACGGGTGGCGGAACAACAGCGCCGGATATAGCAATCAAGACTGCAGTTGATATGTTAAAAGATAAAGAGGGTGATAAGACAATTATCTTGTTAACAAACGGCAGGTTCAGCGCAGGCCTTACTGGTGGCGACGATGTTCCTACAAAAGCAAATACTTTAGCCCTTATTGATAATGCAAAGAAACGCTACAATATCAAGACGCAAACACTCGGTGTTGGGTCAGCTGACGATAAAGTGTTTGCTTCAAAAGTAGATGAGGAATTCCTAAGAAAAGCAGCAACCATCGGCGATTCAACTTATGATCGCGCAACAAACATGATGAGCCTCATCGTAAAGTATGGTGATCCAAAAGAAAAAGGCTTTGGCGAGAACTTTGTATTAGTTCCTCTAAGTCTTACGCACTTTATTACAAAAGATGTTGTGCTGGATGCTATTCTCAACGGATACAATGAAGTTGCTCCAAAAGAAGGATCTCGCATGTTAGTATCTACTGACAGCGGAACTCCAGCAGTTACTGTATGGAATTACTTCAACGGTAGAGTCGCAACAGTAACTGTCTTTACAGCAAACGGTCTTGGGCCATTGCTTGAAGGCAACAATAGCGATCTGTTGCGAAATACTGTTTTGTGGGCAGTAGGAGATCCGACGAGAAAACAAGAAGTATCTATTCGCATTCCTGCGGCAATTGTGAGAAGACCTGCTGAAGCAGTCTTTGTTAGTAAACAGCCAGTAAATGGCGATTGCAAAGATACACCATTGCAGTTTGAACGTTCAAGTGCAGATTCATACTTATTCAGTTTCACACCTAAGACAGTTGGCTTTGGTACTGCTTGCGGTGTACCTTATGCAGTTAATATTGCGCCGGAGCAATGGCGCGTAGGCATTAACGAAGACTTGAAAACTGCCGTTGGTGTAACAAATGGCGGTGTTTTTGAACCAGAGCAAGTCGATTTGATAACTGAGCGCATTAAGACGGTAAGCAAGAAGGTTACTGTAGAAAAGACAGAACTTCGAAATCCATTCCTGCTCATTGCAGTTTTATTATTCCTCCTTGAGATATTCGTCAGAAGACTGGTGCAGTATCAGAGATGAAATAGAACAATTCAAATATTAAACAAATATTAACAGATATTAAACAAATATTAAACAAATATTAGATAAAAAGAAGTGAATATTATGGCATCCTACCTAGGTCGAAACGTAAATCTCGCATTGCTCGTTATCATAATCGGCGTTATTGTAGCGCTTGTTGGAACAACAGTGTTTTTTCAAAGAAGCTTGCAGAATAGAACGCAAGAGTATGAAAGTACTACTGGAACACTATCAGAGTGCCAAGTAGCGCTCGCCAACTACCAAGATAAGTTTACACAAGCAACGCAGCAAGTCAATAAGACTGCGCAGGATATTAGAAAGTATGATCAGTTGTATGAACAGCGTACTGGCGAACTAAAGGATACTCAGACACAATTAGATAATGCACAAAAACAATCCATTGTAGAGCGTCAACGAGGAGATAGCCTGCAGACTAGTTTGACTCAGGAGATGGATTCGAATAGACAGCTTAATTCAACAGTAAATAGTTTAACTCAGCAATTGAGCTCTTTAGATAGTAAATTAAGAAACATCTGTCGACAATGTAGTTCAAGCGGTGGAGCCTGTTCGTCTTGTTGACGATAGTTAAGCAGTGATCTAAAATAATAAACAAAATAAAATAATAAACTAAACCAAAAAAATAAAATAAAACAAAAAAGAGGATAAAGAGATATGCAACCGATTCGCAACATGTTCAATGAGATCCAGTTTGAACTAGTAAAATTAATACTCTTGAATGTTTTCTTATCCTCCATCATTGTATTTCTGATAGCAGATTTTGTGGCTCTTATTTTTTCTATGCCAATATTATATGTAATAATACTCGCCAGTATATATTTTTTAATTACATTCATCATGGAAGTGCGTAAGATCAGCGTGCATTATGTCGAGGAGAAAAATCCTGAATTACGAGAAATATTACGAACTGCAAAAGATAATATGGGCGAAGATACTATAATGGCTCACGCACTTTTTTATGAAGTGCTTGAGAAGATGAAGCGTGTATCTAGCGGAACATTCCTCGATTTTAAGAAGCTTGTTTTGAAAATTAGTGCAATCTTTATTTTAGCAATCGTGCTTGTGAGTTTAGCATTTTTCAATATTAACATTGCTAAATTTGAAGACCCGTTGAGTGTGCCTCTTCGAGCAATTAGCGATTTCTTTGGCAAATTGGCTGGACAAGATGTGCAAGCTGCCGATCAAGCAAACGCTGATGTCTTTGGCGATCCAAGCATGGCAAAATTAGGTAATAATCAGCTTGTTGCAACAGTAAACCCTTCGCTTTCCTCTCCTGACTTCAATAATATAGATCCTTCTGCACCGAGCAATAATCCACTAGCAGATATTGGTGCAGCAGGTCAAGTAGGATTTAATACGCCAGGATCTGGCGCAGCATCAACATTATCAGATAAGGAATTACAGCGCGTTGACAATTATTGGACGAGTACGCAAAAGAAATGAAAATATGGGGATAATCATCAGATAATTATATTGCAGATAATTATATTACAATCATAGTAGTTGTGCAGAGTATACAAAACACTTAAAACAACAAATAATTAAAACAAATAGACATGGTACATTCACTGGAGGAATAATATGGCAACCGAAGACGCGGTCAAGAACATCGAAAAGCTCAAAGCAACATTCACCAACGTACGTTCAGAGATCGGAAAAAAGATTGTGGGACAAGAAGACGTAATTGAACAGATAGTAATCAGCATTCTTTGCGACAGCAACGCACTGCTTGAGAGCTATCCTGGACTGGGAAAAACAAGCATGGTAAAAGCAGTAGCTGAAACAATGAACATGCACTTCTCAAGAATTCAAGGAACCCCTGATCTTATGCCATCCGATATCACTGGTACATATGTTATCGAGGAGAAAGACGGCAAGAAAGTCTTCAAGTTCCAACGCGGACCATTGTTTGCAAACATCGTGCTTGTTGATGAGATAAATAGAGCAACTCCAAAAACACAAGCAGCACTACTTGAAGCAATGCAGGAAAAGCAAGTGACTGTTGGCAATCAGACCTTTGAATTAGAAAAACCATTTTTCGTACTTGCAACACAAAACCCAATTGATCAAGAAGGAACATATCCTCTGCCGGAAGCACAAACTGACCGTTTTTTGCTTAAGATATTGGTTAAGTATCCGAACGTTGATCAGGAAGTAGAAATCGTTGATCGCTACACAAAGCCGCAAGAAAACGAGCAGCTGCAACAGTTATTGTCCGGCGAGAGCGTAATGCTACTACAGAAATTGACAAGACAGGTTCCTATTGCAAATGACATTAAGCGTCGCGCAGTAGAAATTGTTGTAAAAACAAGAAATATGCCGGAGCTCATTGAGTACGGCGCAAGCCCTCGTGCAAGCATCGGAATAATTCTAGCTGCAAAAGCAAAAGCACTCATGGATGGCCGCAAGTTCGTCTCAGTTAAAGACATTGAAGATATGGCTCTACCAGTACTTCGCCACAGAATCGTGCTCAGCTTCAAAGCAGAACGCGCAGGTAAGAGTGCAGACGATGTCATCAGAGATTTATTAAAATAGAATTAGATGATGAATTACTTTTTTTATTATTTACATTTTCAATTCCTATTTTTTATTTAACTATTATTAGTAAATCAATCATTCGTTAGTAAACGATGTTAGTAAACAATAGTGCTGCCTTGGCGCAGAACAGAAAATACATCGATTATTGCAGATGTGTTTTCGTAGAACCCCGGACCGGATGGGAGGATAGATGCGCCGCAGCACAAAAAACGAATAGAGAAGAACAATGGTTATCGATACTGAATTCCTAAAGAGCCTTGACCGATTGCAGGTTATTCTTAAGAAGAGAATCTATGCTGATAAGCAAGGGGCTCACCAGGCTGCGCATGGCGGTCAAGGTTTGGTCTTTCAGGATTTCAAAGCGTATGTACCAGGCGATGACTTTAGGCATATCGATTGGAAGATCTACGCAAGAACTGATAAGTTCTATATCAAGCGCTTTGAAGCAGAAAGAAATCTTGTTGTACATGTGCTTGTTGATTCTAGTGCAAGCATGAATTTCGGTAATAAGACAACGAAGTTCGAGTACGCCGCACAAATTGGTCTTGGCGTATCATATATTGCTCTACGCAACAACGAGAAGTTCAATCTTAGTACTTTTACTGAGCACGTTCAAGCGTTCAAAGCTAAAAAGGGCGCATCAAATCTTGCATACTTGTTTGATTACATGGGCGTCATGCGCGTTGATGGCAAGAGTAACTTCTTGCAAAGCATGGATGAGTACCGTAAGCACATCACTTCAAGAAGCATGATTGTTCTTATCAGCGACTTCTTGTACGACCTTGATGAAGTAGAAGAAGTAATAAGCAGATATCATAAGAGTCAAGTCATAGTCATACAGGTGCTCGATGTAGAAGAGCGCGATCTTTCTTTGATAGGCGATGTTATTCTCGAGGATGCTGAAACCCAAGATAAGATGCATACTTTCATCAGCATGCGCATGAAGAACACTTATCAGCAGAAACTAGATGAGCATATAGCAAAACTTAAGGTCATATGCGAGCGACACAATGCAAGCTTCATCAGTCTTAGCACTAACACTCCAATTTTCGAAGCATTCTATCATATGTTTAGATAATCTATCACGTGTTCAGATGATTGTCTAATGATTCTAAGATTTTTTATTTTGTTTTGATAGTTCTTAGTGATTTCTAAAAAATGTCCCTGTATGTTGACAATAAATAGTTTTTTTTATTTTCCAAACTCTCTTTTTATGAACTTTTCATCATTTTTAATTCAGTTTTCATATTTTTTTCATTCAAATTCTTTCAAAACGCATTTTTTGGTGCAAAAACCATTTTTAGCAAAAAGTTTTAAGCATTTTTGATGTAAAATTTGTATTTTTTTCATTTTGTCGACGATAAAATTGTGTGTTATCATTGCATTGGAGCACTTTTGTTTTTTTATATGTTTTATTTTATCGACGACAAAAAAATATTCCTAAAATTTTTTTAAATCGTAATACAGATTTCAAAAAGTGAAAGTTTAAATACACCTAAATACGTAAATACAATATTAAAATCACGGAGGCGAATCCATGGCAGCAAAGAAGAAAGCAGCAGCAAAGAAGAAGAGATAAGTCCTAGGGATTTATCCAGTAAAAACTTTTTCTTTTTTTATTTTTTCTCAGCATTTCTCGACGAAGAATTTTTCAAACGCAGTTTTTGTACTGTTTATAGCACAGTTCATACTATCTTTTCATTGTTTTTTCAAATTTTTGCAAGACTTTCTTGTTACTTTCTTATTTTTTTAGAAATTTTATAAAATTTGATGCGCTTGATGCAATTTTAGGCATGAAACATGCTTTCTAACCTAATTTTACGCCACCAAATGAAGATTTTGGTTTTGCAGCTGAAGAAAACTCATCAAAGAAGGGAATTATGATTGGTAGCGCAAAGGGAACAAAAGTACTAGTAACAATAGCTTCTCCTTTGTCTAAACTAGCAATTGCTCGATCATCTGTAGATAAATCCTGGCTTGCGCTTTCAATCATTGCTTGACGTTCAGCTTTCATCTCAAGACCAAGGATGATTTTTGTATTCATGTTAGCGAGTATCTCTCTTGGGATGAGTGATGGCAGTTGTGTTATTGCGCATAAGCCAATTTTGAACTTTCTACCTTCTCTAGCTATTGTTGAAAATATATTCGGTCCTTGTTCAAGGACTTCTTTACCTATGACTCTTGGCGCTTCTTCTAAAATAATGCTAACAACTGGTTTTTGCGCCAGTGTTCCATGAAGCTTTGCTTGCTTATATCTGCGCAAGATATCGTTTGCAATAATGCTTCCGACGAGAATTTCTGTTGCTCCATCAAAGCTTGAAGTATCGATTATGACCATCTCTCCTGCTTCAAGAGAGTTGCAGATATCTTGGATAGTTGTTGTTGCGCCAGATGTTACAAAAACTCCATCGGTTTCTATGGTTGTATCGTGTACTTCTAGTCCGAGTACTTGTAAAAGCCGTCGTTTAATTACTGCAAGGGTTCCTTCATTGAAGTTTACGCTTAGTTTTTTTTCAAGAAGGATTGCTTCAATCCAGTTCGTGTCGAATTCTTTGTAGTAGTGGGAGAGTGCTTGGCGTTGCGGATCACTCCAGTCGACTGCGCCATAGAAATGCTGCGGTTTTAGAAGCGTTAAGTTGAACCTTAAAGTATTGCCGCCAGGTGATGGACTGATGCTATAATGATGGATGCTTTTTGCATTTATGTGCTTTGAAAGGACTCCTCTATAGTATTCGTCATGAGGATCAAGAACTAGCATGCCGCAATACTTTTCGTTAGCAAGTTCCCAGAGCAAGCATTTTAGCAGATTGGATTTTCCTCTTCCGGTAGTTGCAGCAATAAGCATGTGGTGTGATAATGAGCAATACGTAAACGTAGTCGAAGAGCACTAACATAACA
>CAVRUV010000025.1:0-54097 GCA_963724455.1 uncultured Candidatus Woesearchaeota archaeon
CAATTGCCGACAGTATCTTGCAAGATGTTACCTACCATCTCAGCATAAATCTTGCAAGCAGTATCATAACCAAATGGTACTGGCAATAAATTGCCGAATTGTACATCTCCATCCATTGTTTTTGGCACACTAAGAACTTGAATGCCGACAAGGTGTTCGGCCATGAATGCTGCGTTTGTATTGCTATCGTCGCCGCCAATTACTATGATTGCATCAATTTTGTTTTGGATGCAGACTTTGCGAACAGCATCAATTTGTTCATAAGTGTTGATTTTTGTTCTGTCGGTACCAAGATAATCAAAGCCGCCGGTATTTGCTAAGTTCTCTATATCTTGCAATCTTGTTTCAAAAACTTTTCCTGCTACAAGACCGCCAGGACCGTCGTGTATTCCGAGTAATGTATGACCTTGCGAGGTTATTATTCTGCTAAGTCCTAATAGTACATTATGCCCTCCTGCCGCTGGTCCGCCTGAAAAGAATGCTGCGATGCGCAGTTTTTTTGTTGGTGTATTCGAGTTTGGTGTTTGTTGAATTGCTTCAAGCACAGTATTATGCAATGTAGGGAATGCTTGTTGGACTCGAGAGTCGGTAATAAGAGATTCTGTCTCCTTGAATTGCACCGGTAAGAGTGTATTGTTTTGCAAGAAAATATTGCAAGTAGGAATGGATAATTGGCGCAGAGCCTGCTCAAATACAGAATTATTGTGTTCCACTGCTCACCTGAATCTTTTTTATTTATTCTCCCTCTAGGAGTTTATAAAAGCTTTGTATAGATTAAGAAGATGTTGTGTGTTGTTTTGTTATCCAAGATTCTAGTTCTTGTAGAATTTTTTTATCTATAGCAGTCATGTGTAGGCGTATTGCTTGTTTTATTGTGAATATCTTGCATTTTGCTTTTGTATGAACTTTTATTTTATTCATAAGAGGAATCTTTGAAGTATACATGTGGTATGTAATTGCTAAATCTTTTTCAGGAATTGTAAATGTATATTTTTTAAAAAATGAGTATTTCTTTATTGAGTGATTAAGTTCTTCTCGTATTTCTCGAAGCATGGTTTGCTCAGGGGTTTCTCCAGGTTCCATCGAACCTCCAAAAAAGCTCCAGTGTTCACCATGTTTTTTTATTTTTCTTCTATCTTCAAGAAGGATATGATGTTTTTCATCGAAAAATAATACTCCTGCACAACTTATTTTTTTCATAATTCACTAAATAATTACTCCTATAAGTATGTTTTGTAATTAGAGATATTTTAGAATTTCTTTTTCTTAACTATTTTCTTAGTAGTTTTTTTAATAGATTTTTTAACTGTTTTTCTAGTTGCTTTCTTGTGGTGTTTAGCAGTTCGTGATTTACTAGAAATAGTCTTTTTAGTCGGTTTAGGTTTTTTTGTTTGTTTAGAGTTTAATATTTTGATTGTAGTAGTTCTAGGTTTTACAAATAGTTTAGTTATTTGTTTTGTTCTCTTTTTAGTTATATTCTTTCCAGTAGTTGGTTTTTCTCGCGTAGCTTTCAAGGATTTTTTTTCTAGCGTTGCTTTTGTTTTTTCTATTTTCTCATGTACTTCTTGCTGCACTTCTAGCATATCTTCTAAATGTTGTGTGCTTTTGTTTGCAGCATCGTGTGTTTCAGATATGAGAATGGATAGTTTTTGTTCGCTAGGATTGAGAGTTATTACTGCCTTATCAGGCTGCTCTTGTTCTATATCATCTACTGGTGTTTGTTCAATAATAACTCTGGTTGTTTCAATCTCTTTTTTATTGCTAAAATGCGCATCTATTTGTGTGCGTAAGTGGTTTTTTGTAAGCCAGACTGTATGCATTCCTGTAAAATGCGCGTAGCAATGAGAGCACTTGTATCCTGCTTGATAGCTTCCGCGCAGTTTTCCATCGCAAATAGGGCAGGGAATTGCTGCGGTTTTGATGTTTTTTTCTTGCATATCTTGTTCTTAGTTGCAGTTCCTTTTAAGTCTTAGCTTCCACTTCGTCGTGGTGGATATGAATAAATAGTTTTAAATATAAGCACTACTTAATAGTAGTTAATAATCACGGAGGACTAACTATGTCACCAGAACAACCAACAATTGATCAAGGGCAACTTGAAAAGATTCTTAAATTAGCGGAGCAAGCAAAATCACATGCTGTAAAGGGCAATATTGTAAAATCTGTAATATATTTGGAGCAATTACCTAAATCTTATAGATCAATTGTAGACAATGCAATAGAAAATACTCTTCGTAAAGGAAGATGTGATAATGAAGATGTATTGGTTTATGTAGACCGTATATCTAATGCAATTCAAAAAAGAGATTTCTTGGTTGCTGAATGCATTGCGCTTATGCTTCCAGATGCATATCAAGCAATTGCTAAGCAGTATGTTGCAGAAGGTAAAGAAGAACACAAGAACACTGTTACACAACTTAAAGGTTCTAGCAGTTAATGTTTATTCTTTTCTTTTTTATTATTTCTTGATTGTTTTTATCTCTTATTTTTTAATCTATTAGTTATATTCAATTTATTATTTATATTCATTTCTTGTTCGCAGAAAATATTCCTTCTAGGAATTTTCCAAATATGTGCGCTCCGGCGCTCAAAGTATATTCTTTAATGAACTGCTCATTTGGTTTTTCTTTTGATAGCTCCTCAAATAAACGCAGTAAGTTCTCTAAAGAAGTAGGATCGTGCATCTTGTAGCCAGAATACCTGAATTGCACGTGATGTCCTGTTGATTGCGTTGGTTCTTGTGCAGTTGTGTGATTGTTGTGGTGCTGCCCATGATGTCCATGAGGGTCAGTATGATTATGATGGCCAGGCTGGTATCTTGCACGTTCATTATTGTATTGCAATCGCTTTATCGGATTGGATAATGTGATGTATGCTTCGCTTACTGTCTTGAACTCCTCTTCAGCATGACGCTCTTTATTGAGGTCGGGATGCCAAGTTCTAGCAAGACTAAGATATGCTTTTTTTATTTCGGCAGGCGTTGCATTTGCTTGCACGCCAAGTCTTGCATAAAGATCTTGCTGATGAGATGGTCTTGGAAGCATCGTATTATTAATTTGAACAATATTATAATTACTACGTTATATTCTCGTAAATATTGCGGAAAATGTGTTGTATTTTAGTATTTTTGTAATTAATCTCTGTGTATATCTTTTTGTAAATATATATGCCAAACTATATATAGTAAAGGTTTCATAGTTACTTTTAGTGTTGTGGTGGGGCTTGAAACTTTACTTTCTGGCTCGGGGATATAGTATGACGCTAAACATTAAAAAGATTATTTTATTATTATCGCTTTTATTTTTTTCCGGGGTATCATCTGTTTATGCATTGAATGTTGCTGAAACTACATTATACAATAACGCGGCATTATTGAGTAATACGTATGGTTGCGGCGGGGCAGTATTATGTGACGCTAAAATATCGTTCTTCAGCCCAGTAGATATGGATTTAACTCAAACGTCATTTGCTGTAACTTTAGATAATCTTGATGGAACAACGAGTAATATTCCTGTATATTGGAAGGTTCTTAGAGATCAGCTTGCGCAATATTGCTTCAATGATTCGTCTTATGATAACAATACTAAATTAGCTTCAACAAACCAATATTGTTATAATTATACTATACAAGTAGAAAGCACTAGTCTTGTTGCAGGTGATAACACTATTTATTTATGGACAGATAAAAAACCAAAAAATAGTGTAGTGGATTGGAATTTTCAAATAAAAAACCTCGATTTGACAAAATATGGCGGATCAACGACAGTAACCTTTGATACTCGCGTAAAAGGCTGGGCATTATGGGGAAACACTAGTGGAAAAATAGATTATTGGCGACAAAAAGATAGTACTAACACAACTGTGTGGGTGAAACTAAGCAACATTTCTACCGGTCAAATAATACAAGTAATTATAACAAATAATACTGGAAATACTTGGGCTGAGAATGGTAATTCTGTATTTATCTTCTTTGATGATTTTGCAGGAACCACACTCAACACGAGTAAATGGACAAAAACGGGAAGTTATCTTACGCAAAATGAATATATTAATTATACTGTAACTGGTGCATCGTGGGGGAATTATTTAACCACTGTAAATACTTTCCCGCAAAACATCTCTATTGATTGGATGAAACGAGTAACTGCTGCATCTGGCGGAGGAGCAGCGTATGGATTATCTTATGGTCTTGCTGAAGAAGCTACTGCAACTAATGATTATCACATCATGGATAATTGGGCCTGGTTCCAAGCAGGTGTATACAATTGGACTTTTGCAAAAAATGGAAAATATTCTGCAACGAACGCAGTACAATTAGCCAATATGAATGCAGCGCCATTTGCAAACCAATGGGTTCCATTCTCACTAATCATAAATTCAACTGGGGCAGAAGCCTGGGTTAATGGAACAAAACTCGGAGGAGATAATTCTCAAGTACTTACTGATCAAAAACTTCAACTAGGAGATACGCTTGTAGGTCCGCAATTCTTATATGATAATGTCAGAGTAAGAAAATATATTAGAGAACAAATGCCAACTGTCAGTTGTGCAGGAAACGTCTGTAATATTACTGGCGTAGGAAACATGTCTGATGTACAAATAGCATTGACAACAAATCTAGTTGGAAACTTGAATATTAGCGAACAACAGATTATTGGGGTTAATGAAACTCTGGGGCGACAATCGATATTACAAGGAATACAGAGCTCTATTATCAATAATAGTTATTCTGTAGTTTATGATCGGCAAGTATACATTCGCATAGCCAATGGTAGTCAGTATCTTGGACGATTCGATGTGTATGCACAAAGTGGAAATAAACGTTGGGCGTTTAATTATGATCAAAACAACATAAATAGTTTCCCTGTTTTCGTGAATATCACACCAGTGTTTTATGTTTGGCAAAAAGCAAGCATGAATTCATCAGGCATAATCAATGATGTCTCAGGATTCATTAATGTGACGAACTGAGGACTCTTGATGCATCCTGTTCACAAATGGGTAATAGGGAGCTTATTGGTGCTATTTGCACTACTCTCTATAACTATCTTTGTTATAGGGGATGAACTCGATATTGAACCAAATATCACAAGTCTAGAAAACACCACTAATCAAACAAATGATATTGTGCTGATTCAAACAGTAATGGTTGAAGAAATTAATAATTCAGTAAATACTACTGTTATTAATGTTGTAGTCATTAATGTTACAGAGAATAATACTATTGTTGTTGAACAAATAGTTCAACCTGAATTAACTGATATCCCGGTTGAAGATGCAGTAGATATTGCTCTTGAAGTTCATTCGGAAAAACTTTCTAAACAAACAAAAGATGAAATTAAGTTAGCGGATAAGAATGAAAATAAAAATTTTATTATAAAATATCGTGTAGGATTTGATGTTAGCAAATTCTCTGATATGAAAAATTTAAAGAATCTACATATTGGGGTTGTTACTGTAAAAATAAAAGATATTTCAGAATTGCTTAATGATGATGCTGTTGAGTATATTGAATTGGATCAAGAAATAGTTGTGCAAACAGATATGGTGTCTTGGAATGTGGCTCGTGTTGGAGCAAATAATTCTTGGAATCAAACAACTGGTACGGGAATTAAAGTTGCAATTATCGATTCAGGAATTAGTACGCATGATGATTTGCGCATAGTTGATGGTTGGAATGTACTTGATGATACTAATAATTATGATGATACTTATGGTCATGGTACTATGGTTGCTGGAGTTCTTGGTGCAACCATAAATAACCAAGGATTTATCGGAGTAAGCCCTGAAGTGGACTTATACGCAATAAAAATAACAAATAATAATACTGGACGATTAAGTGATGCTATTGCAGGATTGCAATGGGCAATAGACAATAATATGAATATGGCCGTAATGAGTTTTGGTACTGCTAGTTATTCTCAACTCTTCAAAGACGCTTTACAGACTGCTCATAATCAAGGAATGCTACTTATTGCTGCAAGCGGTAATGATGGTACTAATCAAATACTTTATCCTGCTGGATATGATGATGTGATTGCAGTAGGAGCAACTGATAATTTGAATAATCGTGCAAGCTTTAGTAATTATGGAGATAAACTTGAATTAGTAGCTCCTGGTGTTGATATTAATTCAACAACATTAGGAAATACTTATGCTGTTGCGCAAGGAACATCACTAGCAGCACCGCATGTCGCCGGAGTTGCAGCATTAATCTGGTCTTACAATAGAAGTCTTACTAATGATCAAGTACGTGCAAAACTCGATAACGATGCACTGGACTTAGGAGTTGCTGGTAAAGACGATTATTATGGATATGGGCTTGTACAAATAAATTTATCTTCATCGAATTTAAGTTTACAAAACACTTCTTATTATTACGAACTCTACAACATCACAGATTATAATCTCTCAAATCAAACGATTGTATTTTGGAAAAATGGAACTGGCAGTATAGAACAAGAGAACTTCACTCCAGGATATTATTTGTTGACGAAATATTTCTCAATTCCTTATAATACAACGATTTATGTGATTGAAAATGGTACAATACAACTGTTAGAGGATGGTGGAGACTTATTTTTCTATGATGATTATTCGGTTGAAGGAAGTCTAACAGATGCCGTATTATGGGTCAATGGCGATTTAAATATGAGTGTGGATCCAAATTCGCTTCCTATAGATATAGGTAATATAGAGGGGGAGTGTTATAGTCCGTATGGTGATCCTGTTAGTACAATAAAATATTGTTGGTTTGTATCCTCAACTTCAAGAACAAATTGCGATACAAATTCAGGATTATTTAATTGTGCTAGCGGTACAACTTGCACTATTGGAAATATTGGTGACATTCGTACAAATATTGTTAATGAATCTGCCATCGTATTTCAACATAATCAAGCACGTTTATTGTATGATTGTATTTACAATCCTGTTTCATACTATAAGACTAATTACAGTAAAACCGTTCTTATCATGGATCAAAAACGATCTATCTGTGTAAATAGTACTTATTATAGTTATCAAGGAAGATCTAGCACTGCACCAACTTGGACTACTTATGTAGGACCAGTTGCATGTGCAGATACTTGTAATGATGGATTAACGCAGACAATAACTTCAAGAAATACTCCTCTGACACCACCTTGTGGCGGAGTATGTACTGCAACTAACGGAACTATCTTTGTTAATACTCTTGATTATTTAGGTCATTCTTTGACGGGACTTAATGTTCGTTTGAATAATATCTCAAATACGACAACTGATACTGTTGGAACTGCAGTAATTAAGATATCTACAGTTAGCTGTAGTGCTGATCAGAATGTTAGTGTTGTTTGTGCTAATAATATTACTTGCGGTTCTCAATTAGTGCGTGTTGGTGCTAACAATACTTTTAGATCATTGATTTTTGATTGCACGATTTGTGCTAATTTGACTCCTGATTTGTATATTGGTCAATCTGATGTCTCGATTAATTTGGCGAATAAGACAGTAACTGTTAAAGTGCATTCTGTTGGAATTAATAGTAGTAATGTTGTTGTGAATTTTTCAAGACAGGATACGTCTGGGCTAATTGTTGAAACTAAATCTGTTTTCGTTAATGTGACTTCAGGAAATGTTACTGTGGTTTCTACAACTCTTAATTTTGGTTCTGAAGATTATGTACATATATTTGTTGATCCTAGTAAATTAATAGTTAATGATACTATCAAAACTAATAATTATGTATTTAGACCAGTGTTGAAAGCAATTGATGCTTATTTGAATGTACATACTGATTCTCCTGTGGCGAATGATGTAATAATTGAATATATTTCTTCATTTGTTAATGTTGTTAATTCATCGCAATCTGCTAATGTGATTATTGATGTGGGTATTGATCAAGGCTTTTTGTGGACTTTTAAACCAAATGTTACACGACCATATGCAGGCGGTGTATTATTATTCCCATCCGTGTCGTCTGCACCTTCTAGTATTTATGTGCGTGGAACTAGTCTTGATGGAGATATTGCTGCAGTAAAACGATTGATTAATGCAAGAAACATTTTTTTAAATAAAAATATGTATCATAGTAGATCGTATGAGTCTTATATTACTGATTATGATTCATTAGGAATTGGTGTTGCGGATCATTTGCATAATGCGCAAGCTCAAAGTTATTATAGACAAAATAATAGTGGGTTCCAGAATGTTGTACGAAATATATTATTTGATAATAACTTTGAGGTTTCAATAATGACTGTCAAAACATTGAATACTACGAGTTATAATCAGTCTACTATTCTTAGAGTTAAGCACGTTAGTACTGATTTCAGTGACGGATATATGAGTGCATTAAATATAAATAACAGCGTCCCAATTGTGTTTAGCGGTGGAATTTTTAGTAATTTGGAAACGTGGGAATATGTACCTGTTGATCCTGCCGGATTTATTCAAACAAAAACTGGATTTGCAGTTAAGATGGCGAATGCTGGTTATGATGTTTGGGAGATAGAAATTACTGGCGGACCAAATACTGACTGTATAAATCAGCAGAATGATACTTGTCCGAATTATACTTATAATGACCTTGTTGATAATTATTGGCCTACGTCTATTGCAGGAATTTTAAAATATTCTGGAAAAAATAAGATAGATTATGTAGGTCATAGTAATGGCGGTAGAGTTGCTTTTAGTTCATTGAATAAATATTCAATATCGGGAAAAAATAATACTGGATATTATTTTGATTATAATTCAGGACAATATGCTTTACTGGATTTACCTGTAAGGCCTGTAGAAAAATTCTTCGGAATAGCTGTTCCTGTGACGTTAAATGATGATACTGATTTTACTAGTTCTGCACGAAATAAATTCCTTTCCTCAATACCTGCAGGCAACTTTTCAATACAATCTATTGACAATCAACATTTAATTCATGTAAGGATGCATGATTATGCATCAACATTATTTTGGAATAACCTTAACAATCCAAGTTTCTCACTTTCCATTATGAATATTGTATCATCCGTTGATAATGATAAAATTTCAAGAAATTTGATGAGTTTTTATAATGATTTAGCAATTGATACTAACTCAACTTTTAATGCTAGTGGTATTGATGTTAAAAAACTTTACATGTTTAACGGAAATCCTAATGATATAATTGTTGGAGTTGATGATCAATATAGAATATTAAACAGTTCTTATTTGATTAATTCAAGTAATAAGCAAGGATTTGTTCTACCGGGATTGCTTCGTGGTAATCATGCAAAATTAGTCACAAATAGTAATGTTACGAGAACAATAATGGGGTTGATTGTAAATGGATAAACGGCTGATATTTTCATTTTCATTTTTGTTATACGGAACTTATATTTTGTATTTTCATGAGTTTATTGAACCCTTAGGTTTTTCAAATTACATTTTTATGTTCATTTTACTTGCAATAATTCCAGTTTTATATTTATGTATTCCACTTGATAAAAATCTAAAAAAAGCTTTATTTGAAAAAGGGATGACTATTGCAGCTATATTTTTAGTTATTTCAACCATGACTTTATTATTGGTTACAAGTTTTTTAATAAAACGAATCGCTTCGCACTCTGTAGATATTGTTAATTATTGGCTCATACCAATCATTTCGACTATTGCTGCATTAATTATGATTATTGTAAGTATTCATTCAGCAAAATCAAATTACAATTTTAAACTTATAATGTATGTTTTAGGGTTATATGCATTTCAGATATTTTATTCAATTTTTGTATTGGGAGTTTTGTATATAAGGGTGTAATAAATGAGTATTGAATGTATTGATGTTAATTATCCTTGCTGGATGGGTGATTGGGCTGGTTGTAATCAGGAGTTTGATACTGGTATTGGTGTTATTAAAATGCCTTCAGTTAGTTGCTCTGTTGATCAGAATATTAGTGTTAGGTGTTCAGATAATACTACTCTGTGCGGATCTCAACAATCAATACGTATTGGAGTTAATGGTTCAACAAGATCGTTATTCTTTGATTGTTCAATATGTACTCCTTCGTTAAAAGAATTGTATATTGGTCAATCTGATGTTTCTATTAATTTATTGAATAAAACAGTTACTTTACAAGTACATTCTGTAGGCATCAACAATAATAGTGTTGTTGTAAATGTATCTAGACAAGATTCATCAGGATTGATTAAAGATGGAAAACTAGCTATAATAAATGTTTCATCAGGAAATATAACTATTGTGAATATTGTGCTAGATAATCTTAACATAACTGATTACTTGCACATATTTGTTGTGCCTACATATGATGATGCCGCAAAGACAAATAATTATGTATTCAGACCAGTATTAAAATCAGTCAATGCATATTTACAAGTACATACAGATTCTGCAGTAGCAAACAGCGTCATAACTGATTATATATCTTCATTTGTAAATGTGGTTAATTCTTCATCAACTGCTGATGTGGTGATTGATGTTGGACCTCCAAATGCATCTGATATGAATATAGTTAATAATGGAGGCGCACTTAGTTTTAATGCTAACCTAACTAGGCCTTATACGGCTAGTGTAAATTTATTACCTTTGAGTATTAGTGTTCCTGCACGCATTAATGTTAGGGGAAATTCTTTGGATGGAGATATTGCTGGAGTGAAAAGAATGATTAATGCTCGCAATATTTTCTTGAATAATAAAACTTATTCTGGAAGAATTTATACTTCTTTTGTTAATGATTATGACTCATTAGGTATTGGCGTAGCAGATCACCTGCATAATGTTCAGACACAAAGCTATTACCGACAGAATAATTCAGGTTTTCAGAGTGTTGTACGCAATATTTTATTTGATAATAATTTCGAAGTTAGTATTATGAATGTTAAGACGTTGAATACGACGAGTTATAATCAGTCTACTATTCTTAGAGTTAAGCACGTTAGTACTGATTTCAGTGACGGATATGTTAATGCATTTGGAATTAACAATACTATACCGATTGTGTTTAGTGGTGGATTATTCAGTAATTTATATGTATGGGAAGGAGATGGAACTGGTCTTGCAAAACAAATGGCTAATGAAGGACATGATGTTTGGGAAATAGAATTGACGGGTGGACCAAACACTGATTGTGCAGGGCAAACTAATGATACTTGTCCAAATTACAATTATAATGATTTAGTAGATCATTACTGGCCTGCGAGTATTGCAGGCATTATGAAATATTCAGGAAAGAATAGAATAAATTATGTGGGTCATAGTAATGGATGTCGTGCAGCGCTTAGTAGTTTGAATAGTTATTCGGTGGATGGAAAGAATAACACAGGTTATTACTTCGATTACAATACGGGACAATATCTTACTGATAATCTTCCTAAACAATCAGTTGACAAGTTTATAGGATTGGGCTGTCCAACAAGATTAAATGATCCATTTACATTCACTCGTGGAGCAAGGTTACTGGTAAATGGACAATCGCAAGGAAATCTTGCGATTCAAGTATTGAATGCTAGTAATCATAGTCATCTATATCGTTCTGAGTATTCAGAACGTATTAGTACTGAACATATTCCAGGATGGTTAGTTGGATTCTTTACAAAAGGCGACAACCCTATTTCGTTAAATCTGATGGCATTTTATAATGATTTAGCAGTAAGCAACGCAAGCACAATGAATCTCAGTAATGTCAATGTTACCTCTATTTATTTATTCGGTGGAACAAAAGGGTTGCCTTTGCCAATTGATCATATGAGTGACTCTACCAATGATCGTGCAGTACCGTTATCTGATATCTATTATATTAATCAAACCACTAATCATATTGTTATTCAAATAGTGGAGCGTCCAGTTGACCATGGAAGTTTAATAGATGACAAAACAATTCATAATATTATTAAAGAGGTATTAAAATGAAACGCTCAACAAGTATCATTATTACAAATTTATTTATTTTTCTAGCAGTTCAAGTTCTAATCATTGGATATGTAGTCACAATGCCTTCAGGAATTGGGAGTGGATTTGGCTATAATAAAAGTTTAGATGTGGTAATTTTCCTTGAACCGCTATTTTTATTGTCATATTGTATATTTGTGATGTGGCGATTGCAGACTAAATCGAATATTAATGACGGTAATAATTTTAGTATACTGACTGTTTCTATTTTTCCGGTTTATTTATTGACAATTTTTATTGCAAGTATGTTTAACTGGTATTCTATAGTAATCGCTTTTTTTGGGTTAATACTTTTAACCACATTATCTATTTTTATCATTAATCGGAGGTTTAAGCGATGACTGGTTCAGTTGTTTGTAGACACGATTCATTGGGCGTAGGTATTGTGAATTATTTATCTAGTGCTATTGATGGAGATTTAAAATGAATTATAGAAAATCATTTGTATTATTGGCGATGTTGTTCATCGGCATTCATGTAGTTGGTGCTATGAGTGTTGGTGAGCTTGCTGATTCTTACAATTATGATTATTCTGATGGTTCGATGAAGATTGTGCAGTTTAACGATACTATGATTGATTTGAACAGTGATGGTTTAAATGATACTTTAGTTATTAATTTGACAACAAATGTGTCTGCGTCTACTTCATATTTCTTTGTTGTAAAGCTTTTTGAAGGAGATCATCTTGTTCAAAATTTTACAAATGCTACGGTGAGCAGTTCTACTCAGAGTGTGAGCGTGACTTTTAGTACAAATCAACTACAATTAGGCCAGTATAATTATTCTGTTGATGTAAGAGATCAGAATTATATATTAGTATATTCAAAATATAGAACGCAGACATCATTATATTCGAATTTTTCAAAAGGAACAGCTATTGCCGCAATTGCTGATCAAAGAATAAATAATTCATTAAGAATCAATGTTTCTCTTAATGTTACTCAGAACTCTACTTCAAATATCACAGTATACCTTGTATACAATACGAATCGTACACTTTCTTCAACAGTTCAAGCTAACTTAACAACTCCGTATACTACTATTAGTATTGATTTTGATAATGAGACTATCAAATCAACTCATTATAATGGGTCATATTCAATTACTGCAGTGCAGATTGATAATAAGATTTTGTCTTCAAATTTCACAACTGCGAATTATAGTTTCATAGATTTTGCCCAGACATCATTCCTAAACAATATCACTTCAAATACTATTGATATTGATGCTAATAACTTATCTGATGTAATTCAATTCAACTTTATTATTTCTGTAAAAAATACTGATAATTACACAGTTATCACAAGTCTTTACGATCCTAATAATAATTTTATAGCAACGCTGAATACGACGCAACAGTTGACTATTGGTGATCAGTTAGTTTCAGTAAATATTACTGGTAGTTTGATTTACAAGACTTATTCTTCAGGACAATTTGTGTTGCCTGTAATTATCTTGCAACAAAATAATGTTACAATCGATGTTGTTTATGATCCATACTATACAACTGCATATTCATATGCTGATTTTGAACGGCCTCCTTTAGCAGATTTGATCCCTTCAGTACAATCTTCATACGCAAATAATTCTGCAACTGTTTATGTCAATATTACAAATCAGGGCTTAGTTCCGGCGTTCAATTTTGCTACAGATATTTTTGATAATGGCACTTATCAGAATGAATCTATAATATCAGTATTGCAACCTAATCAGAGTGTATTATTCACTTATGTGGTTCAAAATATTTCATCAGCGAACTTTTTCACTGTTATTGTAGATTTTAATAATGTTGTTGATGAGAGCAATGAGACTAACAATATAGTCTCGACATATCAGCCTTTGACTCCAACAACGTCATTTGTAATACAAAACTTCTCAGACCTTACGCCAACATCTCTAAATAAGGTATTGGAGTTTATTATGTTAAACAATGGTACGACGGATATTAATCTCAGCTGGACTGTTGCTACAGGAGAAGGAGATATTAGTTCAATTGCAAATACTTTGCTTACTGCAGGAGAACAATCATCCATATTAGTGAATTATAATTATACTACAAAAGGATTGATTACAGTAACTGCAAATATTTACTCAGGAGGCAATTTCTCAACACAAACTATTGTTCTTGATACAAGAACACTCCGAATCTTAAACGCCACACAATCAGGAAACAATATTAAGATAATAGAATTCACAGTACAAACAGTTGGTAGCAATACTACAATAGGGTGGAGTATCGATACTGGCGAATCGAATATTACTGGCACAATGCCTACAAATATTACGAAGGGGGAAAATGTTACTTACCTGATGCAATACCCTTATGCCACTGTAGGCACGTTCCAAGTAAATATAACTATTAATTCAAGTACTGATCAGACAAGTACACAATTGACTGTTCCGGTTTTAGAGCTTGTTATTAGCAACTTTGTAAAGCTCTCAAGCAATAATACTAAAGCTATCTTCAACTTTGATGTGCAAGATGTCTTTAGTGTAAATAAGACAGCGGCATGGAGTTTTGATACTAATGATTCGAATATTATACAGGCTACGCAAAATATTACAGTAGTTTCAAGTGAGATAGTATCAATCATTGTAGAAAATAACTTTACTGTAACTGGTAATCGGACGGTCGTGGCTACAGTAAATACGGCTTTTGCTAACTATTCAAGCTATCTGAACACCACTATCTGAGTGTTGCGGTGCATCTGTTTTCATGTAAGGTTTTGCGTCGCGTGAGGCCTCCGGCACCTCTCGCTCCAGAATTGCTCCAAGGCAGCACTCTAAATAACGCTTATCATATTTGCTAACTGGGCATAAGTTCTTTTTATTCTCTTTTCTTCTATTTATTTGTCCAAAATCTGTATTTTTTCATATCAGGATTCTTGAATTTATTGAGCAAACTATTTAAACAGTATTCTGGGCCTAGTTGTTATGGCAGGTTCATATGATTTCAAGACGGTAGAAACAGAGGTCACAGCATTCTGGGCTGAAAACAAAATTTACCCAAAAGCAAAAGCTATGGCTGATGACATTCCTAATGCTCCAAAATACTACTTCTTAGATGGTCCACCATACACTTCTGGTCAAGTCCACATCGGTCACGTCTGGAATAAAGTCCTAAAAGACCTAGTTCTAAGATATAAGCGCATGCAGGGTTTTAGGGTCTGGGATAGGGCTGGTTATGATATGCATGGCTTGCCAACCGAGCACGCTACAGAAAAAGAGCTAGGCATCCACGGCAAGGAACAAATCGAATTCTACGGCAAAGAAAAATTCATCGATTCGTGCAGAGCAACTTGTATTCGCAATATGCTAAAGATGAATGATGATTTCAGAAGTCTTGGTGTTTGGATGGATTTTGATAATGCCTATCAGAGCATTACTAAACCATTTATGGAAGGCGAGTGGTGGCTTATCAAGCAGGCTCATGAAAAAGGACGCCTCTATGAGGGCGAGCGTACAATGACTTGGGATGCTGTAAATGCTACAGCACTAGCTAAGCACGAATTAACTTATGAATCAATTACTGATCAAGCAATTTATGTAAAATTCCCAGTGCTGCAGCATGGCCAAGCATCAGTTGACACATTCATTATCATCTGGACAACGACTCCTTGGACTATTCCATTCAATCTTGCAGTAATGGTAAATCCTGAGATTATCTACTGCAAGATAAAAGTCATCATAGAAGATGCTGATGCTCAAGATGTCGAAGATGCGCATGAAAACTCTCAACAGTCTCAGAACTCTCAACGCCCTCAGCAATTTCAGCATTGGTATGTTGCTAAGGATCTTGTTGAATCTTTGTGCTCCACTCTAAAGGTAGAATTTACCATCGAACAAGAGCTTTTAGGTAAAGACCTTGAAGGTCTGGGTTATATTCATCCATTCGCAAAGTATAATGAGATTTATGCTGAACTAAAGGCTAAGCATCCGAAAGTACATACGATAATTATGAGTAAAGAGTATGTTGATACCAGTGTAGGTACTGGTTTAGTTCACTGCGCTCCTGGTTGTGGTCCTGAAGATTATGAAGTAGGTTATCGTAACGGCATTCCACCATTCAATACTATTGATGAACAAGGATATTGCCGCGAGATAGTTCCTTGCATTGGCCTTGAAGCAAAAAAAGAGGATGCTGAATTCATAAACCTCATCGATCGCGAAGACGCGTTATTATACTCACATAAGTACACTCACGAATATCCATTCGGTGAGCGCAGCAACCAACCAGTCATCTTTAGGACAACAAAGCAGTGGTTCCTAAAAATTGAGGATATCAAAGAAAAGATGATTGCTGAGAACAACAAAATCCACTGGGTTCCACAAGCAGCTTACAACGCATTCAATAGCTGGCTTGAAAATTTGAGAGACAACAGCATCAGCAAGCAGCGTTTCTGGGGAACACCATTGCCGATTTGGCGCAGTGTCGATGACCCTAAGGATTACATTGTCATAGGAAGTGTTGCTGAACTAGTTAAGCTTGCACAACTAAAAACAGAGCCAGAAGATTTGCACAGCCCGACTGTTGATTCTATTATCATAACTCAAAAAGGAAAAGATGGTAAGGTTCATACATACAAGCGAGTCTCTGATGTCATAGATGTCTGGGTTGATGCAGGCACCACTAGTTGGAACTGCCTTGATTTCCCGCAGAGAAAAGACCACTTTGAAGATTTGTATCCTGCTGATTTTATTCTAGAAGGTAAAGACCAGATTCGCGGTTGGTTCAACTTGCTGCATGTTGCAAGCATGGTTGCAATGGATAAGCCGGCTTTCAAAACGTGCTACATGCACGGTTTTATCAATGACTCACAAGGCAGAAAAATGAGTAAGAGTCTTAAGAATTATATCCTGCCGGAAGAAGTAACGAGCAAGTATGGTGTTGATGCAACAAGATATTACATGATTGGCGCAGCAAACCCTGGCTTTGATATGAATTACAATTTTGATGATATTGATGCAAAGTACAAAAACTTGCTTGTCTACTGGAACTTGCATAAGTTCGCAATCGAGCTTGCAGAATTAAATGATATGAATCCTGTCAGCATTGAAGAGCTTGAACAAAAAGGATTGCTTGCTGCTGAAGAGCGCTATATACTTTCAAAACTCAATAATGCAGTAAAGGAGATGACAAAAATACTCAATGAGTATCGCCTGAATGAAGTTGTTGGTCCAGCTGAAGAGTTCTTGCTTGATGTCAGTAGAACATATGTGCAACTTGTACGCGATAAGGCATCAGCTGGTAGCGATGATGAAAAGCTCGCTGTTGTTAGTGTATTATTCCACGCATTGCATGAGGGAATGACGTTGATGGCGCCAATCATGCCGTACTTTGCTGACCAGATTTATTTGAATCTGAAAGCTTCATTCCCTGATTCTTGTAAAACTGAAAGCATTCACTTACGTTCATGGCCTAAAGCTGATGAAGCATACATTGATTCGCAGCTAGAACGTGATTTTGTAACTGCTAAGGATCTTGTCGGTTCTATTCTTGCTGCTAGAGATAAAGCGCAATTAGGAGTCAGATGGCCGGTTGCAGAAATTCGTGTAGATTGTTCTCATGAACAGCAAGAAGCAATTACTCATATGCAAGATCTAGTACTTACTCTTACTAATGTGAAGAAGATTAGTTTTGAAGCAGTGGATATTGATTATACCATAACTGCTAATACTAAGAGTATTGGTAAGGATTTTGGTAAAGAGACGCAAGCAGTAATGAAGCTCATTGAGGCTGAATCGCACACTCTTGCTCGCATGCTTAAGGATAGGAAACAGCAGATGGTAATTGATGGCAAGACTATCAAAGTTGAGCACTTGACTATCGAGCGTGTAGTTCCTGTAAGGTATCAGGTTGGTGAAGGTAATAATCTTCGCGCGTATCTTGATGTTATGCGAACTCCTGAGCTTGAACGCGAAGGCTATGCTAGAGAGACTATTCGTAGAGTGCAGCAATTACGCAAGAAAGCAGGTCTTGTAAAATCTGATAGGATTACTGTTGAGGTTGCTTGTGGTGATGAACTGTTGCGCGCTGCAATCGAAGAGCATGCGCAAACCATTGCTGATAGAGTGGGAGCTGAACGCTTTGTTCTAGCTAATACCTTATCACAGGGCTTTAGTACAGTATCTGAAGAGAAGATCAAGGGCGCTAGTTTCGTGATAGGTTTTAGTTTGCTAGGTCAAGAATAGATTGAGAAAATCGCTGTTAAATTGCTGTTAAGTGCTATCGTTGCTGTTAAGTGCTATCGGGTGTCTAGTAGTCAGGATTTGGTAGTAGGATTTCTTATTTATTTTTTTAGAATTCTTATATTAGGTTTTTTTATTTTATGATTATTATCGAAGTCACGCAGAATGTATTCTTGCTTTGCAAGAACTATTGCGTCAAGATGCCTGCATGAATCGGCATCTTTCCTGGTTAAACTCCAAGGTGACTTCTTTTGAGGTCTTGTTTTTTTATTAATAATTTTCTGGGAAGAACTTTCTTTCTACAAGCTCAATTAAGATATGGATTACTTTGATATGGATCTCTTGCACTCTATCAGAGAATGCGCCGCCAGCTATCATAATGTCAATATCGGCAATTTCAGAAAGTTTTGAATTAGGTTTTCCAGTAAGAGCAATTACTTTCATCCCCTTCTCCTTTGCTGCATTTGCAGCATTGATGATATTAGGACTGTTTCCTGAAGTGCTTATGCAAAGAATTGTATCTCCTTTTCTACCATTTGCTTCTACAAAACGAGAAAATCCGAATTCGTAGCCAAAGTCGTTAGCACAGCAAGTCATATGGGCACCATCACTAATTGCAATGCCGGGAAGTCCTTTGCGATTCTTGCGATAACGCCCAGAAAGCTCTTCAGCAAAATGCATTGCATCGCAAAATGAACCGCCATTTCCGCAACTGTAAACATGACCTTCCTTTGCAATTGTTTCATTTAGCATGTCGCCAGCTTTTGCAATTGCTGCGATGACTGCTGGATTGTGTATTGCGCGTTCAAGACATTCGCTTGCTTCAGTTAATGCTGCTAGTATAACTTCTTCATGCTTCATTCGTTATCCTTGGAGCATTTTATTTATATTGTTTGTGTAGATTTCGTGCAGATTTCAGTAGTTGTTGCTTTATTCTCGTTTGTATCATCTGTATTATGTTTATGAATTATTCTCGTGAGTCTATTGGCGGTATGCGCGCTAAGAAGCATCGGGTTGTTGTCCATGATGCGTTCAATTAGTGCAGTATAAGTTTTTGGTGTCTGAACGCTTTGATAATTTTTGCAAGCAGTTTTGAATTCACTAAATCGTTTTTGCTGTTTTCGTAGGGCTGGAGTATCGTGGCCGTCGGGTTGTGTGATGTGGAATTCTTGCATACAGCCTTCAAGAGTGATGTTTTCATTCTCTTTATCTGCAGTCGGTATGTACAATAATCGTGATCCTATGCTTTCTTTAGTTTCAGCTCTATCTTTTAGTTTTGTTTTTATGATGGGTGCGCTAGCTGCGGCAACGCCTAAGAAATATATTGTCGGAAGGCATCCTGCTGTTGTGTCATAGCCAATGATTTGTGCAGCAACAAGACCCATTCCTTTGAATACTCCTGCTGCTAGAAGCGGTGTTACTAATGGTGCTACAATAGGGTGTTTATTGCCCCCGCTTGCTTTGTAGATTGGATTAAAAAAGTCTCTTGTGCAAGGTTCTGGCGTTAGGAATATGGTGTATGCATCGCTCTTATCTCCATTTTGCCATAATTTTTTTGCAAGCTCTATATTCACACTTGTTTTTGGTTCATAGGGCTTTTTTCTGATTGTATGATATTTTTCCTTGCAGTACTCTTTTAATGCCAGAATTAACGGGATATTGAATTCTGCTTTGAGCGCAGCAATACTAAATCTTCTAGAGTAGGTAATTGCTGAGCTTGCTTGTTGATATGCATCTTTTGCGTATTGTTTTAGATATTCGCCAGTAACAGCAAGATTTAATGGATGATATGGTTGTCCTAAAACAAGAGAAATTGCTTGCGCGCCATGCTCTTTTGTTAGAATGCTATCTAGATAACTATTTCTATAACTACTGTCGTCGCTAGGTAACATAGTTTTCACTGTTCACTTTTGTCGCACTAAAGCTCTAATAGGAATCCAGATTTATAAATTGTGCTATTGATGAGGGTTATCTGCTTAGGATTATCTGCTTCTTACAACACCAATTTTTGGACACATTTTATTGAGTGGACATGTAGAACACTTTGGAGATGCAGGAATACATTGATGTTGACCAAAGCTTACGAGCAAATCGTTGTATTCCATCCAGTATTTCTTCGGCAATTTTTCTCGAAGCGCCATTTCTGTTTCAAGCGGATTTTTTGTGTTAACATATCCCCAAATATTAGAAATTCTATGAACGTGAGTATCAACGCACATTGCAGGGATGTTAAACCCGAGGGTTAAAACAAGATTTGCAGTTTTTCTTCCAACGCCTGGAAATGTCGTGAGTACATCTAAATCATTCGGAACTTTTCCATTATGCTCTTGCAGAATCATTTCACAAGTTCTCTTGATAGCTTTTGCTTTTGTCGGTGAGAATCCTACTGGATAAATGAGTAGCTCTATTTCTTTCTCACTCATTTGTACCATCTCTTGAGGAGTTGTTGCACGAGCAAATAACCTATCGCAAGCTTTTGCAGTGGTAAGATCTTTTGTTCGCAAGCTGAGCATTGTGGATATCAATACGAGAAATGGATCTTTTTTTGTTTTTGAAACGAATGTAACAATCGGCAGTTCGTGTTGGGACACTTCTTTTTTTACTTTGTTTAGCGCAATGCCTATTGTTTTATTGTCAAGAACAGGGAGTTTAGCCATAAGGGTTTTCGTTATAAGGATTTTTAGTTTTGTATTATTACAGATTATTAATTCAATTATTACTTTTAGTTTATTACTTTTTTTATTATTAAATCCTACTACTGATTTCTAAAAGTGGCTGTTTTTTTTTATTGTTTACTCATTCTTTTAGTTTTATTTTTTCCCAAGGTATCTTTTGCCCATTCAAAAATAAATTGTTGGGCAATCCCTGCATGTTTTCCCCAGCGTTGTTGCGCGAAATGTTTTGCTTCTTTCTCATTTTTGAATTCCTGCTCCGGAAATAAATGCTGCATTGCTCGCAAGATGTGGACATCGACTGGAAATGCTTCTGTTTTATCAAGACCGAATAGGCAGACACAATCTGCAACCTTCGGGCCTACTCCTGGAAGTTCTTGTAGCATCAAGTGTGCGGTATCATAATCAGTTGTACGCAATTTATTCAGAAATTTAGAATTTAGTTTTGCATTTGTTGCAGCAAGGTGTGGCGCTCGATAGCCAAGGCCGTGGGTTTTTAGTAATCTTTCATCTAGAATTTTTCCAGGTTTAGGCAATTTGTTTGGAGCAATGCTTTGCATGCTATTTGTTATTCTGCCGATATTATTGTTTGACGAAATTATGAATGCGATAATTGTCTCGTGCAGATCCTGTCTTAATACTCTTATGCCAGAATATTTTTGCACCATCTTATTTATTTTTTTATCTTTTTTTAGCGAGTCTATTGTTTTTTTGTAATCTGAATCTATTCTTAAGAATTGGATTGTTTTATTGTCATTTGGAATAATCCATTCATCATCTTTTTTTATGAATATGAATTTGTTATTTCCATTTTGCACAATTAGTTGAGCATCTTCCAGTTTATATCTAAAGCATTGTCCGCTCTTTATTGTGCGTACAAGATCAAATTCTATAGGCGAGAGCTTTAATGAAGTCTTTTTTTGCATTTTATCTTCAACCATTTTATCTACTGCCATGTTACTTGTTTTTGCAAAGGATATTTAAACATACTCCGGAATGTAGGGCTTATGGGATTTTTGCATTGGTTTAAAAAGAATTTTGGCCTGCATATACAGGGAATCATTATTAGAAAATCAGTTCTGGATGATTTGTGTTTTATGGCCAAAGAAGCACATCCAAAAGAGATGCTTGCATTTTTTGCAGCAACAAAAGGTATCAAAAAAGGTATTTTGGAAATAGATGAGATACAGTTGCAAGCCTATAATGCGTCAGAAGATTCAGCTAGTGTTTTTTTGAGTAATATTCCGATGACAACTAGCATTGTAGGTACTGTGCATTCTCATCCTGGTGGCTACGCGCATCCTTCTTTTGCAGACTTGCATCTCTACTCTAAATTTGGTTTTGTTCATGCGATTATCGGCGAACCTTACAGAATTGAACATATTAGATTTTATGATAAGCAAGGTCGAGCAATTAGTGTGAAGATTGTTTAGATTTGTGTACTTTTTGGACAATGTTTTTAAACGATACGCCTATGACTTTTATTACTAGTGTCAAAAATAAATAAAAACAAATAATACAAAAAAACACTGAGGTGTATATTATGGTTAAAGTTGGAGAAAAAGCACCGGTATTTTCTGCAGATGCATATCTTGCAGGTTCCGCCGGAGATTTTGTCAAAGTCAGTAGTTCGGATTATAAGAAGAAATGGATCGTCTTGTTTTTCTATCCAAGAGATTTCACTTTTGTTTGTCCGACGGAAATTAAGGGTTTTGCAAAGTATGAACCAGAATTTAAGAAGTTAAATGCTGTAGTTATTGGTGCAAGTACTGATAGCAAGTTTAGCCACAAAGCATGGTTCCAGCGCGATATGCCGGAAGTGAAGTTCCCAATTATTGCTGATACCTCGCTCAAGATTGCGCGAGATTTCAACGTGCTTATTGAAGAGAGCGGAGATGCTCTTCGCGGAACATTCATAATTGACCCTGAAGGAGTCTTGCAGTATACGGTTGTATCCAGTTTGAACGTTGGCAGAAGCATTGATGAGACGGTTCGCGTCCTAGAAGCTTTGCAAACAGGCGGCTTATGCGCACTCAATTGGAAACCAGGAGATGCTACTCTTGATGGAAAGAAAACCAAGAAGTGATTAAGTAATTTATTCTTTTTTTTATGTTTATTTTTTCATTTTGATGCAGTTCTAAATTTATAGCTTCAAGATAATCATATTTGTATTGCCAAGTGCTTTCTTTTCAACTATGCTGCGTAGTTCCAGTTTTGTGATAGTTCTTGATACGGCGACTTTATTCATGCCGCTAATAGCGACTATATAGTTCTGTTCAATATGTCCCTTATTATCGAGAAGTATTTTGATGATTGTTCTTTCTTCTTTTTCCAGAACTCCTAGTACTTTTTCTAGTTGCGCTCTATTGATGCGCCATTGGAATAGCAAAACTATGAATGCACCAACAAGAATACTTAGGAACGATACGCCATATACTATGATTGGAAGGCTTTCTCCTGATTGTGTGAAGTAAAATCCGTTGAGTATTGCAAAACTAATGCCGAGCATGAATACTGCAAGCAATGCAATAATCAATTTTTTTGGTTCAACTTCCATATCTTCACTTCATCTTGTCTTTTTTATTACTACTTCAACTCTTTTCTTAAGCGATCGAACTCTTTTTTTGTTATTTCGCCAGCAGCATATCTTCGTTTGAGAATTTCCATTGGGGTGTTATTAGTATTGGCACCATATCCAAATTGGTTGCCTCTTAACAACCACCAAAAAATGAGTGCTAATAGTAATAATATTATTAGTTGGAAAATCCATCCGTATCCCATAAAAAAGCCGTGTCCAAAACCCATAGGACAGCTCTGTGTTATTGTATCAATTGCCATAATATCTCCGTGTGATTATTGTATATTCATTCTTTATTTATAATTTATGTGTAAAATTATGTAAAAAAAGAAAGATTAAGGATAGATAATTTAGTTATCCCTCATTGGACAGCGATGTCCTTGATTCTTGCCAAGGCCTTGTCCTTGATGCATTCCTGCACCAGTTTTTGCACCACAACCCATTCCTTGTTGAAAATCATCGCCGTATTGAGCAATCATCTGTTTGTGATGTTCTTGGATTGTCTTAAATGATGTCTCATCAGTTACAAATGGCATCATTGGTTTTCCAGATTCTTCGCGTAATTTTACAAGATCTGCGTATGTTCCTGTTGTCATGATTGTTTGCATCTGGTCATGGTACTCGCAAGTTCCTTGTTCTATTGAGTTACTGTTTTGGTTTTGTTGAATTTGCTGTCCGTAAGCGTGTACTCCTAGTAAGAGTGTTGCTACAAGTACAATTCCAACCAATCCTACAATTAATGGTTTGTTCATTTGTTCACCTTTTATATTTTTTACATAGTTACATAAGATGAAACAGGATATAGTATTTGCTGAAACACCTATGGAAAAACCTGAAACTATCGACTATACGCAATGAATAGTTGAATTTATGATAATATTATATTGAACAAATATCCGGTAAATATTATTCCTAAAGTTACAATACCAAAATAGATGAATAATAGTTTTGGTTTGAGAACTTTTCGCAGTATTATCATTTCTGGCAGACTTAAAGCGGTAATGCTCATCATGAATGCTAGTGCAGTTCCTAGCGGTAATCCTTTCTCAATGAGTGAAGTTATTATTGGTATTGTTCCTGCCGCATTGCTATATAGTGGAACACCTATGAGTACTGCTACTGGGACTGTCCACCAGTAATGTCCTATGCTCACTAAGAAGTCTTGTGGTGCATAGCCATGAATGAATGCTCCGAATGCAACTCCGAGTATTACCCAAGGAAATACTTTTTTTGTAATGTCTGCAGTTTCATGATATGCTTCAATTGCACGTTCTTTTTTTGTTTTTTGTTCTAATGATGCTTCATGTTTTGCTTTGAGTTTCCAAACATAATCTTGTACTTGTGATTCTAATTTCATTTTTCCTAAGATATATCCGATGATAATCGCTATTAGTACTCCTGATATTATGTAGATAAGTGCTACTTTCCATCCGAAGAGTCCTAATAGTAAGACTGCTGCCACTTCATTGACCATTGGTGCACTAATAAGATAACTAAATGTTACGCCTAAAGGAACTCCTGCTTCAACCATGCCGATGAATAATGGCACTGCCGAACAAGAGCAAAATGGTGTTATTGTGCCAAATAATGCTGCTAGGATATTACCGCCAATACCTGCTTTTTTTGTGAGAAATTCTCTGATCTTTTCAGGCGGTAAAAATGAACGAATATAAGATACTGTGAAAATAATGATACTTAATAGTAAGAATATTTTTATTACATCATAAATAAAAAAATTTATTGCACTTGCAAATACCGTCTCTTTGGTTATATTAAATACTCCATATGTTAGCCAATCAGTGAATAATTGTATTGGGTAAAATAAATCCATAAATTATCACAAGTGTGTTTTTAGTAATTCCTTGATTCTAGATTTATCAGGTACGGAGCCTACAATAATTGGTTTTCCGTCAATAGCAAGCACCGGTGTTCGCATGATTCCCATCTCGATAATCTTTTGAATATCAGTTATGTATTCTACTTTGGCGTTGAGTTTCAACTCTTCTGTTGCACTCTTTGTAAGATCATACAATCTTTTGCAACTAGGACATCCAGAACCTAAAACTTGTATTTTCATATTTTCTCCCCCAATACATTGAATATTTTTATAATGCGTTTATCGTTAATAGAATAGATGATTTTTTTACCATCTCGGCGAGATTTAATAATATTTTGTGAGGATAACTTTGCAAGATGCATCGAAGTATTTGATTGTGTTTTTTTAATTAATGATGGGAGCTCACAAGCACAATGTTCTTGTTTTTGCAATGCTTTCAAAATATCATAGTTTGTTGGTACGCCCATCGCACGTAATAATTGATAATCATTTATCATATCAATATTTATTGATATATGCTATATAATACTTTTGAGATTAATATATACTTAGATACTTTTACGACGATAAACTTGGCAGTCCTGCAGAAAGATAGCTATCTTGTGCAGTACTTGGACAGCTTTAAATATGACTGTCAAATTATAACAGTACTTCAATATATTAGAAGTACTATAAATGGTGATATTATGAAAGAACTCACGACTAAAGATTTCAGCTCAACAATCGCTCACGGCAATACTGTTGTTGACTTCTGGGCACCATGGTGCGGACCATGCAAGATGCTAGGGCCAGTATTTGAAGAAACAAGTAAAGGACACAAAGATACAAGTTTTGCAAAAGTAAATGTTGACGAACAAGGAACAATTGCACAAGAACTAGGAGTTCGTGGCATTCCAACAATCGTATTCTTCAAAGATGGAAAAGAAGTCATGAGACATGTCGGCTACGCTGACAAAAATGCTCTTGACACTAAAATAAAACACGCATTCAAATAAATGTACGTGGGTGATATCATGACAAAACAACTAAACAACAAAATATTCATTCTACCAATAATCTTTGCATTATTCCTAATTCCAGTAGTACATGCAGAATTAAAACTAGACAACATACAATTCGACCCGGCAATCATCTCAAGTGGCGATAGCGTAGATATTGTAGTACAATTCCACGATGTAGCATCATCTACAAATGAAAACCGCATAGGAAATCCTGATTATACCTATAAAGTATTATTAGAATCTGATGCATCACTGACTAAAGAATATATACTCATTGAAGATGCAGAAGGCAATGATTTACACGGCATAATATCTCAAGGAGATTATTACAATAAACGATTCAAGATCAAAGTACAAAACGATGCACCTGCAGGAGATTACGAATTTAAACTCACAGGACAATGGTACTATAGAGGACAACCAACAAATGACTTACAATATTTACGATTCTCAGTACCAGTAAAAAAACAAGGCATAGTACTTTCAGTTGCAAACGTAGTAAGCAATCCTGAAAAAATAAGAAGCGGAGACAAAAATATTCTTCTTACAACAACACTCACCAACACTGGTGAAAAACTAGCAAAGAATGTTAGAATAAAACTTAGCTATCCAGACGGAATTAGCTCAGCGTACACCAACAATAATGATTTAACTGTTGGAAGCATTGAATCAATGCAACAACACCCAGTACAATTCTATATTGATACAGATCGCTTCATCAAAGAAGGAGTTTATGATATACAATATGTTTTAACATACCAAGATGTCGACAATAATAACTATGAATTACGCGGCAGTTTTCAAGTTGTAATAAAGAAAAAACCAAATGTTGTTGTAATACAAAGTTCTGGCAGTGGACTCGCAGGAAATGATATGACTTTGAAAGTTATCGTGCAAAATAAAGGCGAAGAAACTGCAGACGCAGTTGATGTTAGAATACTAAAACAAAGTAGCCAACCATTCAATATGGATGTACGATCAGATTATCTCGGACAATTAAAACCTGGAGAAAATGGTACTGCAGTATTTACATTAAGCGTAACCGATGATGCAGAAATCAAAGACCATAAACTAACCGTAGTCATACGAGCAAAAGGAGATGGTGCAGAAGGAGACGATAATGTGTACACCTACACAGATGCAGCAGTAGTAAGCATCACAGGAAAAAAGGAGAACAACTATCCGGTGTATGCAGGAATATTCGTAGCATTAGTTGTAATCGTTGCGATCATTGTAGCTATTACAAAACGCAATGATTCTCCAAAGCGTAAGTGATTTTTTTATTTTTTTTAAATTTATTATTTACATCATAACAACATATTATTATAATCATATGGGGCGAACTTTATGACTGAAAAACGACTGCGCGATTTGGAAAAACCAAACAAGTACAAAGACTTTCTGCGCTCTATTGCACATATACAAGTAAAGCATCCATTCTTAACGCTCGCTTTCATAATTGCTGTAACTATTGTATTACTTGGTGGAGTTGCACAAGTAAAGACTGTAGCATCGCTTGAGAAAATGATGCCAACAAACATCGAAGAGATAAAAGCATTCAATACTTTACGTGATCAACATCTTGGTCAAGATATGTTAGGAGTTGTTGTAGGAATAAATCCTGATTCTACAATAATAGTTCGTGGAGATATTTTAGATTACGAATATTATTCTTATGTGAAATCACTTAAAACGACTATTGCACAAGAAGATAGTATTCTCTCAGTTAATACGTTTACAGATGTTATTGATGGTGCAGCACAAAGACAAGGAATCACAGTGAATGAACAAAATTATGCAATGATTGTGAATAATCCGCAAGTGCGTGATCAACTAAGTATGTTCGTAAATCATGATAATACTAATACTGTTCTTATGATCAGCACTGATGTTAGTGCAAATGATGCACGCATGAATTTACTTGCAACAAAAATAAAACAAGACATTGATAGTGTAGGAAAACCTAGAGGAACTATTATTCAAATCACTGGAACGCCAGTGATTCAACAAAAACTTGGAGAAGTAATAGAGCACGATCGTGGCCTAACTGAAAAACTATCAGCATTATTTGTATTCGTAATTGTAGCAATTATCTTCGGCAGTATTATTGCAGCACTAGTGCCAATGGTCAGCATATTACTATCTATTGTATGGTTATACGGAATGATGGGCTACTTGCATTTACCAATCAGCACTCTTGCTGGCGGAGTTGCCGCAATGGTCATAGGAATCGGAGTAGATTACAGCATCCACTTACGAAACAAATTCGAATATGAAAGAAAAAAAGGCGAGAGTCTTGAATACTCAGTTGAAGAAACTATGGCAAACACAGGATATGTGTTGACGATAGTTACTATCGTAACAGCAATAGCATTCCTAACATTCACATTAGGACAAATGCCTGAAATGGGAAGATTCGGATTGCTTATGGCGATGGGAGTAACACTAGCATTCATACTTTCAGTAGTGGGTCTTCCTGCATTATTCATTATTGAAGAAAAAATAATCTACTGGGCGAAAGATAGAATGAAATTCGGAATAGAAGGAGAATTAGTTCTTACTGATGCAAACAAAAAAGCAGAAGAAACAGAGCAAGAAATAAAACACATCTCTGATAAAAAAATCAGCGACAAGAAAAACATCAGGGGGCGAGCATAATGTCCATCAGAGATATAGGCTACAAGATAGGCAAAGTGCAATCAAAGCACCCGTGGTTTTTCGTGCTTTTAGCATTGATGATAACTATTGCAACAGTTCCGGGCATTCCAATGCTACTACATCACGTAGAGCCGAGCCTTGAAAAAGTATTACCTCAAGATATTCAAGAAGTAAAAGTCATGAACGATATGCGTAGTGCATATGGTGCAGACATGTTATATGTAGTTCTATCTACCGACGGAACAAATAACGATATTTATGCACCTTCAAATCTAAAATATATAGATTCGTTATCTCAAAGCTTACGTGGAATTGATAATGTAAAACAAGTAAGTTCAGTTAGTGATATCATAAAAGAAGATGCAGGAACTATTTCGCTTGAAAAGAATCAAATAATTTCTGTTGCAAAACAAGACACTAGAATTACACAATATGTGAATTCGGATAGAAGTATTACTGTAATTATGATACGCGCAGATACTGGTGCATCAGCAGAAACAGTAAAAAAAGTATTGACGGATATTAGATTTTCAATTGCAACACTAGAGGCTGAAAATCCTGGTCTTAATGCACAAGTAACGGGATTTGGTGCAATAGATCAAGCAACATTCAAAGTAATCATCAGCGATTTTACTAACATCACGGTTATTAGCTTCCTATTGATGATAGCATTCTTGTTAGTGTACTACAGATTCAATATTAAAAAAACAATTTATAGTATGCTCATCATGATACTATCACTCATTTGGGCACTAGGAGTAACAGGATATTTAGGAATACAACTTAATGTTGTAACGATGGTTGCTGCAGCAATGATTATGGCGCTTGGTTCAAGTTATGGTATCAATAGTGTCTATCATTTCTATGATGACTTCCTTGTACAATATCCAAAGGATGAAGCAATTGCAAAATTCCAAGAGTTCCTTATTATTGGATTATCTGGATCTGCATTTGCTGAGATTGGTGGGTTCCTTGCATTATTATTCGGAATCATGCCTAGCATGAGAAGTCTTGGAATAATACTCGCAATAGGTATATTCTTCGCACTATTTGTTAGTGTGGTGATACTACCAGCATTCTTCTTCTTATTAGAAGATGATGCTACTAAGAAAAAAGCATAAGCAAATTACAAAAAAACGATGGGTGGATTACATGAAAACATACGCAAAAGAACAACGAGTCCAACGCTACATGCGACGCATCATCGGAACACTAGTTCTAACTTCAGCAGCATTAGCATACTTTGTATCGCCTTACTGGTTATTATTAACTGCATTCATAGGCTTGAACTTATTACAATTCGGATTTACAGACTGGTGTCTTATGAAAACAATACTTGATAAGATCGTAAAAGAATAGAAATAGGTTTGAGGGATATTATGCAACACAACATTGGAACAATTGACAGAATCATAAGAATGACAACGGCAGGAATGCTAGCAATACTATCTTGGTATTGGCTCGCTCAACCGTGGGCTATGATTAGTTATATTGTTGCAATAATAATTGCAATTACTGCTCTTATTAGATGGTGTCCTGCATATATTCCATTATCTATTAACACAACACCTCGCAAAGAGCCCTCAAAAGTTATTATTATCTCTGTAGCAATTGGTGTAATGATATTGTTGATTGCAGGTGTATATGCAAGCGATGTTTTTAGTAAAAAATTATTCATTGAAGATTTTAATGCAGTAAATGCACCCTATAAACAGGCATTGTTTCAGACAGGGCAAGGCAATCGCATTGCAGCAATAGCAAACTATGATGCGTTTGCAGTCGCAATGAATTCTTTTGAGAAGAAATACTCCTCCTATCGTCCTCCTGCAATCAAGAGCGATGAAATATTTAGTTCAGATCTTTTTACTATCCAAACTATTATTGCAGCGAATAAAGAACTTGTTTATTCTGGTAATTTAACAAATGCGCATATTCAATTGGAAAAGATACGTCCTATTTTCAATGAGATGCTACGACGTAATGATTTGTCATTGCTTAGTGTTTTATTAGTAGATTTTCATGATAGTATGGAAGTTGTCATTGATGCAGCAAATGCTAAAGATGCAAAGCTTGTTATTGAAGCATATGCTGTTTCTGATTCGCGTTTGAAGGCAGTTGAAGCAGAACTTAATGATACTGGAGTGCAGAATATTCGAAAACAATTAGACGCAACTCGCGATCTTGCATCTAAAGACGATTTGTCGAGCCTTCCTGCACAAGCGTCGGTGCTTAAAACAAGCTATGTTAAGGTATATCTTGTTAAAGGTTGATTAACTGCTGAGTATAATGGATTATTGTAGTGTATTACTGCAAAAGCATAATGATTGCAGAGGTGTTTTTCACAACATATAAAAAGAACTGCTATTAAGATACAGTACTTCGGGGGCATATTATGATAGATTTTGCATGCAAACAGTTTAACTTACAAGATATTATCAAATGTAGTCTAGGGCTTACTAAAGCAGATGTTCAAGTATTTGAATTTCTTTTGAAGAGTACTGGCTCATTTAAGACTGAAGCTATTGCAAAAAAAATTAATGTGGATTTGAGTACTGCACAACGCGCAGTAAAGAAACTGCATGATAAGAACCTCGTTAAGCGCATGCAAAAGAATCTTCCTGGTGGGGGTTATGTGTTTGAGTATCAGATAAATGATAAAAAGGTTATACGCAAGACAGTTTTGGATATAGTAAATAAATGGACTAATCGTGTTGAACAAGAGCTTGAACAATGGTGAATTTAAGAAATAAACAATAAAAAATTTATAAAATTATTTTTCTATTTCTTTTTTTGGCCAATATTCTTTGGGCAGATTTCGAATTTGCAAGGGCCATTGTAGAGTGTGCAGGTATATGCTATTTCTCTAGTCTCTTCTTTTGATTTTCTATACTCACAGTTTATCCATACGGTGCGATGCCACGCATCAAGACTTACATACTTAAGGCCGGTAAGATTTTCAGCAAAACCTTTTGTGTTCTCATCAATATTTTTTGTTTCTTGCTCGATAACTTTTTCTTCTTGTTCTATGTTTTGTTCTATTGACATTTCACTAGTGTCAAGGTCTAAGTCTTTTTTATCTAGATCAAGATCTTGCTTGATGAGTGCTTTTATCTCGCGTAGTTCCTCAAGAACTCTTTTCATATCTTCATCCATTATGTGTTATTAACAGGTTGCCTTCTTAAATCTTCTATGTTACAGAAGAGTAGTTATAGATATTTGTCAAAATTATTTCAAATTTTCAATGATATCAAACTTCTTAGATTAGATCTACTGCGCTGGTTTGATATCAAATACAACAATCTCGCTATTTGTGCCAAGACGCATTGGCGGGCCCCATGTTCCAGCGCCAGAACTTACATAGAGTTTTGTTCCATTCAGATCAAACAATCCATTCACATATTTGAACTGCGTATTTACAAGGTATCTGAATGGAAAAATCTGTCCTGCGTGAGTATGTCCGCTTAGTATTAGGTCGACGCCTGATATATTGTCTACATTCTTTGGGCTATGATACATAAGAATAGAGTATTGTTTTGTGTTCGCGTTTGCAATTGCGGCTTGCACTCTTGGTAGTGCTGCTGCATCATCAATACCTATTATTGTAATTCCCTTAAAGTCTATTGATTTTGAACGAAGTACATTCATTCCAGAATCTGTAAGATATTTCTCAGAGAAGTTTTCACCAACATAAAATTCATGATTTCCGAATGTTGCAATGATTGGAACTTTAGTGTCGTAGGATAATTTTGCAGGTAGGCCGGGATCAATGATATCTCCTGTGATAAGAATGATGTCGGGATTTTGGTCTAGTGCTTTTTTTATTATTTTTTGATAATGCTCATTGCCGTTTGGTCCTTGGATGTGCAAATCGCTTAGTTGTACTACTCGCACTGGTTCAGTAATCTTAGGTGATGTTAAGGTGATTTTCTCTATTTGCAGGGTATTTGCACTAATGAGTGCGATGCCTGTTAGTATTGCGATCGTTCCTAAAGCTAAGAAACCTACTATCTCTTTTGGAATAAAGAATTTTGCAATCTCCGCTATTGCAATTACTACGATGGAGAACCACACTATTCCTAGTATTGTAAGCATGCTCATTTGTAGGCTATATGAGGCTACAGAATTGAGTTTTCCTTGCAAGAACATTGCAAAAAATGTAACTAAAACTACGCTGACTGCTACAATCCATGCATGTTTAATGTTGAAATATGAGAATAATCTTCCTATAACCAACCAATAGAGCAATATAACTATTATCATTGCGGTTGCAAAAAATAACATGAATCGTAGTTGTATTGACATTTATCCCATCTTCAATTAACTCATCTTCATTAATATTGAATTTTTTATTTTCTTTATTGTCTTATATAATTGTTTTACTTATTTAATGTCTTATGTATTATTTATTGTCTTATGTGTTCTTTATAGATGTTTTGCCACATCAGTTATATTTTGTATGTTGGATTAGAAATATAAAAAATAAGAAAAAATAATTGTTGAGATATTTATAGAAACTTATCTCTTCTTGCTGTCCTTTTCCTTGATTCTTGTGCTGTGCAGTTTTCTCATTTGCTGAGCTACTTGCGAATCATTCTCATTAATCAATGATTGTGGGACGATGCGATCTTGCACTTTGGAACGAGAGCTTATACGTTCATCTTTTCCAGTTGCAAACTTTGCATACTTTTGTTTCTTTGCCGATACTGTTTTGTTCAGTTTATTTTTTCTGCTGTTTTTACTCATACAGTTCACCCGGTGATTTTTTGTGAATATTCCTTATAAAAAAGTAAACGCCCCTGCGAGGAATTGAACCCCGATCTCCAGGACCGCAACCTAGTAGTCTATCCGTTAGCCTACAGGGGCATTTTTTTTGTTTATTTTATGATTCTAATGATTCGTGCATCTGCACTGAATATTTTATTGCGTATTTTCGAAGAACTGGGGTCTCTTTATATAGCTTGCGTCAAGTGAAGGATTATGTAGATAATGATGGCTGCAGCCGGTTGCAACCAGATACTACGCAGTACATTCTTCCAGTTTTTTGCTTGTATACCTATCGTATAGTTAAGCGAAAGAACAAGTATGATGATTACTGTTTCTATTTTAGTAAGAATGCTTACTGCAAGTATTGCGCCGGTAACTGGTGCGTATAATGGGGTGTATAATCTTGTAATGTTCAATACTCTTCTTGCAATGATAAGTACTATAGGAATAACTATTGCAACGATTTTAAGATCAAATGCCCAGATTGTTATTCCTATTGTAATAAGAAATAGCGCATCAGTTCCTAATTCTACATATTTTCTTGCAACTGGCACTTCATCAGGAACTTCTTTTGATATGTAGTGGGCTAGTAATGCTACCATTATGAGAATGAAGAGTATTGCAAGTTCAAGTAACATATTATTGCTTTTATGTTGGGATATAAAAAAGGTTGTGGTAGGTTAATTATGGTTAAATTTTTTTGTTCAGGGTTTAGTGTTATTTTTTGTTAAGTTGAACGCCTTGAGTATATAATTATTATTTTGGTTATTATTTTGTTTTTAGATTGAACGCCTTGGATTAAATCCTGACGACGAGTCGCTGTGAGCTAGTTGCGCACAGGCAAAGACGAGTCGTCAGCGAAATCTGTGATGGGGGAACAGCATATTCTCCGCGTTCATTGAGTTAGTTCATAGTCTTATTTTAAGTCGTAAATTGCGACACCCATAAATTGCGGTGTCTTACAAATAATTATGTAGAAAAATCAGGATTGTATTTAATCGTCAAAGTCTTCTTCGAATTCTAAATCCATCTCATCAAAGTCGATTTCTACTGCTAGATTCTCGGAACTCAAATCGACGTCGTGTTGTTGTTTTGTTTCGACCGCATAATTCACAATCATAGTTTCACCCGTATGAATAATTATTCCCAACCATCTTCCTGTGTTTTACTAGAAGGAAGGAGCTTAGGTATGGAAAAGAAGTATATAAATGTTTGTTTTTTTATCGTCGATTAGTCCTCGAGAAATGTGTTTTTTTGTGTATTGTCGTCGGCCAGCATACTTGCAGTAGTGTTGATTATGTTACTTCTTCGCAGTTTTTACCAGTAGTTGGTATTTTTTACGATTATTTTTATAATCATTTTTTTAATTTTTCTCGTGCTGCGGAGGTTTGCTCTTTCGAGGTTTTACGAAAATCGAGCTGCACCAATCGCTCGATTTTCTGGTCTTGCTCCAAGGCAGCACTTTGTGTAAATTTTTATTCACAAACTTTATGCAAACTTTTATCAACAATTCTATTCTCTTTAATTAATTCCAATTCTCCTCTATGCCTTCGACCACAACTCTTATAAAGAAACCGTGGTTCCACCAAGATACCTATGAGTGATGAAGCGGCCACGAGTCGCTGAACGAGGTACGAGTATTCTTGTATCTCCGCCATTGGAGGAAAAACTATGTCAGACAACGCATTAGAAATTGTTGAAATCGCAAGAAAGACCGGAAAGATCCGCAAGGGATGCAACGAAGTAACCAAGCTCATTGAGCGAGGAGAAGCAAAGTTCGTTGTTGTCGCAAGAGACGTAACCCCTAAAGAGATTATCATGCACTTACCATTGCTAGCAGCAGAAAAGGGCATCAAGTACGCTGAAGTTGACCGCAAGGAAGACCTCGGTGCAGCAGCTGGTTTACCAGTTGGAACAGCAGCAATTGCAGTTATTGTTGAAGGCGACGCAAAAGACCTTATCAAGAACTTGTAAGACGGTGATTTACAATGGCAGATGAACCAATCAAGGGCGGTGTGACCTTCACACCAGCAGTCCCTGCAAGAGTTGAGGAAGTGGTCGGTAGAACCGGCGTTCGAGGCGAAGCTATTCAAGTTCGCTGTAGAATCCTCGACGGCAGAGATAAGAACAAAGTTGTTCGACGCAACGTCAGAGGTCCAGTGCAGCTAGGAGATATCCTTATGCTACGTGAGACTGAAATCGAAGCACGTCCACTCACTAAGAGCGGTCGCGGCGGCGCATAGAGGTGAATTATGGCAAATACATGCACATTCTGTGGCCACGAGATCACAGTTGGAACTGGCAAGATGTACGTCCAAAAGGACGCTAAGATCTTGTGGTTCTGCTCAAGACGATGCGAAAAAAACATGCTTAAGCTGAAGAGAATTCCTCGAGAGCAACGCTACACTGTTGAAGGACGTAAGTTCAAATCACAGCAGATGGCAGCACATGCTCACGAAGAAAAGCACAAGCATGATGTAGACGCTCCTGTTGAAAAAGAGGCTACAAAAGCAGCACCTAAGACTGAAGCACCTAAAAAAACAGCTAAGCCCCCTGTTAAAAAAGCAGCAAAGGCAGTAGAAGAGTGAGTGAATGTCAGATACTAAACCTATAATGGAAAGGACACTCGTTCTTATCAAGCCGGATGCTGTACAACGTGGCATAATTGGAGAGATTATCTCTCGTTTTGAACGTTGTGGCCTCAAAATCATCGCGATGAAGATGGTTTATGCTAGTAAAGAGCTAGCGGGCGAGCATTATGCTGATGATGAAGAATGGTTAAAAAGTGTTGGTGAAAAAACACTTGCATCTTATGAAAAAAAGGGCATTAAGCTGAATAGAACTGCATTAGAACACGGTAGATTGATTAGACAACAACTTATGGATTTTATTAGCATGAGTCCAATTGTTGCATTAATTATTGAAGGTCATAATGCAGTGGCACACGTCAGAAAAATTGTCGGTGCAACAGCACCTGCAGATGCAGTGCCTGGCACAATTCGTGGAGACTATAGTTTTGAAACGTATTTGATGGCAGATACGCTTGAACGTCCGTTACAAAACCTTATCCATGCAAGTGGCGCAGTTCATGAAGTAGAGCGCGAAATCAAAGTGTGGTTTAGACCTGAAGAGATTCATGTCTGGTCACGTTTAGAAGATGCACTATTTTATCGTAAGGGCTAGTATCATGCAGCTTCAGAATACAAAATAATTAATGAGCGTTTTAATATTGAACGCGATTGTTTGTAGTCTGATGTGAATGATAAACACTTTATTTTTTTATTTATTTTTTTAATTTATATTCATAAAATTTGATAATACGATCCACACAAGGTGAATACTAATGGCAAAAATGGTAGATAGAGTAAAGGATTTGATGGTCCAACAAGACCGTATTCGTAACATTGCAATCTGTGCACATATTGATCACGGAAAGACTACATTCTCTGATAACTTACTAGCAGGAGCTGGTATGATGAGTGAGGATCTGGCTGGAAAAGCATGCGTCTTGGATTTTCACGACGATGAAGCAGAGCGAGGAATTACTATTGATTCAGCTGCAGTCAGCATGGTGCACACGCACGATGGTAAAGAGTACTTGATCAATTTAATTGATACTCCAGGTCACGTAGACTTTGGTGGCGACGTTACTCGTGCAATGCGCGCTGTCGATGGTTGCATTGTTCTAGTTTGTGCAGTAGAAGGTATGATGCCACAGACTGAAACAGTTTTACGTCAAGCACTAAAAGAGCGAGTAAAACCAATCTTATTCATTAACAAAGTTGATCGTTTAATCAAAGAGCTTAAGCTTACTCCGGAAGCGATGCAGGAAAGATTTATCGGCATCATCAAGGAAGTAAACGAGAAGATTCGTGCTATTGCTGAAGAGTCTTTCCAAGACAAGTTCGTTGTTAACGTACTTGATGGCAGTGTATGCTTTGGTAGCGCATTTCACAATTGGGCATTATCGATTCCATATATGAAGAAGAAGGGAATCAGCTTCAAGGATGTAATTACTGCTTATGAAGGAGATGCTTCAACTGAACTTCGAAAGAAAGCACCGTTACACGAAGTTGTACTAGGCAGTGTTATTTTACACCATCCTACCCCTCCACAATCGGCTGCTTACAGAATCCAAAAGATCTGGCACGGCGATATAGAATCTCCACTTGGTCAAAGCTTGATTAAGTGCGATCCTAAAGGAAAGCTTGCATTCGTAATTACAAAAGTAGTAGTTGATCCACAAGCTGGTGAAATTGCAGCAGGAAGATTATTCGGCGGCACAATCACTAGAGGAATGACTGTTTATTTGAATAGAGCAAAGCAAGAGCAAAGAATCCAGCAAGTCTACATTTACAACGGTGCAAAAAAAGAGATCGTTGATGGTGTTCCAGCTGGAAACATTATCGGTATTGGCGGACTTAAGAATGGTTTTCCAGGAGAAACTTTAACTCTTGAAGAAGACGAGCCGTTTGAAGCAATCACTCACTTGTTCGATCCGGTAATTACAAAAGCTATCGAAGCTAAAAGACCATCTGACCTTCCAAAGCTTATTGAAGTATTGATCCAAGTCAGCAAGGAAGATCCATCCATTAAGATTGAGTTGAACCAGGAAACTGGTGAGCACTTGATATCTGGTATGGGTGAATTGCACCTTGAGATTATTGAGAACAGAATCTTAAAAGAGAAGGGTGTTGAAATTATTACTTCACCACCAGTCGTTGTTTACAGAGAGACTGTTACGCGAAAGAACGCTGAGCCTGCTGAAGGAAAATCCCCAAACAAGCACAACCGTTTATACTTCGTTGTCGAACCATTACCCCCAGGCGTTATGCAGGCGATGAAAGAAAAGAAAATCCAATCTGGTAGAGTAAAAAAGAAGGACGATTCATTATGGGCAACTCTTGAAGAAGCAGGAATGCCTCTAAAGGAGACTCGTAACGTACGTAACGTATTCAATAACAGCCTCTTTATGGATGACACCAAAGGTGAAGTTCACATTGGTGAAATCATTGAACTTGTCAATGATATGTTTGAAGACGTTATGATGAAGGGTCCACTAGCTAAAGAGCCATGCTTTGGTGTAATGGTGCGTCTTGTTGATTTGAAATTACACGAGGATGCAATCCACCGTGGTCCAGCTCAGATGTATCCAACAGTACGTGAAGGTATTCGTGGAGCAATGCGTATGGCAACACCGATGCTTTTCGAGCCAGTGCAAACATTGCGCTTTGAAGCTCCAGCTGAATACATGGGAGAAATCAGCAAGTTGATTACCAACAAGCGTGGTCAGTTATTAGATATGATTCAAGAAACCGGATCTGTTACAGTAATTGGAAAGCTTCCAGTTGGCGAGATGTTTGGGTTATCCGGTGATTTACGTGGCGCAACAGGCGGACGCGGTAGTAGTTTCGTAGTCGATCAGACTTTCGAAAGACTCCCTCACGAGTTGCAAGGCAAGATTGTAGCTAATATCTGCTCACGTAAGGGTATCAAGAACGAAGAAGGCGAATAAGCTTTATCTTGAAAGATTATTTTTTTCTTTTCTTTTTTATTTGTTCTTTACTTTCTATTAAATTATGATTTGTTCTTTGCGTTTATCTATTCTTTATGTGTCTTTTTACTTTTCTCTATATTTTCTAAATATTTTCATCAGTTTGATTGTATATATTCTATTGTGATGTTATCTTTTGTGTAGTTTCTATTAATGTACATCCTATTACGAAAGAGTATTTAATCTTAAAATCCTATTAGTCAGAAAAGATTTGTACGGATGGTGTATGTATGGTTGATGTCTTAGAAGGAATTGTTGAAAGAGAAGTTGTGATTAAAGAAGGAAGAGTTGTATCTCTTAAATTTGGATATGATTGCCATGAGTATGATTCTAAAATAACTCCTACCAAGATATCTCTAAGTCTAGAATCTGGGTCTCATATGACTGCGGGTTATCCTGGAAGATTATCTTCTATTGCAGTTTTTGATAGAAAGACTGGTATTAGCAGGTGGGATATATCGCATTGTTGCGGAATTTCAGGTTTTGATGGGATGCGCGATACTTGCTACGCACACAATCTTCCTCCCGACGGTAGGTTGGAATTAAATCCTGAGAATATGGATGCGTTGTATCATGCTAGCGAGTATAATCAAAGACTTGCTGAAGTATTATCTTCAGGGATACTTTCATATTGCAAGAAGATAGAGGACAAATTGAAAGGAAAGTAGAGAATAAATTGAACGGAGTATGGTTATTTTTTTATTTCTTTTTTTTGAGTGCTTTTGTGTATAGTGTTATGTGGTGTATTCTGTCTAGATAATTGTTAAGCGCAATGATTGATTACAGTTAGTAGGATTTATTGATTGGTAGTTAGTTAGGCTTTACTAATATTAGTTATTCAGGATTTAGTGATGATTAATAGTTAGGATTTGCTTTGTTAATTTAGTTTTCAGTATAGTTTAGATATATAATTTGCATTTTTTATCGACGATTTTTACTATTAAATCCTACTATTGTTTCTCGGAATTTTTTATGATTTTCAATATTGATTCGATAGTTCGCATAAAATAGTAACATTCATATAGTGGAAACTTCGTGTTTTCTCTTAGGAATAGGAACACGGTGGCAGGTAACAACATAATTTCCGTCGTGCAACTGTTCTTGAAATGAAAAAAATACGCGATAAATGGCTACACAGGTGTCGCATTTAGTATACTAATCGCAAGATTTATATATTAAAAACCCGAGTATATGATTCCGGGTGCGACAGAGTAAGCATTCGTCGACGACTAATCATAAAAGGTGAATTCGAATGGCACGAGAGGAAGAACAACTTCTAGTAGGACACGCAAATATCAAAGTTTTTGGCTGCGGCGGTGGCGGCAGTAACATGGCTAACTGGCTCTATAAAAAGGGCGTACGTGGTGCAGAGATTGTATGCTTGAATACAGATAAGCAACATCTCGACATGATGGAAGCAGATCGCAAGATCTTAATTGGCGTCCACGTAACACGAGGTCTTGGTGCTGGCGGTTTCCCAACAAAGGGCGCTGAATCAGCTAAAGAATCACAAACAGAAATCAAGGATGCACTTCGCGGTGCAGACATGGTCTTTTGCTGTGCAGGCATGGGTGGCGGAACCGGAACAGGTAGCGCACCAATAGTTGCACAGATGGCAAAAGAGAGCGGCGCAATCGTAATCGGCACAGTAACAATGCCATTCAAGATTGAAAGAGCAAGAATCGACAAGGCAGAAGAAGGTCTACACCAACTTCGCCAGTTCTGCGACACAGTCATTGTTATTGATAACAACAGACTAGTTCAGATTGCAGGAAACTTGCCAGTCAACCAGGCATTTGCTGTTGCAAACGAATTAATCTCAACTATGATTAAAGGCATTGTTGAAATTATTAGCGTACCTTCACTTGTAAACTTGGACTTTGCAGACGTTAAAGCAATCATGCGCGATGGTGGCGTAGCAGTCATCGGCGTAGGTAGCTCGGATACAACTAACAGAGTTGAAGAAGCAGTAAAAGGCGCACTAGCAAACCCACTATTGGATATTGATTATACTGGCGCAACCGGTGCACTCATCCACGTTTCTGGCGGACCAGACTTGACACTCGATGAGGTCAGCAAAGTCGGCGAGCTTGTAACAGAAGCAATGGACCAGGACGCAAACGTTATCTGGGGCGCAAGAATAGTTGAAGAGATGAAAGGCAAGATCACTGTCATGACAATCATGACTGGTGTACGCGGAAGCAACTTGCTTGGTAAAGCAGATGTCAAAGAGACCAAGAAGAAAAGCAAAGGACTCTTTGAAGGCGAGCTCGGAATAGAGTTTGTATAAATCTGTTCTCTTTTATCCTTATTTTTTATTCCTATTTTCATAACACACAGCAACGACAACTATAACTCACAATCACGATCAAAAAATTGATCATAGTGTACAAGGTGAAAACATGACAAGCGACGACCCAATTGTTAGAAAGATGGTCGACCAGATAGTCGAAAGAAACGAACAGTTCTTACACGATGAGGCAAGCAAGCGCCAGCTAGATAATTTGCGACGCATCTTACCAGTCCTACTTGAAAAGGGCGTTGATAATCTTAATTTGACAATGTTCGACCCGGCAACAAAAGTAAAATTACTTGAAACGCTTGGCGACGAATATCACCGCAAGGGACAAACAGCTTTAGCAATCAAAGTTTATGTTCTAGCTGGAAGCCGTGCAAAATTGCAACAGTTAGGAAAACATTATGATGGTGTTGGACAGATCTCACAAGCAATCAATTGCTACCGTCTAGCTTCCGACGAAACAAGTTTACTAGCTCTTGGACATAAATGCTTAGAGAATGGACACATCAAGGATGCGATGAGCGCGTTCGTTCTTGTAAACGATGTTGAAGCGTTGAATAAAGTCGGCGAAGATTGCATTGCAAAAGAACGCTGGGAAATCGCTATTGAGATTTTCAAAGCAAGCGGCAATACTGCACGTTTAACCGAACTAGGCAAGAGATGCCTTGAGACACGCGAAATTGATTTAGCATTCCAAGCATTTGAAGCAGCAGGCGACAAAGAAGGATTATCCGTGCTTGGCGACTCATGCTTATCAGATGGCAAGTTCGAAATGGCACAAAAAGCGTACAAGACTGCAGGAAATGAGACGATGATACAGTTCCTAGCAGAGAACTTCGGCAAGAAAGCATAAATCATTTTTTTATTTTTTATTTTTTATTTTGTTAAACGCAATAAGTAATAGTGATAGTAGAAAAATTTAGTAATTCATAATCAGGCGTTGCTTAACCCCTTCATTGCAAGTGGAGATTCGCAGCGCGACTACAATAATAATCCTAAATAGCGACGACGGTGACATATATGGCTTTACAAGATGAACTTCTAACACAAAAAATCGAACTCCTGCTTGACATGCAAGCCAAGAAGATTGCTGCGGAATTTCAAAAACTCCGTGACGAACTTTCCCAGGTAAAAGAGGATTTGAGAAAAGAAATACACAGTGTCAAGCAGGATCCTTCCTATACTCAAGCTAATGGTGCTAATGTACAAATGTATGCTGATGCTCCACAGCACCAAACACAAGCTCCAGAACAAGTTCCTCGTTATGCGCAACAACAGCAACAACAAGCTCCTCAACAAAATTATAATCAAGGGTATGGACAAGCGCCACAACAAGGTTATCCTGCACAGCAGCAATATCCTCCACAACAGCAACAACAAGGTTATCCTCAGCAACAGCCTCAGCAAGGATACAATAATCCTTATCCTAACATGCCTGCTGGCAGAATCGAACGCGATGCGCCTCCAGTAAATAAACCAATTGATAGGAACAATGTTGCTCCATCTGATGTTAGTGTAGAGAAATTCTTCTACATGGGCGGAAAAGCTAATAAGAAGTGATTTTTTTCTTAATTTTTATATAGTTCAATAGCTTTTGCTCTCTTTATGAGATATTATTTCTTGGTATTATTGCTGTTATTAGTCTCTTGTACAACTACTACTTCGCAAAAAGAAGTCGTTACACCAACTGTTGTTATACCCTCTGTTGTTGCACCTAATGTTATTGCGCCTGAGAAGATCTCTTTTTCATCGTATGTAAATCATGCGCGTGATTATCAAGACCAGAATTTGGTGTTGCGAGGATATTTACGTTCTGGATTGCCTTTAGGTGAAAGTACTGGCGCTACACAATATTTTATTGTAGATGATTATGGGATTCGCGTGCGATTGCGTAATTATGATCCGTATATTGTGTTGTTTAATATTCAAGATAATACGACTTATATTGTGAATGGTACTTGGAGAAAAGAGTATTACGGCTTTGGATTATTTGTTAGTAAGATTGCAAAAGAATAAATTTGGATTAATTTTTTCGATATGAATATAAATGGGGAAAGCCCCCTTCTCCTTACCATAACAGAGATATTTCATCACAAATTGACTCCCGTCAATCAATCAGCTCTTGTTCTCCGTTCATCGGAAAGAGGGGCTTGTCACATACTTGGGATATGTGACATTTTTTGTTATTCTAGCATCTTTTAATTGAGTGTTTAGGAGAAACTCGTAAAAATTACGGATGTTGTGTAAATTATTTCTTTTTTACATAATCTTTGTAGCTAGCATCAAGTGTTGTTAAATGTTCTTTCCACCAGTCTGTTAAGTGTTTGTAGCTATCTTTTGGAGCTAGTGTTGTTAGTGAAGCTAGTAGTTTGTCGTGCGCTTGTTTATGTTCTTGGTAATTAGGCACTTGGTAGTGTTGCAGTAATAATTCTTCATTTTCAAAATGCGTTTTAGTATGAACTTCGATTCTTGAGAGTATTTCTTCTAGATTGCCTGGTTGTTGTAGTTCGTTTAATTCATTGATGATTACTTTATGCTCGTAATTCATTTGTTTATTGCAAACGCCATACTTGCTGCTCCATTTGAACTCCTGTTTGCTTAGTAGTGTTTTTCTGTACCTTATTGGGATGCCGAATACGCTTTTTTGTGCATTGATCGTAATCCTTCCTTGGCTTTGTCCTAAAAGCTTGTAGTTTAATCTTGCACCCTTTGGTCCAACACTAAAACTAACGCCCGATGTTGAAAGATTTAGTTTTAGCAAACTTCCTAGATTCAATGATTTTAGAATTGAAACTCCCATATGACTGCTTATTATTCTGCTTTAAAGAAACCTTTGATTAAAAAGCCGGAGAATTTACGGTTTTTTGTATTCAGCTAGATATCTTCTTATGAAATAGTTGATGAATTTTTCTTCACTTTGAAATGCTTTGTAGTATGATTTTCTATTCTTGTATTGAATTATTAGCGGTGGATAATTATTATTCCATAATATTGCATTCATTAACAATCTTCCTACTCTTCCGTTGCCATCTCCGAATGGATGGATTTTTTCAAAGCGATAATGCATTCTTGCTGCGAGTTCTACTGTGTGATTGGTGTTTTGATCTTTAAATAGATTATCTAGTAATTGTTTTATTTCTTGCCAGTCTGGCGCTCTATAACTTCCTACTCTTACACTGTAATCTCTTAATTCTCCTGCAATATCTGGTTTTGTCTCTTGAAATAACTCTTTATGCCAGTCTAGAATTGTATTTTTTGTTATTGTTGTGTTGTTTGTTAGTATTTTCTCAAATAAAAGTGCGTGGGATTTTGTTTCTTGAATATCTCTGTATTGTTTTTTTGGGGCTATTCCTTCTTCAAGTAGTTGTCTTGTATCTTCGTATGTTAATGTTGATCCTTCTATTGCATTTGTGTTGTATGTGAATTCTATGCTTATTTGTTTTAAGTATTTATTTTTTATTGATTGTGGGAATTTCTTCCATTCTTTAATGTGATTTTCTTTTATTTTGTTTAGTTTTTCGTATAATTCTTTATTACACTCTTTTTTTAGTTCCTGCTTTTCTTCTTCTATATCTTTTGGCATTTTATTACCTAGGTATATCTCTTTAGTATGGACTTTATCTGTTCTATAGGAATGTCTCAAGTAGTAATATGATTTCTTTCCTTTAGTTTTTTTTATAACGTGCATTTTTTAATATACCCTTACAAATTATATAAATATATGTTTTTTAGGTAAAATGTAAGGGTATTATTCTCTATTTTTATATAGGTGACTACATATTGAAATCTATCATTTTGTGGTCACCTATTTCGAGAGAAATTAAATATGCTACGCATGAATGTCCAGTGAAGAAAAAGAAGCCCCCCGAAGAGAGCCTATTCAACGCTGCCGAATTTATTTATACAAGTTTCTCTGTTATTTACGTTGTATGATTGTAATAATTGATTTGTTTTATATAGATTTTTATGATTTAGTATAGAAATCATTATATATCATTTGTATATACTATTGATATATGAACGATTTAGTCCATATACGCCTTGAGCCTAAAATGCGAACTGCAATTAAAGATGTTATTTCGCAAGAACAGTTTAGTTCTGAGACTGATTTTATTCGTGATTCTATACGAAAGAACTTGGAATATTATAAACTTGAGAAGTTTAGAGGGATTGCTAAAGAAAAGACTTTGACTAAAGAAGAAAGATTGAAAGGAATAGCTGATCTTGAGAATTCAAAAGATATCTTTAGAAGATTTAACCTTCATAAAAAAAGACGAGTGTAATTCTTTATCTCTTGTAATAAATAACTCTGCACCTGCACGTTTTGCTATTATTAGATGCAATGAGTCTTCAAAATCATACGGTAGTAGTTTTGTTTGTTTTTTATCTTCTGTAGTGTGATATGTGGTTATTACGTTTATGTCTTTGAAGAAATCTTCGATAATTTGTTCTTTTGCAAATAGGCGTAATTGAATTAATAAATGATCTGAGACTATTAGTTCGAATTCTCCTTCTTTTACTCTTTGAAATAATCGTATTGCATATTCATCGAATGGGCTTCTTGCGAAGAATAAGTCTAGATATACATTTGTATCTACATAAATGCGCATATTTTAGATAGTTCTTCATTATTTAATTGAGTACTTGTGTTGAATCCGGAAGAATTACGAAAAAAAAGAATTTTAAAAAATTTATTTCTTAAACAACAAGTTACTTAGCGAGTACTTACCATGGCCTTCAAATGCTATGAAGATGAATGCTGCAAGGTATACTAATGCTAATTCTCCTTTGTTTGCAATAGGGATTGCATTGCTTAATGAGAAATGTGCCATGAAGTATGCTGTTATCATTTCTAATGCGCCAAATATTGCTGCTATGCTTGTAAATAATCCTATTGCAATTAAGATTCCGCCTGTGAATTCAATAATTCCAGCTAGGCCCATAAGACTAATTATTGGTTGAGCTGGTTGAGTTGTGAAAGCTCCAAATAGCTTTTGAGCACCATGGAACATGAACAATACTCCAATTAATACTCTAAAGATTGCATATGCTACGTCGTTGTATTGTACTCTGTACTTATCTAATGTTTTATGATGAAATGTCATATGATAATGGTTTAATTGGAGTTTATTAAGATTTTGGAGAATTGCTAGTTAAATAATAATATTTTTACAAGTATTGTGATTATAAAGAACATGCTTATTGAGAACTTTATCGGACCTATTGTTATGGGGATAAATATTTTTTTTAATATATTTCCCGTAAATGATTCAATTATTTTTCCTGCTATTGCTGAAGTGATTATTCCGATTAATATAGAAATAGTCCATTGTATTAGTTGTTCAGTAATTTTTGGCGACCAATTAAAAAAAAGGCCCATAATTGTTATTAGTAGAATAATTCCCATACAGATTTGTATCTTTTCTTTTAGTTTCATTTTTCTAGGTTCTCTACTTTGTTGAGGTTCTGTGACTATTTTTTTCCGAGTCGTCATATTAATCTATCTTCTATGATGTTTTTTATGATGAGAATGAGGTTTGTGTTTTTTGTGATGATGTTTTTTTACGTTTAATCCACCGTCTTTTTGGACTTGTTCTTTTGTTTTTGTCCAACCACAGAATTCACAAATAAATTTTGGTTTTGAAATTCCAAGAACATTTGTTATCCATAAATATGAGTCAAAGCTTAATCCGCTACCGCATCTTGGACAAGGTGGAAGTTTTACCATTTTTTACCTCTTATTTACGTAAATTTTATTATGCTAACGAAATAAGTAATTTTATGATATTTTGTATTGCTTCTTTTTGTGCTGCTTGTTTTTCTATTAAGTTATTTAGTGCAGCAGTCATTTCTTCTTTTTTCTCCTGATATTTTGCTCTTGATTGTTGGATATTTATTTTTTGTTGTGCTACATTTTCTCCATCATTTATCAGTTTTTCTTGATTGTCAGTTAAGTATTTGTAATATTCATCTGCTACGATATTAAATTGAGTATATTCAGATGAAAAGTCTTTTACTTCTCTTTCAAGTGTGGCGATATATTCATCATTTGAGAGAATTTCGTCCGGAAGTTGATGATTTGATCGAAATCCTCCTATATAACTTACTTTTTTTGTGTTTAATGTTTCTGAAAATCTTTCATATGCGAAATTTGTCTGTCTATTATTATCTTCAAAGTTATTTTTGTAAACTGTGAGTTGTTGTGTTCGCATTTGTTTTCCATTATCACAGCCAGTTAGTATGATTGTTATTATTAGAATTAGAATTAAGATGTGAGGTGCTTTCATATTTATCTTTTAATTTCAGTCTTTATTAGTCTTTCCGCAAAAGAATATAAAGTTATGATGTTTCAAGAGCTTATGTCAAAAGATGAAAAATTCATTGATAAAGTTATTCACTGGCTATTTGAAAATCTAGGTTTATTTTGTGTATTGGGTGCAGCCTTGTCTGCAAGCATGGTTACCCAAGGAAAATGGGCTGAAGGCACTTATACCAATACGAGTTTTGCGTTTATTGGTATATTCGGAGTTTTCATAACTTTTATCATGTTATCTCAATTAAAAAAGAAACTTGTTCAAATGAAAACTGCTGATAAGAAAGAATTCGAACTAGAAATTAATAAATTGCACAAAGAAGAGATGAAATCTACAACAAAAATATCTAGAAAAATAGAGATCTGTGATGAAAAAAAATCTATGTATGAAATTCATGATACTTTACAAAATAGAGATATGGGTAAATTTGTTATTTCCGGATTGATATTTTTAATTTTACTATTGGTACTTCAACCGTTTGCTATGTTATTTCCAGTTAGTGCGAAATTCTTTGTAGCTCTATTTTTTCAAGGATTGTTTTGGATTGGAGTATATAATTTGTTTCACGCAATTATTTTATTATATGATGCTTATTGCGAGTGATTTTATAGAAATATTTATATACTTGTGTAATACTTCTGTATATACAATGGACATACACAAAATTATACGAAAACCGAAAGAGGAACAAAGAACTGTGCTCGTCACTATTCGAATAACGCCGGAGATGAGTCGTTGGTTAAAATCAAAGAATTATAGTCCATCATCAATTTTTAATGAAGCGGTGAAGGATTTAGGATTCAAAGGAGGAAACTATGAGAAATAGACATTCTGGAAGAAAAATATCAAAACTAGGCGGATCACTAGAATATTGGACTCGTCAGGCAGGAAGAGGAATATTTTTAGTGCTCGCAATCGCAGTATTATTTGTTATTGTAATGGCATTCGTTTGGATGGTTCCAAAAGTTTGGCATTGGGCATTAAGTTAATTTTTTTATTTTAGAATTTATTTTAAAAAATATATTATTATAAATAATATTATTAGTATTATTATCATTGTCATAATAACTATTATTGGAGTATTATCTACTTCTTTTTCTTCAGGGTTGTAATTTCCAGAAAATCTTTTTTTGAAATATTTTATTCTTGCTTTGCTTTCTTTTTCTTCTTGTAATCTTGCAAATTTATTTCTTTCTTGTCTCCATTCATTATCATAATCATATTCTTTTTTATTGAGATTTTTAAGAGCGGAACCCATCTTTTTTTGCATTTCTATTTTTTGTTTTTTATATTCCGCTAGTTGTACGCAATTATGATTTTCAGGAAGGCGATGATGTGTGCAGAAACTATCTTGACAAAATTTACATTTGAAAGGTAATCCTTCAGTATTCTTTTTGCAAATTTTACAGAGAGTCATTTTACATCACGTTTTATTTTATTAATTTGAGTTCCTATGTGATTTCCAAATTCTTTTGTGTGCGGGTACATTATTGTTGAAGTTATGATGATAAGAATTATCGTCGAACTTATCATTTCACACCAAAATAATATTATTCCTAATGGTTGAAATTGTATGGTTATCAATATGTGTAGACCAAATAATAATGTTGCAGTAAATCCTAATAATATTATTAGTAAGGTTATTGTTAAATCGTATAGTGATGATTCTGTTTTTAACCATTTTTTTGTTATAGTTTCTGAATTATTTATTCCGACAATTAGAAGATAAATAAAACCTGTTGCAATTATTATCGGTGAAGAATAGAATATTGTTTTTAAAAAAATATCGCTATAAAATGGTTGTGTTGTTGAAACAATTTTTTGACTTAAATTTTGTTTTTGATCAAAATAACTTAATAATGAAAAAATGGCTATTATTGCAGTAATTATAGTAACTTGTAATGTAGATTTATTAGTATTTTTTGACATTCATGTTGGTAAACTATTATACTATATCTTCTTTTCTCTTCCGCGTCCCATCTGCCCTCCCATCCGGTCCGGGACTATACGATGACTTCGCTGCATAAATCGCTCGTCATCTGTATTTATGACAAGGCGGTTTAATCTTCTAATTCTTTTTTTAAATCATATACAGATTTCGCAGTTGCTATTAAAAAATATGCTGTTATTATTAAAAACATATAGGCGCCATAACCTAACAACTTTTGTGCATTCAAATCTGTTGTAGTTGAGAATCCTAATATTAAAGATGCTGTTATAACTAAAACTGCAAATAATGCATTTTTATTAAAATCGTAATCTAATTCTAGAAGTTTAATTCTTTTATCTTCTTTATTCATAATTATTTAGAACTTACTCTATTATTTAATTATTCCTTCTTCTCTAGAATCTCTACTTTTCCATTGTAATGCCAGAAGTTTAATTTACCATGAATATCTATTGGAATAATTCTACGAGGATTGCTAATGACAAAGCCATGTTCAACGAATTTACTTTCGGATAGATGTTTATCTTTATCTGCTAAGAATTCTTCTTCGCCATTGTAATCAATACAACCTTCTAGTTTAGCAATACCTACTATTTGCCATAATGGAAGTTCGGTATATCCGAATCGTTTCATAGCTTCAATATCTGGAGCTTTTGAAGCGTGTATTAAGAATTCACCGCGTAGTTTAGTTTTCCAAGAGCGCAGTTCAATACTCTTCTTTCCACAAACAATTAGTTCAGCATATGGTTGCTTAATAGTGAGGACACGCATTGAGACAAGACATTTGGAGCAGTTTATTAATGCACTGGACAAAGGTGCGTAGCGGTTATATAGAAGATTATATTCTCTGAAAAGATGGTAAAAAAGAACATTATTTCAAATAAAAAAGTGGAAAGGGTACCAAAAGAAGAGGAAGAATGGATTCAAAAAAATCTGGCTAAATATACTGCTATTGAAAAAAGATTAAATGAAGGAAAGGGTACAAAAATGACTGTTGACGAGTTTAGAGAATGGGGAGAACAATTAAAGAAAGAATTTGAAAAACTTCCAAGACCTCCAAACGAGACTAAATTACTAAATGCTGCAAAGAAAAGGGTAAATGAAGGCAATTATTTAACTGAAAAGCAAGCTAAAAAGAAATTAGGACTATAACTTCAAGCTATCAACATTTCTCTTTGAATGTCGTGTAGTGTTGTTTGTTCAGCTTTTGTTGTAGCAAAACGTAGTCTTACAAGAAGAGTTTTTCCTTCACTAGATATATCTAAAAAGCAGTTCTCAATTTGTTTAATTGAACTCTTTGTTAATTTCAAATATTTTGTAGGGTAGAATATTCTTATCCCGACAATATTATCTTGCGAATCTAAATCAACAATTACATCGTTTAATTCAATAGAATGATCATAATTTCTATCTTTTGTCTTTATTACAAGATAATCATTATCGTAGTCATAACTAACATTACCTTTTGAGCTAGTTGCTAGTTTCATTATTGTTTGTTGCATTTTAACCCTTCCCACGTGTTTTCGAGACGTGATTCAATCTTATAAATGTTATTATCTCCAAATACTCTTTTTTATCTTCAACAATTATTCTAATCAAACAATCCTTTTGCAAATAAGTGCAAAAATAGCGATTATTATCTTGCAACCCAATGGATTGAGGCTTTTGCAATAATAATTTTTTAAGTGCATCTTCAGTATAGATTCCACGTTGTGCATGATAAATATGATCTAATGCATGCGTAGATACACAAACTACGCCCTTGCATCGCAAAAGAATAGCTCTAAATTCTAAGTATGAAATATAACAAATAACCCTATTTTCTCTCATTTAAGCAACAATTCAGACATCTTTTATTTCACTTAATTTCAAAAAGACGAATATTTTACGTGTTAATCCGGAATTTCATGCAATCTAACAAAACCTCTTCAACCCACCAAAACCTTTTTAAACCAATCATAGATTCTTAGTCATACCTAGACATTCCTATTTATATGAGGAATTATTGGAGGAAAACTTATGGCAAGAATAAAGCCCCACTTGAACCTCGTGTTCATCGGACACGTAGACCACGGTAAGAGTACTACTGTAGGTCGTTTACTTTTCGACGGCGGAGCAGTCTCCGAACAGGAAATGCGCAAGCTCAAAGAAAAGGCAGCAGAACTCGGTAAATCAGGTTTTGAATTCGCTTACACAATGGACTCTTTAAAGGAAGAGCAAGAGCGCGGTGTTACAATCGATCTAGCTCACAAGAAGTTCATGACTGACAAGTTCGAATTGACAATCATCGACGCACCAGGCCACAAAGATTTCATCAAGAACATGATCACAGGCGCATCACAAGCTGATGCAGGTGTACTTATCGTTGCAGCAAACGACGGTGTTAACGCACAGACCAAGGAACACGTTTTCTTGAGTAAAGTTCTTGGCGTAAACCAGTTAATCATTGGTATCAATAAGATGGATATCTCTGGTGTTGCTTACAGCGAAGCAAGATGGTTAGAAGTTAAGGCAGAAGTTGAAAAGCTATTAAAGAGCGTAGGCTTCAAGCTAGACAACATCCAGTTCCTTGCAATTGCATCCTACCCAGGAGACAATATTATCAAGAAGACTGATAAGATGCCATGGTACAAGGGTCCAACATTGTTAGAAGCAATCAATAACTTGAAGGAGCCAGAAAAACCAACCGCACTTCCATTCAGAATGCCAATCCAAGACGTTTACAGCATCACCGGTATCGGTGTTGTTCCAGTTGGACGTGTTGAGACAGGTATCTTGAAGGTAAACGATAAGATCGTTGCAGTACCAGGTCGTGAAGGAAAGCAAGTTCCAGGCGAGTGCAAGTCAATTGAGATGCACCACGAACAAGTCCAGACAGCAGAGCCAGGAGACAACGTTGGTATCAGCGTACGTGGCTTTGGTAAGAAGGACGTTACTCGCGGCGATGTTTTGGGTCACCCAGACAGCGTTCCATCAGTAGCAACTGAGTTCATCGCACAAATCGTAGTATTGAACCACCCATCCGTTATCACGGTAGGCTACACACCGGTTTTCCATATTCACACTGCACAGATTGCATGTAGAATTGAAGAGATCCGCTCAAAGCTTAACCCTGCAACTGGTGAAGTACTTCAGGCAAACCCTGACTTCATCAAGAACGGCGACGCAGCAATTGTCCGCATCAAACCAATGCAGCCATTATGTATTGAGAAGAAGGCAGACATCCCACAATTGTGCCAGTTCGCAATCCGCGACTCCGGTGCAACTGTAGCTGCAGGTATGTGCATTGAGATGACTAAAAAGCAAATGTAAGTTTGCTTCATTTTTTTCTTTTTTTTAATTATTTTTTCTTAACTCTCAATTTTTATTCACTTTTATTTATTCTTCACTTTTATTTACATTTATTTTCATTAACAAACCCGACCATAACCTTTATAAACCACTTGTAGATTCTCTATATATACCATTCATCCATGCTGACTTAACCGTCATTATGAGGGGGACACTACTTATGCAAAAGGCTCGAATCAAATTGGCTTCAACTGACATCGACAAGATCAACCAAGTTTGCGCATATATCAAGGATATTGCAGATAAAACTGGTGTTATGATTAAGGGTCCAGTGCCTTTGCCTAGACAGTCCCTAAAAATCACCACTAGAAGAACTCCGTGTGGTGAAGGTAAAGCTTCTTGGGAAAGATATGAATTAAGAATTCACAAGCGTCTAATCGACCTTGGTCTTGATGAACTTGACAGACAAAGCAGACTCTTCCTATTTCTATATAACCACCGATTCAACAAATAAAGCGGGATCTAATGGTACACTCACAGCATGTCTGACCTGGTAATGGCAAAAAAAGATATGAATGGAAAGAACATCATCCGATAGACTATTATTTGATATCAGTGAGTGTTGCAAAATATGTTGATTATAGCTTTTATGCTTATCCAACAAACTGCCCACAGCCTGTTTTGATACAGAACTATGTGTATGATAATCCGGCAACGCTTCCGAATTTTAAAACAACAATTGATAAAACCAAAGATCTGGTTGAACTATTGTCTGATCTATACGGTCCCTACCCATTCTGGGATGAAAAATACGGTCATTGCATGGCACCTTTCGGAGGAGGAATGGAACATCAAACGATGACCACGCTAGGATTCTTTGACTTTTCGATGGATGCACATGAATTAGGACATCAATGGTGGGGCGATAATGTAACCTGTGCCACGTGGGGTGATATTTGGATCAATGAAGGATTTGCGTCCTATACCGAATATTTATCTTTCCAATATCTTGACCCGGCAAACGCGCAATCACACATGCTTTCTCAACACAATAATGTAATGAGTCAGC
>CAVRUV010000026.1:0-10241 GCA_963724455.1 uncultured Candidatus Woesearchaeota archaeon
TATAGCAAGAATGCTGAATATTTTAAAATCTGCAGGATTGACTCCTCCTTTTCCCCCAATATTCAAACCGTTGTTAACACTACTAATATTTGAACTCATATTTGCAAGGAAGCTATTGATGATAGTGAATAATTTTAAGCTTAATGCAAAAAGAATTGGGCAAATGAATATGACAAGCATGCCTATAAAAATCATGTACGTAAGAGTGTTTGTTGTCATCTCTTTTTTTATTGTCTGTGTTTTTTTCATATCAGCAATGACTTTATCAATAGTAGTTACAATTTTTCCCCCGCTTTCAACTTCGCTTGTTAGTAATTGTATGTTTCTTCTAAGTATAGGGCTGTCGTATTTCATGCTAAATTCTGTAAGTGCTTCAGTGATGTCGTTTCCCGTCATGACTCTTTTACTTACGAGTCCGACTTCATTTGCTAGAATCCCAAATTCTGGCTTGATTGCACTCCAAAGCGCATTTTCAAAACTCATTCCTCCTTTCAGGTTGGTCGATACTAGCGTTAAGTAATCAGGCAGTAATAATTCTATTTCTTTTGTTCTATTGTATATCTTTATGTTCCATCTAAAGTATAATATTACTGTTGATGAGAAGAGCAGTAAGAACATTGTAACTGCAAATATTATGAATGTGAGGAATCCGAATTCTAGCATTTGCGGATAATTGCTGTGTAACGTGTTGTAGAAGAATCCGATGTAAATAAAATATGTAATTGCAGAAACGATAAAAAACATTATTCCGAAAAGCGAATATGGTATCTCGTTATAGCCGGCTTTTAGCAAATAATCACGTAAGTCTGGACGTAATTTACGCGGAATGATTGCCCTGCCGATTGTGTATAATATTCCGTCAGTCATATTGTTCACGTATTATATTATTTTTTGGATATTTTTTTTTTATTAAATTGTTTTTTTTATTTATTTTTATTTTCTAGTCATGTATATTTTAGTAGTGCACATTCATATGTTTACATTTGGGCGTATGCTTTTGAAAATGCTGATGAATATGAACTCAATTACGATGAGCATGAATAGTACGAGCATGAACATTCCTGCATCTATTTGAACGTTTATCAATGAGATTACGGTGATCAACATAGTGATTCCAAGACTAGGAATGACTACTGCAAATAACATGTAGAATAGTGTTATTCCCGAAAGCTTTTTTCCGTAGCTTTTGATTTCTAAGAGCTGGTCTTCTGCAATCTCATCAAGAATTGCTTCAAGATAGTTTGTTACGTCAACACCGATGCGTAGAGCATTGCTGATTTGGAAAAGAATGCGTCGCATCTTTTCTGAAGGGCAGTATCTGCTAGCTTTGTCGAGTGCTTCCTCGAGTGGAGTTCCTAATTCTATATCCCGCACAATTTCTTTGAAATATTTATTCGCAACTCCATAGCTGTTGCTTGCATCAATGATTGCATTTAGGAGTGGTTTTCCAGAGTTCAATTTTATGAGCAAGAATCTTCCTGCAAAAAGTACATCTTTATCGATTTCTTTTGCAAGCTTATGTATCTTGACATTAACGCTGTGCATGAATAGTAAGAATAGCAAGTATGTTGCTAGCAGGCCGATTATCGGTATTACTATTAACGGCAATCCGATACCGAGAACAAATAATGCTGTTGCAAATGTAATCACTATGCCCATTGTTATGGCGTTAATGAGATTTCGTTTGATGTACTCTTCTGGGGTCATCTCTATATGTGCGATTGTTAATTTACGTTTTAATGTAGGATACTTTGCCGCAATTTCTTGATAGATTCCCATTGATTCACGTGATATTTACTTTTTCAATGTGCCGTGGCAATTAGTTTAGTCTCTGATGGTTTAGTTTCTGATTTTTGTTCATATGGATATTGTTTAGTTAAACATTTTAACGTTTAATCTAGTTGTAAGTTACCAAGGTAATAACTGGCAAGTTTTAGTCCAATTTCATCTACATTGACGATTTTTTTTGTAAGCAACCATTGCAATATGCGCATTTTTTGTTTTATATCGAATTGAATATCTTGCTTTGTCATTCCAGTATACAACATGATGCGCTCATAGGTGTGCTTAGGCTCGTTTATTAGGTCAAGCCTATCTTCTTGAGGGTTATATTGCATTATGATGTATGGATCGCCTGATGCCGTTACTTCTGCTATTTGCAAAGTTCTTCTCTTTCCAGTTCTACGGTTACGGTTCTGTACGAGGATAAGTGAGATTGATGAAAGCATTTGTTTTGGAATGTCTATTGGGGGGTTTGTTAGGCGAATTATTGTTTCTTCAGCAGTATTTGCGTGTAGTGTTGCATATACTGAATGGCCTGTATGCATTGCTTCAAGCATCACTTCAGCTTCTTCTCGTCTTCTAATTTCACCAACGATGATTCTATCAGGTCTCATACGAAGGCTATTGACTAGAAGATCAAGCATTGAGATCCCGCCTTTTCCTTCAGGGTTCGGCAGTCTTGTTTCCATCGGTACCCAGTGGAGGTTGCTTGGAAGAATGAGTTCTCGTGTATCTTCAATGCTGATTATACGTTGATTTGGCGGGAAGAAATTTGATACAACGTTCAACATTGATGTCTTACCAGAACCAGTTCCACCTGCGATGATAATCGACATCTCATTTTGGATTGCGAGCCATAGAAGTGCTGCGGCCTCGATACCAGTAGTATTTTCTTGAATGAATTTAGTGATTGTCCAAGGATCTTCTGCGAATTTTCTTATTGTAATAGTATTTCCGCGATTGCTAATTGGGTAGAGTGTTGCATTTACACGATCTCCTGATTCTAAGTGCGCATCCATAAGAGGACTAAGGTTAGTAATCTCTTTTCCAATATCTCGTCCTATCATCATTGCAAAGTGTCTTATTCTTGCTTCTGTAGGAATAATGATATTTGTTTTGAGCCAGCCGAATTGTCTATGATAGACCCATACTGGTTCATTGTGGTTGTTTACAATAATTTCTTCCAGTCTTGGGTCTGAGAGCAAGATGTCGATTTTTCCAAGACCGAGATTTTCTTCTAGAATATAGTTGACTAACATGTTGATTGTTTTTTCATCAGTCTTAGGGAAGTATTTGTTAATGAGACGTCTAATCTCGTTTTTGAATTCTTGTTTGATAAGATGCAGGTTATCTGCGTTTTCGAATGATTGAATATCTTCAAGGTTCATCTTGCTTACGAATTCTTGCCTTATTTTCTCTAGAATGATTCTTGTTGTCGGCGAGATGTTCGCAATAGAGATATTGTAGTTAGGTACAGGTTCGTTCTCTATTGTGTAGATTTTGATATCAATTAGGATATTGTTTTTTTCAAGAGAATATTTATCAAGGAATTCGGAAATCTTTCCTCCTTGATCTTTTAGAAGCTCAGTAACGCCTGTCTTGAATGTTTCAGTTGGAGATGTCATGGGAGTACCTTGAGAAGCTTTGTATCATCTTTTAATGTGCTTGTTTCAAGTTCGTGCAAAATGCTGTATATTTGTAGTAGCTTTTGCTTGTATAGTGCAAGCCGTTTTTCGTTTTTAATCTGTTGCACTAGTAATTTTATTGTTCTGTATTTTCGCATTGCGTTTGCTATATCATTTTTCTTTATGAGTTGGTCTAGTTTGAGTTTTTCTTGTTCTAGTTGTATTACAATATCAAAATCTATCATTCCTGCAGATGTATCTGCTGATGATTTTTTTGATAATACTTTTTGAGGTGGTTCGGGTGGTAATATAGGTAAAATGTTTGATGATATGTCTATTGGTACTGCTGTCACAATTGATGGCTTTGTTGATATTAAAAATGATGTTGATTGTGAATCAGATAGTTTTTTTTGTGCAGATATTTTTTCTTGTATTGCAGTATGCATTCTAATGATTTTTGTAGCAATGCTTTCAGGTACTGTTGGTTCTTGTAGTGCAAGTTTTTTTAGACTGTGATATGATTTTATTGCATTCTGAAGATCGTCTTTGTCAATGAATTTTTGCACGTCATCTACTGCTGCAAGGAGTGCTAAAGATTGTTGTTGTTTTATGTTGTTTTGAGGTTTTTCTGGCGGAATTATTTGTTCTGATGAGGGTATTGGTGTAACTGCTGTTGCTGTAGTTTCTATTGTTGTTGCAGTTAATATTGGTGCAGTTATTGGTTTTATCTCCTCTATTATTGGTTTTATCTCTGTTGGTGATGGTGTGCTTTCTTGAGCAGGGTTCAAATCTGGTTCTGTAGGAGTTTTTGTTGGGATTATTTGAGTGTTTGTAGTTGTGGTTATAGTATCTTCAGGCTTGACATTCAGTGAGGTATTTGTTATTTTTATGGCCTGCATATCTGCTGTAGGTATAGGCTCATCAGATAGCAATGATTTTCTAGGAGTGCTTTTTCCATCAAGTTTTTGTTCTATTGAGGAAAATGTATTTTGTGCATCGAGATAATCTTTGAATTTTTCATACAGGTCAAGCAGAAGGGATTTTAGGTGCATTTTTTCAGGCGAACTTGTCGGGCATTCATCGAATTCATGTTTTAGTTCTGAAAGTATTTGTTTTGCTTCACTTATATCTTTTCTATCAAGTGCCATGAAGAATTCTGATTCAAAATCATGTTGCGCAACAGGAATTAATGGTTGTAATGTTGGGTGTAGTCTGCTTTGTGGAGTATCAACTCTTTCGTCTAAGAATACAATGATATCTTGTTCTAGGAATTCTTCTATTTCCATGTATTCACCATATATTCATCTCAACATCTTGACTGTAAATCTGATTTGTACTCTTTCCATAAGCTTTCAGGATCTTCAGCATGGCGTCGTTTTGCTTGCTCAAGAAAATATTCTCTTTTGAGAAGGAGTGCTTCTTGGACTCTTGCGAGCCATAATTCGCGTATTTTAAGTTGTGGAATCTGTTTTGTAAGGGCTCTATCTTGATACTCTTTTTTTAGTTGCTCAAGCGACATTGTGGTAGATTCGAGTATTTTTCCTTTGGTTTTCTTTTCATCTTTATTGAGGTATATGTACGGTTTGGTGAATTTATACTCTATACCGAGAATTTTTTCTTCGACGAGAAAATCTACCCATGCTTGCACTGTATCTATTGATACAGTTAAGACGCTAGCTACATCTTGCAAGGCAACTCTATCTTTTCCTCTTAGGTAATGAAGTAAATCATCTACCCCTGTTGTCACCACATCCTCATTCATCGTCTAAAAATCGCCTTAAGCATATTTAAAGATTCTTCATTATTCTCAAGTGGTTATACTATTTTTTCCAGACGTATATTCAAAGATTATTAATGATTAATATGATAATTAATATTTTTTCATTATTATCTGATTTTTTTTAACTTAGTTTCTAGCTTAGGCAAGTAGTTACGAAGTATGGATTTACTGGTTTGTACTGGCTGTAGTTGAATGTATCAAGTAATGTGGCTGCATCTATTCTTACATTAGGGTTGCTCATTGGGGCAATAATGCCTACAACATCTGGAGTATCTGCTGTGCAAGGATATTTGTATCTTGTAACTAACATTTGATCCCTTAGGGAAAGATTTGCAAGTATTGTGTTGGGGAAAACTGTTTGGTTCAGTTCGTTGTACTGTACAATGCTTGTTATGCCACAACAACTGCTTGTTGATGCCCAGTTTTTTGTATATCGTTGTATAACACTTACTCCTTTGTTGTATGTTGCAATATAGTTTGCATCATCGTAGAAATTCACAAATCTTGTGTGGTTAAATTGGTATTTTGTGTAGTTTGTGCTATGGAATGTCCTTGTTCCTGTTTTAAAAGTTCTATTTTGGTATTGATACATATAAAGCGGGTCAAGCACGCCTTCTAGATTTATTGTAGTGTTGATGAGGCTTGTTGTGCTCCATGTAGCAAGATTGCTCGAAGTACCATCTGAAATATTATATGATACGTTAATAGTGATTGTGACTATGAATGGTTGTGTATCTTGCACAGAGATGTTATTGATTCGGTAGTTTGTTTTTATGTTCAGCGATTGTTGCGCAAGTCCAGTAAGGTTTTTTATTGAGTAATTTAGAGTTTGTGTAACTGGCATGCAGTCAGTTGCATTTAGCCACATGCATTTCATAAGTTCATTATTTAGTTGGGCAGTTGATGTGATATTAAGCTTATTTGATCGTATCTTCTCGCTGATGTTTTGTAGCGCGAGATATCCTGCTACGCTTGCGCTATTAGCCATGTGAGTTTCGAGAACGTCCATATATTTATTCATCACGATAATTCTTGTTCGTTCAGCAAGAAGATTTGCTTGTTCTGTATCAATTGTCGGGGTGGTAAGCTTTATCCAGCTGAATAGTAAAATCATAATAGCTACAGCAATAAGTGTCATGAATACTCCTTTTCTAGAGGGGATTATTGCCATGTTCTGACCTCTATTATTGCAGGTGGATACATTTCTGTTGGGCTTTTTTTTGCAACAATGATGCGTTGTGAACTGACGATTGAGTTTGCATCAGCGTAAGGGATTCGTGTTTTTTTTGCAAGCAGTGTGGTTGTGCCTCCTACGGTGATATACACTTCAATGCTTGCACTGGTAGGAGTATTATCCACGATTGCTTCTGTCATATTTATTGCGGAATTAGTATCTGGCTTTTCATAGAATATTACAATTTGTTGCAACAAGGTATTTTGTGTATTTGTTATGACTCCTTCTTTTACCATCCTGTGGATTTCATCTTCCTTGCTGCTGTCAGAAGTTTTGGTGGTATATCCATAATCTCTTATTTGAGTAGTTTCTTGAATAGAAAGAAAATCTTCAGCACTATAGTATGTTACAGTATTGATTGATTTTGCAGAAAATTGTGTTGTAGCAATAATGATTGCGGCTGTGATGATGATACTGCCGATGAATGCATCTATTACGAAGAAATACGATCCTTTACGTTGCATCATCTCACCCTCTTGCTTGTTTAATATTTACAAAATGTGTGCTGTACAATTTATGCATATTTTGTTTTACTACTTGTTGATATATTCTATATTTTATTGTGTATTGTACTTTTTATGCGTGTTTATTAGATATCCTTATGTTCGCTATTTAAAAATCCTTCTTGAAGATAGTGCTGTAATTGTGATTTGTATTTGTGATTATAGTATTTAGTTATATTTTATGTTTTTAGTTATATTTTGTGTTTTTTTATATTTTTTATTCTTTGTTTTAGTTTTGCTCTTTTTGTTTTAGTTTTGCGGTATCTGTTTCAGTTTTTTTATACAGTGTCGTTATTTTTGGTCATATATTCTTCATACATCTTGTATTTGTTAAAGAGTAAGTTGCAGGTTATGAGGTATTTTTTGTTTTCTGAGGGTCAGCTTTAAAAATAGCATCCTCGCACTAGTATTGTATGGCCGATATTGATACTCAGATTGCAGACCTTGAAAAAGAAGCGTTCAAGACGCAAAACAATAAGGCAACACAGCACCATCTAGGTCTTATCAAAGCTAAGATAGCTAAATTGCGCGAAAAGCAAGAAGTACGTGCAAAAGCAAGCAGTGGCCCGGGAGATGGGTACCAAGTGCGTAAGACTGGTGATGGTACGGTTATTCTTTTAGGATTTCCAAGTACTGGTAAATCCACTATTCTAAACACGTTATGCGGAACAAGTTCTGAAGTTGCGGCATATGCGTTCACTACCTTAACTTGTATTCCTGGTATGTTAAATTACAAGCACGCAAAAATACAAATTCTTGACGTTCCAGGTATTGTTGCGGGTGCAGCAAGCGGAAAAGGTCGCGGAAAAGAAGTTCTTGCAGTTATGCGCAATGCTGATATGTGTTTATTCGTCGTCGATTGTCTGCGTCCTGAAGAGCTTGCAGTAATTAAGCGCGAAGCAGAAAGCGTTGGCATTCGATTCAATACAAGACGCCCTGATGTGAAAATTAAGAAGACTGGTAGAGATGGCATTAAGGTTGCGTCTACTGTGAAGCTTACAAAACTTGATATCGAGACCATCAAAGGAATTCTTAAAGAATTTAAGATAAACAATGCAGATGTCCTCTTAAGAGAAGATGTTGATATCGATCAGTTCATTGATTGCATTGAAGATAACAAGAAATATATGCCTGCGATAATGGTGTTTAACAAAGAGGATCTTGTAAGTATTGAACACAAAAGAATTCTTACTCAAAAATTCCATCCTGATATTCTTATTAGCGCACGAAACAAGGAACATATTGGTGAACTGCGCGATCTTATCTATGAACGTCTTAATCTTATGAGTATTTTCTTAAAAGAGCCGAGAAAAGAGGCCGATATGGATGTTCCACTCATTATGTTTACCGGCGGCACTGTGCGGGATTTATGCGAGAAACTCCATAAGGACTTCGTGCAAAAATTCAAGTTCTCAAGAATATGGGGTAAGAGTGCAAAATTCCCAGGTCAACGTCTTATGTTAAATCACGTTTTAAAAGCTGGCGATGTCGTCGAGATACATGTTAGATAAACTATTTAGTATTTTATATTTGCAAAAGTTAATAAATTCTATTTTGTTATTTAAACTGTGGTTGCTCAAGATAAAGAATTGATTTTTAACTATTGGAAAAAATTTGTTATTACAGATTCTGAACTTATCAAAGATTGGTTTTTAAAAGAGGATAGATTTCTAAAAGATAATATTTGTAAAAATTCAATAGTTCTTGATGTAGGTGTCGGGTATGGTAGAAGTGTTGTATCTGTTGCAGGTATTGTAAAAAGTTTTATAGGTATTGATAATTCTAAATCTTTGTTAACCGAAATGGATGTATTGATTAAACAATATTCTAATTTGGAAGTATTTTGTGAGGATGCAAAGAAAATGCATTTTTCAGATAATTATTTTGATTATATTTTATGTTTAGGAAATACTTTTGGGGATTTTTCTGATAATAGATTGACAATTCTAAGAGAGATGAAAAGAGTTTTAAAAAAAGATGGTAAACTTTTTGTTAGCGTTTATTCTGAAAATGCTATTGATTTTAGAATTAAAGAGTATGAACGGATAGGTATAAATATTTTAAAAATAGATAATGGTGATGTGTATACTCAAGACGGTTTAAAACTAGAGCAGTTTAATAAAAATAAACTTAAAAAAATATTTAACGATGCAGGTTTTGTCGTGAAGATAAAACTATTAAATAAAATTTCTTATATGTGTGTTGCAACTAAATGAATATCATATATTTAGTTATTAGTTATTTTAATTTTTTTGAAAAAGTTAGGCGCAATAATCTACAGTTCTCTCATAGTTCTCTAATGAATACGAAGTGTTTGTGCAGTTCTTCATAATATACTCTGCCGACATTTCTAATATTAGTAAGATCGTCCATTGCAAGAAGCTCGCTGAGCATTCTTCTTCCCATAACATCTGGTATTAGTACAAGTGTAGCGCCTTGCTTGTATAGTTTTCTTCCCCATTCTTCAGTCGGAGCAGTCACTATTATCGCAATGCGCTTTTGGTCATGCTGTATCTCGCGAAGTTTTTTTATGAGGAATTGATTTTTATTTGCTTCATGAATTACGCTAACAACTACTTGAGTTTTGCTAAAATCAACACTTTCATATAAGTCGAGGTTCAAGGCGTCGCTGCATATTATTGGTATGCCTCGTTCTTTGTAGCTTGTGATTTTTGCAGGGTTATAATCGATTACAAGAATTTTTCTTTTTGCACCAAGTGTTTCTATTGCTTCAGCGGTTGTTGAATTCACGCCGATAATCACTACTTCCGGCTGATATTTGTCCGGTATATTTCTGTGCGATTCTTCTTTTGTTCCGAATATCGTATCGAATGGTGCAATGAGTGGTTTTGCAAACTGGTAGATTTCTTCATCGTATTTTATCACGTATACTGTAAGTGTCATCGTGAGAATGGTGGTTATTACCACTCCTGTTAGGACTGGTGTTGTTGCAAATGTTGCAGCACCGCTTGCGATGATTACCATGCCAAATTCTCCAACTTGTGCAAGATGGATGCTAACAAGGAATGCTGTTCTGTTGTTGTATTTGAATAATTTGAGCAGGAAGAATGTGATTACTGGTTTTAGGATTAGTGCTCCTGCAAGAATGAATATGATGAGTGTTATTTGGTTTATGAAGTTTGAAAATGCTATTTGCATACCTAGACCGAGCTCCCGGCGCCGACCCGCTCCTCGACCCCGTTCATGGTGACGGCCACTTCGCCCTCGAGGATCAGCACGAGGGCGTCCGCGGCGTCGTTGTTCCACCACATCTGCTCACCCGCAGGCCACCGCCTCAGGCTCAGGTACGGAGCCAG
>CAVRUV010000027.1:0-60231 GCA_963724455.1 uncultured Candidatus Woesearchaeota archaeon
CTGAAATTTTGGAATGGTGCTGCAAATAATGTTAGCCATTCAAGAAGGCGATGCCAAAAGAATGTTATGATTGCTAGTAATACATTAAATATTGCAGCAAAAAAAGTCATGTGCTAATACTCAATTCTTTATTTAAATAGTTGCTGTTGTTAACCGGGTTTATCTTCGAAGATTAGGTTCTAGAATATAACTGATGAATATTGCTAATTGTTCTACGGTATTTTTTAAAGTATTTTTTATTTTTTACTATATCTTCTTTACCACTTTCGAGTAAATCTCAATAGATAATATTAAATATATTATTATGTTGTTTATCAAAATGCATTCGTTTAGAAACTTGTCTATGACTGAAGAGCATCTGCGTTTGCTGCAAAAAACAGCATTTCACCAATTTCAAGAATCAGGTTCTCAATGTGAAGAGGTTATTTCTGGCAGTCCGGTTTTAGATTTAGAAAAATTATTACCTTTATATCCGGTGAGAAGAGTATTTCGGGACCCGCAAAAACTTGAAGATTATACTTTAGACGCGTTGAATGCTATTGAGCATTTTGGGCAAGATGATTCTCGCGTAGATGCTGTCGCAATAAATTGCGGGTTGCGATGCGGATTCTTTAATCGAGAAGATGTTGTTGAAAAACAAGAAACTTATCGTGATAATCTTGCTAAGCGAACATGCGCGCAAATAGAATTGCTTGGTATAAATCATCCAGATTTAACTGAACGCATAGCGGATGGGGTAGCATTATGGGTGCGTAATCCAAAAAAAGGATTGTCAGTCGATTTATTATATCTTGCTCAAGAAAGATATCTTGATTCTCAAGATGATATTGTGCTTCAAAGAGCCGCAGATATTGGTGTCGGACATCCTTTAGTTAAAGATGGTCTTGCACAAGGTCTTGCGCGTAAAACAATAACTCTTGATCATATCGCATATGCGCAAAAATCATTCTTACACAAACAGCAATCTGCAGTTTTAGGCCCGTCGTCAGATGCAGAAGCTTCTAAAAAGCAATCTGATAATTATTCTATTACAAAATAAATTATCGCATTAATAGTTATTGTACGATGATGGTTATTTTGTAGTAATATGTTTATATTTAGGCATGATTTGTTAATATTTAGGCATGCTGTGTTCTATTTTAAGCATATTGTGTTCTGTTCTACGTCTATTTTTTGTTTATTTTTGTATTTATCTGTGTTTGTCTCATATTTCGGTTATATTTCACAATCTTTAAAAACAAGTGTCAGATGCTATAGACGGGGAATATGAAAAAGACCACAAAATCTACTTTGAAGAAGCCTTCTGCAGTTGTTACAAAGAAGAATGCTGTAACTAATAACTTGAAAAAGAGTGCTTCAAAGAGTGATGCAAAAAAAAGTATTACCAAACCTATTGTCTCAGAAAAAGCTACTGTTTCTACAAAAGATTCTAATACAAAAGATTCTACTACAAAAGATTCTACAAAGGATTCTGTTAAAAAAGATCCTACTAAATTTACATCCACAAAAGATATCGATGTATCCTCATCAGTTATTGGCCAAGTTATTGGTCAAGAAGAGGCAGTTGAAGTCATAAAAAAAGCAAGCAAGCAACGACGTCACGTTCTTCTTATAGGAGAGCCTGGAACGGGAAAGTCAATGCTAGGTCTTGCATTAGCTGAACTCTTACCAAAAGAAAAACTCGTTGATATACTATCATTTCCAAACGTGAATGATGAAAATCAACCATTGATTAGAACGGTAAAAGCTGGAGAGGGTCGTAAAATAGTATTAAACGCAAGAATGTCCGGCGATTCGTTCTTCAAGACGCAAACAATCATCACATTAATCTTGATTGCATTATCCATCTTCTTATCGTGGTGGTCATTTAATTATTACACCGACAAATACTCACCAATAGTTGGTGCAGTAATGTGTGTCGGGTTCTCTTTAGGCATATGGTTCCTTGTTGGTATCATCATCATTTCCATGAATATGGGAAAGAAGATGGGCGGTCCAAAGGTTGCAGTGCCTAAGATCATAGTAGATAATTTCAACAAAAAAGAAGCAGCGTTCTATGATGCAACTGGCGCGCACGCCGGAGCATTGTTAGGCGACGTACTTCACGATCCATTTCAAAGCGGTGGGTTAGGAACACCAGCGCACGAACGTGTTGTAGCTGGAATGATCCATAAGGCCCATATGGGCGTTCTTTTTGTCGACGAGATTGCAACATTGCAACCGCACACGCAGCAAGAGTTGCTTACTGCTCTGCAAGAAGGACAGTACCCAATTACTGGACAATCTGAAAGAAGCGCTGGTGCAATGGTGCGAACAGAAGCAGTGCCTTGCAGTTTTATTCTAGTTGCTGCAGGAAATCTGGAGACAGTACAAGCATTGCATCCTGCTCTTCGCAGCAGAATTCGCGGTTATGGTTATGAGGTCTATATGAGAGAGACCATGGCCGATACTCCTGAGAATAGATTCAAGATTGCAAAATTCGTTGCGCAAGAAGTAGTAAAGGATAAACGCATTCCTCATTTCACTAGAGATGCAGTAGAGGTTATTGTTCTTGAAGCAAAACGCAGAGCGAACAGAAAGGGCCATTTGACATTGCGCTTCAGAGAGCTTGGCGGGTTGATTCGCGCAGCAGGAGATCTGGCTAAAGAGCAAGGTGCTGAATTGGTTGAACCAAAACATATTGTCGCTGCGCGCAAGATTGCACGTCCGCTCGAGCAGCAGATTGCTGATAAATACATTGAGCGCAAGAAAGAGTATGAAATAATTCTCACAAAAGGAAAGATTGTTGGAAGAGTCAATGGTCTTGCAGTCATGGGTGGCGGAAGCACCTACAGTGGTATTATTTTGCCAATAGAGAGCCAGGTCACTCCTGGCGGAAAATCAGAGCAGATCATTGCGACAGGAAAGCTCGGAGAAATTGCTAAAGAAGCAATTACTAATGTCTCTGCAATAATCAAAAGCTATTTCGGCCAGGACATAAAAGAAAAGCACGACATTTATGTACAGTTCTTGCAGACCTATGAAGGAGTTGAAGGAGATTCAGCAAGCATTGCTGTTGCGATCACAATTATTAGTAGCATAGCAAATGCACCAATTAAGCAGAACTATGCAGTTACAGGAAGCTTATCTGTACGAGGCGATGTCTTGCCTGTCGGCGGCGTTAGTTCAAAGGTAGAAGCTGCAATAGAAGCAGGAATCGAGTATGTCATCGTGCCATACACTAATTTGAATGACATCGTAATTGATGAAGCGCAATTGAAGAAGATTAAGATAATCCCGGTAAAGCACATCATTGATGTAGTAGATGAGATGATTGATTGGAAGGGCAAGGAAGATGTCAGAGCAAGATTTGATGCAAATAAATCTACTGTTATGAAAACCGAAGTTGCAAATATTGGGGCTGCAAAGACTATTGTTGCAAAAGTCGATGTTCTAAAAACTGATGTTGTAGAAAAGAAGACAAAGTAGTATGATATGTGTTGAGTTAGTCTAGTAGGATTTTCTCGTTAGTGGTTTTTTTAGTAAGCTTTTTTATGATTTTTTTAATAGTTTTATTCTATAATTTTTGTATATTTCAGTTTCATAGTTCTTATATAGGGCCCTTTTACTCTAGAGTTATGGCTTATAACCCAATACCTTTTTTAGATCGATTCGATGTTAGAGAAGATTATGCAAAAAAATTGCAGAAAGAATCAGGAAATGATTGTCCTTGGAAATTCCTTCCCGGAAATGAGATGCATGCTGTGATGGTCCAACCTAGAGAAAATATGAGTTTTAAGGCTCCTCGTGAGTGCGTCCAAAAAATATTTGTTTTGCATTCGCCAGTCTCTGTAGGCATTGCATTGATGATGTGCGGTGGCGTGGTAGGTGCAAGTAATGATATTTACAAATCATTAGTTAATGATAGAGGATATGAACTGTATAATGGTAGAGGGCATGAGATGCCTAGTACAGTTCTTACTACAATGCATAAACCTCTTAAGAGAACTGCAGATGTGCTTGAAGAATTAATGATATTAGAACAATTACTTGTTGCAAGAGATGTTTAATTCAGAGAATATCGCAGTATATTTTTAATTAAATAGCATTTCTGAATCACATTTCTAATTTTATGGTTCTAATTGTTTTGCAGTTTTGAGTTTCATTAGTTGTGGGGTAGTAATGTTCAAAAATATGTTGTGCTCCATTCTCCCGAGATATTTTGAAGGTATTGTTATGGTTCCGATTCCTTTTACTGAAGACTTTACGACAAGCGCCTGGATGTTATTTGTGTTAGGCACAAGTTTAACTTCTTTTACGATTCCAATCATTCCACCTTGAACTCCGAATACCATCATTCCTTTCAAACGAAAAGACGGCTCGATAGTCAAGAATACGGCATATTCTGTAACTTCTCGAATATGATTTGCTCCGATAAGAAAACCTTTCTGCATAAAGCCTTTATCTACAGATATGCCTATGACTTTCAATGTCTTTGGGTGCATATAGAGATTGTCACTAACTCCAAGAAATGCTCCTTGTGAATCTATTACATCCTTACCGAGTACATCTTCCGATGTTATTGCGCCCTTTATTGCATTGTTTATGCTAGGATTTTTAATCATTTTTTATCTGCTCGTAGGTCTTTGAAATTATGACTGAATTTCCTAAGTGTTCAATGTTAACATGACGCACATTTATTGTTTTGAACCATCCGCAGCGGACTGTGAGTGAGGAAATATGATTTGTTCTATCAATGCGGTGTACTTTTTTTACTGTACCTATTTTTTTACCATCATGACTGATTACCTTGCATCCTACGAAGAGCGTTACAGGATCAATTGAGAGGATAATTGCTTTTAGTGTTATTGCATGAATGTAGGTGATGCAGATGTACTTGTCTTTTCTGAAGAATTTTTTGACAACAATTCCTTGAACACAATAGTTTTTCTTGCTAATATGAATGGCCTTTACTCGTCCGAGTACTGTGCCTGATTTTGTTATTACTCTTTTACCTAGTAACTCTTGTGTTTTGAGAGTTTCATCAAGCGGATTTGCTTTATCAATAAACAGTTCCATGGTGTGACGAAATGCTTTCTAGTTTAAATATGTGCATGGTGTAAATCACTCGGAATCGCTTATTGTATGAAATACAAAAATGTCGCGATCACAACGAGTTTTACAACAACTGATAATATGAGAAAAAAGAAGAGTCGCTTTACATTATATCTTGTAATGCCGAGACTAAAACTTAGTATGTCGCTTGGTGCAGGAACAATATTCAGAAGAATGATTGCGTATACTCCATACTTATTCACTTTTCTTCGCACTTCATATATTTTCTTTGTCGAGACAAGGTACGCAACTTGCTTGCTGAGCTTCCAACCGATAATATAAGTGATTGCGCTACCAATCACAAAGCCGAGAAGCGCAGCTCCCATTGATAGAAGAACCGGGTTGCCTTGTTTTAAACCAACATAAAATGTGAGTTCAACCGGGGCGGGAACTGGAAGGAATATTAAACCACTTACAATGCCTAAAATGAACTGCTTGAATGGTGTTATGTTATGCACGACGTCTGGTGTATATCTTGAAAGGAATGATTCTGAACTGATTTTATCTTTTGTATCGAGATAGTTTATTACTGCGACAAAGGTACTACTTAAAACAAGAATTGTCATGATAAGTAATGCTATAAATCGTTTTAGTCGGTTATTGGAAGTTTCTTGAACAAATGTATACTGCATATGCGGGTATTGTGATTATCATATTTAATCATGTTGTTATATTGCGATGTGCGAAGTATGCATGGTTGCGAGGTATGTATAGTTTTGATTTGATTATTTTTTTTATTCTATCGCCAACTAACAATAACATCATCTGTTCTTTCATACGGATTGATAGAAATATCCTCAATATTGTGTCTAACTCCTGATTCGTACATTACTTTTCCAGTCCATGCTATCATTGCAGCATTATCTACAAGATATTGATTTTCAGGGCAGTAAAATGAACTGCCTCTTTCTTCGCACATTATTCTGCACATCTCTTGCAATCTTTTGTTGCACGCAACTCCGCCGCCAAGAACTAATTCTGTCTTTCCTACGTGAGCAAGAGCTCGTTCAGCTACTTCTACTAGCATTGCAAAAGTTATTTCCTGCACGCTATATGCAAGGTCCTCTTTTGAGTACTCGTTGCTTTGTATTTTCTGTAGCAGGTGTGTTTGCAGTCCTGAAAAACCTACATCCATGCCTTTGACTGTGTATGGTAATGAGATTAGTGGGGATAACCTGCCGTTTTCTTTTGCGTTAAGCGCAAGCTGTTCTATCTTCGGCCCGCCGGGAAATCCGAGGCCCATGTCTCTAGCTAGTGTATCTAGGAAATTGCCGATGCCGCAATCGAGCGTCTCGCCGAATATTCTGTATTTTCCAGCGTCGTATGCAATAATCTGAGTATTTGCGCCGCTGCAGTAGAGCAGTACCGGATCTTTAGCAGAAGTCACTAACCTGGATATCTCAAGATGCGCGATGCAATGGTTTACTGAGATGATAGGTATGTTGAGCTGTAGTGCTAATGATTTTGCAGCAGCTTCACCGATACGCAAAGTATGTCCAAGACCTGGCGCATTGCTGTATGAAATAAGATTGATATCTTGAAGTCGGACGCCTTTTTCTTTTGCTGCAGCAAGTGCTTGCTCAAGCAATGGAGAGAATGCATCTTCGTGATGCAGTGCAACTTTAGCAGGAATCATTCCCCCCGATGTTGTTGTGAAGCTATCGGTCTTATTGAAGATGATTTCTTTATTTACTATGATAGATATTCCGAGTGTGTGCGCAGTGCTTTCTATTCCAAGAACTACTTGTGCTTGCGCCTTTTTTTCATTTTTATCTTTATTTTCTATTTGTTTATCCATATCTTTCGCCGTATTTTTTTGATGCTAATTTTATTACTGCTAATTATAGTATTTTCTTTAATGTTTATCGTTATTACCAATATTCTTCTTAGTTATTAGAGAGATTTTATAAATATCGTGCTGTTTATTGTTATCATGCATAAGGATAGTCATAGTTCTGCTCATAAAACACAAACACAAGATCCTCATAAGCTATGGCTAGACGATCTTGACAAATACTCTTATGAAGAGCGAGCATTAATTGATCGCGCTCTTATCTTTGCAACAGAGCATCATGCGCCGCAAAGACGCGCATCCGGAGAGCCTTTCATAACGCATCCTGTTGCAGTAGCACAGATTCTTGTTGATGAGTTCAATGCAGATGCGCAAACTGTGATTGCAGGATTATTGCATGATACTGTTGAGGATACTCCTGCAACTCTTAGTATGGTGCTAGCTGAGTTTGGTGATGTAATTGCGCATCTTGTTGATGGAGTTACTGATGTTGGTAGAGGAGATGGAAGAGAGCATATTGAAGATAGAGAGGAGCGTGCAGCACACACTCATAAAAAAGTGCATGAATATGCGCAAAAAGATACGCGAGTTTATCTTGTTAAAATTGCTGATCGTTGGCATAACTTGGCGCATATACACGCTCTTCCATTAAAGAATCAAAAACGTTTGGCTGAAGAAGCAATGTCGTTTCATGTCGTTATTGCTCGAGAATTAGGTTATGCTATAATTGCAGATAGACTCGAGCAGCTTGCCCAAGAAATATGTGATCGCATAAGGCATATAGAACATAAGTAGTTCATAAGTAATGCATGAGTGATTGCATAGTTTAAGTTTTTTTTTAAGCATTCGTTTTGTAGTATTTTTAGTATTAGCATTGTAGTATTTTTTTATTAATTTTTTTAAGTATGATTTTTTAGTATTAATTATTTTTTTTAAAGCATTAACACATTAGTAGTATTTTTTTAAGTATGATTTTAAGTATTACTTAAGTATCATTTTGCTCACATTTCCATTACCTTTAAAAATGGATTTGCGTTTCTAGATGTATGGCAATCCTAAGCTTATATGCAGCGTACTGTCACCTTCGTATTTAGATACTTCTCTACAATTCTTATTTGCTTTGGCTGATAACATTTTTGCGCATTCGTTTTGCAATGTTCTTGTCCGGCATAACGATTTTTTTTTCAAATCAACTACTTATTCAAGATTAACAAATCATTTACTGGAGGAAATCCTATGACTTACAAAACACAAGATCATCCACAATACGGTGCAAAGGTAGCAAAATACGAGACATTAGAGGGCTGGCCTGAAATTAAAGGCTATGACTTCGATAAGCCGTTCGATATCAATGATTTCTTAGGATCATTTGAGCATACTGGCATCCAAGCATCAAATCTTGGTTGGGCAATGAACATAACAAACCAGATGATAGAAAAGAATGCAACCATCTTCCTTGGCGCAACAAGCAATATGGGCAGCAGCGGCATTCGTGATATCATTGCATATCTTGTCAAGCATAAGCGCATCCACGTGCTTGTCATGAGTGCAGGTGGTGTTGAAGAAGATGCAATAAAAACAATAAAGCCATTTGTTACCGGAACATTTGATGCGCCTGGCGCTGCGCTAGCAGATAGAACCATTGGACGAATAGGTAATATTTTCGCACCTTATGATCGTTATTTGTATTTTGAGCGTTTCATGCAACCAATCATAGAAAAAGCATATGCTGTGCAAAAAGAACGCGGAGTTCCTATGACTCCATCAGAATTCATTAAAGAAATGGGACTTGCTATCGACGATGAACGTAGCATTCTGTACTGGGCTGCAAGAAATGACATTCCCGTATTTTGCCCAGCGCTTACAGATGGTTCGATGGGAGATCTGCTGACATTTGCAAGACAACGATGGAGAGATTTCTCAATAGATATAGTCGGGGACAGCTACAAGATATTCTCTATTGTTCTTAAGCAAGAATTGACTGGTGGAATCTTTTTGGGCGGTGGTGTTAGCAAGCACTATATTCTCAATGCAAACATCTTTCGAGATGGATTAGATTATGCAGTTTATCTAACGACTGCGCAAGAATTCGATGCTTCCGACAGTGGCGGTAATCCACAAGAAGCAATGAGCTGGAATAAGATAAAACCAAACGCTCCAAACGTCAAGGTCGTATGCGACGCAAGCATATCATTTCCAATACTTGTTGCTGGAACATTCGCTAAACAAAAGAAAGAATCCGAATCATCCAAACAGTCTGAATCTCCTGACGATAAAACTACAAAGGATGCTAATTAGTTGAGGAGTTATTTTTTTTAGGATTTTTTTATTATTACAATCATTTTCTTCTCAAGATATTCTATCCACTCTCCAATGGTTACACAACTCTTTTAAATCATTAGTCGTCAGAAAGCACTATGGGTGATGGTCGGAAGTATCGTACGCGTAGTATTTGGTCTTTATGGAATCTGAAATGTTCTTTGAAAGGACAATCTTCTATGGAGTATCTGCTGGTAGTGGGATTTTCTATGACGTTTCTTGTAGGTATCATTGCAGTTGCATATTCGCAGAGTTCTACATTCTCTTATGACGTGAGCAATGCTCACATACAACGTGTTGGCGCTACAATTATTGATTCTGTCGACGGCGTATATGCTGCGGGTCCGCCTTCAAAAAAGACCATCAAATTGTATTTTCCACAGAACATCAAGCAAGTAACTATTCAGAATTCTACATTGGTTTTCCTTATGTCCGGCGATGGTGGCGCATATGAGTATACTGTTCGTGCTGCAACGAATATGACTAACTCATCTCCCCTTCATTCATTTTCTGGATTGCATAGAATTACTGTTGAAGTATTAGATCAACCAGGATCCCCGGTAAATATTATAGATGGCTGATGGTGGTATATGACAGTAGCACACACGCGAACACGAGGACAAGTGAGAGGAGTAGGAGTGCTTAGATCCGTTAGAGGGCAAGTCATGATGGAGTTTGTTCTTGTGCTCGGCATAGCTGTGGTAATTTGTATGGTCTATCTTATTGCAGCAGAAAACCTCCTTAAAGACACTTCAGAAGAGCAAAGAGTTATGGAAATCGATAGCATTGGATACGGTATTCAAGATGAAATTATTTTAGCAACATCAGTTAGTGATGGATACATAAGAACGATTAGTATTCCTAAATCTGCAGGAAGGTTTGAGTATTCAATAAGTGTCGAGAATGATACTCCTATTAGCGCTGTCGGTATACGACTTGCGAGCGGAAAATATGTCCAATCATACGAATTGCCTCGCTTTAATTGTTCTTTACCCTCACCAACAACTTGCACTATCACTTCGGTATTTGGTGCACCGAATAATACTTCGAATGTTACTATACATAAAATAAATGGCGCGGTGATGCTATCATGAATTGGCCTGCTGTAAATATTGATAAAAAAGGCCAAGTGTTGTCGAGCGATCTTGCATTATCAATTCTAATTTTTTCTGTCGCGAGCATTATTGCGTATACTCTTGTTGGCAACATGATGCAGGATGTGGATTATCAAGCAGTCCAATTGCAAGCTAAAGAGCTTTCCGGGATATTAGTGACTAATGGCTATCCACAACATTGGTACGTCACAGTAAATACCACTACTCCTGCGTTCAACACTACAAATGCGCAGCAAATGGGCATTGTTTCAGCCGATCAACTGAGTATTAGAAAAACGAGACTTTTACCCATGGTCAGTACTCAGACGTTAAAATCAAAATTACGTATCAAGGATCATTTCTCAATATACTTTACACCATCTAATAATTCTCATAGTGCTCTTGGCATCATGGGTATCTGCGCGTTAAGCGATATAAATAGCAATAATACTAATATTTCTTCGAATAAAACTTTGCCAGCGATAATTATTTCACAACCCGGTAATGCGCTTAATAATCGTTTGAATACTACTGCAACTTCGTATCCCTCATTTATGCAAGCAAATGAATTCATGGGTGCACAAGATGTTATTATTTTAGAAGGTGCGCTATTGAATGTTTCATCATTTGATGTAGCTTCATTATCTTTTTTCCAGCAATCAAAACGAGGAATAACTTATGTGATTATCGGCGATGTGCGTGATGCGAGCATAACTTCGCAATCAAATACTTCAAATATACTAGGTATAAAACTGAACATGACGACTGTTTCATCTATCAATGTCGTTGGGACAAATGGAGCTGCTTTAGGGCTACTAGCAAATGAACCTCTTACAATAGTTGGTACGTTGCCTCTTCTTGAAGATCTTACAAACTCTACTGATTCAGCTGTATCCGGCTACACTGTGATTGCAAAAGACTCTTCAGGAAAAGCAGTATATGCGTCATGGTTGTATAACGATGCGCAAGTATATTATTTTGCAACTACTTCTGGCACAAATTCTGTAGGAACTATTTTAGCTGATATCATTGCAAATGCAACGAAATCTATGGTGGTAGTATCCTGGCCTAACTGCACTGTGCCGATAGTACCCAATGATGCTAAACAAACAGTATCTTACAAACGAACATTGCCTTATCATGATCAACTCTTAGATGTGCATATGATTGTATGGAGGAACAAATGAGTCTTTCATTACAAAAATGTGATCATGTTAGCAAACGATTACATAGGAAAGGATTCTTATTTACGTTAGACGCACTTCTTGCAGCGATGATTATCATTGGAGGACTACTATTACTAGGAACCTTGCAAGAATACCATTCAGATACAACGCAACTAACTGCCTCAAGTCAAGATGTTATGCAATCACTTTCTTCGATGCGCATTGGCGATGTGAAAAATATTTGGGTACAAAATCAGATAGCAAATCATTCTATTAATGATACAAATATCACTGTCATTGAACAGATAGGGCAGTATTGGGCGGAAGGGTCTATTAATAATTCAAAAATTCTTAGTCAAATAATGTTAAACGGAACATATAGTGATTATGGTGTTATATTGCGTATAGGTGGAGACATTTTATATGCGAGTAATAATTCTACAAAAACAGGCGATGATACGACTGTTTCATCTCGTATGATTACGGGCATTGCACAAGGCCAAGCAACAACTGGGTCATCTTCGAGTGCATACTTACGGCATATCAAGAATAAGCGCAATGCGCTTTTCATACCATTCGGTGGTTTTGTCGGCGAGGGAAATATCAGTGTTCTTGCTGATACGCTTCCTTCTGATGCAATTGTTACTGATATCATCATCGAACTTGATACTGAACAAGACTTCTTATTTTTTGTTAACGGACAGTTATGCGATACTCTTATGCCTAATTCAACTACTCTTGTTCCATCGGTGTGGAGAGCAAATTGTTCTGGGTTGGTAAATACAAGTTTGCAGAATAAGTTTAGCTTCAAATCAAATGGTTCTTTGGACAGTTCTGTAATTGCTGGCGGTTATTTGAAGGTACTTTATACAACCGATCAATTAAATGATTTCTACTCATCTTCAACTGTGTATCGCTTCCCAGAAATAGACGGTCTTGTTAATTTGTATGACGGATTCTCCGTTCCGGGAACTATCAATTCAATGAATATCACTCTTAATTTCTATAGCGAGTATGCTACGTATCTTACAATTGGGAATGCAAGTTTTGCTTTTGCAGGAAAAAATGTTACGCAGAATATTACCTTAAACAATACGCAAATACAAGCTGCATTGGGTGGCGTAGGGTTATCTTATAGTAATTTATCTAGAAATACTGTTCCTTTACGTTTTGGTATTGGTAATGTTGTAATTAATGGAAATCCTGCCGACGTGATGGTAGTTACTGATACGAGTGGAAGTATGGATTGGTGCATTACAACTGATAATCCTACTCCTTGTCCGCCGGGTGATACTACTAAAATAATTTCTGCAAAAAATGTGACTACAAGATTCGTGACTATGTTATTAAATGGAACGACTGGTATGAATGTAGGTCTTAGTGAGTTTGCAACAGCAATGAAAAGTTGGAATAATTTGACTACCAATCTTACCGTTTTAACAAGCAGAATAAGTGCTTATACTGCAACTGGTAATACTTGCATCTGCTGCGGCATAAATAATGCAACTGATGCGCTTGTGCTGGACGGACAATTGCTTTTAGTTCAACGCGGATCTTCTGGTTGGAAATATAATGATACAAATATGGCTCTTCCTTCAACGTGGAATTCTACAAATATTACTGCGTATAACGATTCAAAATGGAAAGATGGAACAACAAACATTGGTTGGAGTTATGCGGGGCAATCTACAACAATTGCTGTAGCTAATCGTTATCAAGGACCATATTATTTTAGAAAGTTTTTCAATGTAAGTGATGCCTCACAAATCGTTGAGAGTAAGTTGTTTGTATTTTCAGATGATGGTGCTGATGTATATCTTAATGGCGTTCGTGTAGATACTAATTATGCTTCGTCAATAGCGAATGGTGTATATTGGAATCGTGATAGTATTGCGGTAAATAAGAGTTTGTTTAGAAATGGAACTAATCTTATAGCAGTACGTCAGTACCATAAATCCAATCCTGATAAAATGGGTTTTGATATGTCTCTTGTAGCAAATACTAAGGGTAATGCATCATCTGCACAAAGAAAAAATATCGTAATTATGTCTGACGGAGACGCAAATCAACTATGTTCACGGCAAGGTACTGGGGACGCAAAACAAGATGCGATAAAAGCAGCGTGTGATGCGTATAATAATTATGGCATTATAACATACACTGTCGGCTTTGGCATGGGTGCAGATAATGCAACAATGATTGCAATTGCAAATTGTACGACTGGACAATATTTTAGTGCAAAAAATGATACAGCACTTCAGCTCGCATTTGATACAATAGGTAATACTATTATTCAGTCATCATCTACGCAAACTGCCATTATGAGCGGTAATGTTTCTAGAACATTCTTATCTTATAATAGTACGATTGCAGCAAATTATTCTCCAGATGTAATTCCTCCTCAACCAAATGAGATTAGTGTAACATTGCAGACTCCTCCTTTACAAAGTTGTTCTGCTATTGTTCCTCTGTATTCAGGAACAAGATTCTTGAATGCAAAAATTTATTCTTACAGTGGCGATTATTGGACATCTCGCGTTGTTATGAACGGAATATCTGCATACAATCTTTCCACTTATTCTCCTTTATACACGAGCTTAGGTGATCCGTATCAATTCAATATTCCTACTCAATTATTGAATTCTGGAAATAACACTGTGAGTGTAGGTATAGCAATTGATGGGTATAATACTACTGTAAACTGTTCAGCCAATAATACTATTGTATATACTATTGGGATAAATTTATCGACTGAAAGAAGTAGAGTTGTTCCAAATTCTGTTGGATGCAATTGGACTATTCAATTCCCAGACGGTAGTCTTTCTCAAAAGTCTATTCCATCATCGTACAATGGCTCTAATATATGTGCATATAGACAGCATATTGAATATTATAATATAACAAACATTTCGAATGTGATAAATATTACAATATCAACTAATTTATCAAATCTCACTCCGGGTCTTATTTTCATAACTAATATAACAAGAAATATTACTTATGATGAGAATGATTCATATCAGTTAGGCGCATTCACAATGTTTGACCGTTTGGATTTCAAAAAAGATGGTACGTTATTTGTGGATCTGAATGCCGATGATTTAGAAGTTATTGTAACGACTGTATCAAAGATTCCTTATTTGTGGGGTCCTAGCATTGTGACTGTCGAGGTGACAAGATGAATCCTATTCGCGTCTTTTCAAGAGTAGGTTCAATAGCAGGTTCAATAGCAGGTTCAAGAGTTGGTAGGTGCGCTATGTGTTTATCTAGAAAAGGCATCATGTATACTCTTGTTAGTATTATTATGATATTGATTATTGGCACGATATTTATTAGTGTAGCAAAACGCAGTTCGCATGAAGCTTTTGCAGCTACAGAATCACGAGTGCAGACTATGGAAGGATTCCTTAAGGATGTTGAACGTGATAGTGAGCGTGCAGCGCATATTGCCGGATTTAGATCTCTTATCGCAATGGAGCAAAAAGTAGCTACGACAGGAATGGCTTTTAATGTGTCTGATGGTGTGTTGAACTTAACGCCGGATGCAGCATTCATGGAATCATTTGTTAATGGAACTATAGGAGGCACTCATTATTCTATTATGGATGACTCAACTTTTTCAGAATACTTGCTGCGCGTACAAGATACTGCTGCCACTCAAGGTATTATTTGCAATATGAGTGTAATAAATATAACGTTGTGGCAGACAGACGCGTGGCATCTTCGAGTAAACTATACTCTTGATATACAATTATCAGATGTAAGTCATATTGCTTTATGGCGCACAAATAGGACTTTTATCGGACAAGTCCCCATTATTGATATAAGGGATCCATTGTTTTCTATGAATACTTACGGACGCGTGCAACGAACAATTCGCCCAGATATCGGCGTTGTATTTGTGAATGTTTCAGGTAATAAAAATGATACTTCTGGATTTATTTATCATTACAATAATTCATTGTATACTGCCGCGGGAAGAGGACCAAGTATTCTTATGAGATTTGCAAATAATTTTTCCGATAGTGTATATGGTATCGAATCATTAGTTGATATTAAAGAATTAAATTCGCAGAATATTACTGTTGATAATCGCGCCAGTGTTGTAGATTATTTATACTTCAACAGGACTCCGGCAATAGCGTGTAATATTAGTAATATTACGAATAAATTACCTGTTGAAATAAAAATAGATGCTGCGCATATAGCGGTATATCAAATAAATTTATTAAATTATTCGGCTTGCACTTGAGGGATAGAACTTTAGGTGTGTATGGTGATTGTGTGGTAAAACTTGTTAAAATTCCTGTGAAAAAATCTGTTAAAAAACATGTAATGAGACCTATGAAAAAAACTTCTAAACGTACCTCTAAACATGCCTCTAAACATATTATGAAAAGATCTTCTGAAACATCAGATGTTTCTATGCAGATAGTTAATCAATTAGATGTGGTGAATGCGACAAAAAAAACCGTGTTACATTCTGCACCACGTTGGGCGATATCATCTCCATCTCAAGCAAAAGGGTTTATGTTTGAAAGACCTGCAAATAATGCTATTATCTTTGTATTTTCTCCGCCGCAAAAAGTATCTTTGCACATGTGGTTTGTATTCGGCGAAATTGATGTTGTCGGGCTTGATGAGCAGTATGTTGTTGTTGCATTAAAAGAACACTTTAAACCGTGGACGTTCTGGTCATCGCAAGTTCCTGTTGCATATATTATTGAACTGCCGGCCGGCACTGTTGCAGCAACAAGAACTATTTTAGGAGATAAGCTTTCTCTTCCATCATTGCCTTCAAAGTGATTAGTTGGGTAAGAATTAGATAGTTAATGACTGTTAAATTCATTAAACTCATGTAAATCATTTAGATTATTCAACTCATACTTTTAGTTCAATGATTTTTAGTTCAATGATTGAATATTGTAACTATTGTGTAATGGATACGCTAATCTTAAATATTGACTAAGCGATGGGTAATTATGCCTACTAATAGTATTGATACTGGCGTTGATAAGCTCGTTCGTCTTGTTGCTAAAGAGAAGAAAATAGGCCTAGATGATGCTGCTAAGCAATTAGGCGTTGAATCTGCAGTAGTGCAAGAATGGGCAGATTTTCTTGAACAAGAAGGTCTTGTTTCTTTGCAATACTCTCTTTCTAAAACATTCATCGTTGAAAAGCACATGAGTGCTGTTGATGTAGAAAAAAAAGGTAAAGAATATGACAATCAGAAAGAATCATTCGTTCGTAGAGTTGATGCGACATTGCACCAACTTGAGCAGGAAACAACTGATTTTGAGACTATAAAAAAACAATACTATACTCTAAAAGATCAGATTGGTGATGAAATTGATGCAGTAAAGGATGAAGTTGAACAACTGCGTCATTATGAAGAGCTCAAAAAATCCATTGATCATGATGTCTTAAAACAGAAAGTTGAATATCAAAAAAGTCTTGAAGATATTCACGCGCAGATTTCTTTAGAGGAAAAACGCTACAATAAGATTGTTGATGAAATTAAACAGGAGCAAGAATCTATTAATGCAGAACAGAATGAATATGCAGACATTCGACACGAAGAGACTGATTTAAAAAAGCGCATTGATGCATTACAAGACTTGCTCAAGCGCATTGCAGGAAGATCGGTAGCTGAAGAAGCAAATGCAAAGTTGCATGAAGAAAGATTACAGCGTTTACGCGAATTTGCGGGATCGTTGCAAAAGGATCTTGTTGACAAGAAACAAAAAGAAATAGATCCTTTACTCAAGATTAGCGCTGCGCAAGAACAACGCATTCAGCGAATTCAAGATGATATTATGACGAAAGTCAAAGAGCGCCGTGAAAAGGTGCAGACTTTTGAATCTCAATCTGATCACATTATGGGTCGCTTTCAGCAGTTCTTCGACAGAAGGATGAAAACTGAAGAGACAATCAAAATGCTTGAAAAAGCAAAGCTTGAGATGAAAGAGGAGCTCAATTCATTAATTCGTCAAGCAAAGTCATTTGATCTTACTGCAAAGGGTGCTGATATTAGTGGGCATGTAAAAGAACTTGAATTGAAATTCAAGGATTTTGACAAGAAAAAAGAGTCTTTTACGCAAAAGCTTGAAGGATTGAAGAATATTATCATGAGTAAGGATGCTCCAGTTGAAAAAGTTGCAAAACAAACTCCTGCTAATGTAGTCAAGTCTTCGAAAGAACAAAAGGTTGTTTCTAAAAAATCTGTTATTAAGAAAGTCAGTTCTAAAAAGAGTGTTTCTAAATCCGCTTCTGTAAAGAAGTCTGTTGCAAAAAAACATAAGAAGTAAATATGGTGTATTACTATAAATTTAAGAAGTTATACGAATAGAACTAGAAAAACTAATTTTATTATTTTAATCTGGCGGATTTCTTGGGCCAAATCCTGGTTTATTATTCTCGTCAACATAATGATGTATCCAACCAGGAAATCTTGGTGCAAAGACTGCGATAAGTGTTCCAAGTGCTGCTAATAAATAAAAGTTGTAACCGATTGAAAGACCAATTGCTGCAGCCATCCAAATGCCTGCTGCAGTAGTAAGTCCGTGAATGCTGCCGTCGCTCTCTTTTAAAATAAGTCCTGCGCCAATAAAACCGACACCGACAACAATATTACTTGCAATTCTTGATGGTGATCCAGGATCTACTTTTGAGGAGATTATTGCAAATAATGCAGCTCCACTGCAGATTAGAATATTTGTACCAACGCCCGCAGGTTTATGGCGCATTTCGCGTTCAATACCGATAAGACTTCCGAAGAGTGTAGCTACGAGAATGGGAATAAATAGCATTAATTCATTCGAATCTATATACTGCACTAACTCACCTCTACTATGTGTTGAATCCTTATTTTTCTCTTTATAATTGTTTTGAGTTATTTTGAGTTTTTTATATTGCTTTATTTTTTTCTCATTATTGGTTTTTTTTGTTTTTAATTATTATTGTTCAGATTATCATTGTTTTAGACTGTAATTATTAGATATGCTAGCTGGTGCTAAACTGCATTAGTTAGTGTTCAACAAAGAATATACCAATGCATATATTATCATAACTTATCTACAAAAAGTATATAAGCCCGGTTGTGTGAGATTGTCGTATGGAAACAATGGAGATAATCATCTATATTGCTATTGCTCTTATTGTTGGCGGGCTTATTATCGCATTCATTGCAGGTTGGGATGCTCGTGATACTTATTCATCGATAAAGCGTATTTTTTCAGGATCATCCTCAGCAAATGCTGATTATGAGACTGTTAAAAGTAATGACCTTCCTGGTGTAGTGCTTACTTTCTGGGATAGTTGCGGATTTGGCAGTGTTGCTATGCAAAAAACTGTTTATGTAAATGACAATGTGCTGTTAGATAACAAATTGTTGTTTGATTATTACAAAAAGTATAATGTTTGCAAAAGCATACAATCAAAATTGCAGAATTGTGGCGAGCGAGAAGATGTAACTTTTGCAGGCGCTCAAGGACCTGCTATCCTAAATCTTGCGTGCAAGGATAATGCCCTGATTATAACTTCATAATTATAATGTTATAATTAATCATAAAAATTAATTATAAAAAATACAGTTTAAAATAAGGTTTAAAATACAGTTTAATGTGCCCTCGGAGCGTGCAGTATGGATATGCCAATTCAAATCGTCATTGTTTTATTTGTTGCAGTAGCAGTAGGTGGAGCAGTCATCATGTTTACGCAATCATCGCTCAATAATGCTCAGCAAGGTCTAGCCGATAAACTCAAAGACGATCCAGCTTACAAAAATTCTATTGTAGAAGTGGATATTGCAACTGATTCTACATTGATTGCTCTAGCTGAGACTTGCAACAAAAGATATGCTTCATCGCCTGATCCGGTGACTTGTTTTGCAGTATTTGCAAAAACCTGGGATGTAGATTTTGATGCTGTTGGTTCTACAAAAGTGGCAACAGATGTAACTATCAATACTGAAGGTGTACAGCATAGAGGTAATGATATCGTCGCGCTCAAAATACTCTATCAACCAGTAGGCAAGATAGTAATTACTGAATGAGGATAATTAGTAATTTAGTAATTGCTAAAGGCATTCTCTCGACGAAATGTTTATATACTCTCATAATGAAAAAACGTTTAGAGGTGGGTAGTTGGCAAAAGTTCGTAAGGAACATACAAAAGAGCAGTCTAAACAGTCTAAGAAATCTAAGCGTTCTTCTGATGATTCTAAGCAGTCTACTAATTCTAAGCATTCTGGTCATTCTAATCTAAAGAAGGGTCTTATGCGTAAAGAGCACATGCCTGCTGTAGAAATTGATAAGGGTGTTGTCGGAACATATGATTACAAATCAAAAGATATCCCTATTACTATTGTTGTGCATAAGATGCCTGGTGAATTTGTACCCACTTACGAAGTTAGCATCTCTTCTATTAGCAGAACAACAGAATTCATCTTGGAGCGAATCAGGCTAGAGCTCATTCGTCAAGTTAATCTTGGCATTTCAGATATTATCGAGAATAAACGAGCAGAAGCTGCTGAGCAGAAATTCAAAGATACAATCACAGTACTTGTTGAGCGATACTTTCCCGACCAAGACGATCAAACGCGCGGATTTCTTGCAAGCTATCTTATTGCAAAGGCTCTTGGTCTTGGCACCATCGAATTATTGATGGATGATATTCAGCTTGAAGAAATCGTAGTCAATCAAGCAACTGAACCAGTGTGGGTATATCATAAGCAATACGGCTGGCTTCGTACAACTATCTATCTGCGCGATGAGGACCAGATAAGACACTATGCTAGTATCATTGGTCGTAAAGTAGGCAGGCAAATTACTGTTATCGAACCGCTTCTTGATGCTTCGCTACCGAAGGGAGATCGTGTCAATGCAACACTCTCTCCAATTAGTACCAACGGTAATACTATGACGATTAGAAAGTTTAGTAGGGACCCGTGGACTATTACTCGTGTTGTCAAGGGCAAGACTCTTTCTGCTGAAGCAGCAGCATGGATTTGGATGGCGATTCATTATGAAATGAGTTGTCTTATCGCCGGAGGTACTGCTTCAGGTAAAACTTCTGCCATGAATTGTTTTGCGAATTTCTTCCCGCCAAATCAGCGCATTATCAGCATTGAAGATACTAGAGAAATTCAATTGCCGAGCTTCTTGCATTGGGTACCTATGAATACAAGATTATCCAATGCTGAAGGTAAAGGACAAGTCTCTATGGGCGATTTGCTCATAAATAGTTTGCGTATGCGTCCGGATAGAATTATCGTCGGTGAAGTACGTAGACGTCAAGAAGCAGAGACTCTTTTTGAAGCAATTCATACCGGTCACTCTGTGTATGCAACATTCCACGCAAACAATGCGCATGAAGGAATTAAGCGTCTTACAAATGCACCGATTGAAATTCCTGCAATCATGTTGCCTGCAATCTCTCTAATCATCGTGCAGTTCAGAAATCGTCGTACGGGAAATCGTAGAACTTTCCAGATAGCAGAAATTACTGAAGATAGTCAAGCAAATGTGTTGTTGCAGTATGATGCGAAAAAGGATTGTCTTGTCAGGGCTTCGAAGAGCAAGACGTTCTTTGAGAGCTTGCGATTGTATACTGGTTATTCAGAAGCTGAGATTTCAAGAGAGATAAAAGAAAAACAGTTAGTGATTGAGTATCTTGTAAAGCAAGACATTACTGCTGTTGATGATGTTGGCAGAATTATTGCAGAGTATTACACCAATAAAGATAGCCTCATGAAGTTCGTAAAAGCAAACAAGAAATTCGATATGACTCCTGCGGTAAAAAGAGTCGCAGTCAGTGAATGATGGATATTTAATGAATAAATTAAAAAAATAATAATTTGAATAAATAAAATCATTTGAATAAATAGTTGATTAATAATAGATAATTAACTGATATGAATAATTGAGTTATATCTTGTGTGTGGTGCTACCTTGGCGCAAGTTCCATTTTCAACCGATTGGTGCAGGTTGAAAATGGTGTATCTCTGCGACGCAGATAATAGCGCCGTAGCACAGGAACTTTAGCAGTAGAAAAAATTCAAAAAATAATAAAACAAAATTCAACAAAATAATTTAAGCTGAACACATGGCAACCATCCACAAACTTATTGCTAAGCGATTCCCTGATCTAAAATTCAAGCTTGCGCAAGCAAGAGTCGACGAGTCTGTCGAGTATTACGTCCAGAAAACTTTCTTTGTATCAATGCTGCTTGCAGCAGGAGTTACAATTATTCTTTTTGCATTTACAAAAAACATCAAAACTTTGCTATTTTTCCCAGTTGTATACCTCATAACATTCTTTTATCTTATTCGCGCAACAGATGCAAAGCTGTCAAAGATTCAGCGTAATGTGAGCAAGGAAGTTGTATTCGCAGGTAGATTCCTTATAATCGAGCTTGAATCTGGTGTCCCGATGTATACAGCATTTCAGAATATCTCTAATAGCTATGAGTATGTTGGAAAGTATTTTTCTGAAATAACGCAACGTGTAGATCTCGGAACTCCGATGGAAGAAGCAATCAATGAAGCAGTGCAATTAGCGCCCAGTAATGATCTGCGCCGCATCTTCTGGCAGATTTTAAACAGTCTCAAGACGGGCAGCGAGATTTCTTCTGCACTCAACAGTGTAATAGACCAGATTGTGCGCGAGCAAGAAATTTCTGTCAAAGAGTACGGCCGAAAACTGAACCCAATGGCTATGTTTTACATGATGATGGCTATTATCGTCCCAAGCCTAGGAACTATTATGCTTCTTATTCTTGCAACGGCTATTGGAATAGAGATGGGCTTCTTGCTCTTTTCTGTCATGATATCAATTAATCTTCTTATCCAGCTCTTCTTCCTTGTTACAATAAAATCGCAAAGGCCGCCGGTGGACTTATGAGTGTGCACACTAAACATAAACACTCCACTCCTAATATTCATCATCATAATCATCATACTGATAAAACAGAATCTATTGAGCCTGCTATTCATAAAAAAGAGAGTTCTCTTGCACGATTGTTTGCAAAATTTAAGCTGAATAAAACAAAAACTCAACAACCTCAAACTCATGTTTCTGGTGCATCAAATGTTGTCGAAACAAAACCTACTGTATCATCTGCTGTATCTGCTAAGCCTGTTGTAATTGATGTCGCAGTTCCTCATAAAAAACCAACCTCTTTGGTAAGCGGGTCTATGAAAACTGCATTAAGTAGAATTTCTTCTGCAAAATCTAAACCAACTAAACTTGCAGTAAATACTGGGAGCAGCGTTAATAATTTTGCCAGTTCTAAAACTGGTGCTAGTAAAAATGAAGTCACTAATGTTGCGAATAATCCCGCAAAGATTGAACTCACAAAGACTTCTAGAAATTCATTTAAAGAATTATTTATTAAAAAATTCAATCTGAACAAATTAAATTCGAACAAGATTGCAAACTCTGCTGTAACTGCGCCCGTTGTAAATACTCTAGTAAAAACGCCTATTGTAGATAAGCCGGTTGTAAAAACTGTTGCAAAAGCAGAATCAAAAGTTGAACCAACTCTTGAAGCAAAACTTTCTGTTAATGCAAAGCTTCCTAACCCGACGATAAAGGCTAAAAAATATTTGAATCTTTTCAATCCTCATAAGAAAGTTGAGAAAAAAGCTGTAAAAAAGCTTACTAGAACTTCTCTACAAGAATATCTGGATAAAGCAGGTTTTGATGTTACTGGAGAAAAAGTAAAGAAATATGCATTCAGGGCTGTGCTCTCTACGTTTATTTTTATAACAGTCATTATACTAATCATTGCTTCTTTTTCTGGCGCACACACTTATGACATTATTATTTTCATGCTTGGCTTATGGACTGTAATATTTGCGGGCATTTTGCTTTTAGCAATGGCTTGCATTTACTTCTATCTTGATTATAGGATATACAGCAGGACAAAAGAGATAGAAGAAGTATTTCCAGATTTCTTGCAGCTTGCAAGCAGTAATATTTCTGCAGGTATGCCTGTCGACAAGGCATTATGGTATGCTATAAGACCGAATTTTGGAGTGCTTGCTAAAGAAATGGAAGAAGTTGCAAAATCCACAATGACTGGAGAGGATCTCGAAGTGAGCCTTTTACGTTTTGCAAATAAATACAATAGCCAGACTATTAGACGCAGCATCAATATTCTAATTGAGGGCATGCGTTCTGGCGGCGAGATGGCGGACCTTCTCAATAAGATAGCTCTTAATATCGATGAAATGAAGCTCATGAAAAAAGAGATGGCTGCAAACGTGATGACTTATGCCATCTTCATATCTTTTGCAGCAGTAATCATTGCACCGTTCTTATTTGCGTTAGCTACCGAACTATTGACTATTATAATAAAAATCAGTGGTAGTTTAGCAGTTTCTTCATCGGGATCTTTTGCATTCAAACCGCCGAGCGCTGGTTCTATTGAGTCATTTAAGATATTCAGCGTTATAACGCTTGTTATGACTGCAGTATTTAGCGTCGCAATCGTGAGTATAATCAGACACGGTAGGATTATGGAAGGAATAAAATCCATGCCGCTTTATGCGCTCGTGAGTATTTTGATTTACTACATCTCGCTTAGTGTGATGGGTGCTGTTTTTGGGTCCATTATTTAATTTTAGATTGGGTTTAGATTAATTTTAAATTAATTATAGATTGATTTTGGATTGGTTTTAAATGATTTTAAATGAATTCTCTATAAATCGACGGCACTTCTACGAAACTTTTATAAACCATTGTTACCGGAATAACTTATAAAAATATTTCATCACCATATGATGAGGTGGAATCTTATGAGAAAAGGACAAGCAGCAATGGAATTCCTAATGACGTACGGCTGGGCAATCCTAGTCGTTTTAGCAGCAATCGGTGCTCTAGCATACTTTGGTGTACTAAGCCCTGATAGATTCTTGCCAGATAAGTGTACTGTTAGCGGCGGTTACAGTTGTGGCGAATACAAGGTAAATTCTTCTGGTGTATTCTTGAAGATTATCAACAACCAAGGCGTAGATGTAACACAAACAGTTGTTAACTTCACCAGCAATTCCCCAACAGGTTGCTCTGAAATTAATACCACAGGCGTTACTGTTAATGGCGACTCTGTAACTGGTACAGCATTGATACCATTTACTGCAGCAGGTTGTTCAGGACTAGCTTCCGGCGGAAAGATCAAGGGTACAATCACCATTGATTCTATCAAATCTGGCGAGTCAGTATCTCACAGAACAACTGGTAGCTTGCAAGCAAAGATCGAGTAAATCGATTCTTTTCTTTTTTTAATTTTTTTATCTTTTTTCTTTTTTACTCTCGGAGTTTGTTATGAAGCAAGCACAAGCAGCATTAGAGTTCTTGATGACTTATGGTTGGGCCATGCTCGTAGTAATCGTAATGATAGGAGCATTCTCTTATTACAATGGTTATTTACCGATGGTCACGCCATCAAAATGCATTATGGATACGCCATTTGCATGCGCATCATATAAGGTATTTGCGCCAGCTCTTCCTGGTGATAATGGGACTGTTGCGCTTGGTATTGTTCCTCTAAAAGGCCTTGATTATGTGAATGTCTCAGTAGATTGTGCGCGTAATGGATTAATGGTACCTTCAACTGTTATGCAAATATATATTCCTGAATCCATTAGACTAAATACAACAATGCTTTATTTTTCCTGTCCTGTTAATGGAAGAGTTTATCGTGGAGATATATACATCACGTATAGGCTTTACAATCAAGTCGTAATGCATACTATCAAAGGTTCTATTACTTCACCAATAGAATGATTTGTAGTAGAATAATCTGTAGTAGAATGATTTGCGGTAGACAAATTCTGAAAAACCTTGAATAAATTTCATCTTTTAGTGCGTTCATAGTCATTGTTTCGTGATTATCATTTTATTTCGTAATTATTATGATGACTTCTTAGTAATTCCTTCTACTGATTGTAGTATAGTCATGAATGTGTCCCCCTAGTCGTAGTAGGATTTGCTAGTCTATTTAGTTAGTTAATCAATGAATAAACAGTTAATTAGAAAGTATTAGTTAATTAGGAAGTATTGAGTGAATAAAGAATCTAGGGAGATAAGAAGATTTTTGAGTAAAAAGAAGATTCCTAATTAGAAAGATTAAAAATTATATTTCTAATCCAAAAAGTTCAATCATAAAATAATATAGAAAAAAGAGAATAAAAAAGAATTATTTGCTTATTTGGTCCAGCTATCTAGTCTATCCCATCTAGTTGGGCTGTCTTGGCAAGTGCCTGCTGTTACTGTTGCCATCCATGCATCTACATCGAGTTTTTGGCTATCCCAATAGTTTCTTAAAATGGTTTTACAGGACGCTGCGCTAATCTCGCGGTTACAACAGCTACGCATTAAGTGGAAGCAGTAAACTCTATCCTCGCACACTCCAACGCCAGCGAGCAATGTTCTGTCAAGGTCCGGATTCTTATTGTTATTCAGATCGAGATATTCTCCTTGCGCGAGAACGTCTTTACTATTAGTCAGACAAAGGCTGGCAAGAGATTGCATGCTGCATTGGCTATTGCTTGCTTCAACGCATTTATCGGAGCAGGCTTGTATTACTGTCTGTCGCAATTCTTTGGTCTTTTGCGCTTGTGCTACATCAGAGAGCTCCTTTTGCTTATCGGAGATCTGGCTCTGGAAGAGCTTAAGCATCACAAGGGCTACTGCCAAGATGATAAAGAGTGCTACGAAGATTTCAATCGGTTTTTCAGTGCCTTTTCTGCTTTTCATGTTTGCCACCTTTTTGAATGTTTTCTGCTGCAACAAATCCCTTTTTTGGTACTGGGATGTGTCCCATAGGGAACTTTTTTGTAACTTCATCCTCTAGGAATCTATCGAATTTCTTGAGGAAGATGAATGTGAATAGAATAGTTATGATGCTTAATACAAGATAGCTATTGATTATGTCGATTAAGAATATTGATTGCAATAATAGCATTATGACGCACGTCGTAAAAAGCACAGTTCCAAGGAATATCTGTGTTAGTGTGTTTACGAGTGTTGTATGCTCGTGGCTATGGCGGTAGTTATAGCTTTGGTATATTACAGTAAGGCCGATTGTTACGGTGAATGCGTATAGTAATGCTGTAGGCAAATCAAGGATTGGGGAAAGTATTAGGTATACATCTATACCGATTACAAAGATTATGAGTGTGATGATAGTTGTCAGAATGCGTTGTTTATGGCGATGATGCAGACCCATGATATTCCTCCGTTGTTATTCTCTACTTCGTGTTTTATAAATGTTCGTGCGTTTTGTTGACGATTGTTGACTACGCAAAAGGAGTACTCTTGCAGTTAATTGCATTGTATTCTTACAATTCCTGGCGAATCAGTAATTATTGTGCAGGTCATATTAGCTGCAGTATTGGTTGTGTTGAATAGTATTGTCTCTGTTATTGTACATGAACAAGTGGCGCAGTATAATTTTTCATCTTGTGAAAAACAAATCGCATCTTGCGAAGTATACCCGTTTGTTCTTTTCGGTATTGCAATTATTGAGCTCTTTTCATTTCCAGTCTCGCACGTTGTGATACATGCTTGTTTTAGTTCATCGACTGCAGTATTGATTTGTTGATTGGGAAGTATTTCTTTTGGGCGCAGTGCACCGAGTATGATTCCTAATGCGACCATTATTATTATGCAGATGATTATGATTTTTTGTTCATCCATGCGCAATCTCTTATTAATATTATTTGAGCATCATTCAACTGTTATTTTTATTTTTCTTCTATTTCAATCCAAGTACGCTTCCAAAGAGTACATAGACCATGAAGATATATCCTCCGAAAAGAAGTACGGTATAGATGACAAATCCTAGCATGTTTGAGGATACTGCTTGCCAGAGTTTGTATTTGTCATTTCCTGTATTGATCATAGTGGAGTATAACGACATGATGAGGATAGTTTCCACTAAGAATATTCCTACAATGACTTCTATGAATACTGGAGGAATGACTTTTGTAGTATCGATTAAACTAAGAGAAAAATTAGTGCTGCCAAAGCTTGCAGCAATGGTCTCAAGCTGTTTTGTGATATAAGTGATGGATTTTACTATTGCAATACTCATGACAACTGCTGCAGCAGAAAGTAATGGTGCTAACATGGTTGTGGTGATATTGATTAGTCCGACAGTCTCAGCAAGCATAGTCTTGAGATAATCATCGAGCTTGTAGATGCTAATTTGCTGTTCGCGCACCATTTTTGCAACTTTAGCGCTAGAATCCTGGCTGAACTCAGAAAAACTTAGTATTTGTACAAGTATCTGGTTTACTTTCTTTGAAGGCAATAGTTTTGGCAAATCACGTTCAGCTATTTGCATCAATGTCTCTTTTGTGGTGAGCAATGCGTGTTTTATTTTTCTGAATGCTTTGACAACTGGATGCGTTGAAAATCCGAATTTCTCATAATCATCAATGACTTCATCGATGATATTCTCTGTTGCGATATTCAAAGTAAGGTATGTACCAAATGACTGTAATAGGTGTGGTAAGTCCTGTTCAATTTCATATACTTCTTCCCAGAGTTTCTTGTAACGCCTTGTATGTATGAATGCATATGTCCAGATTCCTGCTATGAGCCCAAAGCTGATAAGCCAACCCATGGTGAGAGCAAGAAATGTTTCGCCAGTAGGATCGCCGGGTTTTATGCTAGATATGAAATACAATGATGGAAGCGCGAATGTTACTGCAATTCCAATGCCAATCCATTTTACCCAGGAGGGCATTGGTCTGTACTCTGTTGCATCCTCTATGTGGATTGTATCCACTTGAATACGTTTAGCACCAAAGTCCAACGCCATGAGTAATGTTAATGTTGGAAATAGTATGATATATACGAATGCAAGAATGCTCGGCTGTGCTACATCGGGCATGAAAATAGATAGTAGTGGTAAGAGCATCAGGCTCATAATTGGGATAAGAATACCGACAGTTACTAATTTTTGACTGTTACGCGAAAGCTCTTCAGCAAAGCGTTTTCCTATGGTGCTGTAATTAAGCAGCATTGTTTCAACAGTCTCACTGAGTATTTTATCTCTATCTTCTATTGGACTGAGTTCTGCTGTCTGCAAAAGCCTTAAGCTCTTTACGAAAACTGGATTAATCTCATTCCAAATAGGAATGTATGGCTCTATCGCTTTTCCAAGTGTCATTTTCTGTTTTCGTTTAATGTCATTGGTTATTTGTTCGAATTGCAATTTTAGCGTGCCGTGCAAATGCGAGCTTGTATCAGTAAATGCATACTCGATACTTGTGCCCATGCTGATGTATGTGCTCATGCGCAAGATTGCTCGTAGCATCTCTTCGTTATACTCACTAATTGCTTGCGAGTAAAAAATGCTCGTCGGATAAATATACAAGACTACTGCTGAAACTGTCGCGAGGAAAAATATTGCATATGCTGCAAATTTTGAGAATGGTAACACCAATATTGTTATTAGCAGGCCGATACAGAATGCAAACATTACTGTTGCAAAAACTTCTTTTGCAGTATATGGAAATAAGACGAACGATAATTTTTTTTCATTTTTTTTATCTGTCCAACCTAGCGATGGAATGGCACGGCCGATATTGTAGAAGTCAGCAAATGGCATAGGTTTAGCCTCAAGGCATAAAGCATTAGGTGTCTTCGAGCTCTTCAGCTTCTTCTTTCATTTTTTGTTCATGCGATTGTCCCATCTCTTCACGGAATATCTCCTGCAGTTCTCTAGTGAATTCTTCCTTGAATCGTTCTTCATTCTCTAGACTTTTTAGGGGTTCAATCTGATCAAGCAGTCTTGTAAAGAGCATGTTTGCTTCAGAGACAACAAGCGCTTCAAGCATATCTTCATTGTCGCCGGCCATTTTTACTTGCAGGTCTTTTGCCCAACCGCGTAGCATGATATCTCGCAACACATCGTTGTATCCTTTATACCCTTGAGTGTTACGCAGTATCATCTGTATTGTGTTTGATTTTCCTTCAAGTAAAGCAGCAGTTGGCTCTAATTGATCGCTCTGAGGATTGTAGACGAGAAGGTCTTGGAATACTGGTTGGTCTTCCCATTCTTTTAGTACTTCAGTAACGCTAATTACTCTTCTTTCCCTAGAAAGTCCCGACGGGGTTTTTATGAGATTTTGAATTATGATAATATCTGTTACTTTGAAACTGCCTTTAGGCACGCCAAGATCGTTCACGACACGGTCGTAGACACCGTAAGGTGTATCAGCGTGGATTGTTCCAGCTACAACGTTGCTCATTGCGCCGATACGCATTGCTTCATAGAGAATTGTAGCTTCCTTACTTCTAATTTCTCCGACGATAAGTGCGGAATCGCCTAGACGCAGGCTTGTTCTAAGGCCTGTATCAAATGGCATTTCCATACCATCTTTTAGCAATGCAGATCGTACTTTTAGCGGCAGGATATCATAGCCGAGTCGTTTGTAATCAAGAACTGGTAGTTCTTCAGTATCTTCAATAGTGATAATTCTATATTTTGGTAAGATCTCAAGGATGGTGCTACCTAGGAGACTGGTTTTTCCGCTACCTCTTGGTCCGGCAGTAAGGAAGCTTCTTCCGTGGGCGATAACAAAACTCATGAGGCCCGCAAACCAACTATTGATTGCTTTTCTGCGCATGAACAATGCCATGGTCCATGGTCGTTCTCTATGTTTTCTGATGCTGTAGCCTGTACCAAGAATACTGAATGGACTAATGATTGCAGCAACTCTTGCGCGAATATTCTCGATACGTATCTCTCCGTCGAGCTGCGGTTGCGCTCTATTTAGTGGACGGCCAGTTGTGATTTTGAGTCTTGTTGCAAGGTAATTTAGGAAATCATCGCTTGGGAAAATATTGCTAGTACATTCTTGGTATTTTGAGTGTATAACACGCATGCTTGTTTTGTATGCTGGTGGGTTGATGTTTATTTCGAGAATCTGTTCATCGCATAAGACATGTTCAAGGATTCCGAAGTTTTGGTACCAGCGTTTGATATACTCATTATTTGTTACACCGCTGTCTCTAAACGAAATCATATCATCATATACGCTAAATAATTCTGAGAATGTGATGGTCATTTCAGGAATTTTTACATTATAGATATATCCTGTTCCTGAGAGTTTCTTGTATATTTGCACTATTGCGCCAGTCTTTAATGTATACTGATCGACTAGTATTATGCGATCGGGAAGCACTGCCATTCTTACGTCGACAAAGAATGGTTCTATTGATAGAAGTTTGAAGTTTTTATCATACTCTTTTGTAAAGAGTCTTGCTTTTAGTCGAAGTCTATCGAATTCTTTATGACCGATTATCTTTTGTATTTCTCCAGTCATAGTTGGTGCAGTAAGATCTATTCCTACTTCATCGCAATCTATCTCAAGAACTTCATGTTCACGTTCGATTCTCCCACCTCTACTGTTTTCTCGACTCTCGAGTTTTTAAGTGTTTCGAAGAATGAATAACTGAAAATGACATTACAAACTGATACGGTGTAATGATGCTGATACTGTATGATGTTGCATATTGCTTAAGCAGTTGCTAAATAGATGTCCATCATTTAGTAATAATTAGTTCAGTTATGTTTTTGATTAGTTTAGCTATATTTTCTATATTCTATTAGTATGCGCTGCACGATTATATGCATAACATATCTATTGACGAGAAATTTACTTTTCAAGTTCGTTGAGTCTTTGCTCGATTTGCACAAGTTTTTCTTGCAAGAATGCATTTTGTTTTTTGAAGATATCGACTTCTTCACGATAGACTTTCACCAAATCCTTCATGGTTTGTTTTATGTCAGTGATGTCTTGCGATCCGCCAGCTCCGCCGGTAACTTTGATATTTTGAATTTGCTTTTGTGTGTCTTGTTGTAGTGCATAAAGATCGCCAAGATTCTTTTGCAGTGTTGTGTTGACGCTTGTTTGGACGTGTTCAAAGCTCTCTTTTGTCTGTGAGCGTAAATCTGTCTGCAATGTTCTTAGAATCTCGTATAGGAATGATAGTTTTGCATTGAGGTCTGCGAATGCTTTAGCTGAAGCAGGTCCGCCACCGCTTGAAGTCGAGAGTTGTTGATTTATAGTCTCGATTTGGGTTGCGAGAATACGCATTTCTTCTCTGAACTGCTGCTCACCTTTTAATTTTGTGTTGAACTCTAAAGCCAATTAATCCCTCTTTTTCCCGACATTACCTTTTATATGTCGTTATATAAAGATTTGTCCCTATTCCAAAGGGAAGAATAAATTTATTTAAGATTATTTTTTTGAAATTATTTTTTTGTTAATATATTATTAATATAGTTCTCTAAATTCTTTTTCTCTAAGTCCTTGTGTTGGTCCTTCTATTTTATACGGCATTACATAAACCGTTTTCTTTGGTCTTGATGCAAGATATCCTACATCTGCTAGTGCAAGCAATCCTAAAGATGCGAAAAACAACGGCATATTTTTTGATATATCCTCTTTTTGATGTTGTCTTGCAGCAACTTGATTATTGTATTCAGGATTTTGTTCTAGTTCTTGTATTGCAAATTTTTGTTCAGTTATTTCTTGGCGTTCTTGTTCTTGCGTCAAATGTTCAAGATATTGTTTTTTTACTAGAACCCTTAATCTGCTTTCATGTTTTTCGTGCTCTTCAACGAGCGGTGTTGGATGATTTTTTATTTGTTGGTAATTATTTACTGTGCAATAAGCTATTCCTAATAGTCCAATAGCTGCTGAACCTCTAGAAATTCCTCTTATTACATCTCGATAACTCATAATATTTGGAAGTCTAAAATCATTTAAAAAGTTGTTGTAATAGACTTAAATCGTACTAGATTCTGCTATCTATTTATCTGGCGTACGATGTTGAGCTTCAGAATTCTTCTTCTTCAAATTCTTCTTCTGAAGAGGTATCGTTATCGCCTTCTTCGAACGCTTTTTCGTACTTGTCGTTTTCGGTTTTTTCTTCGAAGTCCTCGTTGCTGTCATAGCCCTCCATAAATGCTTCTTCTTCAGGGCTTATCTCGTCGTTTTCAGCAAGTTCTTCTCGGGCTTCGCCGTAGACATCGTTTTCGTGTTCTTCATTCATTTCGTCTGCCATAATCTCCAACCGCAGCCAGTATTATATAAAGATTTTCCTTAGAAGTGGTCACAAAGAATGCAATTTTATGCTATTTTATGATATTCTTGGTGTTGGATGTAGTTTTTAGCTTTGAATGTCGCTTATGGTGTTGTTTTATAGTTTTTTCATCAATATATTTTATTATTGATGTTATTTCATTATTGATCTTTTTTTTATCATATTTTATTCTATTATTGATGTTTGATTATCGGAGCCCTTTTAGAATCAATTCGTGTGGTGTTTCTGTGGTGAACGAAGATGCTCGTTGCTTAGGAAGTTGTATGCCATGTCGATCTAGCTCGTCTTGAGAAGCGATGTGGCTTGTGTGATGAGCTAGGAAACTTTCTGCATCTTCTGGTTGCAAATATCTCTTAAGTAGTATTTCGATATTTGTGTATAGGAATTGTTTTGGGGTCATCGCGTTATTTATCGTGTGTGCTTTGATATCGCGTTCGTCTATATGAAATAAGTCGAATGGGTCTTTTTCCTCGGGTAAAGGTACTATTTGCACTGCTTGGTCGTCTAATGTGCCAAGGAGTCTATTTGCGTTACTAATTGCGCCAGCAATTCCTGCAGCATCACCGTCAGTAACTAAGTATACTATTTCTGGCGATAATTCTCTGATGAGTCCCACGTGCTTTTCTGTAATCCTTGTTGAACCTAATGCTAGTGCGCAGCGCATCTCTTGCGTTAAGAATCCTGCAAGATCTGTAGCACCTTCTACGATGTACAATCCATGTCGTCTAACATGTTCTTTTGTTAAGTGTTCTAGGCCTATTAACATATGCGATTTGCTAAATGTGGTGCACTGCGGAGAGTTTTTGTATTTCATCTTTCTCTCGTCGCCATTGAGTGCTCTGGCAATAAATCCTGTTGGTGCATTTGCTGCTGTGTTGATTGGGAATGTTATTCTGTTCGAGAACACAGCATGACCTTGCGGTGAGATGAGTCCGCATTGCTGCAGTAATCGCATATCTAGCGTGCCTTGTTTTTTCATCTCACGAACAAGATGTTCTAAAAGGATATCGTTTGGCGGGGCATAACCGATTTTGATTTCTTCGATAAGCGCAGTATTGAACTTTCGCGATGCTAGATATTCTCTGGCGCGTTGCGCATTGTGGTGATTGTTTGTGCGCAGTTGTTCTACGAAATATGTTTGTGCATAGTCTAGTAAGTGCAGTAATTCTTCGATGTTAGGGGCACTAAGATCGAATGGTATTTGGTCAGGTTGTAGTAATGTAGGATATGTAGATCTTGGGCGTCTTTTGGAATGCGAAGCTTCTTCTATGTCAAAATCTCCTGTCTCGAAATCTCCAGTATCAAAATATTGTCTATTAGAATCACCCATTTCAAGAGTATCTTCGAGATTATTGTATGCTGCAGATGTCTCGGCATCGCGTTCTTGTGAGCTTGTGCGTAGTAGGTATTGCTTAACACGAGCATTATTTGGTAAGTATTTGCTTGCAAGAGCGCGCATTGCTTGCGGAAAAGAGAGCTCTTTTTGTTGCATTATTAATGTGAAAATATCTCCGTGTTTGCCGCACCCAAAACAGTGATAGAATTGTTTGTCGTCGACTAGTTGAAATGATGGTGTTCTTTCTTCATGAAATGGGCATAGTGCTGTATAGTGTTTTCCGACTTTTTTAAGATTTCTTAGTTGTAGTATGTCTTGTGCAAGCCTCGATATTGGCACATTGTCTTTTAGTATCTCTCTTACCGTATCATTTAGTTCATATGCAGGATTTTTGGGTGCGGGCATTGACAAACTCCTTTGAAACTACTTATAAATAGTGACGATTCCAAAGGTATTTAAATATTTTCGGGTTATCGACGAATATATGGAGCCTGTATTGTCAAAAACTGAAGCTGGGTCTGCTGTATCTGCCCTACGTGCTGTACGTAAGACTGCACGCTCAAAAGATGTGCAAGCAGATTTGCAAGCAGGTTTTTTTGTAGGTTCTCCTTATGTTATTGATCTAACAGATGGTTGTTTACGCCAAGTGCTCATAACTGAACAGCCAGTTCCTGTTATTGACGTTATGCGTAAAGGACGTTTGATGTTCCAGTTAGGAATGAATGTTGCACATAAGACTTCTGCCATCTCGCTATTTTCAAATCTGAAAGGATCAGATGAGCCATTGTCTAGCGAAGAGATGGGTCACATCAGTGAATCGCTTTTGCACATACAATACAACGATCCATCGTTATCTTCACACGTCTTTGCAAGAGCTAGTTCTTTCAAAATACACACAGTAAAAAATTCTTATCAAGAAATGCTTGAAGCAACTGCTTTCGATCGTAGTTTACTGGCGTTGTGTGGTTTTGTTAGTTTCACGCACGATGATAATTTACGAACTGTAAACTGTGACGATGCTCTTGTCGAACACAATTGGTCTTACGAACAATTTCGTGCGTTATTCCATTTTATCCCACCTGAAAAACGAGAGTCTTTTTATCGCGAATTCAAAGATATGTATGCTGCATACAGTCCTAAGAAGAAAGAGTGCATATTATCTATGAAAACAGATATTAAAAATATTGAAGAATCAGTTATGCGATTGAAAAAACAAGGACTTACTATCGATGATATGTCTGCTAGTCTGGAGCTTGCGCGTAAGCAATTACGAATGCAAAAATCACCTATTGCAAAAGTCACTCTCGATAAGCTTTTTGCTTCAACACAGGACTTGCCATATGTTTCAAATGTTGCTCCTATGCACAATGTATTTTCTGCCATACGACGGCTTCCTACATCATTACATGCTGTTGTGAATCTCAGATATTCTGAAAACATTTTGACATATGAAGTTGTTGAACCAAAGGAAAATTATTTTTCTAGAAGAGATTTGTTAGGATTATAGTAGGATTATAATTGTTAAGCAATTATTTATTTCCAAAGCAATTATTTATTTATTTCTAAAGTAATCATATATTTTTAAAGCAATTTTTCTTTTTCTCTAAAATATTTTATTAAATCGTCTTTCCAGACTGTAGGAACTGTTCCAGTAATCAATCCATGTAGCCAGTCCTTGAATTTATCAGGATATCCTGTTGTATCTCCTTCAACTAATCTATTTGCATGATAATACAAATCTGCATCAAGCCCGATTTTTCGTGCACTGGCACGCAATTGATCTTGTAAGTACTCTTTGTAGTTTTCTTGTTTTTTTCTGTTTTCTTCCTCTTGCAAGTCCCATAGTTTTTCATAAGTAAATTCTACCGCGGGCAATACTTGCTCGTCTTTTTTCTTTTTTACTCCTGAAATCTCCTCAAGAACCATCTTATGCATTCTTTGCACGAAGGCAACTCTATCTTCCATTTTTAGAAGATCAATATATCCTTGCAGCACCATGTTAAATGCAAATGGAGAAGGAAGATCAACAGTACGTTCTTCTATTTTCATATCGTTATTTTGTATCCTTTTGATGATCTCTCTAGCGTGCATGATGTCCATGTGGTTCTCAAGAATTTCTCGTTTTGCTTCTTTTAATATTGGAAAATCTGCACCGATTCTACGCACTGAATTGATTATGAGTGTTGAACTTATCTGCTGGCGTCCAACACTCTTGTGCTGTCCTTTGTATTGTCTAAGAATCATGAGTGCGCGTGTTGCGCAATGCCTGAATCTTCTTTTTAGAACTTCACTCTGATCGATTGCAATCTCCATTAATTTATAGAGCTCTTCTTCTTTTAGCAGCTTCAATGATCTTAGTGCTTGTATTGGCTGAGTGCTTTTTAGATAAAATCCATTGTCGGTAATTCCGATTTCTACATCTCGTCCAGTAATTTTTCCATTTACATATGCTATTGCTCTAGCGAGTACATCGTTAGTTCTTCTGCCGTAGAGGCTGTGCACAAATACATATTTCTTGTTGCCGTCGCGAAAATGCTCAATGAGCAATCTTTTATCGTGCGGAATAATGCTGAATTTGTGTTGCTCTTCAAAGTATCTTGCAATTGCCTCTATTCCCTGCTCATCAACATACAAATACATTCGCAGCCATTCTCGTATTCTTTGTGCATTATAATTTTCGTCTTGCAGCATTGATGCTACATGTCGTCGCAATTTTTGTATTGATTCAGCAAGATCAAAACTTAATGGAAGCATTTCGCTTACCCAATTAGGCACTGTCGGCATTCTTCCAGCCGAGGTTCTTACTTGCATTGTCATTCCTCTGCTGAACTTGAATTCGTACGCTTCTCCGCCGAGAACGAAAACATCTCCTGGCTTTAATCTTTCAGAAAAATCTTCTGTTACTGTGCCGATAGTATGCTCTCCTACTTTTACATGCACTGCTGCTTCATCAGGTATTGTGCCTACATTAGTCATGTACAATAGTCTTGCAAGCTTTCCTCTTTTGCCGAATGTTCCTGCTTCGCGATCTATCCAAATTTTTGCATAAATGTGGCGTTCTTCTAATTGTGTATAATCTCCTGATAAATAATTAAGCACGGCATCGAAATCATGCCTTGTAAGCGTTTCATACGCGTATGATTTTCGCACGAGCTGCCAAGCATCTTCGATTTTCTGAATATTTTCTATACTGAGCCCGAAAATATGCTGAGCAAGAACATCAAGTGCGTTATGCGTAATACTTATCTTGTCTATCTTTTTTTCTACTGCTGCTTTGAGAAGCATGCTGCACTCGACGAGATCGTCTCTATCTGTAACAATAATTCTTCCTTTTGCTTCTTCGTGAAGTTTGTGTCCGCTTCTGCCTATTCGTTGTAATGCGCGAGCTACGCTCTTTGGGCTTCCGAGTAATATCACAAGATCGATAAATCCAATATCTATTCCGAGCTCAAGACTTGTTGAGCAGACAACTGATTTTAACTGTCCAGCTTTTAGCATGTTCTCGATTCTTAGGCGATGTTCTTTGCTTAAACTTCCATGATGCGCGCCGATTAGTCCTTTATCTTGTAATACTTTATTTTCTTTCTCGTTAAGCGAAATCTTTTTGTTTTCTTGCTGAAGTTTTTTTTCTGTTTCTTCCAATGCTTCAATTTCAGCACTCTCCAGTTCTTCATGGAGGTTATCGTCTAGAATATCTGTTTGCTCTTCTTTTTTTTCCTGTTCTTCATCGGCGTCTAAAACATTCGCATAGTACTTTGGGAATTTGTCGCGCAGGTTGTGTACAACACGTTCTGTTCCGCTTCGCGTATTGGTGAAAACAAGTGTTGTTCTATGTGACTGGATGAGATCGTGCAGCAGTTGGTATGTTGCATCTTGCATCTTTGCATGCGTTGTGTTCATCATATCCGGAACTGGGGAGAGTACTTTGAGGTCGAGCTTTTTTATTGCTTGCACATCAACTATCTTGCACTCTCTAAATTGTTTTGTATCTGGGATCTCGTATCCGACGAGAAACTTTGCCACTTCTTCTAGCGGAGCAACAGTTGCAGATAGTCCTATTCTTGTGAATGTTGCGCGAATTGCAAGTCGTTCTATTGCAAGCATTAGGTGGGTTCCGCGCTTATTTTCAGCAAGAGCGTGAATCTCGTCGATAATTACATATTTTACACCGTGCAGTATTTGCGAGAATTTTATGCTGGTGAGTGCTATTGCTAGAGATTCTGGTGTTGTAATAAGAATGTGCGGTGGTCTTAGAAGATGTCCTGCTCTTTTGCTTTTTTCTGTATCTCCCGTCCTAGTTCCTATCCTGATATTTAGATGCCTTCCATATTTTTCTGCAATTATTGCTATTGCTTCTAATGGTTCGGTTAGGTTTTTGTTGATGTCGTTAGCGAGTGCTTTTAGCGGGCTGATGTACACACAGTATGTTCTGTCTTCGAGTGTTCCAGTATCTGATCTTAGTACTAGCTCGTTTATTATTGCAAGAAATGCAGAAAGTGTTTTTCCGCTACCAGTCGGGCTTGAGATTAGTGAGTTAATGCCGAGTTGTATGTTTCTGATTGAATACTTTTGCGGTGGAGAGAATTCTGAAAATTGTGATGTGAACCACTCTTTAACAAAAGGGTGTAGATTATCTAAAATCTCCTCACTTGGATACTCTTCTGCTTGAAACTGGATGGGGTTTTGCATTGTAGTCGATGAAATTTTATTTTTTTGGAACGCCTTGGAATATAATCGAGACCTGAGCGTTTTTCAGAAAAAAACGAGGCGATGGTCGAAATAAATTTGCGAAAGCTTAATTTTCCGCGTTCCGTTGGGAGTTTTTATATTTTCTATATAGTAACTAATTAATCACCTATTTTCTTAATACTAGTAAATCCTCAGACGTTTATATGTATTTGCGCAACTTGACTAGTGCATTGTGGTTAGTTATTGCATTTAGTGTAGCATTTATTATGGGTAATATTATTCTATCATTATGGTAAGAACTAGAGATCATTTCAGCGCGATTTCGCATTTAGTCGGTGCAGTATTTTCAGTTGTAGTTCTTATTTTCCTAATTATCTTTGCTGTAAAGAAAGGAACTGCGTGGCATATTGTTGGTTTTAGCATCTTTGGTGCAAGCCTCATACTATTGTATACAATGAGCTGTATCTATCATTTTTTTCATATATCTTCAAAAGCAAGACAGGTATTGCAAAAATTAGACCACACTTTCATTTATGTGCTTATTGCAGGAACATATACTCCTGTTTGTCTTACTGTGCTTCGCGGCCCGTGGGGTTGGACGATGCTTGGTATAGTGTGGGCTATTGCGATTGCAGGCATTCTTATGAAATTTTTTACACAAATGAATCCTGCATTGTCTACAATTTTGTATGTAGTTATGGGTTGGCTTATTACTATTGCAGTAATTCCTTTATCACACCTAATTCCATTTGCCGCAATAGCGTGGCTATTTCTTGGAGGAATATTCTATACTGTCGGAGCATTCTTCTATTACCTCGATCATAAACGACCGTATCACGGCTGGTTCAACCTGCACGATGTATTTCACATTCTTGTTATTTTAGGAAGTGTAAGTCATGTAATTTTCATGTTCTATTTGCTGTAGAAATTGAAGTGCACGTCTTTATTTGTATGTTATTGCAGTTTATACTATGTTGTGCAAAATTTTAAATATGCTCTCGCTACTTCTAATTATGGTAGAAAAATCAACTCTTAGAACTGGTGAAGCAACATTACTTGGAAAAATCTTTGATAATGCATCATTTTCAGTTGTTCTTGCAGAGGCTCAAAGAAGAAATCTAAGAATTAGTGATTTACGTTTGGATTCTATAACTAAAGACGGTTCTTGGAAATCTACAGCTGAATCGACTGTTCCTGTCGCAGTTCTTTATTTTAAAGGACCCTTAGATGAAGATTATCTTGTTGCAAAAAGACCTGAGGACAAGACTTACGGGTTATTTGCATATCGTTGGACTCCATAATTTTTTTTTTTAGAATAAATACTTTGTGGATTATGTCTGTTATTTCTGATTTTTAATTCACAAATCCAAACTTTCAATGATTTTTTCTTTATCGAATGGAACTAGATCTTCGTAGCGTTGACCGACGCCGAAATATAAAATTGGTTTTCCTGTAACAAAGCTTACGCTGATTGCAGCACCGCCTTTCTCATCGACATCTGCTTTAGATAGAATTATTGCATCAATGCCCACGAGTTTATTGAACACTGTTGCTTGTTCTACGCAATCATTTCCTGTGATTGCTTCGCCGATAAATAATTTCAAATCTGGTTTATTGACTCTTACAACTTTTTCAAGCTCTTGCATCAGATTGGTGTTTGAGTGTAATCGTCCTGCAGTATCAATCAATACGACATCGATGCCTTTTGCTTTTGCGTGCTCGATAGCATCGAATGCAACTGCGGCCGGATCAGCGTTATATCCTTGCGAGATTAGTTTTACACCAAGCTTATCGGTATGTTCTTTGAGCTGGTCGATTGCTGCTGCTCTGAATGTATCGCTTGCGGCAACGACTACAGAGAGTTTGTTTTGTTGTAATAAATAAATTATCTTTGCAAGCGTTGTCGTCTTGCCAGAGCCATTGACTCCGATGATGCAAATCTTGTATGGTTTTTGCGAGGATTTTATTTTTTGAATAAGATCGAATTGCTCTACATCAAAAAGTTCTTCGATTGATTTTCTTAATCTATCTTTTATTGCGTCTTCTAATCCTGCTCTTGAAACTTTTCCTGTTGTTAATTCATCTCTAAGGTCGAATTTTATTTTTTCTATGACTTCTACTGCAACATTGTTCTCAAGCATTGCAACTTCTAATTCCCAGAATAATTCATCGAACTTTTCTGGAGTGAGTGTTTTTTTTGTAAATGCCTCTGTTAGTTTTCCAAAAAACCCTTTTTTCTCCTCAACAGGTTCTTCTATTTTGTCTTCAGGTTCTTCTTGTTCTATTTCTTCTTCAGTTTTTTCTTCTTCAGACTCTTCTTGTTCTTCTTCTAGTTCAGCAATTTCTTCAGCCAGTTTATCCTCAGTTTCAACTACTGGTTCTGGCTTTTTTTCTACAATATTTTTTTCTGTAACTTTCTCTTCTTTTGGTTTCTCGTCGCGTTTACCGAATAATTTTCCAAAGAATCCTTTTTTCTCTTCTTTCGGTTTTTCTTCAACCTTCTTAGGTTCTTCTTTTTTTATCTCTTTTAATTCCGTTTTTTTATTGTCGCGCAGATTTTCCACAGCAGGCGGGGTTTGCGATTTTCCTCCTGCATGTGCACTGAAACTTGTTTCTGGCACGCCAGAAGCTTTTGCTTCTGAGCGAATCGGAGTAAAATCTGGTTTTACTGCAAGGCGACTTTTATCTTCGGAATTCTCATGTGCGGTATTATCTTTTTTTACTTCTGATTTTTTCTCTATAGGTTTTACTGGTTCTTTTGTAATTTCTTTTTCTAGAATTTTAGGAATATGTTTTACTTCAGGAATTTTTTCATCTTTTTTTTCAGGAAGTTTTTCTTCTTTCTTCTCTTCTTTCTTTTTTTCTTGAACAATAATCTTCTTAGGTTCAGGTTTTGTTTCTATTTTTAATTCAGGCTTTTTTGCAACTGGTGTAGCTTTTTTCTCTTCAACTTTTTTAGGGACTTCTTCTCTTTCTTTTTTTATTTCAGGTTTTTCGTTTTGTTTAGGAGTCTTCTCTTTTTGGATTGGAGCTTCTATTTTCTGCTCTTTTATGTCAGGCTCAGCGCTTTTAGAGAATGTCCTGATTGCGCTTTTGAGCTTGTCTTTGAGAAAGCCGAACATAGTATCACATCAGTATATTGTGCTCTTATTGTTGTTTTTCGAACTCTTGTTGTATCAATGTTAGTTTTGTAAGCAATGCATCAAATTCTTTTTGCAAGCTCGCATCGTACTCTCGTAGATCATGTAGTTGTTTATCTACGATTGCAAGAACTTCTGCTTCTGTTTTTTCAACAACTGTTCCTGCGCCGATATTGACCATGAATGTCTTGTCGGGGCTAGCGATTGCTTTTACGAATATGCCGTTTGCAATAGGTACAAGAAGTTCTTCTCCGCCTTTTACTACAGCATATTTTTTTATTTCTTCGTGCAGGGTTGCAATCTCATTAGTTTGCTTTTGCAATTTTTGCATATACTGCTGCAATTGCTCGAGCTGTTGATTGGTAAGCTCTGCTTCAAACATGCGCTCGCGCTTTGTTTGCTCTTGGATTGGTATAGCAGGAGTTTGTACTGGTGCCGGTTTATGTTGATGATTGCTCATATTATCAGCTGTGTTTACGTGTTGCGGAGTGTGTTGATTCCTCTTCTTCAGAATCAAGGTAGCCGAGTGATTCTTCAATGTGGACAATTTCTGGTCCTCCGCTTGCATCGCCGATGACAAAACCGAATTTGTTGCAGCTTATGCCTGCGTGTAAATATGGAGTGCCTAAATTGATAGTCGCGGGCTCGAGCTTTACTCTTAATATGCTTTCAATTTGGTGCATCTCTTGGTGTGATGCATCACGGTGGATAATTCCTCTTTTTCCGTGTAAGACAATGACTGCGCCAGGAGTATTAAGTCCTGCAACATCCATCTTTATTGTTGGAACGCCAAGAACTTTTTCTATCTCTTTTCGCTCTTCTTCAGAAAAGTCAGTGCTAATAACTGCACCGTAATCGTTGCAGACAATATTATTGCCAAGGCAAGTATGCCTTGATTTTAGTACGTGATACTCTATATTTGCGCGATCCAGTGCTGCAAGTTCAGTATCGAATGTAATGCTTGGAACAAGAATTTTCTTCTTATTACCCGCTAGAAAGATGCCTGGCATTGTTGTTCCAGCAATTCTTATATGATGGATTGGAACGTTTCCTAGTGCATCATCGACTTCTTTTGTGAGTTTATCAGAAAGATGCTCTCCTAATAGGATATATTCGTTTGTGGCGTATATGTATAGGCCAACGTTAGGTGTTCCATTAAAATTTGTCTTGAGTACGTGCATAGACGATAAGAACCCGGTATGCTTTAAAAAGGTTTGCGGGAGTTTCGACGGTTCTTTGATATTTTTACCAAATTCTAAAATTATATGCTTCTGAATATCGCTTCTGCAAATTCATCTGTTTTAGTAAGTCTTAGTCCGTCGATGAGGTCTAAGAGTATATTGTGGAGTCCTAGAGGCACTCTTTTTTGTGATAGTTCTTGTCTAGGATGTCGATATAGGGATTTTCTGTCGTATACATCGACTCCGAATGTGGCAAGTATCATATATGCAAAATTTTCAAGATCGTTCTCTTTTGATTCTTTATAATTTGTAAAATCTTGAACATGTCGGCAATGCATTACCTGCTCTAACCATTGTTTTGTTGCATATTTTGGTTTTTGCATTCTTGCAAGCAATGGATTTTGTGATTTTTGTGCTGTGATGCTGTCATAGTCGCAAAATCTTACTTCTTTGCCATTAATAACAACGGTGCCCCAATTATTGTCTCCGAAACACATATTTTGGTCGTGTAATTGCAAAAGCATTTCAGCATATTTGTGTATTGCTCTTTGCCTATCTTTGGCTGTAAGTTCTCCATATTTCATGAGGCATTCTACATTTTTGCCCTCTGCAAATTCTAGTATATACCAGTTTGATTCTGCAGGATCTGCGATTAAAAGCGGTTTGAGAAATGGCTCTTCTGATACGAATCTTTTATTTTTTGCTACATTTTGCATCATTGCGTTTATTACGTCTTCTCGTTCCTTGCTTTCTTCTAGGGTTTCTCCATTTTTTTCAAAATATATTTTTAATGCATAAGAACGTCCTTTATTATCTGTGATTTTATGAACGCGAGAAAAACCGCCTATACCTATTATCGATGTGGTGAGTGCTAAATCATCTAGGCAAAGAACTCCTGAATCATATATTGTTCTGCATGATTGTAATTGTTCGACAAAGAATAGTTCTTGATCGTCAATATGTCTGAGTTGTTTTATTGTAAGGGGTTGTGTTAGGCCACTTTCTCTATTATTCAATAATGTTTGTTCAAGTCCTGAATTCATCTTTTCAACTCAATAAATATAAATTACCACTTTAAAGTAGTTATGTTCTATTCTTAAATATTCTCTTTATACTCTTAGAATTCCACTTATATTTTCTTATACTTTTTTTCCCGCAGCCGAGTTTACTTTTGCACTAGCAATATTTTTCTCAATTGCTGGCGGTGTTTTGTCTAGGAGTGTAATGCCGATTGGACCGAAATGATCTTCTTGGTCCATATTTATCTTTCTTGCATTCTCTAAGTGCAAGAGTGGAATGAATGTCATGACAATATCTCGTGCATCGTCGCTACGAGTAATATTGTGGAACATGAGTTGCGTCTTGTTCTTCTTTTCATAGTGGCCGTAGATTCTGGCATATACTTCTTTGATTATGACGCTCATGTCAATGTGGTGTTCTGGAGGATTGATTGTATCAAGGATTTTTGGGGCAATATACACTGGTCTACTAGCATCAAGTTCTAATGCTTTTTCTAATGCCTCAACTAAATCATAAACAGAAACTTTGCGCTTTCTTGGTTGCGGTGTGCGCAGAATTAATTTTGGTCGTTCTTCTTGATTAAAAGACCAGTCGTCGTCTAAAGGAGGCGCTTCGTCTAAACCAAGGTCGATTGGTTCATTAGCTGAATGCATGAGAGTATCGAGCGCATTGATATCATCATCTCGCAATCTTTCTGCCTTGAGCTTTAGTAGAATTGCGCTTGCAAGAACGACTTTTCCCGACATTCTAAAATCAGTCTCTTTGAATTTCTTTAGTTGTTCTAAGAATTTTTGAGAAATAAGAGAGATATTGATATCCCAAGGATCCATCTGTTCTGTCTCGATAAGATCGAAAATAATGCTCTTCCAACTGACGTCATCTTGCGTGACAATAAGGTCTAAGATGTGCTTTTGTGTTTGTTCTTCAATAGAACGAACGGGAGTTATATTTTTTGTTACCATGTGTAGCCACTACTACTTGAACCTGCTATCTCTTTAATAGCTTTTTTGTCTTAGGAGTTTTTATTTATAATGGTTGTGAAAAGTATTGACGGAGAATGAAATAACTTAGAATAAGGGTTTTAGTTAGTTTTTAAGTCTGAATTGATTCCATGTTGGAGTTAAGGCATTCTGGCTAATGCTGCTTCAATTTCAGGGTATTGTTTGGGGAATGCTTTAGCGAGTCGTTGTCTAATTGTTGTTATGCCTTGTTCTTCTAGTTCTTTGATTGTAAAGAGCATCCCTAGGGTGTAAAAATCAATTTGTTTTGGTGCAGGTTCAGGTTTTGGCTTTTGTTTTAATTTTAAGTATGTAATGAGTTCATTTTCTGCTTGTTGTGGATAATGGTGCATTGCTCTAAACCATCTCCAAGGATATTTTTCTAGAACTTCTTTATCTTGTTTCAACTCTTCATATGTAAATAGCGGTAGTGTCATGTCTCCAGCATATTTGTAAAATTGTGCTCTTTTTTCACTTTGTTCATTACTCCATATTGGTAGTGCGATTTTTAGTTTATTTCCTAGTTCAGGTGTTAAATATTTTAGATCATATGAGATATCTAAAAATCTTTCAAATGCAGAAGTTGACATTTGTGGTACAAACGGTGTTAGTTCTAATATTGCCTGATAGCATTTCTTGACATTAAATTTTGAGAGGTCATATCCACAGCAGTGTAATGCTTCTTTTGCTCCTTGGAAATCATCTATCATAACATCTTTGAAGAGATTGATTATTGACTTTGCTCCATGTGTGCCATAGTCTCTTTCTTCACCAATCATTTTCAGTAATGTTTCAGCTTCATATCTCATAGTGATGGATGTTTAATACTATTATTTAATGATTATTCAGTTACTCCCATCTTCTTTTTAAATACCAAATAGTTCCAATCTAGTATGTCTTTAAAGAATCATCATAAGGATAATCATAAGCATTCATCTCATGAACAATCTCATGAACATTCATCTCATGATGATGCTCCCAAATATGAAGTCCTAGATTTATCTCCCGATGATGAGTTAGATGAATCCCAAGAAGAGATAGTAATTCCTTCAACTGAGAATTCTAAAGAAGATAGGCCGACGAGATACACTCAGGATGAACTAAGAAAATTGCTCTTAGAGCAGTCAATAGCAAAGGCTGGCGACGCTAAAACTGAAGAGCTTACGAGAATCCCGCAGCAAGTCATGATTAAACCAGCATTCATCGACAGGTATCAAGCACTTTTAGGTCCAAGATATGAAGAGTTCATGAAATACTCGCTTTCATACATCACAAAAAGCATTAGGGCTAACACGCTTAAAATTACTCCGCAAGAGCTTCAAGCTCGTTTAGAAAAAGATTGGATTTTAACACCAGTACCTTGGTGCCCGGAAGGATTTTTTATAGAATACCGGCATGGTAAACGTTTTGATATCGGTAATCTGCCAGAGCACCAATTAGGATACTTTTATGTCCAAGATGCAGCGAGCATGATTCCTCCAATAGTTCTTGACCCTCAACCAGGAGAACATGTCTTGGATTTATGCGCAGCACCAGGCAGTAAAACAACGCAAATGGCTGCAAAAATGCAAAACTCAGGAGTATTGTTTGCAAATGATGTTACTGGCGATCGCCTAAAACCACTAGGTCTTAATCTTCAGCGTGCAGGTATCAAAAACACGATTGTAACTTTGCGAGCAAATGGTGCATTCATCAAAGGTGCAACGCAAGGAACTATGTATTTTGATAGAGTCTTAATTGATGCACCATGTTCGGGAACTGGTACTATTAGGCGCAGCCTTAAGACGTTGCAGATGTGGTCGCCAAACCTTGTTTATCGACTTGTAGCTGAACAGCGAAGATTAATAGAATTAGGATTTACTGTTCTAAAACCAGGAGGAACAATGGTGTATAGTACTTGTACTCAAGAGCCGGAAGAGAATGAAGGCATGATTTCATGGCTATTGTCAAGACATGCTGATGCAGAAGTATTACCGTTTGAATTAGATATTGTCAGAAGTGAACCTGTTATGGAATATGCAGGAGTTGTTTATAATCCTCAAGTTGCTAATTGTCTAAGAATCTATCCGCAAGACAATAATACTGAGGGCTTTTTCGTGACGAAGATACGAAAACAAACAGAACAACAAGCAGTACAACAAGCAGAAGAACAAGCAGAATAAAAATAACGAGCAGAATAAAAAGCAGAGTGAGAATTAAAGTATTGTAAGATTCTAAATCAATAAATCATTTAAACCAGTAGTTGTTTCTGTATATTTATGGTTGATGTAATGCGCAAGGAAAAAATTGATATTTCTGATGTAGTATTAGATTTTGAAGAGAAGATAAATAACTCCGGCCCTAAACTACAAAAAGGATTATGTGCTGTTGTTGCAAGTGGGGTAATTTATCTCATAGGGTCGCATCTTCCTAATGAACATCCTAGATATGCAAATGCTTTGAAAATAATAGGTGTATTAGGTATGTATGTGTCTGCCGTGTATAGTGCAAAGGTTGTCGATGATAAACAAGATTGTTTAGATTCATTAGCGAATTGGAAAAAAAGACAGGAATCTATAGAGAAACCTACGCAAGATAAAATCTATGTTGCTGAGTAAGTTAGACTTTTATCTTTCTAATTAATTATTCAGTATATTGAATATAAACCAGTATCAACCTCAATATTTTTAAACAGGGGCTTTTGTCAATATGTATGGGTATCTATAACAGCGCAGTAAAACCGATTTTATTCAAGATGGATCCAGAATTTGTTCATGACAGATATACATTTCTAGGCAATGTGCTCGGTAGCAATCCTGTATCAAGAAGTTCAGTTGCAATGTTTTACAAATACGAAAATCCAATCCTTGCTCAAAAAATCAACGGCATCACATTCAAGAATCCTATCGGTCTAGCGGCTGGTTTTGATAAGGATGCGAAATTAATGAAGATATTACCAGAAATTAGTTTTGGATTTGAAGAAGTTGGTAGTATCACATATGAGCCCTATGGTGGAAATCCAAAACCGAGACTTGTTAGACTTCCAAAAGATAAAGCGATTATAGTATATTATGGTTTGAAAAATAAAGGTTCAAAAATTCTTAAAAATAGATTTGTAAAGAATGGAAAACGTATAGAGTACAAAATTCCAATCGGCATTAGCGTTGCAAAAACTAACAAGAACCATAAGACTCAATCAGATAAGATACAAGATTGGGTCAATGGATTAAAAGCTATGAAAGATTGTGGGGATTATGTTACAATCAATTTAAGCTGTCCAAATACCTTCGATACGCAAAATTTTTGCGAAGCAAATTTCTTAGATGCTCTTTTATCAGGAATTGTAAAATCAAACGTGAAATTTAATGTTCCTGTATATCTTAAGATATCTGCTGATATTTCAACAGAGCAATTAGATAAGATGTTAGTTGTTGTTAAGAAATATTTATTTATTAAAGGATTTATATTCTCAAATCTTGTAAAGGATCGTTCAACAATTAAATTAAAAAGCAAGAAGAGTGAGTATGAAAAATACAAAGGTGGAATATCAGGACCTTTAGTTGGAGAAAAATCAATTAAGAATGTAGCTCATTTGTACAAACAAACAAGAGGAGAATATACAATTATTGCGTGTGGTGGGGTATTTTCTGCGCAAGATGCTTATAATTATATTAAATCAGGAGCAAATCTTGTGCAGTTAGTGACTGGTATGATTTATGGTGGACCATCGACTATAAAGAATATAAATAAAGGTCTTGTATTACTTTTGCAAAAAGATGGTTATACGAATATTTCACAGGCCGTTGGTGCAGATTTTAGAAAGAAAAATAAAACATCTAAACTGGTTGTTAAGCGTAAAAAATAAATAAAAATTTAATAAAAAATATTCTATGAAAACATAAATTCTAGTTTATCTATTATATTGGTTAATTCACTTTTCTTGCGGATTTCATTACTGCAGCAGCGACTGCTTTAGCTACGCCTCGATCGAGCGGCGAAGGGATGATGTTTTCTGCAGTAATTTCGCTAGCCGGCAAGTATGTTGCAATTGCGTGAGCCGCTGCAATTTTCATATCTTCAGTGATTTGCGGTGCTCTTGCATCAAGCGCTCCTCTGAATATTCCTGGGAATGCAAGTACGTTATTGATTTGGTTTGGAAAATCACTGCGTCCAGTTCCGACAATTGCAGCTCCTGCTGCTTTTGCAACATCCGGCATGATTTCAGGGGTAGGATTTGCCATTGCAAAAATGATTGAATTAGGGCGCATGGTTTTTACCATTTCAGTAGTTAAGACTCCTGGCTTTGAAACGCCAATAAATACATCGGATTCATTTACTGCGGTAGCTAGTGGTCCTTTTATATTTCGTTTGTTAAGCGAAGTTAATTGTTCTTTGTATTTATTCATGCCAACTTTTCTTTCGGCATATATTGCCCCATTTGTGTCGCATAAAATAATATCTTTTAGACCTTCATGTTGTAAAAGTTTTGCTATTGCAATGCCTGCTGCACCAGCTCCATTAATTACAACACGAACATCTTTTTTATCTTTGTTTGTTAAACGCAATGCGTTTGTTAGTGCAGCTAAAACAACGACTGCAGTTCCATGTTGGTCGTCGTGAAATACTGGGATGTCAAGTGTTTTTTTAAGTTCTTCTTCAATATAGAAACACTCTGGCGCTTTGATGTCTTCTAGGTTTATTCCGCCGAATGTTGGAGCGATTCCTTGTACGATTTTTATTATCTCATCAGGATTTTGTGTTGATAGACAGATTGGAAACGCATCAACGTTTGCAAATTCCTTGAAAAGAATTGCTTTTCCTTCCATTACTGGCATTCCTGCAATTGCCCCGATATTGCCTAGTCCTAGAATTGAAGAGCCGTCAGTTACAACAGCGACCAAGTTTCCCTTTGCAGTGTATTTGTATGCTAATTCAGGATTTTTTGCAATCTCAAGACATGGTGTCGCAACGCCTGGAGTATATGCTATGCTCAGATCATCTCGATTGTTGAGCGCAACCTTGCTTTTTATTTCTATTTTTCCTTTGTGTTTTTCGTGTAAGTCTAATGATGCTTTTGCGTAATCCATATTGACACCTTATTAATTCTTTATTGATTTTTTTATTCTATTGTTTTTATTGCTTTATTGATTTTTATTATATTGCTTAAAAATCCTTCCCCATATATGGGCCCATGTGCGTGTATCCTAAGTATGCGTAATACTCTCGCACACCTACACCGCTAATTACAATCATTCTAGTTTTACCAGATTTTTTTGCAATGCGTTCAGCTTCGGCAATAAGCTTTTTACCAATGCCACGGTGTTGGATGTCTCCATCTTCACCAACGCCCGTTGCAGTACCGTAAACGTGCAGCTCTCGTATGATTGCAGTTTGCGGGGTGATTTCTTCTCTTAATGTTCTAGCAGGAAATCTTAGTCTGCAAAATCCTAGTAGTAAATCTTCACTATCATCTTCAAAGCTAATGAAAAATTCCTTTCCGCCCGATGCATCATATTCGTCAACTCTTAGTGTTACATTTTTTATTATGCGCACACCAACTTCCCTACATCTAATGCAATGACATTTGATTCCTCTTTTGTCGCATATTTCTTGTACTGTTTGGCGCAAGTTAGTTTCGCCAACGCCTGCAGTAGTGACTTTAGTCGGGATATCTCTTTGTATGCGCATGATACGAACATATTTTGGTACATATCTTTTGATTTCTGCGATAACTTCTGCCGCTTCTGCAGTCGAATATGGATGATATTTTCCAGCTTTCCAATCATAAAATAGTGGTGTTCCTGGCATGACCATGCAAGGATACAATTTTAACATATCGGGCTTGTATGCAGGATCATCAAAAAGTATTTTTGCAGCCTCGATATCACGTTCAGGATTCATAAGAGGCATGCCGAGCATGATGTGGAAATTTAATTTAAAACCAAGATCGCGCAAATCAGCAATAGCGTCTTTAGTATCCTGCACACTATGGTCGCGATGTACTTTTGTAAGCACATCATCGAATGTGGTTTGAACACCGAGCTCTACTCTTGTTGCTCCTTGTTCGAGCATAATAAGGCCATGTTTTGCAAGAGCATGGCTTGGTCTTGTTTCAATAGTAAGACCGATGCATCGTATGATGGTGTGCTCATTTTCTTCTTGCAATTGTGGAATTTCTTGTTTTTTTCTTATAGATTGTTCTTTGAATGCAAATATTCTTGCTTGCAGTTCTGCAGCACGCACTAGATCATGTACGCTTCCTGGCAAGCTAAAGAATTCTTTGAATTTATCAAATTGCAATTCATGCGTTTCCTTGTTGTAGAATTCGGCCGAAAAATCGTTCATCGCTTGGAAGATATCATGAATGACTTCATCTTGATACTCTTTGTCGTAGCTTGGGAATGTTCCGCCCATGATTATGAGCTCTACTTTTTCAGGATTATGTCCAGAAACAATATATTGCTCTAATCTGCCAAACACTTGTACATACATATCGAATCTTGCGCGTATGCCGCGCATAGTCGCGGGTTCATGACCAGTATAAGATTGAGGAGTGTCCCCGAAAAACGAGCCTGGACCTCCAGGACAGTATGTGCACTTGCCGTGAGGACAAGGAAGTGGTTTTGTCATGACTGCTATTACAGTAACTCCACTGCCTGTTCTTACAGGTTTTGTAAGTAAGAGTTCTTTAGCTATATCGAATTCTTCTTTTGAAAGAAATGTCAGTATTAGTATATCTGAAGGGATGGACTTTAGCTTGTGTTTTCTTACTAGCTCGAGCTTTTGGAGTATGAATGCTCTTTTGATAGCAGGATCTACGCCTTTGCAGTTTTTGCACAATTCAAGAATGTCTTCTATGAATGCACGAGGCAGATTCTGGTCCAGCAAGGGAGTGCTACTTTTCATACTATACGGAGCAATAGTCTTATTATAAACTCATCGTCAGATATGTTGTAATATTTCGTAATATTTTTTGAGCGTCTACGACCTTAAGCTTTAAATACCTCTAGAGTAGATTTTGTTCATGGCAGATAAGTCGCAGCAGGAGTTGCTAGATGAGCAGAAGAAGAACTGTATTTTCTGCAGAATTATTGCTGGCGAGATTCCTAGCAAAAAAGTCTATGAGGATGATTCGTTTCTTGCAATACTCGATATCAACCCAGTAGTTCCTGGTCATGTTCTTCTTATGCCAAAAGAGCACATTCCAATTCTAGCAATCATGCCTGAGGAGATACAAAAGAATCTTTTCGCACTTGCTTCAAAATTATCTGCTGCAATTTCTGATGCTATGATTGTTCAAAAAATGACTATTGTTTGCCAGAGCGGTTATGCTGCCGGGCAAAAACCGCCATTTCACGTTATGTTGCATCTGTTACCTAGAGAAAAAGGCGATGGTCTTGAAAAGTTCGATTTAGAAAAACAAGATGTTATGCAAGCAGATGCTTTAGCATTAGTGCAAGTTTTTGAACAGACAACAAAACAAGTGCTTGCTCATGTCGGACGCGAAGATCTTTTAACGCAGCATCATATTCATAAGAAACACGATGCACCTACGGAGTATAGTCCTGTTGCATCACCTGCATTTGAGTTTTCAGAACCAACTACTTCTGCTATTCCAACAGTTCCTACTCCTGCATCTATTCCTATTCATACTTCTATTCCTACTCCTGCTTCTGAAGATGCAATCTTGCAAAATACTGCAAAATCCCTTTCTTCAGATGAACAAGTAGTAGAGTTCAATTCTACAAATGAAGCTTTAGAGCACGTGCTTGCAGTATCTCCAGACCTTCGAAGATTTATTGTGATGCAGCCCGATCTTGTTGAGGATTATATCAAAAAATCACCTAAGTTGCAAAAACTCTTCGAAGGAATCAATATTTATGCTCTTTCTAAAGCGCTTAGATACCAAGACGAACAGCAGCTAAAACGCGATGCGGCAAATGCAGTTCCTGGCGAAATTTCAGATGAATCTGATTCTTCTGAACCAGCATATTCAAAATCTTCATCTTCGAAGACTTCATCTTCTGATGAAGAGATTGGTGCAAAAGATATGTCCGAGACTGCTCTTTTTGCATTTATTGACAGTAATGAAGGATTGCGCATGTGGTTGCTTGAGCATCCCAAAGAACTTGCGGATAATATCAACAAGAATCCGAAACTGCAAAGATTTTTTTCAGATGTTGATATTGCTGAGCTTGCAAAACGTTATCGCGGTCATGTAATGCGCGGAGGCAGGAAATGACTATTGTAATAACTACTCCGCTTTTTACGCAGGAAGTACCGGAGAAAGCTGCTGCAAAAGGACATGTAGTATTTACTTCATCATCTGTTGTCCAAGCAGATATAGCACTCTTATGTTTTACTGCAAGCATCTCATCGGCATTACTATATGAGAAGCTTCATGCTGGAGGCACCACCCTTATTGTTCAGCTTGAAAAAACAAAAACAAAAATTGATGTACTTGCACGTTTCGATGAAGATAAGCTTGATTTGCAGTGGGAGATAAAGACAGGAGACGCTGCGCAGCTTGATGCTGTGCAAGAGAAGATCAGAGGCAAAACATTCATGCTCATGCACCAAGAAAAAGAAACTTCAAAATTAAATCTAACATCAGCTAATTCGTCATCTGCTAATGCTTCATCTAGCACTTCTTCTAATCTATCCAATGAACCAAAGATAGACTCATCAACGCCTAGATTAGTGCCTACGCACGCCGATGACCCTTCAACAAAAGAAGAGCAAGAACAAGAAGATTATCAAGTCAAGCAATTGAAACGGATACCTTAGAATTCTAGTTTGTATTATCTTTTGTTCGTATTATTCTATTAGTTTGTATTATTATTGGTTGTATGAATTTATATGCATGAATATGTAATTATAATTTGAATATTCTGTGTTGCCTTGGCATATTGCCGAAATCCGAATGTTTTTTTCTAAAAACGAGATGAGGATTGAGATAAAATTTGCATGCAATAGTTGGCCGCAACAAGTTAAGAGTTATTTTAGAACAACATCAAGAACCATTGCAATCCAATGGTGTATTGAAGAATCAATAGCAAGATGTATGCAAATAGGAATGCTGGAACAAAAGGAATGCCTTCTTTTACCATTACTGTCTTTATGCCTTTTTTCTTTAGAAGCGCTATTTGTTCTTTTGTGATGCCTGGCGTTTCTTTTGATACAAGGACTTTCTTGCCGGATTTTATGTCTTCAGCTAGCCAGTCTCCTTCAGTGAGCTTTGAAACCTTATACTCTTTAATGAAGATGCTCTCTTCAGCTGCTTTGCTAAAGATCCATGCATAAGTAAGCAAGTACATAGCAAGAAGTAAGAATCCGATGAGTATCTTAAATTCAAATGAAACAAAAAAACTTATACCAATGAATATGATTCCTATAATTACTAGCATTATTCTTGTTGTGTGCACTTTTGGTTTTCTAATAATGCTCGTAAAAGTGGGGATGAATTTTTTCCTATGTGTAATGAGTGCAAGCCAGGCAGTTACTATAACTCCATATATTGCTCCACAGATTATAAGCAGGAAGAAGAATGCAATTAAAATATAATTATTCAGCCAGAAACCTACAATTGCGCCAACGCCCATCATGAGCTTAGCGTCGCCCCCGCCCCATTGTCTTGTGTAGTACATGATTGTGCCGATGAGTGCGCCGATTCCAAAGCCGGCAAGATGCTGGATGAAAATCATAACGTCTTTTTCAACAATGGCGATGCATAACCCTCCAAGAAGACCAATAATGATTAGGCCATAAGACACTGTATCAGGTACTTCTCGTATTTTTATATCGCGATAAGTGGCAATTAGGATACCTATTAGCAGTATTACGAGAAGTGTTGTTTGTATCACAAAAATTCGTGCTATCTAGAACTATAAATACGTTGCTATACAAGTAACTTGAATTTCGAATAACTTAGATTTCAAATAATTATTTTAAATAACTTAGATCTTTGCTTGTCCGCAAGGTGTTCCGCTAATCTTGAAGTTCTCATCGTTTGGACCAATACCAGTATATTGCTTTCCCGCATTATCGGTTAGGTAAACGACATTTCCTCTTTCATCAAGCAACACGATGCAAAAATCGCTTTTTATGCCTAGCTGAGTTTTGAGTGCTTCATATCCTTCTGGTGTCTGAGCTTTTTCTGTTATAGTGTTGAGTTTAGCTAAGTCTAGTTGATTGTTTGAAATGATGACCAATTCATTTGATTGTGTCGGTTCTGAATTTACTAGTTTTGTAGCAACAACTTCGGATTCAATGCGTAGTGGCGTTATGTCTTCTTTTGCCTTGCTAGTAAGCACTGCGTATATAACGCCGATTGCTAATAGAAATATGACTACTCCTATGATAAGATCCATAGACCAACTTTGACCACGAGCACCCATAATTCAATCTAGAAAAATGTATTTATAAATGCTTCGAGTTTGTATTGATGTTTGTATTGATGTTTGTATTGAGTATTGTTATTTAGTAAATGTTTAGTAGATTTTTTATTAAATTGTTATTATTATTCATGTTTTGTGTGTTATGTGTATTGGTAGCTATGTGTATTGGTAGCTATGTGTATTGGTAGCTGTATATATGGGTAGCTTTGCGAATTTGTAAGCGAATAGTAGAATTATTTGGTTATTATTGGAAGAGAAGGGCTCTTTCCTTCTAAAAAACCGGTTTTAGCCTTCTCGTCTAAAAATTGCGAAAAGTATATAAATAAGTGCCACAAAAGGTTTATAAAACTAGCGCCGTGAGGCGCGAAAGCCCGATAGACTATCGATTAGTTATTTTTGGTAGTGTATTCGGAAAATAGGGGGGAATTACATGTCATTTGTCAAAAAATGCCCAGAATGTGGTGGCATGAACTTATGGTTCAATACTGACAAGGGTGAGGTTGTCTGCCGTGATTGTGGTCTCGTTGTAGAAGATAAGCTCGTTGATTTCGATCAAGAATGGCGAGAGTTCGATTCAGACGCTGCAGCAAGAAAACGCCGTACTGGCGCGCCAATGTCCTATACTCAATTTGATCAAGGTCTTGGTACAGATGTCGGTCGTAAAGGCGATTTGTACGCGCTTGGCGCAAAATCCAAAAATAAATTCTTCAGATTAAGAAAGTGGCAGCAGCGTATCAGTACTGCTATTGAACGTAATTTGAAACTTGCATTAGCTGAACTAAAAAGAGTCTCTAGTTTCCTCAAACTTCCACGTTCTGTAGAAGAAGAAGCAAGCCGTATCTATACTCTTGCAGTACAAAAAGGTCTTGTTCGCGGAAGAAGCATGGAAAGCGTTGTAGCTGGTGCATTGTATGCAGCATGCAGACGTCACGATGTTCCAAGAACGCTTGATGAACTCTCTGAAGCATCCGGTATCGAGAAAAAAGAAATCGGAAGAACTTACAGGTTCATTACTCGCGAACTCGGAATTAAAATCTTGCCAAGCAATCCTGCTGATTATATCGCAAGATTTGCTTCAGCATTGAATTTGTCGGCTGAGACGCAGTCCAAATCTGTTGAGATCATCGAGAGCGCTCAGGATATTGAGCTTACTTCCGGCAGAGGTCCAACAGGTATAGCAGCAGCAGCATTGTATGTTGCAGCATTAATCAACGGCGAGAAGCGCACCCAGCGAGAAGTCGCTGATGTTGCTGGTGTAACAGAAGTTACTATCAGAAACAGATACAAGGAGCTTCTAGCTGAACTTGAACTCGAAAAAGAGATCAAGAAAATCAAGAAGAAGAAAGACTGATTTTCATTTTTTTATTATTTATTTTCTTTTTTCTATTAATTTTTTATAAATACTTTTTGCTTGTTGTTGATTTATCTAGGAGAAAATGAAGTGAGCTGTGTAGTTATTTTAATGGCGCTTCTAGCAATCTAAATATTTTCTTTTTACAATCTATTTCTGCGTTCACTCCTAGAGGCATAATGTATTGCGGGTCTGTATGTCCAAAATCCATGTTAGATATAATTGGTAAGTCTGGTCTTCCAAATTCTTCTCCGATAACGGTAGTTAATATTTCATCAAGTTTCTTTTTTTCATCCGGACTATAATCTCTCGCCCTTCCAACGAGAACTCCAGATATTTTATCATATATTCCTTGAGAACCGTAATTTCTAAGCATATATTTTACTGATTGTGGTAGTGGTTTATCTTCAGATGTTTCAAAAAACAGAATCTTTCCATTCCAAAAATTTGGGTCTGGCCAAAACTCTGTTCCTTTCATGAATTCAAGCACTTCAATGCAACCACCGAATAGTTCTCCTTGAGATTTTCCATTTCCTTGCAACCAATGCCAACCATCTGTGTGTTTTTCAGTATTGCACTTTCCAACATTATCTTTTTTGGACCAATCAAGATACCCATCAGAATATGTTGTGTATGGTGTGTATGCAAGAGGAATATCTTGTGAGAATAATGTATTCTTGATATGATTTCTAAATTGCTCTGGCATTGCATGCCATTGTGAAAAACCTGCCATGATTGTAGGGCCGTTTAAAGTTACAAACCCGAGTTGGTTACAGAATGTTGTGAGTGTTGTAGTATCGGAGTATCCCATAATAATTTTAGGATTTGCTTTAATTATTTTCTTGTCAAGATAAGGAAGGATACGAACTGAGTCATCTCCGCCTATGGATGCAATTATTGCTTTAACTTCTTTGTCAGCAAATGCTTTGTTAATGTCTGCTGCCCTAAGTTCTGGATGTTTGTAAGTATATTCTCCGTCCATTCTTGCAGTGGGGTATTCTTTAATTTTCAATCCTAACTCTTGAAGTACTTTAATTCCAGATTCATAGATGTGCGGGAACCTGTTCGGGCCACCCCACGATGGAGAAACGATTGCTACAGTATCACCAGGGTTTAGCCTATTAGGTTTTTTCACATTAAGATATTCTGCATTGAATATTTAAAATGTGTGATGGTTTTAATGTTTATCATTCATCAACTAAGAAACTATTTACTTTTTTATTAGTAATTCCTAACTACTGGATCTGGGAGTTTTGTGCTATGGTTTCTTTTCTTTTTTCTTGCTCAGTTTGTTCTTGATTGTAGATAGCATTGTTGTTGTTTTTTTCAGAATTCCTTTTGGTTTTTCTTGTTTTATTTTTTCTTGAGAGGGTTTGTCCTTTGTTGTTTTCTCTTTTATCAACTTCTCTTTTATCACTTTTACTTTATGTGTTGTTTTTTGTAAAATGCTAGGATTAGTGAATATGTCTGCTTTATTTGTGATTATTCCATCGACTCCGCGTAGTTTGAAAAGCGAGTAAGAAACTTTCGTATCTACTGTGAATGGAAGAACTTTGATGTTTTTTTCATGCGCGAGATTCACTAGTTTTGTCGAGCAGAATGGTGCATAAACTTCTATTGAATAAAGAGGTACTTTGATATCAGGTATTGTCGACAAGTAATGTTGTCTGGAGTATCCTTTCATTTCTTTAGCGTCAAAGCTGTGTTCTGTATTGAATGAAAATATTCCTTTGTGCGGTGTTATATGGTCTTCAAATTCTATTTTGAGTGATTTAAGCACTCTATGTATTGGGACATAGTTGAATCCTAATCTTAAATTTTTGTTAAGTTGATGTGCTCTTTGAAGAATATACGGTTCCCATGTTATGATTATTGTTCTTTCTATCATTTTGTATTTTTGCAAAAGTGCAACAAGTTGTTCTTCTTCGCCTGCATCTTTTACATCTAGGTAGAGTTCTTTATTTGATCTAGAAATTATGAAGAGCATTTGTTCAAGCAATATTGCATCTTGTTGTATTTCTTCATAATTTTTTTCATTTACTCTCTCGACTTGTTTTTTTTCATTTTTAAAATGTGGATTGTGAATAACTATCCACTTAAGATCTTTAGTGATTCTTACATCTATTTCCACTGCGTCTGCATTGCTTATAACTGCTGCACGTAGTGCATTCATGCTGTTTTCAGGATGGCCAAAACCGTTGCAGCGATGCGCGATGACTATTGGCTTAGAATTTATAACGTCTTTTTTCAAATTCAACTACCTCTCCATCCTTGCAGAGTACACCTTCGGCTTTAAGCATTGCTATTTTCCTGTCTATTGCAATGCCGGACTGCTCTCCCATGAACCCGCCTATTCTTCCATCTGACGCGACTACTCTGTGGCAAGGGACTTTCGGAGCATATGGATTATTTTTAAGAGCAGTTCCTACTGCGCGATACGCGCGTGATCCAATTGCATTTGCAAGATCCTTATATGTTGTTATCTTTCCAGCTGGGACTTTTAGGAGTGCATTGTATACTTTATCTGCAAATGATAATTTATTTACTGATTCTTTTTTTAGTTGCGCAGATTTACTGCTCGTCCCTCGCAGGTTTTTCGAAATTAGTCCTGCATGAATCGGACTAATTTCTGATTTTTCTGCAAGGCAACAATTCTTCTTTTTATTGTTTATATTTTTTTTATGTTGAGCGGAATTCATAGATCATACACTCTCATGCGATATTTCTTTCCTTGGATGAGGTATGTTCTAGTCCATTTGTATTGTGCACCGTATTTCTCAATGGATTTCCAAGATCTTATGTTTTCTTCTTCAATTTTGCACCACAGTATTATTTTGAGTTTTTTTGCAACCTTTTGCACTCCATCAAGTACTTCATAAGTAAATCCTGTTCCCCAAACTTTTGGGTGAAGTGCGTGGCCGAATTCCATGCGCCTGCGTTTGCGCTCAAAGAATTTGATATGGAAATCTCCCACTATTTCTCCTGTTTTTTTATCAGATATTGTGTAGATAAAACGTTCTTTTTCGTCCCACATTTCAATATAGTTTAGTATCTCATTTTTTGCATAGATTATGCTCGGAACTTGCGGCCATTCAGGCATTCTTTTTTTTATTGCATTATTGAATTTTTTCCATTCGAGAGCGTCATCTATTGCGATGCGACGCAGCACTGCGCGTTTTGCGAATATGGTCTCTGGCCAATTAGGCGTTCTCGATATTTTCGATGATGTGGTCATAGATTACCTTGCTGTATGTGTGCTTGTAATGTTTTGCATGTTCAAGCATTATCTTCTCTGGAAGCATGATTCCTTTTTTTGATAGGATATCTTCTAGTTCTTTATTGGTTATCCATTGCAGTACTTGAGTGACATTTTTTGGTCGCTGAGTTATTTTTGATCTGTCAAAATCTATCATGATAGGTTTTTCTTTTACAATAAGAATGTGTTTATGCGGGTGTGTCATTTCAAGTTTATTGATTCCAAGAATGTCCATGTTTCTGCATTGGTGCACAATTTCAATAAGGCATTTTTTTATTTGTGGTTTTGTT
>CAVRUV010000028.1:0-28134 GCA_963724455.1 uncultured Candidatus Woesearchaeota archaeon
TTCTGCTGACCGTTTTGAATTGGACTCGAGCATTATTAGGAAAGCCATTCTGAGGTGAATTTGGCTGGTAGTTTTGATTGCCGTTTTGTGGTGCAGCTTGTGGGTTGTTTAAATTATCTGCCATATGTAACAAACTATAAATATCTTATGTATAACAATAAAGGTTAGTGTTCTTGTAAAGGTTACTTGGTTTTCATAGCTTTGACAAAAAGTGGTGTTCTGTGGGATGTTTTTATTATAAACATCAACTTTTCTTGAAAAATATTTATTATGAGACATTTTCTACTTTAGCTAAAATATTAGGTGTTTCTGTGGCCGGACTACGTGAGACAGGAGCTTCAAAAAGCATTCCCGGTTTTGCTGGAAGAAATACACTATTCAGAATCCAGCTTTAGAAATTACCAAACTTCTTCGCCCAGACAAGGCAGCCAAGCTACAAAACGATGACAAAATTTACTTGCCAGGCACAATGTCTGTAGCAAACTTCGCAGAAACTATTGGAAAAGCATCTGGGGTTGTAGTTAAAACCTTGGTAATGAATGGAGTAATGGTTACTTTGAATGAAAAAATTGACTACGATACTGCTTCTCTAATTGCTAGTGAGCTTGGTGTAGAAGTTTTTCCAGATAATTTAGAAATTGAAAAAAATAACGTTTCCAGTGCAGACTTAAATAACCTGGCAATGCGTAGGCTACGCCTCGGTGCCAGTTGGTTTGGATATCAGTGGGGGCGGCGAGGATGACGACGTCCTTTTCTAGGCCCTTGTTTCCCGGGACGATGGACCAGACTTCACGATAGCTCAGCGGGGCATCCGCGCGCCCCACCGTGGCTCGGCGCTACTTCCCCACATTCCGCTCGAACTTCACGATCCGCAGGAAGTACTTGTTTCCGTCGTACCATTTGCCGACCTCCGCCTCGTTCATGTTGGCGGACGTGTACGCGGCGCGATCGTCGCAGATCGACCGCGTGAGCGTATCGAGCGCTTCCTGCTTGCTTCCGGCGAGAACCTCGACCTCGATGGCGTGGTGGTCGTCCGGCTCGAAGCAGCCAGGCATCTGTGGCCTAAGCTCGATTGTATAGACCTTGCTCGTACGGGCGGCACGCAGGACATCACCATGCGAAATCGGGAGATCCTGGATTTTCACGAGCCGGATCTTCTCCCGACCCGTGAGGTCGAGGTCGCGGATGTCGGCGTTCCCAAGGTCGCCGATCTTCATCATGCGCTCGATCGTCTCGAATGACAGGCCGGCGTACGGCGATGGCTCGGGTTCGTCATACGGATCGCGCGGAGCTCGACGCGTCGCGAGGATCTCCCGGAGGCGGTCGGCTGGAATCCCGGCAGCCCGCCAGCTGAAAGACCTCGCGGTGACCCATCTGATCTCGCGAAGACGCGGCGTGAGCTCACGAGAGCCAGGCGGCCCGTCACCATAGGTCCAACGCTTCTCGCGGACGTTCCAGCCGAACCGCTCGATCTCGCCCGACGCCTCGCTGATTCTCTCGCCGCGCTGTTTGGTCCGCGCGAGAACGTTCACCCACTCGGAGCTGGCCGAGGTTGCGAGCACGACTGCCGGTGCGGACTCGAGTCAATCCGCCATGCTGCGGTTGGGCCTCTCACTTGTTCGAGCAGTGCGCGCTCCCACTCGTTAGCGGCCGCGAGGAGCCCCTGCTCCACCAGCACGGCCTGGAGGTGTTTGCAGCACCTGGCGAGATCGTGCGTGAATCCAGCTCGTCGTTTCCAGTCGATGCACGTGCAGGTGAGTACCGACGGATTTACGAGGTAGGTTGCATAGCCTTGGCTGCTCTCCACCTCGACGGGCTGTCCCCGGTCGATGCCGGAAGGCTTCGGAAGCGGCACCTTCGGACCTGGCGAGCCGATGGGTGTTAGCTGGGACATGAGAGCTGAGGTAGGCCGACACGCAGGCGGCCAGTCCGATGACGACCGCGAATCCGATCATCCAGGTAAGAACTTCCAAGTCTGGCCCCTTGTTTCTGTGCCCCCGACGACCCACATCGGGCGGTTCGCTAACTGGTCTTGGCTCTGGTTCAGCGGGAAGCTTCGCCCGCTTCGTCATCATGTCACAGACCCACCTCGACCGCATGACACTCTGGTGTTTCTGCTGCTGCTAGCTGATGGGGACGATAAAACGACGTCCCCGAAAGGCGGCGGAGGGCCATGCGCTCTAGGTGTTTCTCTTCGTCATCGCGCAAGGTTGGGAATAGCTTGACCGACTTGCTGCTACGGCCCTTCGTTTGAAGTGGAATCGAATGTCGCCGTTTCCCGGTACCGAGAGAATGCGTACGCCTCGCCGGACTCATTCACCCCTACCCCTTCGTGTGGTTCATGCACGGACGGATTTTCGGACGCACCCATTTGTTCCCTCTCTCCAATCCCAAGCAATGTTCTGTGTTTGAGGAGCCTCGCAATAGCGTCCCTGAGCGAGCCGAGTCTACCCTAGCCGTCGATACTCTGCGCCCAACGGACCGAGACTCATCACTGAACACCGATACCCTGCATGCACGTGCCAACCGTGTGAGGTGTGACCCAGATTACAGAACGTGGCTCGCGATTGGCCGCAAGGTCGACTGATAAGCGTCAGGGCACGCTTAGATTGAAGGAACCGAAGGAGGGGAGGCGCGATCGCCAGCGAGAAGGTTGCGAGGATTCTTCGTTCGAGACTGAGCTAAGCAACGAAGCAATAGAGTACATGTCCGACGGGGAAGCGTGGAGGCTTGTGTACTCGTTGCCGAAGCGAACCAGGGCAATCGACCATAACGGGGAAGTCTGCTTCACGGTTTCTCTCCTTCCGAAGAAGAAAAGAGCAGCCTTCAACAGGCTGCTCGCCGATGTGGTTTCAAGGTCGTGAAGTCGGTCACAAAGCATTTGGTATTCCTATGCACTGGCCCGAGACGCCGGACCATCGAAGCTCGATAAAGCGAGGCAGCAGGGCGCGACAATACTCTCTGCGGAGCAGCTGACCCGAATGTTGGAGACGGGGGAAGTCCCAGAGAATGAAGTAGATGAGGCGATGCCGGCCGAGTAGTAGCTGGCGAGATTGCAAACACGACGCTTTCCAGAAGAGGGTGTTTGCTGGCGTCGGAAACATCCCGCTGCGCCCTAGTCAGGCGGGTGCTCACCAAATCGGCAATCGGCCACGTGTCGAGTCGAGCCACTACAACACCATCTCCACATCCCCCTCCCCCCTCGCCTCCCACTCCACCTCGCGCTCCCGTCGCTTCCCGTCGCAATCCTCGTGAATGATGACGTGCAACCGCGTGCGCGCGCGCGACATGCCCACGTAGGCTACGCCTCGGTGCCAGTCGGTTTCGATGTCGGTGAGGGCGGCGAGGATGACGACGTCGTTTTCTAGGCCCTTGAAGCCGGAGACGATGGACCAGGTGATGGTTTGGAGGGACGCGCTTCCGAGGTGGGGGACGTCGTCCTCTCGAGACGCGACGGAGGCCCATGCGCTGCTCTCGCTAATCGGCGAGCCGGTGCGAAGGCTGAACTCGATTTGGAGGTACGACATTACCATTATGCCTTTCAACAATGCCTGTTGATGAAGACGGCACCGCACTTTCTACAGTAGACCTTATTCGCAATGGTGTTTTTGTAGAGCACATAGCCACTTCTCGTTATGCGCAATATCTTGATAAACCAGTTACTGGAAATCTGACAAATGTATATGTGCATCCTGGCGCGACCAGAGAAGAGCATTTGCGCGGAAATAACTATTTTGAAATTGTTGGATTCTCATGGTTCCACCCTGATCCGTTTTCTGGGGATTTCTCAGCTGAAATCAGGCTTGGTTACCGTTGGATAAATGGCAAGAAAACCGCTGTACGTGGCGGAACATTTACAGGCAATATCTTCCAAAACATACTTTCTGCAAGATTCTCAAAAGAGACCACTCAATCAGGAAACTATTACGGCCCAAGAACCATACTGTTCAAGAATGGCATAGTCACGAAGTTCGAATGATGACTGTGCAGATAATAATCGGTAATATAATCAAGTAATAATCACTAAGATAGAACAAAGAGATAACAAAAAACAATACACAAGAGAACAATCTTTATAAATCACAAGAGGTTCCATTTCCTTATGCCACGCGACAACAACGTTCGAATGCCAAGCTCCAGTGCGGGTGTTATGACCTTCTCTGAGGATGCTCACAGCAAAATCCATATCAAGCCATCGCACGTCGTAATAATGTGCACGATTGTCATTATCCTTGCAATCATCTTGAACATAATGTACAAGTAAATTCTAATCCTTATGATACCAAACATGAATGCTAGGCAAATGCAGCAGATGATGAAGCAGATGGGCATCCAGCAAGTAGATGTCGAAGCAACACAAGTCATCATTGTAACGCCTACAAAACGCATCATTATCGATCATCCGCAAGTTTCTAAAGTCAATATGATGGGACAGCAAACCTGGCAAGTAGTCGGTCCATCTAGAGAAGAGAAGATTGATGTGCTTCCTAGCATCACCGATGAAGATATCAAAACAGTAATGGAACAGACTGGTGTCGCTCGTGATGTGGCTTACAAGACAATCAGAGAATCAAATGGCGATCTAGCTGAAGCAATCATGAGCCTGCAAGAAGAAAAAGAAGAATAAGATTTTCTAAAGTATAATTCGATTACAGTCAAATCAACAGTAAATATTGCCTTGGAACAGTTTTGAATCCTGAGCGTAAATCTGGGATTTACAAGGCGAAGGATGAAACAACCCACGAATATATTCTCCGCAACATAGTAGTTCAGTAGAATACGCAGCACAGTAAATAAATTAAATAACTCTCCTAGATAACCCTTCATATTCAAAACTTAAAAGTAAATTATGCTCTCTAAAATCCTTTGCATCGACATCATAAAAATCAACGTGACGAAACCCTTCATGAAGACTGTATGTACCGCGTTGTTTTATTTGGTCTAAAATAGATGGCCTTATGATAAAATAAGCGCCACAAATAACATCATTCTCTTTTCTAAATCCTGCCTTCAATAAATCTGCAGGCAACTGCTCCACTCTTGCTTCAAGAGGATGTTGCGAATCAAGATCAGTAAAGAATACACCATTGATAGGTCCTTGAGCGATATTTGCAATATCCTGAGAATTAAGGAGAAAAATAAGATCATTATTGCTTGCAGAGCGACCTATCATACAATTAGAACTCAATAAGCACTTAAAAACATGACTGGAAATTAAGTTTAAAAGCAAAAAAAAATAATAAAAGAATTACAAAAAAAGAATTAACAAATAATAAAATAATCTTATTTGCAATCTCCCTTATAGAATGCCCATTCTTCACATTCTTTACCGCCGGCTAAAATACATACTCCATATTGTCCGCCATTTGCATCGGTTCTAATATCCAACTTGCCGCCTTTATCGATGCAATTAGTCGAAGCAGGATTTGCTATTTGAGTATTTGCAGAATCCTTTCCCAACTGATTATTTGCGGTGGTGGTTCCAGTAGTATCTGATTTTGCGCAAGCAACAACAAACACTGCTGCAATAAATAATAAAAATATTGTTATGGTTGTTTGTTTCATACAGCCATCATAGTAATATGTATTAATAAAAGTTTAGAAAAAAGTTCTAATTTAAAAAACTCAGATTAAAAAATCCTACTGAAACTAATTATTTAATAAAACTAAATATCATCTACCTGAACTGCCAAAAGCGCCACTGCCTCGAACAGAATCTTCAAGTTCGTCTACAACAGCAACGTCAGCCGTATAGATCGGCTGAACAATAACTTGCGCTATGCGATCGCCCCTGTGAACTTGATATGCAGTTTTTGTAAGATTAATCATAATAACACCATATTCTCCACGATAAGTATGGTCGATGACGCCACCCATTGTCTTAATTCCGGCTTTTGCTGCAACACCGCTGCGATCCAAAATAAGAGCAACGCAACCTGCAGGAATTGCCATTGCAATGCCTGTTTTTACAATCTGTTGCTCTTCAGGAAACAATACTACATCTTCAACAGCATACAAATCCATTCCCGCGTCTCCGGGTCTTCCATACGATGGTGGCTTTGCGGCAGGATGTAATAACTTTACTCGAACAGAAATTCTTGATTCCATATCATTCACCAGTTTACTAGTGTCGCGGAGTTTTTATTGCCTACGGCAAGTTATACGAAATCAATCCTGCATAAATCGGATTGATTTCTGATTCTCTCCAAGGCGACACAAAATTATTTCTTACTTATTTTTACTTATTTCTTGCCCATGACTTCTTTCATTGCTGATTCGAAATCTTCAGGATCCTTAAAATCCAAATAAACGCTAGCAAACCTGATGTATGCAACTTTATCGAGTTTTTTTAAATGTTTCATTACCAGCTGGCCGATTTTCGTGCTAGTTATCTCGTCTTTAGGTCCTGATTTAAGATCATTTTCTATGGCTTCAACTAACGTATCGACTTGCGCAGTAGCAACCGGTCTTTTCTGACAGGATCTAACAATACCATTCTTTAGCTTATCACGATCAAATTGTTCTCTTGTACCATCGCGTTTGATGACAACAATATTTGTTGTCTCAACGCGTTCATAAGTAGTAAATCTTCGTAGACATTTTATGCATTCGCGTCGGCGTCGCAAAGAATTTTCACTCTCCCTGCTCTCGAGCACTCTGGTGTCGCCCTTTTTGCAAAGAGGACAAAGCATTAGTACTCCTCCATGTCCTCGAATTCTCCAAAGAAAATGCATTCTACAAATACAGACGTTTGGTTTTTTATGCGAGGGCTTTGGAATGCTCGCAATTGTGCTGTCGGCATATTTTTATGAATGTGATCGACAATAAGAGATTTATCATCATTTGTTATCTCGCCAGCAACGTGAATAATGCCATTACGAACTGCGCGCACATCCAATTGATCAAGCAATGTCTTTACAGATTGTTTCACATCAGATTTGTTTACTTGAGAATTTTTTGTATTATTCTGAATGTCAATACTAGTAATTATAGGAATTTCTACGCTAGCAATGCGATAATCTTGCTGCTTACTCAATAGGTCTTGTAAGAGCTTTGCAACATCAGAGTTCTTAGTAAATGATTCTGAAAGTTTTAACGATACTTCCTGGAAATCTGAAATATCAATATCAGGTATCAAATTGAATAATGGTTGCATTTTATCAAGAACTGAAGGGTCTTTTGTGGTAAGTTCGAATTCTACAATAGGATGATTAATTTTTAGATGCAAATAGAAGTCATCTTTTTTCTTTACCACACTACCACCTCTATTGTAAATTCTCTGTTACATTTAAAGATATATGCCAAAATACCGTAATAATTGCGCAAAAATAGTCAATATTTGCGAACACGATATAACTATGCTAATAAAAAGCTAATAAAAATAAAAAATCATGCTTTTTCTAGAACGAAAAAATGCTTCGTCATAGAATTATGCACATAACTAGAAAGGTGTGCTCGAAGCATCCAACCTTTTGGAACATGAAGCGTGCAGGGCAGTCCGATTATGGCCCTGCTTGTCGATTGCCCCGCGCGTATAAGGAATGCTTCAAATAAATGCTGCAACGCTACTGGCCTAGTATTCTTTCCATAAGGCATATCGGTTACGATTGCTTGCACGCGCGGTTGCCACATTATTGCATCAGATATACGCAAGCTTGGTCTCAACCCAAATGCTGCACAGTTTTGTCTTGCGCGCTTAAGCATCTCTTGGTCTATATCTGCACCAGATGCGTGCACTCCTGCAAGATTTGCTTCTAAAAGAAGCCCTCCTGCGCCACAGAATGGGTCGTGTATTTTTTTTGCGCAAGATATATTCGTAATTGCTCGTGCAATGGTTGGGTGCATCATACTCGGATGCATTGCAGGAAGCAAATGCGCTCTACGATTTTGAAACGCTTCATCTTGCGTCCACATACGCAGCCCGATATATGCCTGTTTTTTTCCAATCACAACATCAACAATCACTTGAGGATTAGATAAATCGATATTCTTTCCAGCGAGCTGCCACACTATCTTTGCAACTTCGCGTTCTGATAAACTTGTTTTTTCAATTGCTCCAAATGATTTTTCTAATGGCTTTCCTGATGAATTCTCCGACAATTTTCCAGATAATGATACACGATATGTTCTTTTCTTGATGTGCAGTTTCCAAGGAATAGACTCTATTGCTTTTTGAATATCTTTTTCTTTAGGAGCACAAGTCGCAAGAACTTTAATTATGCGATGAGTAAGGCCGAGTTTTGCTTTTGAGAATTTATGCATGCGCACGCGTTCTCGTGATAAGAATAATAGTTGCCCATCTGGCTCTTCTTTATGAACCCACCAATTCCAGCCGTAAGAGAAAGCTTTTGCTTCAGCCGTTGCTAAAGAAACCTCTTTGCCATTCAATTCAAATAATATTCCCATACACACCAATATTTCATCACGCAACTGCTGTAATGAACAATTATGCTGTAATAAATATTTCCTAAACATAAATCATATTTTTTTGTTTAAATAGATTGTGTGAAATTGGTATGTGGAAGTAATTTAATATTAATAATTCAAAAAAATAATAAAAAATAATAATAAAAATAACTTAAAAAAACTTAAAAAAACGCAAGAACGTGGCAATCATTGAAAATCAAACTAAACGAGTGTTCTTGATGCCAAGCTTATGAATGGTTTTATCCTGCGTAGTATTGTCCTGACGTAGCATAGTCACCATCTCTTTTGTAGGTAAAGACGTGAGTACTCCGCTTGAAGCAATAAATAATCTTGATACTACTCGCGGTAATTTGAACGCATGTACGCCTGGGTGTATTCGCTCTGCGAGCTCGCGATAAGTGAATACGTCCGGACCACCGAGCTCAATTGTTCTCTTATTCAATTTCCCCTGCGTTGCAGCAAGCACTACTTGCGCAACAACATCAACGTGGACCGGTTGTACTTTTCCATTCCCGAATAATGGGAAAAATCCTGTCCTGCAGACTTTTCGAAATTGGTTAATGCTCTTATCTTCTTCGCCAAAAATCATTGATGGCCTGATAATGGTGTATGAAAGACCGCTGGTCTTAACGATGCGCTCAGCTGCAGCTTTTGTTCTTTGATAAGCTGTAGTCTCGTGCTCTACGCCAATAGCGCTAATCTGCACAAAGTGGCTTACTTTGAGCTTTTTACCTAGACGTACAAGCCATTTTGCAAGATCGATGTGCGCTTCATGAAAAGTCTCACTCTCTTCTCTTATGATGCCGATACAGTTTACTATCATATCAGCGTGCGTCGGCACCGATCGCAAACCTCTATGGTATATGATAACATCATGGCCGTTTTTCTTTAAAAGGGCTACAATGTGCCTCCCCACAAATCCAGTTCCACCTGCAACAAGAATCGTCATATGAGCTGTCATATTTTGTGACTTTTGCATAGTAGTGGGAATCAGCAGCCATTCAAAAAGGATTCGGTTGACTTAAAAAGGGTCAATTTGGGGTTTTTGTCAAAGGCATTTTACGAAACCCTTTTAACATACCACAACATCACTCCTATATGCATGGCGTATTATGGTATGTTTTTTTAGGCTCTAGGGGTGGCGAGACAAGAATGAAGATAATCTCGTTACTGCGTAAGCACCCGATGAATGCGCATCAGCTCAAAAAAGATCTAGATGTGGATTATTCTACAATACGACATAATTTGAGAGTCATGGAAAAAAACAGGATAGTTATGGTGCAGAAAGGATATGGTGCCATGTATGAAGTAACACCAGAATTCGAAACTATGATGCACGATTACGACCTTCTCATAGACTACCAAAAGAACGAAAAAAAAGTCTCACGACCAAAGTGGGAAAAACTACTTAAACAAAAGAACAAGAAGTGAACAAAATGGACAATTTACAGACGGCATTACTATCATTAGGAATCGTAAATACACTATTACTTATCGCAATTATTGGAACAAACATCGCGTCATACATAAAATTCAAGGCGCAATATACTATGTTTATAATCATATTTGCAGGATTGTTTCTTGCGCAGTACGCAATGAGCGCATACCACTTCTTTAACACGATGGAAGTATACACCTTCGGCATGGGTTCGCATCTTTTGATATTGACTGCAATGCAAACAATTGGTTTTGCATATTTCTTGTGGATGCAAAGACAATAAATCATTTAGATATTTTTTATTTTATTTATTTCTCGACGAGTTTATTTTATTTAGTTTTTATATTAATCTATTCTATTTATTTTTTATTAAATTTATTTTTTATTATTAGCATTAATATCATTATTCTAGTGTGCAAAAACATCTCCTAAAACATATCCATCATTTAATTCAAATATAAATTAGTTAAAAATATAAATTCGTTAGAAAGTTATCATTTAGTTAATCTATTAACATATTCTATTAAAGTTATTAGCTTAAATCACATTCATAAATTAATATAATTAAATCACTATTAAAAAATCCTACTAACTTTTCCTAGATTGTGCACACAATTGTTCTCATAAAGCCTTATCTCCCAAAGAATTTATTTTTTCTTACATACAAGATGATCTCTTCAAAGAAATCTTTTAAGACAGGAAATTCATCATATGCACCCGCATTTACTTCACGAACTTTCTTTTCTCCTACAGTAACCCACCAACCGTTCTTATAATTCATCTCATTAAAAATCGAATCAAGCCTATCTATTGATCTTGCAAATCTCGACTCAATAGTCTTTTGGTCTTCAAATTCCAAAAAGAATTTCTTGAATCTTGCATTAATTGGTGCTGGAAATTGTTTGCATAATTTTACCATTGCCTTTTTTTCTAAAACGTGTTTATTCAAGCGTTTTTTAGTATGATGTAATGGAACATCACCGGCTTCAATCTCTACAAGATCATGATACAATAATAATTCAAAGACTTTAGCCCTATTCATCTTCTGTTTCACTTTATCAAAAAAATAATCTGCTAAAATAAGTGCGCTCCACGTATGCTCTGCACTGCTCTCGTTACGATTACCTACGGAATTATAACGATATACCTCTTTAAGCTCGTAGATTCTTTTTAGACTGTGCAAATCACTCATAGGACAACAGCAATTTGAACATTTAAAAAACCTACCATTACATAAAATACATAGAAACAGTCTTAAATACTCAATAAAACCTCTATTATTATTCGGAGTTGAATGAAATGCTAGTCGGAATCGTAGGTAAACCAAGCTGTGGAAAATCCACTTTCTTCAAAGCATGCACTCTAGCTGAAGTAGGCATTGCAAACTATCCGTTCACGACAATTAAACCAAATCACGCAATGGGATTTGTCAAAGTAAGAGATCCTGCACTTGATTTTGGCAAGCATTCTAATCCAAGATTCGGGTATGTTCAGGGAGATTGGAGATTCGTTCCTGTAGATATGATTGATGTAGCTGGGCTCGTTCCTGGTGCGCACGAAGGCGAAGGCATGGGTGCACAATTCCTATCTGATCTTAACCAAGCAGACTGCTTAATTCACGTAATAGATATCAGCGGTAGCGTAAATGAGAGAGGAGAAGCATGTACCCCGCTCAGCTACGATCCGCTTAAAGACGTTTCATTTCTAGAAGATGAATTAGATTATTGGTATCTTGATATTCTAAAGCGAACCTGGGATAAGATGAGCAGACAAGCAACCATGGAAAAGCAAGACCCTGCAAAGACAGTTACAAAACAGATGAGTGGTCTTGGCGCAGATGAAGAAATAGTTCATAGCGCGATTAAAAAAATCGGTGTTGAAGGAAAAGTGCTAATCAATTGGACTGATGATGAGATATTTCAATTGGCGCGCGAACTTCGCATCAAAACAAAGCCGATGATGATTGCTGCAAACAAGATTGATGTTCCTGGTGCAGAAAAAAACTATGAAAGATTAAAAGCTGCGTTCCCGCATTATCATATTGTTCCATGTTCAGCTGCAGCAGAATCAAGCCTTCGCGAAGCTGCAAAACAACATCTTATCGATTATCTTCCAGGAGATAACCAATTCAAAGTAATTGGAGAGCTCTCAGATAAACAAAAAGCAGGACTCACGTTTGTACAACAAAATATTCTCGATAAATTCCAAAGCACTGGTACACAAAATGTCATCAATCACGCAGTCTTTGAATTGCTCAAATACAAACCAATCTATCCTGGCGGAGTTGGAAAACTAGAGGACTCTGAAGGAAGAGTTGTTCCTGACTGCTTTTTGATGAAAGAAAAATCAACAGCGCTTGATTTTGCATTCAAGCTGCACACTGATTTTGGCAAAAACTTCATCAAAGCAATAAATGTTAAAACAAAAATGCCCACAGGAAAAGATCATATTCTAGAATACGGCAGCATAATTGAGATAATGGCTGGAAAATAGATTAAAAAATAAAAATCATGGACGATAAAGTACGTCTGAGCCTGCTACTTTTTGACTCTCAACTATATCAACAATCATCTCAGCTCTCAATCTTGGCGTTGCCATAACTGGAATATGAATCAGCTCAAATCCTCTAATACCATACACTTCTTTTCTGTGATGATGAATGAGAAGACTTGTTGATTCATCTTCCCAACGAGCAGCATCTTTTTTGTAATTTGGAACTTGTTCTAGAAAAAATACTCTTTTGTAAACACCGCGCTCAACATGCCTATCAACAGCCTCGACCAATTCTCTAGGAGGATCTATGCCACCGACTAAACAGTATGCAAGATTGCAAATAATACCACAATCAGCAAATGCAGTACCTCTTGCTCTTTTCTCCCTAGCAAGCTGCAAATTAAGAACCAATTTTTGAAATTCATATAGATTAGTTACTGGTGTAATCGGATTTGGTTTTTTCATCTCTCGCATAATAACATCTCGCGATGCCTCTCTAATAGTGTCATAACCCATTTTTTTTAATTCTTGACATAGTGTAGTTTTTCCGCCGTGCGGACCGCTAGTTAGAACATTGATTTCTGCTTGAATCATCATATCACACAACTGAACTACAACTCACCCCTGAAAATAAGCATAACAAACAAAAAAAACATAATGAATAAAAATAATTATGAAAAATAATAAAAATAAACAATGAATAATTAAAAAATAAATTTATTTCTTGACAACGCCACGTCGCATGAGGATTTCCTTATATTTTTCATAATCCTCACTCTCGCGGAACTCTTCCTTGATGCGTGTTGGCATTCGTTCAAACCAACGAAGCTGTATTTGCGCTAGAGTCTTGAAATCTTCAGTAATTGCAGGTTCTGGTGCTTGGACTTTTGCATGAAGCTGTTCACCATTTATTGTCTGGTATTCATCTTCCATCTTTCGCTCCACTTTGAATATGCCTAGGAATTTCTGATAAAGACTAACTCTTTCTTCTTGTTTTTCTGCAAGCATTTCTTGCTCGTGTGGTGTTTCTGCTGCTGATAAGCGCTCTTCACCTTTTTTGATGTCTTGTTCCATTGCTGTCACCTTTACAATCTCATCGTGAGTAAAATTATCAGAGTCTTTTCTGGGGAAAAACGTGCGTTCCCACCAACCTGAGCCTTTTGTATCTATTTTTGCTGCATAACTTCTACGGCGGCCATGCATGTATCTATCCATATCGTCATTGAAAGCCATATATTCACCGGATAATAGTATCTCATCGTGATTGTTTATATAATTTGTGTTCAGTTCTTTTTATAAAGGACCGGTACAGGTTTGGGCACTATGGCGAGTTCTGGGCTTGGACCATCATTAGATAAGAATGTTCTCAATAACTTCGTATGATGGTTCTTCGACCAGATAGAATTGTAAGTTGTGTCTATTGCGGCATACATCATAAGCATGATGTTACGCATATCCTCGTGGTAATCAGATAACCAATCGTTCTTTTCAACAAAATCATCAAGCGTCTCTAAAGGTATAGGATTTTCTCTTACGAGCACTCGAAGTACACCATCGCTAGAGGTCTCTCCCTGATCTTTTTTATACTGCAAAACTGCATCTTTGGTCGGATCAGATATTCTTACAACACCATCAAACAAATCTTTTAAGCCTGCTTGATAAAATAATGCAGTATAAATATGAAATTCTATTCGACCGCACATGGGTCGCAACAAATCGCGCGCTTGCATATCAAGCATCTGCACCATCTTCAAACCAGGAATGAGCATCTCTTGTTGTACCTCAACAGGATACTCTCTGACCAACTGTTTGCCTAAGCTTCTTATAGAAGGATTATCACTAACATCCCTCATTAATCGATCATATAATCTATCATTATCGTTTGTAGAATAAGACTTGTTCTTGCTCATGCGGCTCAGAGTTCTCTGAGTAATAACTGGAACACCGCTCGCTGTAACAATCATATCTTCAAAGAATCTATCGTCTATAAAAAGCTATCTTTAGTGTTAAATGATATAATTATCAGAATTGGTCAAAATATGACTTTAAAAAAAATTTGTTAAGAATTTATTAAAGATTATTAAGAATTTATTCAAAAAGGAATATCATCGTATGTTCCATCGCATGTTCCATCGTGCATTCTAGTAGGAACAAAATCATCAGGCAAATATGCATCCGATATGTGCACATCTAGCGGCACTACATATGAATTATTACCGGATTGATTATCGCGCGATGTGTCCGATATATTTGATGAAGTTGATGTAATTAATAGAGGTAATACCGCAAATGTTGGCGCGGCTTGTAATTTCCTCAACAAATCAACATTCAGTTCCTGTACATTGTTGTAATAATCATCTTTTGTAGGAACTCCTAAACGACGAAGAGTCTCTTCAAGATCCATCGCGCCAATATGTTTTGTACCTTGCGGAACGAATTTTGGTGTAACAACCTGCGGGTTTCCAAAAAATTCGCGCACCACCTCTTCAGGAGAATTATATCCTTGCATCTGATCGAATCCTTCCGAATACGAACCGCATAATAACCTTATGTGGATAAGCTTGCGAAGCAACTCATCATAACGAAATCTTGTATTGATCTTGCCATAACTGAAGAACTCATCATCTTGTCCTGTAATCAAGCGATCTAATGCTTTTACCGTACCGATTCTATGAAAATTGGTGCAATTCATATTATATGATGCCTTAGACCAAGTTTTCGGATGCATTGCGCACAATTGCCGATACCATGCTGAATTTTTTCCATCATGAGACAGACTAGCACTCTCCACACGCGAACCAGAAGGACTAAGCTCAAATTGTTTATTTGGCTCATGATGAAATTCCTTCAACTCTGCTTGAAGATGCTTTGCTTCAGCAACATAGAAATCTTTAATGCGATGAGGCAGATATCTCAACGGCAATTCCGGCGTCCACCTACGTATACCTACCACTCCACCCATACATCTAGAAAACACAAGTCCCTTAAATATTATGCGATACAGAGAATAATGCTATAAAAAGATAGAGAACTGAAAGTGGGGTTACTGGCAATCTCATTACTCCGTTCACTTTGTTCCGGACTTTGTGTTCTTTGACCACAAAGCATTCGAAGCCATTAACCCATGATGGATTAAAGTGGGGTTACTGGGATTTGAACCCAGATCGACCGCTTTGGAGGCGGTAATACTAGCCTGGTTGTACGATAGCCCCGCAATACAAGCTATCCTAAAGAGAACCGGGAGCATTTATAAAAGTAATTGTCTAAATCAGCATTATAATGCATCCTTTCACGACTAAAAACGGCCTTATTATCAACACAGTAGAGGAACTCTTTGAAAAACTCGACACTATTGATGAAGATATATTTGCAGAACATGTGAATGGTGAAAAGAATGACTTCGCATCTTGGGTAGAATTCGTTGTAGGAGATAAGTTCTTATCAGCAGCAATGCGACAAGCAACAACAAAACAAGATCTGAAGAAAGTATTGTTCGTACATTTGTATAAATAGAAAATTAGTTTGCCGCTACATCTCAGCCAGTCGTCTAGGATTTTTTAATAGTAATAAAAGTAATCGTCAATAGAATTTATTATGTTTGTTAACTCAAACACATAACATAACTAAACTATTACTAAAAAATGATGGATATGTATCTAGCAACCGTTTATGCAATCTGAATTTAGAACATAGACTCTAATATTAACAAAATAACTCCTCTCAAAAAATTATGTATGACTTGGAAAAATATGATATAACATTGCTCCAACAGCTCGTGTATTCACAAGAGATGGTCGTATCGCTATGAGTTGTCCACATTCAGCCACAATACCTTCGAGTGGTTTTGAAAAGTCATGAGTCATATTAGTAAACGAATGTACCCTTTTTCCATCACTTGTTTCTACATCTAAATACTCTACGCCACTAGGATCGAAAATTGTTAGCACAACACGATCTTGAAAATACTCTAAACTAACATCGGAACGAAGAGTTTTAGACAATATGTGTTCATCAGCTGGAAAATATGATCGCAGACTCTTATAACATTCAGATCCTGGCAGAAATGCTACAACAGTATAAACACCACCATGTTCAATAGCTTCTTACCTACTCGTTCCTTTCGGCATTTGAATTGGACCATCATATTCTTCCATAATATCACTTTAGAAACATTGTCGTGTATAGTATTTGAACAGTTGTATAAGTAAAAACTCAAAATAGACCATGTATATCTCCTAATTGTTTAGCACCTTTATCTAGTTCATTATAGACTGTTAATATAGACGATCCGCCTACAGAAAATAAAATATCTCCAGCATAATCAAATAACTCTCTTGGATCATTACTTTGTGGTTTAGATCTTAATAATAATCTTCCTTCTAAATCACCATGCTGTTCTAGAATCTGTACTACACCCACATTATGCACCCATTTACCAAGAGAATCTTCTGGATCAATTGGAGGTAAGGAGGATTCAAAATCCATCTGCGCGATATCATGTCCTTGTTTTGCCAACATAATTATTTGATTTAGCGAAATAACTGCTTCAGACAATCGTTGTCTAAATACTGGATGATTGACATAATCAGCATTTGTTGTCGGGTGTCCTACTATTGCAAAGGGTAATGGCTTACTATACAATTTACCAAATCCTATATAGTGTCCATGATCTAATAGTTTTTTTAGATATGGCATTGATGGTAATTGTTGCATATTACACCCAGTTTATTTATTCGAAAATAATGTTTAATTAAAAATAATCAATAAAAAATAAATAGAAAAAATAAAAAATAAGTTATTCAGCTTACATTCCGCCTTCGAAAGGTCTGCACATCTTGCAAGGGATAAGTCCTGCTTTTACTGCATCCTTTTTAGTTGAAAATGCAACACGCTTGCTCTTTGGAATTCTACGTGCGTTCATACAGTATGGAGTGTGGACGGTATTGCCATCCTTTGCTCCAACATATACTACTTCACGCGCTCCTGGAACTGCAATGATTGTTGGCGCTTGTGGCTGTTGCTTAACTGAAACGTTCACTGTTTTTCCACCAGCTTTGTATTCGCGAACAATCGTACCAGTTACTTGTTTTGAGCGAGTCTTCTTCTTTGCAACTTTAGCTGAAGTCTTTTTGCTTTTTGCAGTTTTATTGCTCTTTGGAACAACTACAATAACATTGCCATGTTTAAGATCCTGCCTTTTTTCTTTTATTGTAAGCACAATCATAAACACTATAAGCACAATCAAAATCGCTAAAATAGCGACGATGAAATGGCACCATGCATACATCCAATCAAAGAAGGTCATATCTTTTTTAGCGATAAGATGCAACTTGAATACTGGACTATCAGTAACGCCGCCCTTACCATCGCTTGCGGTGATGATCATTGTGTTCTCGCCAGCAAAGTTATGGTCTGGAGTAAGTGTTAGCATGTTATTTTCCATGTTCACTTTGATATCTCGCGGTTGCGTAACAGAGTATCTTAAGATGTCCTTATCAGGGTCTTCAAAGTACTTGCTCATATCCATGACGTGCTGTTCGTTTTGGTACCATTCAATAACTTCAACATTGGTGTTGTTTGCTGCACGCTCGTACATAACGTCCTTACCTGGAACTCTTAGGAAGAACAATGCTAGTAGCAATACAATAATGATTGCTAAGAGTACTGTCTTTAGTACAAACAATGCCTTTCTCGTCATTCGTGGAATCTCTACTCTACCTGAATATACAAGCAATAGTAGAATCAATACCAGCAATAGCAAGATGCAAAGCAAGATGATTACCCATCCGCAAAAGCCTAATAATCCCCATGGAAGTCCTGCAAACCATTCGCCGAATCTCTCGAGGAATCCTTTTCCTACAAGAGATATGCCGACGTGTTCGTTATACGGAATTCCTAGTGCTGGATCTTCAAGCGTAAGCTGTGGCTGTACAATGTATCTGCCACGTTCTTGTTGCGAAAGGTTTACCTTCGGTGTCAAGTGAATTGCTTTCTCTTGTCCTGGCTCTAATGTAATTTCTTTTTCAGTTGATGTAAATAATGTACTGTTGATCTTGATGCTGTAAACACCGCCTTCAACACCAGTATGCTTTACAATTACTGGAAGCACAGTCATATCATCTCTAACCTTTAGCTCATCATGGTCAATTTGTACCATGTGGCATGTTCTGTCAGTAAGGCTCCATACATTGAGCTGTGTTGTGACATTAACATTCGGAGCTGCTACTGGGAAGACGGTGACTTTTGCATCGTATTTTTCATCAGTGCATGGAAGGTCTGCATATATTGGAACATTCAAGTTCTGACCTGGAGCCACTCTTACTGTTAGCTCTTCCATCTTGAAATAGCTTGGAGCATCGAGCTGCAATCTGAATAGCTGCTCGCGATCGCCGTTATTTCTAACATTTACAAAATATGTGTGTGGGCCGCAGCATGCGCGCGTATCGCCAACAATAGTATGTTCTGTTGTATCACGCATCTCTACAGATGGATCATAGCAATTGTTAACATCAAGCTTGATGTCGCGTTGCTTTAATTTTTGACCGTAGATATCTAATGCGCTAACGCCGATTGTGTATTCGCCTTCATTGCCCTTTTGCGGCATCACATTTATTAGACGACGTGCTGTATCATCTTTTCCGTGTTTTTCTAAATAAACATTTTCTGGATTTGATAATGATACGAATGCTGGTGCATTTAGGCTTACTTTAATCTCATCAGGAACTGGTGCTAGATTAACAAAGTCCATTTGCACTTGTGTTTTTACTTGCGAGCAAACAGAAACGGTTGTTGGAAGGTCCAAGGAGAAATCGTATTCATTTCTGATTACAACATCGCGCCATATTGTGATTCCTTCTGCGTTCTTGTTTGCAACTAGAGTGAATGGTACTGTTTGGGTACCGTATACTCTGCAATCAAAAGTGAAGCTTACGTCTTGCGAGTAGCTCTGACCTGGTTGTAAATATACTTCAGGTGCTTTAAGTTTAGCTAGATTTGTGTATGATCCGAAATTTAAGTTGAAAGTATCTGCAAAGGTTCCAACGTTCTTTGTTGTTACCTTGAATGTTGCAGGTTGACATAGACCGGTTTCTACACTAACTGGTGTAACATCAAACTGTACAGTCTGGCACTTGTCTACACGAATAGTTCTATGTAAAATCTGGACTCTGCCGTAACTATTAGTTACTTTGACATCGTATGGGAAAACTCCGGAAACTCCGCAGCTATCTTCGACATAGATCATTACTTCTTTGAAATGGTCTGGTGCGAGATTAAATGTTGGTTCTGCAATCCTTATTTTATTCGGATAAGAACTGAATACCTGTACATCAAAATCAGCAATAAAATCGCCGTTATTCTGCACGATTACTGTATCTACTTTTGTTTCGCACGTGCAGAGCTTCAATTGCTCATTGTACGGGCTTGATGCAGTAAAATCGTTAGTGTACTTGTTCACGACAAGCGCTGCTTCGCTAGGCATTGCGCATAAAGTGAGCAATAGTATGGTGAGAATGATTGTTGTATATTTGTTCATGTTCATAGTGCCCACCTAGTAGTATGTTTTACGCGTTGCTTTTTCAGCAGGTTCAACTGCAACAGTCTTTTGACTTTTCTTTACAGTCTTTGCAGCTTTTCTTGCGTTTGCTTTCGTTGTAGTGTTTGCAGCATTTGCTACAAACTTGTTTTCGTAATATGGCTCAACTTTGTGCTTTGCCTTCTTGTTGTGCAGTTTAATTGCAAGAACTATAGCAATAACAATAAGCAACATTACGAGGAAGATCAAAAATGCTTGCAAAAATACAACAAAGAAATTGCTGTTTTGTGCAAGAGTACCTCTTACATACAAGTGTATTGGTATTGACGTCTTTTGCGTTCCTGAAGTAACAGTCAAATATATTAGGTGTTCTCCTGGTTCAGCAAATCGTTCTGCTTGCAAGTAGAGATATGATGTGCTATCATGTCCGCCTGGAATGATCATGCTAGTTGCCGGATCGATTCTCCAAGTACCTGTAGCACCAAGATCTACAATAGCCATCTGATAAGTCTTTTGTGATGGATCAAGATTCACTATGTTAATTGGCATGAGTGTACTTTCTCCACGATCAAGTTCTACCTTATTGAAAACTTGAATAATTGTGTTGTCGAGTGCGCCGTCTTTTACGCCGCAAACATTATTCTTTTCAACTACAATTTGTTGTGTAGAAGACTCGATAACTTTTACTTTTGTTGAAGGGTCTTGGAAAGCGCTTTGTATTGTTAGGGAGTATGTTTTTGGGGTTGCGCATTTTGGAACTGTTAACCAGAAATCTAGAACTGCCACTTCTCCAGCAGGAAATACTGGCAACACTTCTGAAGCATCATATTGAAGGTCTTTATTTGCAATGCTGATTTTTACATCGCGCAAAGTTGCATCGTGATTGTTGTTAACCTTGACGCTAATATGAGCAATATTTCCTTGCCATATGTGGATATCAGGCGTTACAATAATCTCTTCAATGAGCTTATCGCATGCATTGCCAATGCCGTTACGGTTCGTATCAAGTTGATCAGGATTGTTGACCATAGGACAATTATCCAAAGCATTTGTTACGCCATCGCAATCTGCATCTGGCATGTTACCCTCGACGCTAACAATATTGCAGCTATATGCATGTACTGTCGGCAAAAAGAGCATAGCGGTGAGTAGTACAACTAAAAAAATCCCCCAACGTTGCGTTTTCATAGTATTGGAGTCCTTTTTTAATTTATAAATATGACGATTTTAACTATTCAATAGTGGTTACCAAATATCTCGACGAGAAAAATACCATCAGAAACACGAAACAAAAAATGGACAAATACCATTATTTGAAAATGCCATCTAGGGGGGCTGTACTCCCTGAATTGAAAAAGCTAAAAAAAGTCAGGATTTTGAAAAAAAATAGAAAAAATAAGTACAAAATAACTGATAAAAAAACTAAGTAAATCAACATAACTAAACTAGAACTATTAGTAAATCCTAAAACTAAAACTAAGAAACAAACATACAAAACCAGATACCAACAAATAAAATAAATAATCAAATCAAATAATCAAGATAAATTACTTTGATATCTGCATCTTGAAAAATACGTGTGTTATAATCATCTAATGCAGACCATATTTTAGGATCATCTGGATCTGCTCGCTCAGGAACACCTAAAAATTCTCCTTCACATGGAATATTACCAGTATAGAGAATTCGCTCTCTTTTTTTAAATAAATTAATTCGTTCAATTCTTTCAATCATATCAACACATTCTAAGACATGATCTCTATCACCTAAATGAAAAAGTTGTTCTAGTTTATTCCCTCTACGATGATATAATTCAACACCTTCTCCGTCAAAACCTTGTTTTTGAGTATAACTATCACTAATACTAAAAATATAGAACCGTTCATTCAATTTCAATTCACCGATTTTCGCAAGACCTGCAAGCATTCGTTTCTCGTCCTCGACAGAAAATGAAGACACATTCTTATCTCGCATCAAAGTAAGAACGTGAGCAAAATTAGCAGCATCGCGCTCATCGAGCAAAAATGCGAGCTTCTCTAAAGATGGAATATCTGTTTTCATACATACAGAAATCTAACATTCATTATAAAAGTTTAGAAAATAAAAATTAAAAATAATAAATAAAAAAATAAACTAACTCAAAATAACTAAACTAGAACTCCAAACTAGATTATTAGTAAATCCTACTAAACTATTTTTTTACGAAAAACTATAAAATTATTTTTCTTGATGCATTGCGTGCTTAACCATGACGCCTACAAGATCCTTGAATTTAGTCTTAGGCGACCACTTTAATTCAGCTTTTGCTTTTGTAATATCCCCAAGCAATATGTCCACTTCAGCCGGACGGAAGAATTTCGGATCAATCTTTACAAGGACCTTTCCGGTTTTAGAATCTATACCAACCTCGTTAAGCTCTTCTCCAGTCCAAGAAATAATAATGCCTACTGCTTTGAATGCTTCTTCAACAAATTCACGAACAGTATGTGTTTCGCCAGTTGCAATAACATAATCATCCGGATGGTCCTGCTGCAGCATGAGCCACATTGCTTCTACGTATTCAGGAGCATATCCCCAATCTCTTTTCGCATCAAGATTGCCAAGCTGCAATACTTCATCGTGGCCCTTTGCAATTCTTGCAACAGAAAGTGCTATTTTCATAGTTACAAAATTATCTCCACGACGCTCGCTTTCGTGATTGAATAAAATACCGCAGCAACCAAAGATGCCGTAGCTCTCACGATAATTTATTGTAGCGTTATGCGCAAACACTTTCGCGCATCCATACGGACTTCTTGGATGAAGTCTTGTATTCTCATTTTGTGGAGAATGTTCTACTTTTCCGAACATCTCGCTTGATGATGCTTGGTAGAATCTTGTTTTAGGAGAAAATTTCCTGATTGCTTCTAGCACGCGCAATGCACCTTGGCCAGTTACATCGACGGTATACTTCGGAATCTCAAAACTGATTTTAACGTGGCTTTGTGCACCAAGATTATAAAACTCATCCGGCTTTACCTTATCTACAAGATGGTCAATAGAACCACTGTCAGATAAATCGCCATATACAAGAATAAGTCTCTCATCATAATCTGCATTGGAATGAATATGATCTATGCGAGGTCTTTGTAAGACACTGGATCTACGAATAATGCCATACACAATATATCCTTTTGCCAATAAGAATTCAGCAAGATAACTGCCGTCTTGTCCGGTAATGCCTGTGATAATTGCGGTTTTAGCCTTTGACATTATACACCAATTACATTATATCAATCACATGAAACATAGTGCTCTATAAAAAAACTCTTATTTTCAATTAATAATTTTAATTCATAAAAATATGTTTATAAATAAATTTTAAAGAATAAATATATAAGTCGCATATTATTTCTAAAAGTATGAGCATCAAAGGCGTATTACACGAATCTAGAGGTATTGATCATGAAGATCATAGACGAACACTTCTAACTGCATTCAATGGAGATTTAGGTGATTTTGTTGCAGAACAAGTAAAATTTGCAATGATGAAAGAAGATGCAGTTCTTGGCGGACACTTCCACAAATATGATGAATTATTCTATCTACTAACAGGAGAAGGAACATTTTTTTTAAAAGATCCTGCACAAGATGCAATAGAACAATATCAATTAATTAGAGGAGATAGATTATACATACCCGCAGGAATTGCACATAAAGCAGTTATCAAAGCCGATTCTATATTAGTAGGATTAACAGCAAAACCATATATTTCTGCAGCACTTAACGACCATAAATATGATTTCTAAATAATTTATTAATCTAGAACATTTATCGATTCATTGCGTGCGTTACCATCACACTAACAATATCATCAAATTTAGTTTTTGGTACCCAATGCAATTCGTGCTTTATTTTTGTAATATCTCCAGTTAAAAGAGTTGGTTCAGTTTGACGAAAGAATTTCGGATCGATTTTTACAAGAACTTTTTTAGTATTTGAATCAATACCAATTTCATCAAGGCCATTACCAATCCACTCAATACTAATATTTACTGCAGCAAATGCTACTTCTACAAACTCACGAACAGTGTGCGTTTTACCACTAGCAATTACATAATCATCAGGAACATCTTGCTGCAGCATAAGCCACATTGCTTCAACATACTCAGGAGCATAACCCCAATCCCGACAAGCATCAATATTACCAAGAGATAAAACCTCATCATGACCTTTTACAATTCTTGCAACAGAAAGTGCAATTTTCATCGTAACAAAATTATTACCACGACGTTCACTCTCGTGATTATATAAGATGCCACAACAACTAAAGATATTGTGGTTTTTACGATAATCTACAGTTACGTTATGCGCAAAAATCTTTGCTTCAGAATATGGATTTCTTGCATGAAACGGGGTATGTTCATTTTGTGGAGAAAAAGTTACATCCCCAAACGTTTCACTTGATGATGCTTGAAAGAATCTCGTTTTTGGCGAGAATTGTTCTATTGCTTCAAGTATACGCAATATGCCTTTGCCAGTTACATCTGCAGTATACTGTGGATTTTCTAGACTAACATTCACATGAGTTTGTGCACCAAGATTATAAAATTCATCAGGCTTAACGTCACAAATAATTTTATTGATAGAATCTTTATCAGATAAATCACCAGTTATAAAAAATAACTTATTTGAATATTTTGGATTCAAAATTAGATGATCAATATGCGATCCTTGCAAAACGCTAGATTTACGAATCATACCATAAACAACATATCCTTTTTCAAGCAAAAATTCTGCAAGATAACTTCCATCTTGACCGGTAATCCCAGTAATTACTGCCGTTTTATTTTTTGTGCTTGACATCATTCACCTAATAACTATAAACCACAATAGGTATGTTAATATGGTTATTATTTAACCAATATCAATTAATGCTTATCGATGGTTTACCAGGCAATCCATTCTTTGCTTTTATGTCTGCAGATTGTGCAACATCTACCGTAAGTATAACTTCGCAATTAAATTCTTGCTTCATACGAACAACAATCTCTTGTAAAAGAGCGCCTTCCTCATCCATAGTCCTATTAATTAACGGCAAGAGTTTTTGATTCTTGTATACAGAGAATGCTAATTTTACCACATCCTCTTTGTTATACGAAATCTTATTTGAAATAGCCTCTGCAATATCCTTAGGGTTTTTTATTAAAGCAAATACTTCCTTGAATGCTAAAGCAAAATCATACTTCCATGATTCTGCTTGGAAAAGCTCTATTTTGTTAGGCGAAATATTCTTTTGCTGTAAATTCTTACGAACATTAGAAATAGTTTCTTCTATGAAAACAACATCATCCTCTATTTTAGCATCAATCTTGCTCTCATCACACGCTGGCCAATTTGCAAGTGTGATAAATCCATCATTATCCAGCATCTCCCACATCTCTTCAGCAATATGCGGAGTTAGCGGTGCAAGAAGTAATGCAAGCGTTTCTATTGATGATGCCATTTGTGCTCTTGAAATATCACTTGTAGATTTCAGTAAATCATTTGCAAACTCCATGATAGATAGAACCATCTTGTTTAAACGGAATGCTTCAAGATGTGCGCTTACATCTCGAATGCATGAATTGCGTTTGCTCTCAATATATGCATCCTTTGATCCACTAAATTCAGTAAGATTATTTGAGAGCACATAATTTTCTACAAGAGAAAAGACTTTTGTTAAGAATCTATACGATCCTTGTATTCCTTCATCACTCCATTCAAGCTCGCTTTCAGGACTAGATACGAACATGAGGAATAATCTTGCAGTATCAATACCGAATTGCTCTGCAATAGCATCTTGCGAAACTACATTTCCGTAGCTCTTGCTCATCTTAGCACCATCTTTTGTTACCATGCCTTGATTGAACAAATTAGTGAATGGTTCTTTGCAATGTACAAGCCCCATATCGTGCAAGACTCTTGTAAAAAATCGTGCGTATAACAAGTGCATTACGGCGTGTTCTGCTCCGCCAATATATTGATCGACTGGAAGCATCCTATTGACAGTTTCAGTATCAAAAGGCTGTGCTGAATCGTGTGGTGAACAGAATCTTAAGAAGTACCAGCTACTATCAAAAAAAGTATCCATAGTATCTGTTTCACGACGCGCAGGAGCTTTGCATTTAGGACAGTGCGTATTCACAAAAGATGATGATGTCTTTAGAGGATTACCTTCTCCAGTAAATTGCACATCTTCTGGCAACAATATCGGAAGATCAGATTCGTGAACCGGAACTACACCACAGTGTTCGCAATAGACAATTGGAATCGGAGTTCCCCAATATCTCTGTCTGCTGATGAGCCAGTCTCGTATCTTGTATTGCTTTGTGAATTTTCCATGGCCTAAAGAATGAAGTTTTTCAGTAATGACTTTTTTCGCGTGCACATTATCAAGCCCATCAAATTCTCCGCTGTGCACGAGTTTTCCTTCACCAGTATATGCTTCATGCGCAATATTAACAACTGAGGTGGAATCAGTGTTTGACGCAATAACCTGCTTGATTGGCAGATTGTGTTTTTTTGCAAAAGCATAATCTCTTGTATCATGAGCAGGAACTGCCATAACACAACCAGTTCCATAGTCCATCAAGACGAAGTTTGCAATGTATATCGGAATCTTCTCTTTAGTGATAGGATGAATAACATACTTATCTATGAACATGCCTTCTTTTGGTTTATCTTCGGCAGCTCTGGTGAATTTTTCAGAAATCACCACTTTATTGATGAACTCTTTTATTTCTGCTTCTTTCGGATTTCCTTTAATGAGCTTTGCAATAAGCGGATGCTCTGGAGCAAACGTTATGAAAGTAACTCCCATCAAAGTATCAGGTCTTGTTGTGAAAACAGATATACGTTCAGCATAAGCATGATCGTTCTTATCTACAAGTTCAAATTCTATTAACGTACCTGTACTTCTACCAATCCAATGCTCTTGCATAATCTTGATTTTTTCTGGCCATCCAGTAAGTCCTTTTAACCCGTCGAGAAGATCATCAGCATACTCTGTAATTCTTATGAACCACTGCTCAAGATCTTTTATTTCTACAATTGACTCACAGCGCCAGCATTTGCTATCCTTAACTTGTTCATTTGCAAGCACTGTTGCGCATTTCGGACACCAATTAATTGGCGCTTCTTTCCTATAAACAAGTCCGCGCTTGTAGAATTGTAAGAAAATCCACTGATTCCATTTGTAATACTCTGGTCTGCATGTTGCAATCATGCGATCCCAATCATAACTATTGCCCATCTCAATTTGTTGTTTTGAAATTGCCGCAATTGCATTATCAGTATAGGTTTTAGGATGAGTTTTATTTTTTATTGCAGCATTTTCAGCGGGAAGGCCGAATGCATCATAACCCATTGGGTAAAGAACATCAAAACCGCTCATACGCTTGTAGCGTGCAATAACATCACCCATTGTAAAATTTCTTGCGTGCCCCATATGCAAACCATAAGCAGATGGATACGGGAACATCTCTAAGCAGTAGAATTTAGGTTTTTCACCAGAAAGATCGCTCTTGAAAATCTGATCAGCACTCCATCGTGCCTGCCATTTCTTCGCCATTGCATTAAAATCTGCCATAGACGATAAGAATGTTGAGGGTTTCTTAAATCTTATGTTGATTACGTTAACTTTCTTAGAAAAACCATTAAAAAAGAAACCAGATTACCACTACTTAGAATAAAACTTAGAGCAGTTATTCTAAAACCGTATTAGACAAGGCGATTTATGACAACAAACTACAAAATATTCAGCATTGAAGATCTATTAGGAAACCGCAACGCGATAAATGAACAATTACAAAGCGCTTTTCCAGATGCAGATATTGTTGTACCTTCGGCAATAAGAGTTATGCCTGAATATTTGAAAGTCATGAACGCAAAAATCGCCGAAGGATTAAACTCTTCTCCGCTTATAGCATATAGACCAAAAAAACTTATTGTTCCAAATAAAAAAGAATTGCGCATCATAGATAGAAACGGAAAGAGCGAATTTGACTTAACCGCAGAATTATCAAGCGTAGCATTCATTCGCATAAAAGATATTACTGACATGGTAAATGACCCATTGAAATTTTATAACCTTCGTTTGGCTGCAGAGCTATATTGTGGTGGCGGAGTATCGCCAGCTGTTATTGGAGAACAAAGACTTGATTCAAATGGATTCTTGAGCATATTCTATCTCGACAAATTACAATTAACCAAGAAGTGAATT
>CAVRUV010000029.1:0-24761 GCA_963724455.1 uncultured Candidatus Woesearchaeota archaeon
GAACTCATTTTTTTGAAAAGTTTACCTCGTCGAAATCTATATAAATAACATCGTCAATAGAGTCGTTGGGGAAACCAATTTACACCTTTGTCGCACAAAAAAGTGGTATTCTGGCAACTCCGATGCTCTGGACGTTCGCGTCCAGGGTATTTTTATTCTTTCTTCTATGATGAACTGGTTTTTGTTAAGAATTTGTTATGTTAAGATTTTATTCTGTTATTTTGTTTAGTTGTTCCTAGAGAAAAAGTTAGGATTTATTAGAGAATAATTAAAAAATAAAAAAAGAAGGATTTTTGCTTAATTACATGCGCCGTTATAACATGGGCCTGAGCAATTAAATGATGTGCTCTTAGGTGTAGTGTTTTGGCAATATCTTTCTGTTAATGTTTTGTTGTAAGCACAACTGTCGTAGAATGTGTAGTTTGTGTTGTTCATTTGTCCGGCTACATATCCACTGACATTGAAGTTTATTCCACTATCGCTATCAAAACAAGAGTTTCTAATTACAGGTTTTGGGGGTATTTTACAGATTCCATTCACGCAAATTCTGCCACTAACACAATCTGTATCATCAATGCATCCGCCAGTTTTATCATTGTAGAAAACTTGACCAGAGGTGTTTGTTTTACTGCAAGCTATCGTGGTGATGCTTAGTAGTATGATTAAGACTAAAATAGTTTTTATCTTCATATGAATTCCTCCTATAAATATTAGAATTTTTTTGCGATTCCAGAATATATATATATATATATCTGAACATATATTTTGAAAAATATATTATTTATTGAGAGTTATTTTGTTTAGTTGTTCCTAGAACTAGTTTAGGATTTAATGATAGATTTAGTTTATTTTTTATTTATCCTGCCGCGCAGAGTAGTTCTCCCTCATCAGTCACTTCGTTCCTGATGATCGCCTTCTTCGAAGTCGATACGGTCCGAGACTTTACGAAATTGACCCTGCATGAATCGGGTCAATTTCTGGTTTTGCTGCAAGGCGGCATAATTTGTATATGATTTTTTTACAAGCATTTTCTTTTCATTGCTCATTTTATCCTTATTTTTGCCTAAACGCTTTTATACTTCCTCTATTATTTTGTTAATATGAGAATCCTTTCCCTCTCTCCAGTGGCTACAGAACTAGTCTGTGCTCTTGGAGCAGCGCATTTGCTTATTGGCAAAACAGATTCTTGCAACTATCCAGATTCTGCTAAGTCCATTCCTTCCATTGGTCCGGTTGCAGAAATAACTCCTGAAAAAGTGCTTATCTTTGAACCAGATATTCTCATCACTTACGGCAAGCAGATGATGTTAGTAGAAAAACAAGTTTTCAAAATAGATCCGCAAACTTTAGAAGAGGTGTATACGACTATTATCGATCTTGGCGTGATGCTTGAAAAGCAAGTTGAAGCAAATCTTCTTGTACACGATCTTAGAAAAACCCTTGATGCAGTTCATGAAAGATCAGTTAATTTTCACGTCGTAAAAGTATATTTTGATACTGATGTTCCGATGTATCTACGCGAGCTTATTGCAATGGCTGGTGGTGAATTGTATTATGATGTGCATGAACTTGACAAGATTATTGCGTTTAACCCGCAAATGATATTTTCATTCGGCAATCCAGAAGATGAAAACCTCATAGATATTATTGAAGCTAGACCTGGTTGGAATGTGTTGCAGGCAGTTGCTCATGAGCGAATATTCATTCTTGATGAATCAGTATTTCGTCCAACATTCAGGCTTGCGCAAGGTGCAGTTCAGCTCGCTAAGATTCTGCACGGCATAAAGATTGATATTGAGTCGTAATTCAAACAAATCATTCTTTAATTTCTTTTTTGTGCACGTATTTTAAGAAAGAATAATCCTAGCAATCCTAAGAATACTATGAATAACAATAATAATACTGTTGCAAGTAAATTTCTTGCAGTAACTGAATTATTCATGACTAGCATCTCTATAACTATGATTGTTATAATGAATGCAACACCTGCTATGGTGAATAATGTTCCTCCAAGATTTGCAGGTTGAGAAATTTGCTTTGAAGATTTTTTCTTTGGAGAATTTTTATTTAATGATTTTTTCTTCATTAGTCATCACCATTGTATGCTATTGGCCTTTGTAGGTTATTATCATAGTTATTATTTTTTGATATATAGTTATTTTTCTAGCCATTCTATTGCTTCTTCTTCAAGACCATACTGTTCAAGCAGTGCCTTTCCTAATTTCTTATCGTTCTTGTATGTGATTTTTAGGTATGGTAAAACGTCTTGACGTATGCGTTTTGTGCTCGTGTGTAAATGTGGAGCTAAACCCTCGGCAAGTTTTTTTCTTTTGAAATTCTTCTGGTTGTATATCCAGATTTTTAGAATCCTTCCCGTAGGATGATATTCAGTCATCTTTGCATATTTCTTGTCTTTAGCTAGTGCAATTCCTGCTGTTAGCAGGTTGAATATGTACACATAATATCTGTAATATTGCCATCTACGTATTCTTCCGAAGAATTTATCTGCTTCAGCTAGAGCATCAAATCCTCTTGCAAGATCCTGCGGGTTTTGATATTCTCGTGGGAGATTTTCATCAATCCACTTGATTAGTTCATCCGGGTCGCAATCGACATTATCTAGCGATGGCAATGCAATTTCAGCTGAAGTAGTCTTGAATATTTTCAAAAGCGCTTGCTGCATTGCTTCTTTTGCCTGCCTATCGTCAAGGAGTTGCACATCTTCTTTTGTGATTGTACCAAATCCAGCAATGCTTTGCAGGTCATTGATTGCTGCGCGCATATCGCCAGAGCTTTTTCTCGCTATTGCGCTTAACTGCTCTTTTGCGATAGTTATCTTTTCTGCCGCAGCAATATGCTCTAATCTTTGCATGACTTGATCGTGAGTCAATTCTATTTCAAGAACATTGCATACTTTTAGGAGGGATTTTAGTTTATCATCCTCTTCATTTATTGTGATGATGATAGGATGCGCGCTTTTTGGTATGATTGCTAGAAGTGCTTGAACTCCTCCACGATCGTTTCTTCCAGAAATTCCATCTGCTTCATCGATAAGTATAAGTTTTCCTTTAAAGAACAGGCTTTGTTGAGCTGCAGCTCCGCCAATTATGGTCTCTATTGCTTCTTTATTTCTGCTGTCTGCAGCGTTTACTTCAAGAATCTCTAAGTCTAATTCTTTAGCAACAATATGAGGGATGGTGCTTTTTCCAATACCGCTTTTTCCGATAAGAACAATTGGTTTTTGTCCGCGTTTGTGCTTTTGTACATATTCGAGAATTTTATTGAATGTAGCCGGATCTCCAACAAGGTCTGCTCTTTTTATTGGTGCATATTTTGCAGTCCAGGGATGATGGGTTTTTTCCATATAGATATCACGTGATAATTAGACATTTGACAGGATATATATAGCCTTTGTATGTGTAAATTATTCTTGTTTATATACTATTTACTTGCTATTATGTGCTGTTTTCTTCGTCAATAATGGATGTTTTTTTAAATGATTCCAGATTCCTGATATTATGCCGCACGAAACACTAAAAGGATACGCAGTAATGTCGGAAATAATGCATTATTTAAGAGCCGAAACGGGAATGTTACTTGCAGAAGAACATGCAAAAAGTGATATTTGGCAAGTAATATCAGTTAGAGATGGTTTTTTTAGATCATATCCTGTTATTGCAGAATTGCAAGTTAGTGGTAATGGATTAGAAATAACTATACGAGAAGAATTAATTATTCGTGGAATCACTGTAAAAAAGGGAGATGCTATTCATTATAATATTGCTGAAGATGGCAAAATTATCAGATTGAATAGATATAATTCTAGTATTTCTGATGCCATCGCTGATTATTTGAGTGTTGCATTTCCTTCATCAGAAATCTTGCCAAAAAACATCATAGAGCAAGATGCGCAATGTTCTTCTGATGAATTAAGCGTTAAAAAATAAAACGTTTTTTAGTTTTACTATTTAGTTTAGTCTTATTATTTGTTTTTTATTACTTGTTTTATTGCTTCTCCATTGTAGCTATTTCAGGTAATTGTTATTTCATGTAACTAAGCGCTTCGATTGCAGATTTTCCGTCATACACAACTGCGTGTAACGCCTTTGTTACTGCAAATGGTTTTTCACTTTGCCAGATATTGCGTCCAACAGCCATGCCGAGGCATCCGGCAGACATTACTTTCTGCGCTTCGTTGAGGAAAACTTCAGGAGGTACTTTGTCGCCGCCAGAAATTACGATTTTTGTTTTTCCAGCGCATCTGACCATCCATTTGAGGTTCTCAAGATCATTGTTGAATTTCATTTTGATGATATCTGCGCCGAGTTCAAGGCCTATTCTTGCACTGTATGCAAGCACGTTATTGTCAAGCTCTTGTATTGTTGGACCGCGAGGGTACATCCAAGCAACAACTGGCAAGCCATGGTCGTGTGCTTGTTCTACAATTTTTCCGAATTCATGAAACATCGTAGGTTCATTAGGGCTGCCATCGAAGATGGTGTATCCTACTGCTGTTGCGCCTATTTTTATTGCGCGTTCAACAGAACAGATTTGTCTGCTGATAGGATTGATTTTTGTCAGGTTTGTCTTGCCGTTAAGCTTGATAATAAGCGGCATATCACGGTATGCTCCTTGATAGTACTTTTCAGCTACGCCCGGAAGCACTGCTAGAGCGCTGTATCTTCCTTCAAAACCGATGTTGAAAATGTAATCCGGGTCTACGTTTTTCTCGTTAAAATCCGTCGGGCCGTGTTCCATTCCCTGATCATAAGCTAGAAACAATGCTTTTCCTTTGTATAAGAGTGGATTGATATTTACTGACATGAGCTCACCTTTTCTTCATGATTAGTATCTTTAGTATCTACTAGTATATCATTCGTCGGCAAATGAGTTTATAAAGTTTTGTCCAGAATTTTTTCTTTCCTGTTTTTTTGTTGTATTTATTATTTTTTATTATTAATTCATCATTACTAATTAATTATTAATTCCTTAGGCTCAATTCATAAAAATTCTTAAATTTCTCAGAATCCTTGCTTTCCGTATAGGATGTGCTCGAGTACATCATGCGCGTCTGTAGCGTGCAATTCATCTTGAAGCTCTTTTATGTTCGCTGAAGAAAGCTGTGTGCGCCACATATCACGCTCATTATTGGTTACTCGAGCTATTTGGTCGACTAGAATAAGAGGATATGGGTATCCGCAAAATGCAACATCTCCGCTCCATGCTTCTAGTGTGGATAATACTTCAGGATTTTTATTTCCTTCAACAAGGAATATGTACTTGCTTGCAGGATGCAGTTTTGCGCAGCATAGTTCTCCTATTTGTGCAATCCAAGGTGCAATGGGCGCTTTTGAAGCAATTGCCGTAGATAGTGGCCTTGCATTGCTTGTCAATAGATTGCTTGTTTTTGCAACAGCGGTGATGTTTTTATGAGGTGTCCATTTTTGCAAGTAATAATCATTACTGCGCATACTTCCGTCGAGAATTACTATTTTATTATTTTGTGCAAGAGTATCTGCAAGATTATGTTCAGCCATAGTTCGCACAATATCAACTATTGCTGTCGGTACCAATATTGATTTTGTATCTTCTAACTCTTCTCTTGTGATTTGTTGCGGGATATTTATTGTAAGTACTGAATTTGTAGTAAGTACTGAATTTGTAGAATATGATTGTTCTGGAGGGTTTGGTTGTTGCAATGGTATTTCTCGAATAAGAAATAGGTCTTCTTGTGCTGTTATGCTTATCAAGCTTGTTTGCATCGTAATTGTATCGCGCGCTATTCCTTTTGTATTGATTGCACAGATTTTTATGAGTGCAATTGCACGCGTTGGTGTACTGATAAGCACTGCACTGCCGCCATCTATCCATATAGCGTCATGTGCTGGAAGTTTTTGGATTATTGAAAATTGTGTATTGCTGAGTAGATTACCCACAAAACGTTCTTGTGTATGGTCTTGAGTCTTTGCAGTCGGGAACAACTTGGTAAAATCCATGCTATTTGTAATGTTCTGGGGTTTTTATGTTCTATGCTAGATTGTCTAGTGGGAAAGAGCGTTTATAGTTAATTTAATTCCTTGATTTATAGTTAGTAGGATTTACTAATAGTAATGATTTAGTTTTCAGTTAGTTTATTTTTACTTCCCACCACCATCCCCCTCTACTCCCACCCTCTGATTGTGCTGCGGAGAATTGCTGCTCGGTCCCTCGCAGGTTTTATGAAAATAAGCCTGCATTAATCGGCTCATTTTCTTGGTTGACTCCAAGGCAGCACTGTAACTGTTTTAACTAAGAATTTTTACTCTTTATAGCCTAATGGTGGTTGGAAGAGTTGCGGTATTTCTGAATCTGCAGTCATTTCCAGATACTGTTTGAAGAGGCGTTGCAATTTTAGGCTGAATGCACGAGCTTCATTCTTATGAAACTCAATCTCATCTTTGTATAGGTTATTGAAGAACATCTGTCTGAATCTCCACGCCCAACTATTCCTAAACTCATCTTTGATATCCCATTGCACGAACACAGTTCCTCTGATTATAAGATCGGTCTTTTCTCCTTTGACTTTCTTATTTTTGTATGCAACTTCCTCTTTTGTAACATTAAGGGTTTGCATATTTAGGACTAGCAAATATCTGATGTATGGCTTTGCACTGTCTTTGCTTAGTCTCCACCAGAAGTGCTGTTCTTTTGCGCCTGTTGGCGTCCAGCGTTCCCAGTAAAGTTCTTCTGGTTCGCCAAAAACAGGGTGTTTGTATTTTTCTTCTTGCAAGAATAAGTATAGTGCCTCATATAATGGTTTGAACTTCATGACATCCTCTTTTTCAATCTCAAAACTTGAGACTTCTATATCGCGAGGGTCGCCGAATCTGCGAATGCCGTTGAATTCAGTACGCACTACCATTATGCCATCATCCGTGCAGGAGTATTTAAAGTTGATGCAGAAAATCTAGTTGAAATTAAATCGATACTATATAGAATATTAATTCCATATTATCTCTTGCGCCAGATATATCCTGCTATGATTAACGAGCCTAATGTGTCGGCAAGAATATCCATCATTGTATCAGCATAGCCTGCTGAAGCAATATAGAATGGTGGTGGTAATACTGAAAATGCCCACTCATAGATCTCCCAAAGTGCACCAATAGCTATTGTGAATGATATTATTGTAATGATTTGTACAAATTTATTTTTGATATGTGGTCGTAAGTATATGCTCGCAAACCACGCGAGAATAAATCCTGCGCTAAAATGCAATATCTTATCGGGACCGTAATACGGATTGTTGTAATTGAAAAATCCAATCTTTTCCAACAGCTCTGTTATGGAAAAGATGCTCATGATTGCAACATCGATAAGATAAAATTCACTATTGTTGTTTTTGTTCTTATTGTTATTATTGTTTTCCTTGCCAAGATACGGTACGAATAATGTGGCAACGAAGAGGATGCTGTTGGTAATAGCATTTGCCCAATCTCCAATTAAGAACATTGATAGAGTTATTAAAAAATATACTGCTCTAGCAAAGAGCATAAGTCGCAAAGCAGTCTGTTTTTTCATATCGGACTCTGTATTCTATATTTTATTTTTGTTTATATTGTATTAATTCTGTTTTGATTACTGCTTTACAATCTTGCTTTTGCCATGCATATATGGATGTAAAACTTCTGGAATGATAACACTGCCATCAGCTTGCTGGAAGTTTTCTAAGATTGCAACCATGATTCTTGATGTGGCAAGAGCTGTATTGTTTAGCGTGTGCATATAGCCACGCTCACCAGTTTTTGTTACATATTTTATGTCAAGATCTGTTGCTTGGTATGTTGTACAGTTTGATAGCGACATCACTTCACCATAGCTTTGAGTTGTCGGTCGCCAAACTTCAAAATCGTGGCTTTTTGCTTTCCAAGCAGCAAGATCTCCAGTACATATCTCGATAATTCTGAATGGTAATTTCAGGCCTTGCAAGATGAGCTCGCTATTATGCATGAGTTCATCGTATGCTTTCCACGATTCTTCTGGGGTGCAGAATATGAATTGCTCAACTTTATTGAATTGGTGTGTTCGCCATAGTCCTTTTTCATTAATGCCGTGGCTTCCAATCTCCTGCCTAAAGCACATTGAATAACCAACATATTTTTTCGGAAGATTTTCAGTAGAAATGGTTTCTCCTGCATGCATTCCTAAGATTGCGTGCTCAGCTGTTCCAATAAGACATAATTCGTTCTCTTGTTCTTTTATATCTGTTTCTCGCACGCTATAAATCGATTGTGAGATTGAATTAAGGTCCATTGCTGCAGCAAGTATTGGGCGCTTTACCATTAGTGGCGGCTCAATATAGGTGTAGCCTTTGCTTGTTATTACATCAACTGCATATCGTAAAAGTGCTTGATTAAGCAATGCAAGATCTCCTTTAAGAAAGTAAAATCCATTGCCGGTAGTTTTTGCGCTTGCTTCAAAATCAGCAATACCAAGCGCTTCAGCAATTTCGACGTGATTTTTTATAGGAAAATCGAATTTAGTATGTTCTCCCCAACGTTTTATCTCGACATTTTCCGAGTCGTCTTTTCCAAATGGAACATTTGCTTCCATGATATTTGGGATTCTTGAACGAAGAACATCGATATCTGCTTGCATTTGAACAAGCTCATCTTCGATTGATTTTAATTCGGCAGGAATTTGTTTTGCACGATTCATGAACTCGCTAGCATCTTGTCCTGCTTTTTTTGCAGCATTAATCGATTCGCTGACTTTATTTCTTTCTGCACGCAAGTTATCGACTTCGCTTTTTTTTGCTTTCCAAGTTTTATCTAGCTCTAGTAATGTACCTAACGTTTGCATTCTATCATCACGTTTCTGGCGTTTTATGGTGTCATGTAGTTCTTCTGCGTGTTCTCTGATGAATTTCAAATCGAGCATGGGATTTCCTCCAGTTATTGGTGATTGCTATTGCATTTTGAGCTGTAAACAGCATTTTTATCGTATTTTAAGTAGAAAAGGAAAGGGTAATTTATAGGTTTATGGTTGTTTTTGGGACACTAGCAACATGATACGAATTCGTTTAAGCTTGAATCAAGTTCTCACGTTCATTAAATTACCGCTTTCGTATTTGCGAAGACCGAATTTGAATAGTAGTATTCCTATTGATAACACGACGAATGCAACAGTACAGAGTGTTATGAATTCACTCCAACTAGGGTTTACTATGATGTGATATGGTACTGTTGATATGAACGCAATAGTAGATATATAGATGACTGTCTTGACTGCAGAATTATAAACATCTATTGGCCAAGCGCTAAATCCGATTGTTATACTATGTAGTCCGCGCGTAGCATTTCTTGGTCGTTGCAGGTAAAATCCTAACGTTTCAATGGCGATCATGAGTCCTAGCAATACTGCTGCTCCAATTATGCTGACACATATTCCAATCCACACGTTTTTTGAGAATATTGCAAGAACAGTTATTCCGAAAAGTATATCCCCAAAACCCTCATATGATGATTTGCTAATAAGCGCATGAAACAATTCATCAATTGGTGTGGATAAATAATAATCAAAACCTCCTTCAGTAGTTATAGAAGATAAGTTTCTACGATTACCAAATATGACTGCTAATATACCGTATGCTAATGCGGTGATTCCGAATAATGTTATGGCATAGTTTACATCATATCCATTTATTGTACCGAATGCACTAAATAAGAAATAGAATACAATCAGCCACATTGCATCATTAAGTATCATTAAGATGCTTTGTACAAAAAAATTCATTCTATATTCCATAGCAGTCTTTATGTGTATTGTTTGGTATGCTTTCAATACTCGCAAATGTTTCTTTATTGAATCAACCACCATTGAGATTCACCTTTCTTATTGCGCGTTTATAGACCATATAGCATATTACAATAGCTATGATTAGATAAGTGATTTGTCCTATCATTGTTATTATGAATAGTTCCCATGAAAAATTGACAAGTAATCTTGCAGGATAATATAAGAGGAATGCTTGAGGCATTAGTTTTGCGATATTTGCAAACCACGCAGGAAATAAATCTAATGGGAATAGTAATCCTCCAAAGACGAATAATAATTTGCTGTAAATCCAATAGTATGGTTTTGCATCTTCAGTCCAGAATGCAATGAGTCCTATTGCTCCGCTGAAGAAAAAATCTATTGCGACTGCAAGACAGAATGCGAATGTAAATGCGAGAACGCCAAGAATGCTTATTCCTTCTCCTCCTGTTAATATGAATCCGAGCGGTATTACAAAACATAATGCGCTTACAGTTTGTACGAATACATATCCAATATGTGTGCTGAATAATCCGATCATGTAATGATATGGTCTTGTTAATTGAGTGACTACTTCACCAGATTGTATTTGATTGCTTAAGTAATTGATAAGATTTCCTTCTGTATTTGTGAGTGTTTGTGTAGCGATGATGTACCAAACAATCATGTTTAGCGTAAATATCCCGAAAAATAAAGTTTTTCCCGTAGCAAAATAAAAAAGTATTGTTACAATGATGTGGGTTAAAATTGAAATGTTTGCAACTAATGCATCTGAAAAGAAATATCTCCATTCTTCTTTAGCAGAGATTCTTGTATGCGCGATGTATGGTGTAAAGTTCATTTTCAGTTCTCTTTTTTGTACATCTCTTCGATAATCTCTTCAATTGGAGGATCTTGGATTTCAATATCTCTAATTGCAAAGTGTGTTGTGATTTCTTTTAGTGTGTCGTGAAGGTCTGCTTTTTTCAAATCAAGCTCTAAAATAATTTCATAATCAGTTTGGTTGATTACTTTTACACCTTCATGCTCGAACTTCTTTGCTTTCTTGTCCATGAAGACTTTGATTATTTTTTTGTGCAAGAATTCTTTTTTAAGCTCATCATAGTTTGAGTCATGCACTATCTTTCCATGGTTAATGATGACAACTCTGCTGCACAACTCTTCGATATCATCCATGTCGTGGCTTGTCAGCAAGACAGTAACTCCTTTGCTGTTGATGTGCTTTATGTGTTCTCGTAGTTTCTTTTTAGCGAGAATATCAAGACCGATGCTTGGCTCGTCCAAATAGAGCACTTTTGGTTGGTGCAATAATGCTGCAACAAGTTCACATCTCATTCTTTGTCCGAGGGAAAGTTTTCTTACAGGAATATTTGTGAATTCTCCGATCTCAAAGACCTCAATTAGTTCTTTTAGATGATGCTTGTACTCTTTTTCATCAAGATTGTAAATTGCAGCGATAAGATCGAATGAATCCTGTGGAGGAAGATGCATCCATAGTTGCGAGCGCTGTCCAAAAACTGTTCCAATGCTGTGCGCTAGTTTCTTCCTTTCTTTCCACGGCGTTATGCCTAACACTTCAATTTGGCTTTTCTCGTCAGGAAATAAAATTCCTGTAAGAATTTTTATTGTAGTTGATTTTCCAGCACCATTAGGGCCAATGAATCCAACAAGCTCTCCTTCTTTGATTGTTAAATTGATGTGATCTACTGCATTTGTGAGTTTGTACTCTGGCTTGAATAAACTCTTGATGCTTCCTTTCAATCCAGATTCCTTGATTTTAGTCTTGAAGGTCTTGCTCAAATTCTTGATTACGATTGCATCCATAGTGATCACTTCGAATTATATCATCTCATTCTTTTGGTTTTTAAATGAATATGGTGTTTTTCTCATAAGTTCTGTCATATTCTGTCACATATGACTGCTTTCATTATTATTAATGGTTCGACGTAAAATCCGTAAAATTTACGGAGAAATTTGTGTGTTAAATTATGTGGCGATATATATTGTAATTTAATACACTACTAAATAGTAGTTAAATATAGAAAAGTATTTAAATACCTCGTCTATGACGGTCTTTAGAGATACTACTATGAAAGACACGTATGATTTTGACTCAAAAGCCAAAGCTCGTGAGAAATTACGAGGATTTGTAGAGACGGTAGTCTCGAAACGTTCTAGAAGAAAAGATTTGAAAGTTCTAACTATGAGTGGTCATGAAGATGTTGAATTCAAACAAATTTGGGATCCACTAGGAATTCCAAGAGAAAATATTACTGTTGTTGAAGCAAATCCGAAAGCGTATGAGTTAATTCGAAAACAGAATCTAGGTGTCAATTTAGTTGATGCACCAATGAGCATGACACCTTTTCTTAGAAGCACTCAGCAAACATTTGATGTTATGAATCTAGATTATATGGGGGTATTTGATTTGGATAAGCGTGGTGATCTTGGTGTTATAGCTAGTAGAGGTCTTCTTGGAGAAAAAGGCGTGCTTGCCACATGGTATTCGGGAAAACGAGAACACGGCGATGCAAAAAAAGCATTTAATATGATTCAATCTATAAATAAGAATCATCGTGCAGATATGCGCGATTGGAAAGAATCTCGAGGAGATATTATTTTTGAATCTATCGAGCACATATTCCTTCAAGGTTGTGGTAATGCAGCTTCAGTTTTGCTATTGAAAAATCCGTTAATTTTCAAAAATTGTATTGAACAGTATAAGAAGATGATATCTGATTTCAATGAGCAATATGCACTCACTCGAATCACTGAAGATTCGTGGCGTGATTGTATACAGATATCTTTGCCATTTGTGATAGCAAATATACTGGATAAAAGTAGAGATAGATTACCAATTGAATTTAATGGCATCTCTCCGTATGCTTTGACAAGTGCTATATGCGCAATAGAATTCCAATCATACATATCAACAATCCACAATTCGTACCGTTATATTAGTGATGCTGCAACACCTATGCTGGTAGATATCAACTATTTCAAAAAAGAGGAGTTTGAGAAGTTTATAACATACGGTATGGATGGAGATCAGTTAATGGTGAGATTGCGTTCACATGATAAGGATGATGTAAAGAAATTCAAGAATGCCATTAATGCATATCCTGGTTGGCATTGTAATGACAAAATTTGTCCATCGAGAGTCTTTCTCGGTTCATCTGCAACTGGAAAAAGAGTTGGCAAGCAGAGCGAACAAATTCAACAAGAGTCTCCATTAGAAATTGTCGCTAATGAATTTGATATGATATCAACTCAAGAACAATCACAAGAGTTGCTTCAAGAAATGCCTGCGCAAACAACAGATGTATCATACAAAGATGCAATTACTAAAGAAGATGCAATAGGATTATTGCAAGCAGGATATGCTCCAAAAGAGATTGCGGAATGTTATCATGGTTTTAGTAAAGGACAACTTGCAGCATTCAAAGCACACTTGACTATGAAGACTTATCAAAATGGAACATATTCTTATAGAAAATCTAATCCAGCTGCATAAGTTCACTCAATAAACTCTTGATTCTTTTTGAAGTGTGTTATTGCTTATAATTTGGTAATTATTTGTTGAACAGAATTATTTTAATATAACCCCTGCTTGCTTAGCAGTCAAATTAGCAGTATTAATACTAGATTCTTTTTTAGGTTTCCATATACCGTTATCAAATATCATCCAATAAACACTAGGATCTCTATAGACATCATCAGTTCTATCATATACAACAACATGCCTTGTAAGTTTACTACCATCTTTATTTCTAATAATCTCTGAACCATCTATTGTCTCAACAATGTCAACATCATGTCCATAATGATATCTAGAAATTTCCGCAAGAAGATATGACATATGTTTACAAATTAGTCTTGGTGGAATATATTTTTTTCTTTCTTTTCCACATTCATTAATAGCTTTCAAAACTTTTTCAATTGCGAGTTGTGGATCGATACTCCATTCATCAGTCATATCATTGCCTACGTGTGCGATTGCCTCATGCAATCTATTTGTTGTATCATCCAATCCTTTATCAAAACCAAAGAACTTTACTATCATCTTAATTTTTTCTTTATTATCAGGATTTGTAATCCATTTAGGCTTCATCATAATATGTCTAGGATCAGGTTCTTGTTTAAGATTTTTATTACTTTCTTTCATGAATCTATCTAATTTAAGTAACAAAATAGCCTCGCTAGCATTCTGTAGTATTTTATTATCAGAAATTTTCCAAGGTTTAGAAACAATAAACAATGCTTCACTAATTAATTTTGTTTCATTTAAAGATTTTTCTCGTAATACATTACTAATATGTTTTATATTTACATATTCTGGATCATGATTGTGTTTGAACCAACCTTTCTCATTAAGAGTCCAATGCCAACTGTTCGGGTCAAGTAATTCACCTAAACCAAAATCACTTAAGATTCTGCAAGCTTCGTTGTACTCCATAATTTAATCTAGATAGAAATACTTTTTAAATATAGTGTAGAAAAATTGATTTTCTCTTTCACTCAATAAATTCCATATTCTTGATCTTTTCAGGAAGATATACGTCAGAGATGAATGTGATTCCACGTGAGCTCAAGGACTGGATTTCAACTTTGGCTCCTGCTTGCTTCATCATCTTGAATTGTTTTTGCCAGTCTTTGTGGTCCTTGAACCATTCATACTCTGCCATCTGTTTTAGTCTTGCAGTATCTTGTTCTGTTAACTTGATGTAGTGACGTTCTAGTTTGTACTTTTGTACGTCATCGCAAGTTACACCTAAGAATTTGACGTCGCGAATTGCAAGTTCATCGCTCATATGAGCTAGAGAGATTGATCCGTATTTTAGTACTGAATAAATGTAGATTCCCCAAGGGTCGTTATCAGTTAATACATAGATTGGTAATTTGTGCTCATTAGATAATCTTTGTAATAATCTTCTAACTCCTCGAGTACTTTGACCTTGAGAGCACATGATGATGCAATTTTGTTTTCGCCAGAATTTATCTTCATGAAGACGTTCCCATACTGCGGCCTTCTCCATGTAGATGATGTATTTTGCATTGATTTTTGTAAATACGATGTTCTCGACATTTGATGGAATCGACCATCCTCCAGAACCTAATTTAGACCAATCGATTGTATCGCCAGAATCTTCAACAATGACATTTCCAGCAACGCTTCCCATCTTGTTTGCGTTGATGTTCAATTGTTCACGAGTAAATCCTGCAATCAGTTCAAGATCTTCAATTGCTTTATCGCTTTCTGTCTGCTCATCAACGACGTTTGTTTTAGTGCCGGGAATGGTACGTTTTGCCATGTAGAATACATCTCTAAGGCTTGCGTGTTTGTCGATTTCAAGAAGTGATTTGCTGATTGCTGCTACTTCAATTGTCTGAAGGAATTTTTTAGCATGAGCTGCATTGAAGAAGTTGCGTTCTGAGGTCTTATCGCCAACTCCTAATTTTTGAGTTTTCTCATTATAGATGACGTTTGACAATCCGCGCACTGACATCTCAATTGTTGGAGCTTCGCCTGCTTCAATTTGTTTTACTATTTGTTCACCAAGCAGGATCAGTCTTTTCTTCGGACCGCTTGCGGTATCTACTTTTTTGGTTTCAGTTTTTGTCATATTGCGCCTAACAGTTTTGTTTTGCTATTATTTTGAGTTCTTTTAATATGATTGGTATATTTGTTATTTTTTCGTCTTTTGTGAAATGTCCTTTTTTCTTTTGCATGATTATTTTTGAGCCCAATGTTCCTTTGAATGTCATTGCATTCAGTTTCATTTCAACATATGGGTCGTTGTCTGAAAGTATGACTGTTGATTGTGTTATGTTTTTTTTCGCGATTTCAAATTTTATCGGATTGTATAACCATGGTTTTGCTATTTTCTCGTCTTGTTTTGTTTCAAATGCTTCTGGGGTTAGTGCAAACCAACCAGCGACAAATATTGCACCACCGCATTGTTGTTTTTGTGTTGCTAGGTATCTGATGATTGTTTGACAGCCTATGCTGTGTCCTACAAAATAAGTATCATTGTCTAATGTTCCTACTTGTTTTTTTAACTCTGCGACCCAAGTCTTTATTTTTGGATGATTAGTTGTTGGCATTTTTGGAACGGCGACTTTGTATCCTTGTTTTTCTAACTCTTTTTTTAGCCAAGGATACCAATCATCTTTCGGATTCGCATTCCACCTGTGTACTATGAATACTCGTTTCATATTGCGCCTAACTTATGATTTTTCTAATGTTATTGTGTCGCGACGGATTTATCCTCCCATCCGGTCCGGGAGTTTACGAAATCGAGCTTGCATAAATCAGCTCGATTTCTGGTTTGCGTCAAGGCGACACTATTTGTCGATATTTATTCTATTGACTATTCTTACTATTGTTTCTTCTTTGCTTTTTCTTCTTTTGCAGCCGCTTTCTCTTCTGCATCATCTTCTTTAGCTTTCTTCTTTACTGATTTTTTTGAATTAGGATCTTCTTCATCTGGGTCGATGTGCTCGTCTTCGGATTCTCCAGCTCCGAACTTTGCGAACTCTTCGTCGTATTCAGTATTTTGAGCTTGGAGATCTTCAATCTTTTGCTGTATTGCATCTTTTTTGATCATCGCTTTCAGGCCATCGGATATTTTAGTCTCGTCTTTTCCTGTTAGGCGATATAATGCATTCGCGACTTCTGGAATATATCTTTCAAATAGGTTTGCTCGATCAAGCATCTGGTGCGCTTTGTATTTCTTGCTAACGTACTTTTGCAACTCGCGTCCTGCTTCTTGCAATGCAAGTTTGATTTCCTTGATGATGTCATCATATTGTGCTATTGCTTCTTTGGATTCTGAAGTGAATGGTACCCAAACGCTAGCAATATGCACGACAATTGTCATAGGTCCATTAGGCATTGCACCGCCGCTTTGCTGCAGACCATATGGTTTCCAATTAGTTGTAGTTACTGCTTTAGTTATTCCACAACCGCCTTGTTGATATAGTAATGGGACTCTGTTTGCAAAACGCATAAGGTCGATTGTTCCATCTTTACTTTGACTTCCACCATATGCTAATGCTACTTCAATTTGGAATGGATTTCCCTTGTATGAAATTGGTGGTCTAGTTGTTGCCGAGTAGAATTCTGCTTGGACTTCTTTCATCAGACCTTTCTTGAGTAGTTCTTCGCCAATTGGTGATAAGCAATCGGTTGGCGGAGCCATGACTTTTGTATCGTTCATGCCTTTTAGCAGTGCAGTTACTGACTCGTGTGATAACTCATCTGGTTTAGTATTGGGAGGAATTCTTGCGTTTTCGCAAATCTCTTTAGCTACAGGTGGACTAACACGACAAAAACTCTCTTGTAAGAATGCTGATAGTGTTCTATTCTGACATTCTGAAATCATCTTCATCAATGTTCCAAACTCTACCCCATGAGGGTGTGGCATTATCTCTTGAGCTGGTTTAGGTAAGTGATCTGCTGCTCTAGCAAAGACATATTGCTCTGCTTTTGGATTGACATAAATTATTGTAGCGTGAGGATTAGTAACTGCGGTTGATTTCAGATAATTATCAACTGATTGTACTCCTTTTTGATAGGATGCTTCTAAATCAAGCTCGATTCTTGTACCGTGCTCTTTTTTCCATTCCTTATTTTCTTCACGTAAAATATCAGGAGAATTAGTAGTTGTATTGATTGTTAATTCGACATAGTTTGCAGGATATTCTGGGCTGATTCTTGTCGTGATTTTTGCAGCTCTGCCTGTTGTTAATTGCGCATACATTACTGCTGCAGAAATTCCAATACCTTGCTGACCACGCTGTTGCTTGCGTGAGTGGAACTTGCTGCCATACAATAATTTGGCAAAAATCTTTCCAATTTGTGCTTTTACTATGCCAGGACCATTATCTTCGACGATAATTCTGAATCTATTCTCTGCCATTTCGATTATTTCAACAGAGATCTCTGGCAGTATTCCTGCTTCTTCGCAGGCATCAAGGCTGTTATCAACTGCTTCTTTTACAGTTGTCATCAGGGCTTTTCTTGGATTATCAAAACCTAGAAGGTGTTTGTTTCTTGCAAAGAACTCGGCTACGCCAATATCGCGCTGCTTTGTTGCAAGCTCGATTGCTTTTGGCACTGCTTTTTTAGACGATGGAGCAGGCTCACCAGTAAGGGTTGCTTGCAACACATCTTTTTCAACTGCTTTCTTTGCCAATGTATAACCACCAATATTCTTGATTTATTATTATTTGATAGTCAAAGATAGTGGTTTATAAGAGTTTTGGAATGGCAATAAATTCTACCAATCAATCACTTTTCTATCAGTCAGGAATTTACCATTAATGGTCTTTGGTGCATCTGTTGCTAGCCAGATTGCAGTATCTGCTCCTTGTTCAACAGTTCGTGGAGCACCTTTTGATCCTAAATCTGTTTTACACCAGCCCGGACACATACTATTTACTACGATGCCATCATTTACAAATTGTCCTGCAAGTTCTTGTGTTAATCTATTGACTGCAGTTTTAGAAATGCAATATGCTGGAGAAAATCCTGGTGCAATATCATTTCTTGTTAATTTCCCACCAGAACTTGATATATTAATCACTCTAGCAGAAGGTGCTTTTTTGAGTAATGGATAGAATGCTTGTGTGACGCGTAAAGGTCCATACAGATTTGTTTGCATTGTTTGTTGCATGGTTTTTTCTTCTAGTTTGAGAATATTAGCGCCCATATCAATTAAGATACCTGCATTATTGATGAGCACATCCAAATGAGGAATTTGCTTGTTAATAGAGACTGCGGCAGCCTTTACGCTTTTTTCATCGCTTACATCAATTTGCAATAATGATGCTTTACCTTTTGCTTTGATAATTTCATCAACTGCTTTTTTTCCTTTGACTGGATCTCTTGCACCAATAATGACATGAAAGCCTTTTTTTGCTAGGCCCTGTGCTGTTGCAAAACCTATTCCTTTATTTGCGCCAGTAATTAGAACGTATTTAGTAGCAGTAGCCATAAAATCACCAATTTTTAGTACAGTTTTTCATTATTTAAGTATATTGCAGAGTTTATTTTTTTACTTCGAAATCTTCTTAAATGCAGACTTTCAGGATTAGTATATGGCAAGTGAGCTTCTAGATGCAGTGAATGCTACAGTGAACTCTACTGGCATTACCAATTCTTCTTTGAACACTACGATTAATTCAACGATAAATACTACTATCGGTACGCTTGCAAAGACGACAAGTATAATCTATTCATTTCTCCCATTGGTATTTGTTCGTTTATGGGCGTTAATTACTGCGCCATTCCTGCACGGCGAGATGCTCTGGATAATTTTCCCATTATTTTTCACACTCTTTGTTATGGAATTCTATTACGATAAGAACAACGATGAAGAGCTTGGTTGGGGTGCAGCTATCGTCAATAGTTTATTGTTGATTATTGTGACTATTGACCTTATTAAGGTAGCATTTCATGGCGCAACACCGTGGGAAGTTCTAAAGCAGGTAGTGCTTGCGATATTCACTAGTTCAACATTGCCGATTGCTCCGCAAGTAATCTTGTTGATTATATTCTTAGGTGCGCTCGGGATTGCTGTTACGCTCATTAATTATTTCCATTTATTGCCGAGAATGATTGCATTTGAAGTGAGCTCACACCCTCCGATGAATTTTCTTGCGTATTTTGCAATTGTAATAGTTTATACTGCAGGAACTCCTTATGAGATACCGTTTGATCTTGCAACTCTCACGGCAGCAGTCCTATTGTTCGTGCTGATATTAGTTGTTGTATTCTGGTTAAAACGTCTCAAGCGAAGATTGACTGGCGAAGATGATACAAGAAGAGGCTTTGGTAAGAGTTCTTCAGATTCTAATTTGAAGAAAGGCTGGAGAATCTAGAAAAGGTTGGAGTATCTAGGAATTTAGTAGGATTTTCTTGTCAGTACCTTTTGATATTATGCCCGCTTACAGATATGACTTCATATTCTCTAGATAGTTTACCTAGTATTCCTATTGCAGGTAATAATTGTTGCTCTGTATAGTGTTCGGGGTGTTCTCCCATATTGCTCAATAATTCCTCTAATCGCACTATACTAGGCAGAATGTATGTTCGAACAAATTTTCTTTCAGAGGTAGTATCCAAATCAGAGTCGATTAGTGGTGAGCAATCGAATCCTCCATTTCTAAAACACTCTTTTAATAGTTCTGTGTCTTTATTTTGTTCTACAAGATTATTTCCCGGCGAATACAATATTGCCCGGAATATTGGATAAATGATTTCTGCAGTATAATTGAGACTAAGGTATTTTTCAGTATCTTCTTGTACGGTATCTATTTGTACACCTAATGCTTGAGCATAACGTGTGGTTGGAGATGGTACAATTCTATGCGGGTCTTTTAGTCTTAAATCATCTAATTCCATTGCTGCACGTAAAGTTAATTCTCGTAATATGCGAGGAGTCTCTGCTACAGTCTCTATACTCTCTCTTAGATATGCTGGTTTAATCATAGATTGAAGTACCATTTTTTTAGATATGATAAATACATTAAATATGTTTCCATTCAATAGTAGTTTTTTTGTAGAGAATTATTTGTCGTCATCCGAATAAGGTAGTTAGGCTTTACTAATGGTTTAATTTTTGTTGCGCAGATTTATTGCTCCTGGCGTCGCAAGTTTTGCTATTTTGCTCCTGCATGAATCGGAGCAAAATTTGGTTGTACTGCAAGGCAACAATTATCGTTATTCAAATGTTTAAGAATTATTAAATTTAAAATAAAGAACTAAAAGATCTATTCTTCTTTCATTGCATTCATATCTTGGTAGCTGCGTCTCTTCATTTCTCTACGTGCTCTTTCAAGCAATCTGAAGATAGTAGAGTGTGGAGCTCCAGTAAGTAATGCATCAACTGCGCGCTTTGCTAATGCAACGTTTTCGTTCAATCCAATTATGCTGATGGTCTTGCCGTATACAGAAATATCAACTTCAGCTAGCTGTTCAACTGTAGTTCTTGCTTTTCCGCCTTCACCAATTACACGGCCTTTCAATCGTATCATTTGGTTCTTGCTGCCAGTATAATCTTGTAAATTGATGACATCAAGCTGGTAATCAGTCTTCAAGAGTTGTTTTGCTATATCTGGGTTGAATCCGCGCGCAATTGCCTTAACGACTTCTTTAGCAGTAAAAAGTGAGATTGCATCCTTTCCCTTCATGAAGACATCGCCTTCTTCACTGTCGATAATGAGTTTTACGCCAAGAGCTTCTTCTAGCTCACGCTTCTTCTCGCCTTTTTCGCCAATGATGACAGCTACTCTGTCTTTTGGGACCTTTAGGTCGTATTGGTACTCTTCCACAACTAAGAGAAACGCCTCCCCCTTTAAAAAGGATATGGGTGGTGTTATCGTCGACAGAGAAGAATTATCTAAAATGAGAAATTAAAAGATATTGATGCAAAATAATGCGAAAATAGTGCAGTAAGTGAATGAGAATTGCAAAGAAACGAATAAAAAAATAAGTAAATCATAATAAAACAGGTAAATAATAAGAAAATAGATAAAAAAAGAAGAAAATAAGCATAAATGCGTTTAGTTGCGATTTATTGCTTCTTTTTCTTAGCTGCTTTTTTAACAACTTTAGCTGCAGTTTTTGGAGCGCATGATTCGCCACAGCACTTGCATGAAAACTTTCCTGCAAAACTTAAAATTGCGCTCAATAGGAAAAAGATTGCTAGTACGATTAGTATAATTCGCCAAAGTCCTACAGTGTAGTATGCGCCGATTGCTGTTGCTGCTGTTAGTAAAATTGAAATTATCCCTTTGCATTTGCAAGGTGCGTTGCATGAATTGCAATTATCCATATATTCACCTGATATCAAATTAGTCTATGCTATATTTGACTTTATTTTAATATTTATAGAGATATCATTTGTGATATAAATATATGTTGTTATACTGCCATGAACAGCAGCCATTAAACGGTTGTTTTTTGTGTGCGTAATGAGAATTGCAAAAAGATCGGAGTCAATATTGTGGTTACGAATGCCATTAGAATAATTGCAGTATAGATATTCTTTGTAATAATTCCTGCAGTAAGCCCCATTAGCGCAACGACCATTGCAACTTCCCCACGCGGAACCATGCCAAGTCCTACGGTGAATGAGTCTTTCCAAGTATGACCAGAAAGTTTTGCAGGTATTACACAACCAATTATTTTTGTTATTACCGCAACAAGTATTAGCGCTATTGTAAATATCCATGCTCCGCCAATGCTTGCAACATCAACTAATAATCCAAGGCTGATGAAGAATATTGCAGAAAAAAGCATTTCAAAATATACCGCGCCTTCTCTAAAACTCTTGATTTTTACACTCTCAAGAGTGACTCCTGCTAAAAATGCACCGACAATACTAGACATGCCAATAAGTGATGCAATTCCAGCGTAGCCGAATGCTATTGCCATTGCAGCAAGAAGTGTAATTTGGTTCTCTTTGAATCGTTCATCAACTTTACGTATTATCCAATTCATAGGGTTGATGAATAATATGCATAAAATAACAAATCCTACTGCTTGCGCAATCTTGAATCCAATTCCCCAAGAGCTTGTATCGCCATGCATTCCGCTGATTATCGATAGCGCAATAAGGCCGAGAATATCGTCGACAACTGCGGCGCCAATGATTGTTCTTGCAGTCTCAGTCTGCAACATGCCGCGCTCTTTTAGTATGTGCGCAGTAATAGCAATGCTTGTTGCAGTAAGAGCTGTCGCGATGAATAATGATTCGATATTCGCATAACCGAATGCTCGTGAAAGCAACCATCCGCCGGCGAATGGAACAATTACTCCGAAAAGCGCAATGATGGTATTTTTTAGATTGTAAACTTGCTTGTAATCGCACTCAAGTCCGATTGTGAACAGCAAGAATATTGCGCCTAACTCTGCTAATACTTTGATTGCTCCATCATATGAAACGAGCCCAAGTACTGCCGGACCAATAATAACTCCAAGAAGAATCTCCCACAAAACTGCAGATTGACCGATTCTTCTAGCTAGAACAAAACCAACAAACGCCGTGAACAAAAAGATTGCAATTGCGATATCGACGTTTGTTTCCATTTAACACCTAATTTAACGTATGATTTAACACCTATAGAGATTTTTCTCTACATATCTTCATGAGTTTTTTTAAGTATTCTTCTTGATCTATTTTCGCGCCTTGCTTTTTGAAGTATCCGATGACTGTTTTTATATCTCGTTCGAGAAGAACATCAGCATTTGGAGATCGTAATGGCATGCTGTGCGAGAAATCAATAAAGACCGGTTCTTCATCGTGATTGATAATGTTGTATTCTGATAAATCGCCATGCACCATTCCTGCTTTAGCAAATCTTTCTATCATATCTAAGCACTCATCTGCAAATGCTTGCAGGTTCTCTTCATCGGGCGGAGATTTCTTTAGCAATGGGCTTTCTTCAAAGCCATGCCCGATAAATTCCATGATCATAATATTATCCTTGTAGGCAATAGGCAGTGGTGCGCGAACTTTTGCATCTCTAGCAATGAGCAGATTGCGATACTCTCTTTCAGTCCAAGCAAAGATGCTTCTTCGTCTCGGATCGCCAACGCTTGCTTTTCCTAGCTTGCTAAATCTAGGGTCTACTCTTAGATAGTCATACATGTTCTTGAAATTAGCAGTCTCTAAACGATAAAGCTTGACAGCAATTGCACCATCTTCTTCTTTTGTGCTTCTTGCAGCGGAGAATACAATCGCTTCCTTACCAGGACCTATCTGGCTTCTTAGCTCGTGAAAATAGCCCTTGCTAGCAAGCTCGAATATTCTACGAGTTGTGAATTGATCGAATACGCTATTGTAGGTCTTCCACTCCTCTTTTGACTTCGACATGATCATAGAGAATACTTCTTGTTTAAAAATGCTCGTCTTAGAAAGTTGTCTGTCGTGCCCAGAGATAGTTTAGGATTTACTAATAGTTTTAGTTAGTTTATTTTCTATGTCGCGAAGAACATACTGCTCGTAGTCACTGCGTTCCTAGGTTTCGTTTCTCTACGAACCGAAACCGTCCCTCGCAGGTTTTATGAAAAGTTGTCTGCATGAATCGACAACTTTTCTAGATTTTGCTTCAAGGCGACATTATTAATTGACGTTCCTTATCAAGAATTTTAAGAAATAAAAAAAAGAAAATAAAAAACATAATAAAAATTAAAAAAGTATTCTCGTCTTACAACAAGTCTTCTGCTGTCATGACTTTGGTCTTTGTACCTTTTCCTTGTGCATTCATGCTAGCAACGATTGCAATGCCGGTCATTTCACATGTGTTAACAAGTTCTTGATCTGCTGAACCATCGAATACAACTGCGTACATTCCAGTCTTTAGTGCTCTTATTGTGCTGACAAGTTCTGGGCCGGCAAGACCCCGTCGCTGTCCGCGCCGGCGAGACCTTGCTCGAGGCCGGCTTGCGCGAAGGCCTGAACCTGCCCTATGAGTGCCGCAACGGCGGCTGCGGCGTGTGTCTGTGTACGGTGTCGCACGGCAGCGTCGACCATGGCGCCTACCAGCGTGCTGCCTTGCCAGACAGTCAGCGCGCCCAAGGCAAGGCCTTGATGTGCTGCGCCACGCCTTTGTCGGACCTCGAAATCGAGGTGGCGGGCGAGATGGACGCGGTGCGGGAGACGCCGCGCGCCCATGTCGGGCGCATCGAGAGAATTGAGCGCCTCACCGAAGATCTGACCCGGCTCACCGTTGTGCTGCCCGGCGCCGAGCGCATTGATTTTGTCGCCGGCCAGTACATCAACACCGCGTCCCGACGCGGCCGGTGACGTGCATTCTCGTTGCGAATGCGCTGATTCCGACGATCGGATCGAGCCCATGCGCGGCGATTTCCGGCCTGTTCGTCACCGGCCAGGTTCACCGACATGAAGGTGGCGACGCGCTTCACTTCGAAGGGCCGCTCGGCAACTTCACCTTGC
>CAVRUV010000030.1:0-4783 GCA_963724455.1 uncultured Candidatus Woesearchaeota archaeon
CTGAGATAAAACAAGTAATTGATTATGAAAAAGAATGTTCAAAAGATAAAACGTTTAACGTAATTAAAACCGGAGAACGAATTTCTTCACTAAAAGAACTTATGCAACACATTGATATAAATCCTGGGGAGTATCAAAGCGAATTAGAGCATTATATAAGGTGGATAAAAGAGTCGCTTGGATATACACAAATTGCAGACATATTAATTAGAAAAGCAGATGCTAACGAACTAAATACTTTTGAAAATTTTGCAAGCACTATACATGAATTTAATACTAGAGAATAACTATGTTCACAATACTACACAATTGGCTCGAGAAGATAAGTTTTAGATCAGATGTTGGTCTTGCACGTAAGCAGATGCGAGATGCTAGACGAGTGCTTCGTAATCAAGAGCAAGCGCATAAAGTACTTGAAGATATTGAGAAGTTACTAAAAAAAGATGAAGTTTTACATGAAGATATTGATAAGACAACAAAAAAGCTTGCTAAATCTTTAGAAAAAGAGTTATTAGAAATTATGAATATTGTAGCAGAGCATCGTATAATCGACGCTAGAAATCTCAAAAAACTTCAGGAGTTATATGCTGCAATCAGTAGCAGACGTGGTCATACCGAGGTAGGATCTTCATCTAAAGAACTCTTAGACAAGATGCAAAAAGAAATATATGAACTACAAAATCTAATTCAAAAAGAAATTGATAGTTTTATTGCAACATTTTCATCATACCAAAATTCAAATCTTAACCTACTGCAAGCACTAGGTGATGAATCACAGTCTAGAGAAGCGCAATATGCTGCAAGAAAGACTAGAACTGACATCAAAAAATATGATGCTGACATGAAGCTCTTCATTAAAAAATTGCGTTCAACAGCAGCACTAGATGAAAAAGACGAAGCACGTCTCAAAGATGCAATAGCTCAACTCCAAGAAGAATTCAAGGACCAACAGCGTCTTTTGCAAACAACAATACAACTCTTCTATAAATTCCAAAAGACCATAACTAATGTTGAGAAAGTATTTTCACAAGATGATTACCCAAAAGTTTGGAAGATCGAAGAGTTAAAGAATATAAGTGCATTTAATACTAAATTAGTAGATTGGATTAAACAGGAAATAGCAGAAGAGAGAATGGAATTGAGCCATGTAGAACGCGCGATTCCTCCGAAATTAGCAGCATAAAATAGGTGATATCATGATGAATCGTAAAGGAATTGTTTTTACTAGGCCAAGAGACACTGTTAGTTTCTTTATGGGCCTATTTATTGCAGCATTTGGCCTGTTACCATTGCTTGGCGCTATGAAATTACTAACAATCCCATCATTTATGTCAAATATAAAATTCGAGATTGCAATATGGATTATTGCAGTTGCGGGATTGTATGTAGTAATTGATGGTTTTATCGAGCCACCAGCGCACAGTTTGCATTGGGTATTGATCGGTGCAGGAATCTTTATGTTTGTTGTTGGGCTTTTGCCAATACTATCAAACTATAAGGTCATTGGGATGAGTTTTAGCTTCCTAAATAACCTGTACATCTATCAAGCAGTCATTACTGTTGAAGGATTCTTACTAATGATTGGTGGCCTTACAGAGCACTAATGCCTGAATATCAGCAATTCTTTTTTTATTATCTTTTATTCTATTATCTTCTAGGGCATCATCTTTTATTCGCACATCATGCTTAGAAATTTATTGTTTTTAGAAATTCTAATTCTGAATCATCAATAGTAGTTTTAGGTAATTCAAACAGTAACTCTTGCGTTCTTACAGACCCCGCAGGCATTACTTTCACAGGCGCTAAAATTGATGTAGCAATGTCTGATTGAATAGGTTTAGAGGATGCCTCATTCAAAGAAAAATTGTCCTTTTCTTTTAACCAACTAAAGAAATCTTCGTCATTCATCAATTTTGGTGTAGTAATAAAACTAGTATTGAATGTGACATTGAAAGAAGTATTAAGAGAATAAGGCTTTATTGGATTGTTACATTTTGGCCAATTGCTTGTCCCGGCATTCCAGTTTCGAAGAGAACTCGTAGTGCACCCTTGTTGCCATGTGGACTGCGAACTTCGCCCTTGATATCCTTCTTGCCCGTGTTGTAGACTACTGTCTTGCCTACGTAGGACATCGCTTTCTCGCGCGTCTCCAAGCCATCGACTACCACTATCATCTGATTGCCAGCTGGCTGGTGGATACTGCGTTTGTAATTGTGAATCGTTGCTTGCATAGTGTGTGAGATTGGGCACCCCTTTATAAACGTTTCCTATCTGTTGCAACGCCATTTCTGGAACAAATGATGCTGCCCCTAAGACGACAAATGGCGTTGCCATTGTTAAGTTCTCAAGAGTATAATTCTCAGAAATAACTGGTTTAATTTCAAGATTTTTAATCTCAGAAGTATAAATTTCAGAATTAATAGCTGCTTGTATTTCTTCTGGTGTTAAAATAACAGTTATATCCATAGGATTTGGCGTTTTTGTTGATGACTCAGTTGTTGATAACTCAGGAATTATTGATAGCTTAGGAATTGATGTCCTATCCAAAATAATTTCTTGTATGGGCTGTTTTGCCAATCTTATTTCATCAGCTAACCTCATATCTGAAAAGGTCATAGGAGTTTGTTTGAAATCTTCAGAAACAAGCACGGGTGCAGATGTTTTTTTGAATTGTGGGATATAATATACAACGTTGTTTCTTTTTTGTTTTCGATTAAATGCCAAAGCGCCAATTCCTGCTGTTGTGAGAGCGAATGCACCTAAAAAATATGAAGACAAATCATGATCAATATCCGCAGTAGGAGAAAATGATGAATCTGTATCTCTGGTTGTCGCAAATGACTTATCTGATGAATTAACTAAAATAGTTTTTTCAATTTGATTTCCTAATCCAGGTTTAGATAATTCATAATCATAAAATCCACTAAATGAACCATTTTGTGATCTTAAAACAGTCTTTCTATTAATACCTGCAATGTTAGGAATATTTTTGCTGTCATCTCCAATCATAAACGAATTCATTAATCCATCAATACTACTTGCAGGTGCACGAATTTTAGGTCTTACAATACTAATACTATCACTAATGTCATCACCAATACTTTCATTAACACTTTCATTAAATGTAGCATGCGGTCGTAAAACATGAGTACTACGTTCACCCTTTGAGGCAATAATAGTTTTTTCAGGCAGCAACAACACATCCGTTGAAGGTAAGGAATAATTATGTCGTTTCAAATATGTTGCAGGAGATATCTCTTTACTCCATTCGATTCTAGCTAAGTTGGACTGAGTTCCTTCTTTTGCCACCCCACCCCATGCATTAGCAGTGTATGGATAATAACCATCCACCAAGGCTTGATTATCTAGACTTGGAAGACTACCAAAAGGATATGCAAATGATTTAACAGAGTACTCGGGAATTACTGTTTGTATCTTATTATTGAATGACTCAATATCGCGCTTGATTGCATCTGTGGAAATTTTGCCATACGCAATATGCTTATCGCCATGAGAACCTATCTCATAATCATGATTTGCAAGAAAAAGTAATTTCTTACGCTCGCTATTTACATCACCAAATGCAACTCCCTTAGTTCCCATATTTACAAAGAATGTTCCTGTAACGCGATAGCCAGGGTGTTCATTCTTGAACTCTTCAAGCATACCTACTGCAGTATTAGGATCCAATCTACCGTCTGATAGATACTCAAACTGGTCTTCTGTTCCATCATCAAACGTCAATACTGCAGGACTCTTTCCTTGTATTTTTGTGTAATTACCGCTTGCTGCTTCTTCAAAAGTAATAAGATGATACCCTCGTTCATATAAGTCTTCGAGCGTATGCTTGAATCTATTAGGAGAACAGACCATTCTACTTTCAAACGATCCGAACTTATGAAACATAAGAATTGGGATTTTGCCAGAATAAGATACTTCATAATCGCTTGTTGAAGCAATACTTCTACGGGGTATTTTTGAGTAGGGTGAAGGTTTTGGAATCTTCTTTACACCATCTAAGTAAGTTGAATCACTATGTTCATCATGCTCATCACTACCGCGTTCATTACCAATGTGTTCATCGCTATTTAGGTCATACTTAGGTTGCATTATTTTTTGTATCTTATGCTGTTGTATTATGGGGGAAGGTGTATACTTTCTATCGTTTTTTTTGACATCATTTCCTGCATACGCACCAATAGAAAGCAACCCGCTAAGTGTCGCAGTAGCTATTGAATGGTATAGTTTGGAGAACTTCACTGCGTCACCTGCGCAACATTACTTGCTCCTTGTACAGCCGTAGAATTCGGTATAGAACTAGAGTTTTGTATGAGACTAGAATCTGAAGAATAAGTTGTGCCATTAACAGTATTATAATTAGGAGTTTGTGCAGGAGCACTATATGATGCGTGTCCTTTTAAAAATGGTGTAATAATTGATGACCAATATCGCACAGTGCTAAAAGTAAGAAAGCTTATTGCAAGTGCCATACCCATGCGCTTGAACCATGTCGCAGGACTTGCATCAAACCATTCTTCTAAATGATCATGCCCCCAAGTATCCTCTAGATGTCGCTCAAGACCATCGCGCGATCTTCGAAGACCTGGAACCAACTCTGGATGAAAATTTTCATAAAGTGTGAATAAACGATGTTCTAAATGCATGATTGCAGCATCAGCACCATACTTTCTGCAAAGCCTTGAGTGCTTTACAAGATCTTTTACTTCGCAATAAATCTCTTGAAGCTTTTCTTCATCATCCGGGCCGCAATGCCATAGTCTAT
>CAVRUV010000031.1:0-23709 GCA_963724455.1 uncultured Candidatus Woesearchaeota archaeon
AACGGATGCAGATGCTCGGGGCGCATGGCGATCGATCGCCTTGTCGCCCTCGCGGAACCGCGTCGGGCCGGGAATTTCCGCCACGATCCGCTGCCCGGTCTCCTGCCAGTCGGGTGTGTGAAAGTGAAGCGTCAGGATATCGGTGTCGCCGCGCGGCTCGCGATAGACGATGCGCGCGTTCAATTCGCCGCCGGTCGAAGTGGCCCCGTTGGCAGGACGCACCCCGACATGCTCGGGCCGAATGCCGATCGAGAGGTTGGGCGTTCGGCCGTGCGTCAGGGCGGTCGCCAGCTTCCTCCCCCGCATCGACGCTCCAGCCGTCGCCCCGCAGCCGCATCGCGTCGCCGTTCGCGACTGCGCCGTGGCGCCGAACTGGTTCATCGGCGGCTCGCCGATGAATTCGGCGACGAAGAGGTTCGCCGGCCGCGAATACAATTCCTCGGGCGGGCCGACCTGCTGCAATTCGCCGAGGTTCATCACCGCGATCCGATCGGCCATGGCGGTGGCTTCGGTCTGATCGTGAGTGACGAGAATGGAGGTCGTGCCGGCGATGCTCTGCAGGCGCTTGATCTCGCCGCGCAGCTGCACCTTCTGGTCGCCGTCGAGGTGGCTGAGCGGTTCGTCGAAGAGGATCAGTTCGGGGTCGCGGACCAGCGCCCGGCCGATCGCCACGCGCTGCTGGGCGCCGCCCGACAGCCCGCGGACGCTCGCTCCGGCGATGGCGGAAAGCCCAAGGATGGCAAGCACCTCGGCAACCCGCTCCTCGCGGGCGCGCTTGGCGACGCCGCGGATGACGAGCGGAAACACGACGTTCTGCTGCACGGTTAGGTGCGGGTAGAGCGCGTAGTCCTCGAAGACCATGGCGATGTCGCGCTGTGCCGGCGCGAGACTGGCGACCGATCGATCGTCGAAAAGAATGTCGCCGCCGCTGATCGACTCGATGCCGGCGACCATCTTCAGGGTCGAGCTCTTGCCGCAGCCGGACGGGCCGAGCAGCGCCAGCATCTCGCCTTGCGGACAGTCGAGGTTGAGTTCGCGGACTGCGTCGACGTCGCCGTATTTCTTCCAGACCGACGCGAGCCGAATGGACGCCATCGCTACCTCAGCCGCCTCGGGCTGGGATCGCCGACCGGCATCCTCACAAGCGGCGAATTCGATCCTAGTAAGCCTGTATAGTCATGTAAATGCTTTTCGAACTCAAAGGGGTAGCCTCCGGCGCCCGCGCCGGCCCTGCTCATATGCGCAAGCGTGCAGCAGGTTGCATTCCCCGACGAACTGTCAGCAATCACGGCGTCCCCTCCGTTGTGACTATGTTACTATTAATAGGATCACTGGTAAACCTGCCGTCAACTCCGTGTGCCTATCGAACGCGCACGGATGCAGGTCGACGGGCGCCCTCAAATCCGGGCGAACCCGAAGGCGCCGCGATCTCGCCTCGGGCGCCTGCCTGTTTTTTTGTCCGGCGTCGCCCACGGTTTGCGCGCTCTCGATCTCTTCAGGCCCGACCCAGCAAGGCGGCGATGCCGGTGAGAATGTCCGGCATCTCGCGGCCGACCATCGCACCGTCGTCGAGCGACAGAAACACCTGGTGGCTCCCGGTCCTGATGCGATCGGCCAGCGCCTTCCCGCACGTCCCCGTCCGTCAGCTCGCCACCGGTCGGCGCCAGACCGAGAAGCGAGCCCGGCGGCGCCGCATCGATTTCGCCCGACGGCAACAATTGCTCGTCGGCGATGCGAGCAATCTTGCGTGTACTTCGTTGGTTATGTCTGACCTGCTTCGAACTTCAGCCACGTATTGCTCTTGGTTTGCGTCAGGGATAAGCCCCAGCATTGCTGGGCCAATAAGTAGTCCTGCTAGGACATAACCTAACAATATTGGCTGATTGAGTTTTTTTGCAACAAGAGCAATAGCTGCTCCGAAGATGATCATAAGGCCGAAATTAATGAGCATTGGATCCATGCTTTACCTGAAATAGACTTATTATCTAAATTATAATCTTGGCTGAACATTTATAAAGGTTATCCTCATCCTCTCTTATATGGAAAGTCGCATTAAACGTCTTCGTACACAATCAAAGGTATTATCTCCAATATTGCAGATAGGAAAAAACGGTCTTAACGATACAAATATCGACGAGATAAAAAAGGAACTGCAATTGCGTGAGCTCATTAAGATTAAAATGCACCAAAGTGCACTGCCTGAAAATGCAACTAAGATTGATAGGCAGGAAGTTGCGGCAAAGATTGCTTCTGAAACTGGTGCATTGCTTGTCGATCAGATAGGCTTTGTAATAGTGCTCTACAAACAGCGTCAGAAAGGTTGATATTTTTACAATTAGTGAATGATGGTAAATGAATAAGATAGTAAATGAATAAATGATTTTGTTAGTATTTGGGGATTTTTTAATTTTTTATTAATATGTTTTCATATTTTATTATTCTTCATTCTTCAGTACTTACGCATGCTTTGAAAGACTCCGAAAGTATTTTAAATACCCTTGACGAGAAAGAGTATATGGTAGAAAAAGGGGCAGATCCTGGCAAGAGACTCAGCGAATTAGGATTTTCTGAAGAAGTTGCTGAAGAGTATAATGCAGCAAGTTTTGGTGCATATGTAAAGACTGGATTTCCTAAACCACTACGACGCTATCGTCTTGTATATGAGAGCCAACAAGCATCTCTAGAGCACACTTATTTTTGGGTGTACAATCATTTATTGCAAGATCAAGGATTTTCTGATATCATAAAAGTCATAGATACTTTTTCATCGAGCGAGAACAGTAGTTTTTGGGGAATGACGGAGCAGCGAAAGAGCATTCAGCAGGATAAAGCATCGAATTTTTTGGCAATCATTGGAAAGATGGTAAAAGAACTCTTCCAGATTGTAAATGAGATAAGAATTTTAAAAGAACGCTTGAAATTGTACAAGGGTTCAGCTGAAGGAAAGCATTCATCTGATGTTGCACTCAAAGGATACTGGGTTGATTTTGTCGATGGAAATTCTAGAGGTGGTGCGCAAGGCGGCATGAATATTTATGGTATGGCTTCGCAATTAGGTTTTGCTACACTACCTGATTTATTCTATAAAATCTATGTCAAGGATGATGGCGATGTGGATGAGGCTATTGCAAAGGAAGCAAGCGAGTTTAATGATAAGGTAAAAGAAGTTCTCAAAAGAAAGCTTGCATTATACATGGCTTGGAGAACAGAAACTGAACGCGAATTCAAGGTTCGTGAAAGATTTACTTTACGATACTTGCGCCAGCATTGGGCAGTTATCAAGATGTACTCAGCATGGGTAAGACCTTACTTGCGCAATGTACAAAAGCTCACTTCTCCAGATAAATATGATAAGAATCCTGAACTCATTAGTAGTTTTGAGGGCGCGCTTATGGAAATTGAAATCCTTGCAAAAAAAGCCGCTCCACCAAAGGGTGTGCACCCAGTTGTGCTTACTACTTTCAATTACAGAGTATCGCCGCAAATGGCATTCAGAGCCGAAGGCGGCAATCAAGGAGCTGTTCATGTCGGTAGGATAGAAGTATCTTGCAGAGCATACGGTTGGACACAAGAGGATATTGATAAGTATCTTCAATATCGTGAAGAAGAGACGATGGAACTGCTTGAACTGGTTGATTCATCTGTTAAAGATGCAATGGATGCGCTTGGTAAGGATCTACGTGAATACCTAAAAGAATCCGGAGAGACTGCAAATCTTGGCGAGGATCCTGATGAGAAGAAAGAAGCAGAAGAAAAAGCAAAAAAGGAGAAAGAAAAACATCATTCTGCAAATATACTCGAACCTTTCAGCGCATTATATGGTGGGTTCAAGGATATGGTAACAATACCTTTTGGTTCAGACTTTTTCACGTTCAAAGAAAAAGCATCTACTCCAAGAGGATGGGCTAATGATTCTTCCACGTCAAGTGCAAGAATAACTGCCGCGAAGACATCATTTGCAGTAATAAAATTCTACAAGAAAGCGCACGGTATGCCTTCATGGTAGATTTTTGGTTGTAGATATTATTAAGAAATAATTTGTGTTAAAAAACGATTAATAATAAATAATTAATAAAACATAATTACAAAATGTGAGGATGACAGTACTATGGTTCAATTCATGACGAGCTATTTTAATAGCATGGAGCGAGAATTTGAAGAGACTCCTCTAACTGCTCTATCCTCGTCTGATAATATCACTGCTTCAGAAAATAGCAGCATGATAATTCCTATTAGTAAGATTGGAACAACAAGCCCTGATGTGGGTAAAGGAAATATTTTGCAAAATCTTGAACAAAACATCAATGTCGGTACAAAAAAGATTCAATTTGTTTTTACCGGCCAAGGGCAGGTGAGTAAGGGACCATCAGCATATGGTAAACAAGTTCGCCTAGCATTAAAAGAGAAAGCAAAATCAGCCGGTGTTGAACTTACAGGTCTTGAATTATCTCCGAGCATGGTAAGTGGTCTAGCGGGTTTTGATAGGCAGAACCAATCCCTTAGTGATGCTAGACGTCAAGCAGATTTAGGCCAAGTGCGTGACGCAATACGCTTTGCAGCTGATATTGGCGGTGGCGGTGTTGATTTATGGAGTCAAGAATTTAATCGTTCTATTGTTGATGCGGATTGGAACAAGGATAAGAAATTCTTTGGCATATCTCAAGAAGAGCTTGGAAAAGATGGCGAGAACACTATAAAACAAGTGAAGTACTTGGTTGATTCAAGAACTGGCGATCCTGTTCGAGAATCCGTGGTATATACAAATGATAAATTATTCTTACCAAAGTACAAAACTGCAAAAGATTTTTCAGGATTGAAAAAACTATCCGATGGCAATTATGTGGATGCAACAGGTGCTGTTATCGATAAGGATGATTGTGTCGATATAGAAGGAAGAAAAATCGATAAGAACGATCTTAATCAATTCTCTCGCTTAGTTCCAAAACTGACTGAAAAAGGAGAATTAGAAGTTGATAACCTAAAATGGTCTGATGTGAAAACAAGAACTGATGAGTACAACAAAAATAAATCCGAATCTGAAAAAAAGACTCCTGAAGAATGGTTCTATAGACAACGACAAATTACTGAGCTTACTCAAGCACAAGGTCAGGTCTCTTATTATGGCCACGACCTTAGAAGATTGACTGAAACGCTTGAAGATTTGCGTTCAAAACGTGATTTTGCAAAAAAAATAGAGCAAAATATGGATGCCTCGCAAAAAGAAGAGTGGATTAGATCAAACGTAATAGAGACTGGTCGTGGAACTCCTTCCAAAATAAAAAAAGAACTCTTAAGTATGGATCCTAGTCAAGCAATGGAAGAAGAGATGTCACAACTTCAAGAGCAGATTCGCGGTTATCGTGAGAATGCAGTTGCTGCTAAAATGAAGTTTCAAGAAGTGCAGGAACGTATTGATAATGTGAAGACACCACAACACTTCGCGCTTGCAAAATCAATTGAGGGATACGCTGATATGGGTATTGAAGCAATGCAGGTTACAAAAGAGCGTGGCTTGTACGATAAAAAAAATGGAAAACCTATCTATATTGGTCCAGAAATTGGTTGGGCAGGAGACGGGTATGGTGGTCATCCTGATGAATTCATAACTCTTATCAAAGAATCTCGTGAAAAAATGGCTAACAAATTAATTGCTAGTGGAGCAGTTCCTGATGCTGAAGCTCGTGAGCTTGCAAAAAATCACATAAAAGGAATGCTTGATACTAGCCACCTTGCAATGTGGTACAAGCATTTCAGAAGAAAAGAAGGCCAAAGTGATGCGGCTCATCTTAAAGAGTTCAATGGTTGGATGAAAGAAAAAGTAGGAGCTATGGTGGATGCTGGTGTACTAGGCGGTGTGCAAGTAGTTGATAGCATTACTGGAGAGCACTCTCACTTGCCTGCGGGTCAAGGTCAATTCGAAGTAGCTGATCTTGTAAAAGAGATGGTTGGTAAAGGTTTTAAAGGAGATATTATTGCTGAAGGCCACGAAGAAGAAGGTTTTGGACAAGGCCGTATTTTAACTGAGACCTGGCGAGCATTCGGTTCACCAGTTGCAAATGTAGCGCCTGGTCAACGCATGGGGCAACGTAATTGGGGCGGTATGAACCACAGTTATTTCGGAAAAACTAATCCTACCAATTATATCATCGGAGCTTATGTTCCAAGCAATGATTTTGCGCCATGGAGCGGAGTAGGCTTTGAGTAAGTAGGATTTAGCAGGATTTTCTAATTAGTTTTTTTATTTTATTTTTGTTACTATTATTCAAGTTGCTACGGAGAATTGCTGAACTGTGTCAGGTTTTATGAAATTGAACCTGCACCAATCGGTTCAATTTCTAGGTTTTATTCCAAGGTAGCAACTTTTTAACCATGTTCTTTTAATTCATTTTTCCTTAACCTCACATCCCAAACCTTTAAATACAACATTCAGCGTTATATTCAAAAAAGAGGTGTGAGTAAGTGGCAACGTTCTCAATAGAGAAGCGTAATAGAGTTCTTGCAAAAGAACCAAAAAAAGACGTTCATAAGATAGCTAGTGCTTTTTCTAGCGCTATCGATAAGGAATTTGGTCCTTTCTTAAAAGCAGTCGTGCTCTATGGTAGCTGTACAGAACACCCTACAGCAGCGCATAACGATATTGATGTTCTTGTCATAGTAGATGATGTAGAAAACATCATGGGTCCTGAAGTAACAGAGGCATACCGTCTTGTTGTGCATAAGCACGTTATGAAAATCAGTCCGCTTCTTCACATTAATACTTTGAAACTCTCTTCTTATTGGGAGTATGCGCGTTCTGGAGATCCAGTTCTTTTGAATATGCTTCGTGATGGAGTTATTCTTTTAGATAAGGGAATCTTTGCGCCAATGCAGTTATTGCTGGATCAAGGCAGAGTAAGACCGAGTAGAGAATCTATCTATACTTATTATGCAAGAACTGGCGCATCACTACGCGCAGCTCAACAGCATATTCTAGGTGCTTGCACTGATTTGTATTGGGCAGCAATCGATGGCGCTCATGCAGCACTTATGGCGACTGGCGAGATGCCTGCTACGCCTGAGCGCGTTCCTGATATGTTAGAAGGTCTTGTAAAAAAGAAACTGCTCGACAAAAAACATGTTCGTGTTATGCGAGAACTTTACCATTTGCAAAAATCAATTGAGCGCCGTGATATTTCTGAAATAACAGGCGAACAATACCAGTTGTATTGGAAAGAGACTGTTGCACTTGTAGAGGCATTACGTACAATTGTCGAGATGAAAAATCCTTAGAGTTCTTTGATAAAGTTTTTGTTGCATTCCTATTATCAATTATGTCTTATTATCTATTAAGCCTTATCTATTAAGTTTTATTATCTATTGAGAATAGTCCAGTCATTGATTAGATAACTACCTTCTGGAGTCTTTTCTTTACTCTGGAATACTATTTTTCTTTGTTCATCATATGCGCGATTAATCATTAGTGTTTCATATTCGAATAAGCGGTTAATTTGGGTTTCTACTGAACCGTGGCTCTCCCAGAAGACGTCTTTGCGAAGTATAAAATTAATATCTTCTCCACTTCTGTATGCTAGGCCTACTTCTCCATCGGATGTTTTGAACGGAAAAGTATATGATCCGGCTGAACGATGTGATGCGCTGCTACGTTCTACTCTGCTTGTAGGAATTGCGAATATTGTAGTAATTTTTATTGTTGGTTGTTCTTTCTTTGTAGTGGAATTATTTGAGTAAGATTTCTGCGCACAAGATGTGCTTAGCATTACAATTGCTGCTAGTCCTGCAATGGTTTTGTTTCTTAAGTTTGTAGTCATAGTATCACAAGAATATTTAGAAAAAATTTACCAGTAATATCCAGGGTATGGATATGCTACTGCAACCGGGTATACTTGGTACATATAATGTTGGTTCCAGTATCCTCCGTAGCCATAGCTTGGGTAGTTGTAGTAATTGTAGTTGTTGTGTGGGTAATGGTAGTTGTAGTTTATTCTGTTGTATCCCCATCCGCTCCATCCGTAGCTCCATGTGCTTGAGTAATATCCTCTTGCATAGATTGGGTATCCGTTGCAACCATAACAATCGTTATAGTTGTAGGATGAGTACGCTGTTGCGCTTTGGAATGTGAGTGCTACAAAGAGAACTGTTGCTAGTACTAGCATTATGCGTTTTAAGTTTAAATTCATCAATATTCCCCCTGTTACCACTCATAAGTACGTTATTATTTATATAATTTATGGTATTTTTGATGATTTTTAGGAAAGTTAAGTATTTATTTAGTGCTACGGAGAATTACTGCTCGGTCCCTCGCAGGAGGAACGTCGAAGGTCTTGCAAAAATCAGACCTTCTCCTGATTTTGCTCCAAGGTAGCACATCAAGCATCTATTCTGTTATTAATATTTCTTTTTATCACTTTTTTACTTTGAAGAATTCAAAGATATCTACTTTTGGCAATTCTTGTGATGGTTTCTTCTCCTGCGGGGCTGTATGTTGTGAAGCTGTATTTTCTGGTATAGGTTGTTGTATTTGTGCTATAGGCTTTTCTTCAATTGGTAGAACTATTACAGGCTCTTCTTTTGGTTCAGGTGCAATTTCTAAGAACTCTTCATCTTCCTCTTTAACAATTATGATCTCTTCTTCAGTCTTTTGTGAATTGCTTATTGTTGTTTTATCAATGATTGTCATTTGTGGTATTTGTTCAATTTCTATCTTTTCAACAACAACTTCTTGCGAATGTGATACTTCTTCAGGTAATGCTTCTTTATTCTGTTGTCTTTGTTCTTCTTTTGTTGAATCTTGCTGTCTTAGCTCTTGTTGTTTTTTGAAGGAGTCAAGTTTTTGCGAAACATACTCAATATCTTGCGGTTTAGGGCCATTATATCCACGAGCTTGTGTTAAAGGCGGAGCATCTTCAAAGAATATTTGTGTTGAACGTGTTGCATGAGGCACATTTGATATTTCTCTACTATTCTCCCTGCCATAAACTATTGATTTTGTCATTGTTGACATGTTCTGCAGGTTTGTTGAACCAGTGGATTGTTGTTGTGATGTTTGATGTGATACTTGATATGATGTTTGTACTGGTGTTGAATTGTCTGATGTTCTAGCATAGTCAGTTGTTGTCTCAGGAATTACTCTCTCAGAAACTGTAGGATTAGTTTTTGCAACATCAGGTGTAATCTCTGGTACTGGAGATCTATGATGTTCTTCTTTTATTGGCGCAGTACGCGCAACAAACTTCTCAAATCGTTCGTCCCAATTTGCTTTATATTGTTCAGCTGGTCCTTTAGAAGAGATGTCGTTAGAGATGTTATGAATGTTGTTGATTGGTGCAGCTGCGTCTTTAGCTAGTCCAGTGCTTGTTTGCGGCGTTTGGTTTAATATTTTCTTTTCAACAGTAACCATACCTTCAGCAAGTCGTCTAGCATCGGCTAGAGAAGAGGTGAGTCCTCGAGAATGAAGCAATTCTGCTAGTGTTCTCACTTTATCATCGTATGATTGTCCTGTTAGCGTTGCTGTAGGGGTCTTTTTTGGAAGTATGAATGGTTCAAAACCCATGTTGTCACCGTATTATGAAAAATATACTTCTGAAGCTTTTATACTTTATGCTCATTTATACTTTATATTCATATTACTTTTTTGTTCTACTTTTTCTTATTTATGGTTTTTACTGGTGTGTGCGGTGTATGTTGCACGTGTGTCTCATGTACAGTATGATCTTTAGGTATTGGTTCAATAACTAGCAACACTGCTATCCAGAAATAAATTGTAGTTAGTAATGCTCCCCACCAAAATAATGGTGCAATAGGCATGAGTGCAAAATCAAATAGTAACAAGCTTGGGGATGAGAATATCGCGACTTTTACTGCATCGCTTCCTGAAATCCTGAACCTAAATATTCTTGGCAAGGTGATTGCTAATATCACTAATATTGCGAGTAAAAAGAATATTTTTAGCATGGACCAAACTAGTATCCAAAATATGATGCTTGGCAATAAAAACGTCGTCAACAAGAATGCATGGCTAGTCATATTACTTTTTAGATCAAAAATGCTCGACCATGGTATTGTGCTGTCTCCAAAAAGGTAGAATGTCGGGTAATGAATACCATCTCTTGTAATAGTAATAGTTCGACTTGGGGTATTATTTGCTGCAAGATCTAAAACTATATGCGGGTGCTCTGCAATAGTAACTGCATTATTCGCTTCTATTTCTCCAGTTAATTTCAAGGTTGTTACTGGTTCAAATCTTTCGTTTAGCGTTGCAATATATATTAGGGAGATCGGTATGAACAAACACAAGAATACTATTGCTGAAATTGCGAATGTGTATTTGATGAAACTAAACATGTCCTTTGTGTTGTTTTCAACAAGCTTATGGTATTGATTAGGGTTATAGCTCTTCACGAGCATTAGAAGATATTCGCCAATATGCATATAAGTGTTGTTTTAGTCGTCATTTAAATAATTTCGCTCTTATTTTTGTTTGCAAATGAACATGAAATCCTTAGTATTTTCCCAGGACTCTTGTATAACAAAATGATTTGCAACGAGAGGAACTATCTGTTGCGTTCGTTCTGAACGTTTTAGAAAAGAGAGTAATAATGTGCCGCTAGGTCGCATTACTCGCTGCATTTCTGCAAGTCCTTTTTGCGGGTCATCAAAATTCTGCAACGCAGTAAGGCTTAGTACATATTCAAACATGTTCGGTGGAAAAGGCAGTTCTTCTCCCATACAGCAGATTATTTTTTTTCTGATTTCTTCATGTGCGTGCGCAATAAGACCTTGCGATGGGTCAATTCCTTGCCATTTGACTTGTGGCAAAAGTAAATAACTTCTTCCTGTACCGCAACCGACATCGAGTAAGTTTGATTGATAAGGAATATCTATTTTAGCGAGAAACTCTTTTAGTTTATCATCTTGTTCTACACCATAAAGCTCATCATATCCTGCTGCTATTTCGGAATAATAGTCTACCATACGACTTAGGTCTCCAAAAGAAAATTTATAAAATTTATTATTTCTTGATATGGACCCGGCCGGATTGTTTGGGCTTGAAAAAGCCAAACTCGTGCATAAAATGCGACGACGTTCGAATTCGGACGAGAGTATTTATTGTATGGACCCGGCCGGATTCGAACCGGCGAACTCCGCCACGTCAAGGCAGCATCATAGCCACTAGACCACGGGTCCTTAAAAGTATGAACTGTAAAAGTAGGACTGGTAAGAGTAGGAGTGATTGGGAATAATTATGAATATGCTAAGGAGCAATCATTTCTTTTTAAATCATGCGCTTAAACATAATTACAATCGAACAAATAACATTTCATGACATTGAATACATAACTGAGTCCTTCTAGTTGTTCTATTATCTAGTTATTCTATTCTTTACTCAGTCATCTTCATCGTCTTTTTTTAGCATTATCTCAGTGATTGCTGCGAACGCTGGACGAGTAATGAGTACTCCTCCAGTCACACCAACAATTGTGGTAATTGCGAATCCTCGCAAAAGACCTGCTCCTGCAAACCATAATGGTATCATTGCAGCAACTAGTGTGAAGTAGCTTGCGAAAATAATGAAGAATGCTTTTCCCATGCGCTCTTTCCAGCTTCTTTTCACTCCATGATCATTTGTGTTGTGTAGTGTTTCGTCAATTATAATGATCTGATCGTCGACACCGCTACCGATTGCAATGATTATTGCGGCAAATGCTGCAAGATCCAAGTTCCATCCTACAAATGCTGCAAAGCCGAGAATTATTGTGACTTCCGACATCATCGTTATAACAATTGGGAATGCGATGATTGGTTTTCTATATCTTACTACGAGTACAAACGTAACTGCGATGATAGATAGTAATCCAATTAATAATGCGTTATTGATGAAGCTCGATCCTAACATAGGACTGATGCCGTCACTCTTGATAATTTCGAGTTGGACTGGCATGCTGCCAGTAATTAGAACTGTTTGTAAGCGCTTCATATTTGTAATTGAATCTTGTGCTGCTTCTTGTTGGGTCTTTCCTGCACCAGAACCGCTAATTACAATGTTAGTGCTTGCTCTTCCTCGTAAGTCGGAACTGATTTGTAATGTATCAACAAGTTGATCATCCAAATAGAGATCTAATGGTTTATCAAGATAATTTCCTGAGGAATCTACTTTTACTCCTAATTTTTCTGTAAGCGTTGCTTGTCTTTGTGCTGCATCTGGAGACAATGATATTTGGAAGCTGAATCGACAAGAGTATCCATCACCACTCTGTCCACAACCGTAATTCCTATCAATGCCGCTGCATTCCGCGCTTCTACATACGTAGGTGATATCTTTACCGCCGCGGAAAACTGCATCTTGGCCGATTTTTGCTTCGAACTTTCCTTGTTGCGAGAGAAGATTCTCTACTTCATTCTTGTTTGCGCCAGCAATTTCAACAATTACGTAATCATCGCCAACAAGATCTTTTGAAGATTTCACGACGATATCTGATAATCCGTAAACATTAAGGCGTTGTTTGATGTTGTCGATAACGATATTTAGGTCGTCTTGGCTGACTTTTTCTTTTGGTTTTAGAATGACTCTTGTTCCGCCAGATAAATCAAGACCGAGCCTGATATTTGATTTTGGAGCAGGGTATACCGTGAGTCCAAGATCTTGTGTGCCCGGTACTGTTCTATTGTAGGGAACAAGCTTTGTATTTGTTGTATTTGTAGTGTTATCAAATACTGTCTCATTTTTGAATTCAACAACAAAATTTTGTTTTGTAGTGAGTCTATAAGTATTTTTATTTGTAGTGATCGTCAAGCTTCTATTAGCAGGGTATTCGTTGATGATCTGATAATAGTTTTTTTCATCAACTATTGGAATATTATTAACGGAGAGTATTCTTTCTCTAGCAGTCGGTGCAGTTGTCGGTCCAGGATTTATTATTCCCGCTTGTGCTGCTGCACTGTTTTTTAGAACTTGACGAATAGCAACACCATCAGCATTTATTGATGGATTGATTGCGATGATTGCAAGAATTAAAACGAGTAATAGGATGATGATGCGAACGTTAGTGAATATTTTTTTTGCTTTCATCATGTCACCTATTTGTTGCTCTGCTTGTTACTTTCTTTTTGTTTTTTTTCAAGATGCCATCGTAGGATTCCAGCATTTTGAATCCATGTATTGAAGATATCTGCAACGATGCCTATGCAAATAATCAACATTATCTCCTTAATAACATCGCTTTGAGTGAATAGATATGATACAAGTGCTGCTGCAAACGTTGTACCAGTCATAGTAACTCCTGTCTTGAATGTGCTTACGGTTCTGTCATATGCTGTGCCAACATTGCTTTTAAGAACGCGAGTGCTGAGTAGAATATCTGTATCTACTGAGTATCCAAGTAACATTAGGAATGCTGCGATACCTGCTGTGCTGATTCGCATTCCTATTGCATCGACAACTGCGATGGTGAATATGATTGTGCACGCAGCAGCAATAATTACTGCGGTACTAGGTATGCTGTATCTGATGTAGATCATGAACAATATTACTCCAATTACAATTGCTACTATTGCCATTAACCATCCTGCGGCATACCAGATAATTGCTGCTTCTATTAAGCTGAGTATTGAGACCATTATTTTTTGGCCTAGTGTTTCGCCGAAATATAAGAATACGACGAGCCCCATGGATACGAATGCTATAAGAATTGCTTTTAGTGTTTGTTCAAAGAATGATGCTCCAAGCGCTGAACCAGTCTCTTCGATGCTGATTCGGTCGTTGATGTCTGGAATTTCTTTTCCTAATGTTGCGACCATGCTCTTACTAAGGTCACTTAGGCTCTGGCGCTCACCTGTTGCGGTGGACGCTTCAATAGTGAATCCTTGTTGTGTTCCGAAATCACTGATTTCTCGTATTGAGAGGTCATTTTTTGGATATGTTGTACGCAATTCAGTCTCTAATTGTTTTATATCGACTGGATGTCCTTGTGTACTTACTGTGAGTGTGATGCCGCCAGAAAGAGATACTCCTTTGTAGAATATATCTCCAGTGGTATAATATGTGTTTGCGATTATAAGCAATGATATGAATGTGATTCCTACGGTGAATAATAATAGAACTTTGTAGTGGTCGTGATAAGTGCGTTGTATGAAGCTATTCTTATTATATGTGCTTTTCTGCTCAGAAGGAACATCTTGCTGTTTTGTTTCTCGTCGTTCTTTGTGTTCACGCAATAGTCTTTTCTGCTTTGCATCCATACTTTGTCGGCATAGTGGCGCTTTTATAAAAGTTGCGTAAGATGTTCTTTAGTATTCCCCTATGGTCCTCTATACTCATTCAAAAATAGTCCTGTGACGATATTTTATAGTTCTATGAGTGTTTGTAAAAACAAAAAACAATATGTTTTAAAAAGAGCGTAATACTTGTTTTTTGTATGCCGGATGTTCAGCCTCTTGAAGTAAGAACAATTGATAGGATAAAGAAATGGTTCTCTTTTAATTCTCTTACTATACTTGGTGAACATTATCGAGCTATTAAAGAGCAGATTAATCCTGTCAGTGAAGCCGAGCGTCATGAAGTGAAGTACTTATCGAAAGAATTTGAGCGATATTACAAGAAAACAGTTTGGTTATCTCATTGGAGAGCATTCTTTTATGTGTTGTTATATGCAACATTTTTTACAAGTGTTCTAAAAGTAATTCCATTTTTGAAATATCTTGTAGAATTCATCGATATTGGTAATGCTTTGATTGGATCAGGTATTGCAATTGTTCTTATATTCTTTTTTACTATCAGAATTAATCTGAATATTGTTCGCATGCAAGGAGCGATGATGCATTTAGTTGCAATATACTCTACAAATAAAAAACGAGATTCAAAAAAAGCGTTGCAAAGAATAAGTAGAGTCATTTAATGCGTTAAGCGAAATACGCGGCTGTTACATTGTTAAGCGTAATCATTTTATTATTAATTCACTCACTCTACAATCGCTTTGATTCTTCGTACATTTGCAGCAGATGATTCTTCTTTTAATATTTTGAATTTTCCAATTTCAGTCGTGTTTGTTACGTGTGGTCCGCCGCATAGTTCAATAGAAAAATCTCCGATGGTATATACTGATACTATGTCTCCATACTTTCCTGTGAATTCTGCTTGCGCACCAAGTTTTTTTGCGTCATCAAAACTCATTTCTTCTCGCTTGACAGGGATTGCTTGTTTTATTTTTTCATTTACTAAATCTTCTACTCTTTTTATTTCTTCATTAGTTAATTTTCTATCGAAATTAAAATCGAATCGTAAACGTTCTGGTGTGATGTTAGATCCTTTTTGAGTTATATCTTTTGAAATAACTTGACGTAATGCTTCATTAAGCAAGTGTGTTGCAGTATGAAGTTTTTTTGTTGTATCGGACTCATCGGCAAGACCACCTTTGAATTTTTTTTCAGCACCAACTCTTGAAAGTTCTTGATGTTTTTCATATTGTTCATTGAATTTTTTAGTATCTACATCAAGTCCTTTTTCAGTTGCAATTTCTACTGTCATTTCGAGCGGGAATCCAAAACTTTGAAAGAGTAAGAATGCATCTTCACCGGAAATTGTTGTTCCATTTTGTGCCATCTTATTGAATTCTTTTAGTCCTTTTTCTATTGTCTTTCCAAATCGCTCAGTTTCTTTTTTAAGTTCTTCAATAATGAACTGTTCATTTTTACTAAGTTCAGGGTATTCATCTTTGAATTGTTTGATAACGATGTTTGCTAGTTCTGAGGTAAAATTGCTTTCTGCATCAATGCCGAGCAGTAATCCGTGACGTATGCTTCGTCTAATAAATCTTCGAAGGATATATCCTTGATCTACATTTGAGGGGGTTATTCCTGCTCCATCTCCAAGAATAAATACTGCAGCTCTGATGTGGTCTGCAATAATTCTCATCGAATTATGTTCGTCATGATATTTTTTATTTGATAGCGATTCAATTTTCTGGATAATCGGCCAGAAGACTTCAATTTTATAATTATCATCATGTCCTTGCAGTATTGCAGTTACTCTTTCAACTCCTAAGCCTGTGTCGACATTTTTTTGTGCTGCAAGAATATATTTTCCATCTTTACTCTTGTTGTATTGCATGAATACATCATTCCATATCTCGACCCAGCGTTTATCATTCGAGTCGTGCTGTTTTGGTACTGGGTCGTTTGAACTCCAATAGAACATTTCTGTATCTGGCCCACAAGGTCCTGTTTGACCTGCTGGTCCCCACCAATTATCCTCTTTTTGTAAATATGATATTCTCTCTTCTGGCATTCCGAGTGATCTCCATATTTTATGAGATTCAGTATCTTTTGGGCAGTCGTTATCTCCGATAAAGCATGTGACTGCGAGTTTTTCCATTGGAAGCCCTAAATACTCTTTACTTGTTAAGAATTCAAAGCTGTATTTTATTGCATCTTCTTTGAAATAATCTCCTAGCGACCAATTACCAAGCATTTCAAAGAATGTATGATGTACTTTGTCTCCAACAGTATCGATATCGCCGGTTCTGATGCATTTTTGCGCATCACAGAGTTTTTTACCTTGCGGGTGCGGTTCTCCGAGAAGATATGGTACTAATGGGTGCATGCCCGCTGTCGTAAATAATACTGTTGGGTCATTTTCAGGAATCAATGATGCTGATTGTATTATCTTATGTCCTTTGCTCTCAAAGAATTTGAGGTATAGTTGTTTTAGTTCCTTTGTTGTTATGTTCTTATGCATATTGAGACCTTTGTGGGGTGATATTTTAGTTATTATCTATTTGTTACGTTTTTATTCTCTTCATATTCTGTTAATATTCTCTTAATATTACTTGAGCATGATGTTGATTTAATAATTTTCCTAATTTATCCTATCTTAGTTCATTGTTCTAGTTTTTTGTTCTATTTCATTGATGAGTTATTAGTAATTTATCGATATACTGATGGTTTTGTTAGAGATTATTTAGTATTAATTCAAATTTTATTAATTCGAGACCATAACTTTAAAAATAAAGCTTATTGCACACTAGAATGGTAGAAGGAGTATTATGGCAAAAGTACGTATAGCAAAATCAAATAAGCTGCGCAACAACATCGAACAACAAGATAAGAAAAGACGACGTTTGATTCTAATCTTTAGTTTATTCATGGTGGGTCTGATGTTATTTTCCATTATGGAAGTTGCGTTATTTCGCGATACTTCGAGTCAGACTAATCAGATGAAATATGGAACATACGAATTCGTATACAAAGACCTAGGTAATGGTGCAGGATATCTTGCGACTGATATTAATGGTCAAGAAGTACAATTTCAAAATCTTCCTACTCAAGTTACTTATTTGAATCTAAGCCCTGCAGCAATTGCAGTGCTTAAAGCTGCACCTGTAGTGGTATTGACTACAGACATGAATCAAACATATGCCAATCTTAATAACATAGAGTATGCAAGATTACAGTTCAGTCTTGCACTTCAAAAAACTACAAATGCAATGCTCTATGAGGATGAACGTTACACTTTACCAATTATCAACTGCTCTAGATCCTCTTCGCAAATGGCTGTTGTAGTTTTCAATACTGCAAATGAAACATCAGTAATTACAGATGGTTCATGTATTACTATAAACGCCGCACAACGAGATTTGATGAAGATAAAAGATAGATTCATCTTTGAATATTATGGTATACTCAATGATGGCGTTGTTACTCCTGAGATTAGCTCTAATTGGTTCAAAAAATTGTTTAACTGAGTAGTTTTGACTAATAATCTATTGAAGGTAGTGTGTTGAAATATGTATTGTATTGAGATATATTGAAAGGTTATGTTATGAAAAAACTAAAGAATTCGAACAATTCAGATAATCAAAATAATTCAGATAATTTAAACAATCATAGTAAAAATCATAACAAAAAAACGCATAGCAAAGAAGAACCAAAAAAAGATTTGAAAGAAAATTCTACAAAAGAACAATCTACAAACGAACAATCAACAAAAGAACAATCGAGTTCTTCAGGTGTTTGGAAATTTTTTGCTGCGTTCGGCATAATCTTGCTTCTTATTGTAGGTATAACTATGTGGACTAGGTATTCGCAAGTAAATGATAAGGCGAAAAATGCTTACAACGGATTTGATTTTACTCCAGCACAAGGTGGACTTTGGGTTACTCGCATCGATGTACGAAAACAACCATACGATATCCCATTTTATTTCCACCCAAGAGATACAGAATCTGTGCTGGTGGGAGCGAATGTTACTTGGCCAATAACTAGAAATCCTGCTCAAGTAATTATCAGTATTGATCCAACCGAACCATCTAAGGTGGTTGTTGGCGGTGTCGAGATAGGAAGAATTCTTGGTACAAAATATAATATGTATAATATCCCGACAAGTAGTGCTCTTTCAAAGCCTTCGGCAACAAAAGTTGATATTCCAGTTCTTTCTTGCGCAAACGCTACATATGATCGTGTGGTAATAGAATTCAAGAAGGGTCCTGAGAACGCAATTGCTACGAATGGTAATTGCGTTGTCTTGCAGTATACGGATGCTAATGAAAGCGTTCGTGTCGCCGATAGGTATGCATACATGCTTCTAAGAATTATGAAGTAATTGTATTGAATTGTAATACAAATAGTCATTTATGTGCCTAATGATTAATTAGTTATCTTTTAGATATTTATTTTGATATTTCTTTATTCAATATCTACTCAATATTTTCTAATTGTTTTATAAATAACCCCAGTCTTCTCAAGTCATGGCGCTTCCCTGTCCAAAATGCGGTAAACCTGCTACGTGCGGAACCTTTTGCAAAGAGTGCATAAAGATAGTTCATCCGCTCATAATCGGCACTAAACCTGTAAAGATAGTGCTATGCGCAAAATGTGATAGGATAAAGATACATAGTGATTGGAAAATCATGGATGTTGAACACGCTATTTCAAAAGCATTAGCTCCAATCATGCAATTATCTCCGGACGCTCACATCGAAAGTGTTGAGTTTACAACTCCTGAATTTGAAAAAAAACCAGGTATCAAAAAGAACGTTATGGTTCTTGCAGTAGTTACTGGGCATCACGAGGATGCAAAGAACAACTATGAAGAAGAGTGCGATGTGCGCCTTGATTATGAAGTTACATTATGCACTGGTTGTAGCAGAAAAGGATCTGCGTATTTTGAAGGCATCTTACAGATTCGCAATCAAACACCTGAACTGCGCGCAGATATTTTTGACTACTTAGAAAAGCACGAACATAAGGGACTGCGTCTAGCAAAAGAAGTGCCTGTTGGTACTAATGGCAATGATTACTACTTGAGCGATCAGCGAGCAATAGGTCACTTTGCAAAGCACCTTCATGGAAAATATGGTGGAGAACTACGTATTGCAGCTCAGCATTTTAGTTATGATCATACCACGAGCAAGAACTTATACCGTGTCAATGCATATCTTGAAGTTCCTGAGTTTGCTAAGGGGGACGCTATTCGAGTTGATGAAAAGTACTTCTTTGTTGTAGGAATAAGAGGTACTATCAAAGGAGAAAATTTGCTTACTCATGAAGAAGAGCAGATAACATATCGTAAAGGAGAACCTGTTCGCCTTGCTATTACCCAAACAAAGGTTGTGAGTCTTGATCCATTACAAGTATTGCACCCGAAAAGCTATGAAGTCGTCGGTGCAAGAAAAAGCAAGCATGCTGATGAAGAGTTAGAACTTGATTCTGAGGTTACTATTGCATATGATTCTCATGAAATATTTATCATTCCAGCGACACGCGCTAAAGAAGCAGTGAAGAAAAAGAAGAAGCGTCATAGCCAAAAACGTAGAACTAGGGATGAAAGTTTAATCAATCCTAATTAGAGTTGTTAGATGGAATATATTCTTAGTAGGGATTAGTATAAATTTAAGTTCAAATGCCACCTTGGAGTATGTTCAGAAAATGCTTCGATTCATGCAGAAGCATTTTTGCAAAACTCGTGAAGGATGAACGATAATTCTCCGTGGCATAATTAGTAGTTAAAATTAGTAGTTAAACGACTTATTTTTTACTAGTGAATCCTATTATTCTAATTCCAATTACTTTCTATTACTAAATCCTACTACTATTCTTGGGTATTTCTTTTTCTTTCAAGCCGTCGATTTTTTATATCCAAGATAGTTCATGCATTATATGACTCATTATTATGATGAAAAGCAGGATGCTCCATTGATTCCAAAGAAGATCTTGGTTGCAGCGCGTTCTCAACAGCTTGAGCTTTGGAGTGGTGCTGGCGTCTTTTCTAAAGAGCATCTTGATGATGGTACGCGCTTACTAATAGATACGGCGATAATAAGACCCGGCGCTAAGGTGCACGATCTTGGCTGCGGCATTGGGGTAGTTGGCATTATTGCAAAATTGAGCGAACCAAGTTGTCATATTATCTGCAGCGATGTGTCTGAGCGCGCAATAGAACTAACAGAGATGAACTGTAAAGAGCTGAAGCTTGATATTGAGATAATAAAATCCGACGGTTATGCTGATATTCCGGGGCATTTTGATGCAGTCTTGTTCAACCCACCATATGTTGCAGGCAGAGAGACTATATACCGTTTAATTGATGAAGCTTGTGAGCACTTGAATCCTGGCGGAACTTTGCAGCTTGTTGCTCGGCACAATAAAGGTGGCGAGACTTTGAAGAAGTATATGCTCACAAAATTCGATGCAGTTGATGACACTAGACAAGCAAATGGATTTAGAGTCTATATTGGTGTGATGTAGAACAGAGTTTAACATCTTTTAGGCTATTAATTCAGTGTTTTAGTGATATTTTTAGATATATTTATATAGCTTAGTTACTAAATAGTAGTAACTAAAAGGGTGATATTATGAATGAACAATCCGTAAAAAAAGAAACATTTCCTTTAGAGAAGATTTTAGCAATTCCTTTTGCAGATTATGCATCATCTCAAGGTGGCATTCCTCCTGGGAAATATGATCTTATTGGCGTTAATATTAGTGGGGTAATTGGTGTGAGTGATATTCTGGATTTTGATGAAGAACATAGTGATACAACTACTACTTTTGATGAGATTTTTGCAAAAAAAGTTCCTTTGACTGCTGAAGTTGTTGTAGGATATACTACAAAAGTTACGGATAAAAAGGGTTATAATTGCGTGATTTATGAGTTGAAAGGCGTAGCATTAGTTCCTAAAGTTTAATTTTTTTTATTTTTATTATTTTTTTATTCAGTTTTTCTCGTCAATAAATTTTTATTATTTCTATATTAAATTTTTTATGCTATCAAATATATTGTTTTGCTTAAATTTTTTGCACAAAAATTAGTTCGTATAATCATTGCCCATATGTCGGATGGTCGTCGGTACAGCCCGTTAAAACCAAGAATTCTTGAGTGTGGATTTCTGTATACTAGTTCGGAGCATTTATATACTAGTATAACCATAGAAGTATTACCAAACAGCGACGGTGAAAACCGCCGAACAAACAACAATTAAGTCCATTCGCGACCGCATACCAGAGCGAGTTGTCTACCATGACAGCACTTCTAGTATAGCTTTTGCGATCCATTTTTATGAAAACCGCAATAAAAATCCACCGAGTTGAACACAATGGTCGTCATCAGAAAAGTATCTCCGGAACAATGGGCATATGAGATAAATCGCTCCATACAAACGAGATTCACAAACAAACACAAAGCACGACAACTCAAATTTCATTATTACGATAAATTCCTGAGTCAATTCATGCCAATACCAATCCTCATAGGATTTACGGCAATGATACTCATCGTTTATTTTTATGGCTGGCGCGACCTTGGCAAACTTGCTTTGTCATGGGTTGTTAGCGTGACCATCATCAGTACAATCATATACCACATGTTCAAACGGTTCGAATCAGAACTTGGTTAAAACCTTTGCACCACCTAATGCAAAAAAAAACTAAAAAAATCAGAACTTAAAAAACCAAGTAAAGACAAGAACCGCTTGCTCAGCGACCTCCAAACAAAGAACAAACAGAATCGGAAATGGAAAGCACATGAAGCTACCACAACTGCAAGACAAACAGTAACGTACCCCAAATGAAGCGACAACGCGTTAAATGAGTCCTACGACAGAAAACGACAATTTGTTCGATGCGAATGCATACAGCAATGATGGAAGACCCAAACCAAGACGTTTGGAACCCACATTCAAGAGATGCCCTGGCAGAAAAAATGGAGATCATCATTAGCACGACAGCGAATTTGGTCGCAAGCGAAGTACCCTCGGGGAATGCTTGTATGAGTCAGCTCCTAGGAGCCAAAAGAAATTTTGGAATGGAGGTCTCATGTGTACATGGCATCGAATTTGGCCATGTGTTCAGAAGAACTGGACAAACAGAACAGTTTCAAACAAACCAGTAAAGAATAGATAAGTCGGAAACAAACGTACTACAAGAAACGAATGTTAACTGCAAGACATCCAGATTCAGAGTCTGAATCGGGACGTGGAAAACAAGAGTTGACCACGGCACCCCAACTAGAATAATTTCACAGGTTGGAAGAGTCCCACGACAGAGCACGACAATTTATTCCATGCAATTACATCAAGCAATCGCATTGTACCCGAATCTAGACGTTTGGAAAATGCATTCGAGGATGTCCACGCAGAAAAAATGGATATTGTTTGAAGCATGATGGCGTATCTGGTCATGCAGTTCGGAAGGACCGAACAAAAACAACTAAAACAAAAAAACACCCACGACAGAAAAACAAAAATATAGAGGCGACAGCATGAGTAACCAAGAAATGAACCGCATATCGACTGCCCGTAAGCTGCTATCAATATGTGCTACACGTGAGCGGCGTTAACCGCAATGTTAATTTAACCTTATTTCCTTCTTTTTATCTTTTCTTAACAATTCTCACACGTTCTCATACAGCTTTTTTAGTTAGTTAGAATTTACTTTTAATTAGGATTTACTAGTTAGTTAGGATTTACTAATAGTAAGTTTTATTCAGATATTTCGTAGTGATGAACATGCTTCAAAAGGTAATGGTTCTCCATGACGAGTATATTTCCAGAGCGCTGGGATAACTTTTTCAGCTAGTGGTTTCAAATTCAGAACATCTGCCGCGTTGTAATCAACAAGTTCATTCAATGCGTTTTCATCTCCTAATTTGTATTGATACCAAAGTAGAATAGCATCAGTTCCATTAGTATCTCTAATTGCATCAGGTCTCTTGATTGCGAGATGTTTTTCTATACGTTTTAGTCCGCCATGTAAGCCCGCTCGCGCGCAAACATGTCTTAAATCAATATGGGGAACTTTAGGAAGTACATTGGGAAATGCGTGTTCAATTATTGGCAGATCAAAGCTACTGCCGTTGAAAGTGATGATGCAAGTAGCGCCGAAAAATGCGCGCCGCAAACTATTTACTTCAAGATTCTTACCACTCACAAACCCTTGATAAAATTCTCCGTCACTAACGCCGATTACAGTGATATGGTTTGCGTATTCGGTTGTTTCAATATCTACAAACCGAGGGTTATCAAGAATATGTGGGTATAACCTCCACATATTGCGTGTGCCGAGCAATCTTCCAATAGCATTATGATTATCATCTTGATCTAGTAGTTGCTTAGCTAACCGTATTCTGTTCTTCCAGAAGATCAAACGTTCCTTACTAATTCCTGCAATACTTTTTGTACATAGCATATCTTCCCAAGTATTGATCCCTGATTGCCAAAGCTG
>CAVRUV010000032.1:0-18523 GCA_963724455.1 uncultured Candidatus Woesearchaeota archaeon
TGCAAAAATTGAGTATCAGCGAATAAAACGTCTTGTGCAGCGTTCAGATATTGTGTTCAACCAAGCATTAGGATCTATTGGGGTGTGCGCAATCCTTGCTGCAAAACGCTGCAAGCGTCCAATAGTAAATTATATTCATAGTGTTGAGTGGGAGCTTGCACCAAAAGCTCTTGCTTCAAAACCATTATTTCGTGGTCCGATTATTCCTCTTTCTAAAATCGCAGCAAGATTTTTCTATAATAAATGCTCTTTGTTGATACTGCCTTCAGAACAAACCGCCGATATGTTTTCATGGCAACGTATTACTACACAAAAACGCGTGGTGCATCTTGGTGTTGATACTGACAAATTCGTGCCGGGCGATCGTAAACATGCGCGAGAGCAATTGCAACTGCCTGCAGACACGTTCATTGTTGGATATCATGGTAGAATCGGTCATGAGAAAAATCTTATTACGCTGCTGCGTGCATTTCGCAGATTGCCCATACCGCATAAACGCCTTGTTATCGTCGGAGATGGAGTTGATGCAATAAAATCAAAACTTACAAAGTACACTGATGTGATTGTTACTGGCAGCACGAACCACGTTGTTCCATGGTTGCAAGCAATGGATGTTTATGTCCAACCAAGCTTTACTGAGACGACAAGTCTTGGAGTGCTAGAGGCAATGGCGTGCGGTCTTCCTGTAGTTAGCTCTAAAGTAGGATTTATTCAATCATACATATCTGATGAAGAGAATGGAATGTTCTTTAACAATTCATCCCCATTTGATCTTTCAAGAAAAATTATGCATTTGCATAATGATAGAGTTTTTCGCGCAAAGTTAGGTGCAGCTGCACGAAAGACGGTGGTTGATCATTTCAATTGGGAACGTGCAGCATCAGGAATAAAACAAGTTCTCGACGAGCTATGATGATAGATTTATGAGAGGGTAGTAGTATTGATGATGTTGTAGTAATGGAATGATTTGTTGATAGAATTTTAAAAAAGTTTTTGGTTGTTGTTTAAAGAAATAGTTTATGGTTGAATATTGATTTTTATTTATTTAATTTTATTTTTTGTGTTGCGAAGCATTTATTGCCACCGGCAAGTTTTACGAAAATCAACCTGCATAAATCGGTTGATTTTCTGTCGGGCTTCAAGGCAACACTACTTAATAACTAGAATACTCATATATTGCGCTTAACTATTTTATCAGCACATTTTCTGCCGTTTGAAGAAATCGAATGATTTTTCGAATATTATTGTAGATTGTTTTTTTGCCAGATCCTGGCTCATGCCTGAAATTATTGCGAGTTCTTTTTTGCAGTTTGTTCTTTCGTATAACCTTTCAGTCTGATTTGCAGGCACTACCTGATTTTGCGCGCCCGCCATGTAAAGTACTGGTGTTCGTAAGTTTCGTGCGCATCTAAAAATGTCTAAACGATAACCATCTTCGAAAAGCGTGTAGTTGATTCTGAATGGTTCTCCATCTTTTTGTATGTGGAAATATCTTTTGAGCTTTACTCTACTCATATCCCTTTCATCGAACCTTGTCCATAAAGTATCATCGATTTGTTCTGGCGTGTTGATAAGTACAATACCTTTAGCTGTTGTTTGGAATCCTTCGAGAACAAGCGTGCTCATTGCGCCAAAGCCGTATGCTACGATGCCGACTTTGCTCTCGTTAATGTAGCCCCTACGTTTTGTATATTCGATTACTTGTTCTAAATCGCGTGCACGTTGACTAATCGTAATATTTTCTGCTCTGCCGCCGCTTTTACCGAATCCATTTGTGAAATCAAATCGTACGACTGCCCATTTTTTATCTAAGAATGATTTTGCAAGCTCCTTTATGTATGGAGTCTCCATGGTGTCGATGAGACCCCCGACGAGAACAACTAGCGGGAATTTACCTGTTTTTGCAGGTCTTATGATAACTCCTTTGATTTCTAGTTCGCAATCGTTTAGAATAGTGAATTTCTCCTCTTCCATTGGTTGAGGGTAACGTTCATTATTTATAAACATGGCTATCTAACTAGTTATCTTGTGTAACATTTGCGCGCGTGTTTATAGACGTGCTTAGTTATGCGACACAATATAGTTATTTTATGCATTACTGGCATTACTAGTGGTCACTATTTCTTTTGTTGTTTGTTTTTACTTGTTCTTCTTGCGTCGTTTTCCTAGCAGGAACCACATAAACCATAATACTCCTATGATGAGTAGTAATAATAGTCCTAACCACATGCTCTTTGCAGGTCCTACTTCCATGATTGCATAACCAATTGCTTTGAATGGTAATATTACATCAAGGAAGCCTCCGGCATTTGCAGTTTCTTGTGTCTCATTACTTTCTCCAAGCTTCTTTACTCTTATTCTGTTGCTTGCAGGACCGTAAATTGAGCCATCGTCTGTGCTTATGTTGATAGTTCCAGTTCCTGTAGTGCCTGTTGTACTGCTTGCACTACATGATCGGCTTTCGGTTTTTGTGAAATTCCTTAAGTCACATTTTTTTGTGTCTGTACAGAATCTTGATTGAGTACTATTTGCGCATGAGCTCCATGAATCACAAGTGTAGTTGGAGATGCATGAAATAAATCCGCCTCCTCCGCCACCGCCTCCACTTCCTCCGCCGCCTCCGTTGTTTCCAGTATTGATTGTAACTGTTCTTGTAACGGATGCTGTGTTATTGCTAGTATCATTACAGTATGCATTGAACGCATAGGTCTGTCCATTTGCTAGCGTTATTGTAGTGGGTGTAGTGTAAATAATTTTCACACCACCATTGATGTTGTACCAAATACTGCTTACTCCTAAGTTATCGATGCAGGTGATATTTACTGGAACTGTTGTGCTGCTGTAGGTTTGTGTAAGTGGTTGATGCACAGTTAATATTGGTGGCATGATGTCTACTACTGGTGTTCCATTACTTTGGTTTGTGAATGTGCTGAATGTTACATTCGCAGTTCCAATATTTCCAGAGGTATCATTGCAGTATGCTTTGAGCCAGTATGTCTGGTTGGACACAACAGTAATTGTTGTTGGACTGTTGTAAGTTATGTTAGTTCCATTCAAGTTGTACCAAATACTACTTACACCAAGATTATCGCTGCAAGTAATATTGAGCGGCAATATGGTTGCGTTGTAGTTCTGTTGTGTTGGTGCTGTTATATTCACAAATGGTGCAAGGATATCTACTACTGGTGTTCCGTTGCTTTGGTTTGTGAATGTGCTAAATGTTACATTTGCTGTTGCGATGTTGTTTGTAGTATCATTACAGTATGCTCTCATGAAGTATGTCTGATTTGATGCAACTGGCAAGAATGTTGCTCCAGTGTAATTATAGTTTATTCCATTGATGTTATACCAGATAGAACTTATTGCAGCATTATCTGTACAGGTAATTTGTACAGGAATTGATGTTGCATTGTAGTTTTGCTGTAATGGTTGTATTATGATAATCGTAGGTACGATGATATCAATTACAGGTGTGCCGTTTGCAGCACTAGTGTTGATACTGAATGTTCTTGTAGCGTTTGCTAGGTTTCCGCTTGTATCATTGCAGAATGCAATCATGTTATATGTAGTATTGTCTGATAGTGTTGTGCTTGTAATTCCGTTGTATGTAACATTTACTCCATTGTTGAAGTTGTACCATACTGCGCTTACTGCAACATTGTCTGTGCATGTTATTTGCACTGGAACTGTTGTAGTGTTATAATTTACTGGCAATGGTTGGTTGATTACAATTACTGGTGGTGTAATATCTACTACTGGTGTTCCATTACTTTGGTTTGAGAATGTACTGAATGTTCTTGTTGCATTCACGATATTATTTATGCTGTCATTACAGTATGCGATGATATTGTATGTTTGGTTTATTGCAACATTTAGTGTTGTTGGTATTGTGTATACAACGTTTGGTCCATTGTTGATGTTGTACCATATTGATGTGTATGGAAGATTGTCGGTGCAGGTTATTTGCAATGGAACGACTGTTGCGTTGTAGTTTTGTGCTAGTGGTTGATTAATAACTATTACTGGTGGTGTATCTACTACTGGTGTTCCGTTGCTTTGGTTTGTGAATGTGCTAAATGTTCTAATTGCTGTTGCAAGATTTCCACTAGTATCATTACAATATGCAGTCATTAGGTATGATGTATTTTGTGCTGCTGTGAATGTTGTTGTAGTGTTGTACGTAACATTTGCTCCGCCCATGTTGTACCAGATTGTACTTACTGCAATGTTATCTGTGCATGTTATTTGTACTGGTATGATTGTTGCATTGTAGTTTTGTTGCAACGGCTGGTTTATTGTTATATTTGGTGGTATGATATCAATTACTGGTGTTCCGTTTGTTTGATTGCTAAATATGCTGAATATTCTTGTCGTACTCACTCTATTGCCTGCTGTATCATTGCAGTATGCTGTCATGGTGTAAGTTGTGTTGTCTGCTAGTGTTGCGCTTGCAATTCCACTATAAGTTACGTTTGCACCATTGTTGAAGTTGTACCATATTGTGCTTACAGCAAGGTTATCTGTGCAAGTGATTTGTACTGGAACAGTTGTAATATTGTAGTTTTGTGCTAGTGGTTGGTTTATTACTATGATTGGTAATGTCGTATCATTTACTGGCGTACCATTTATTGCGCTGGTATTGATGGTAAATAATCTTGTTGCGCTTGCGACATTGTTGATAGTATCATTACAATATGCGTATAACACGTTTGTTGTGTTGTCAGGTAGTGTTGTGTTTGTTATTCCTACATAAGTTATATTGACGCCATTGTTCAGATTGTACCAGATTGTACTAACTCCAATATTGTCGGTGCAAGTGATTTGTATAGGAACTGTTGTAGTATTGTAATTTTGTTGTAGTGGTTGGTTTATTGTGATGTTTGGTGCAGGATCTACTACTGGTGTTCCGTTGCTTTGATTTGTAAATGTACTGAATGTTCTTGTAGCACTTGCTGTATTGCTCATCGTATCGTTGCAGTATGCAGTCATGAGATATGTTGTATTTTGTGTTGCGGTGAATGTTGTTGGTGTATTGTATGAAATGTTTACTCCACCCATGTTATACCATATACTATCTAGTGCGTAATTATCTGTGCATGTTATTTGCACCGGTATGATTGTTGCATTGTAGTTTTGCTGCAATGGTTGGTTTATTGTGATGTTTGGTGCAGAGGTATCGTTTATTGGTGTTGTACCGTTTGTTTGGTTGCTGTATATGCTAAAGAATGTGCTAGCTGTTGCGATGTTGTTTATAGTATCGTTGCAGAATGCGAAGATTGTGTAGCTTCTGTTGTCTGTTAGTGTTATTGTTGTTGGTGTGGTGTATGTGCTGTTTATTCCGTTGTTGATATTGTACCAAATTGAACTAACTCCTATGCTGTCTGTACAAGTTATTCTTACTGGAACAGTTGTAGTGTTATAGTTTATGCTTAGTGGTTGATTAATAACTATTACTGGCGGTGTATCTACTACTGGTGTTCCGTTGCTTTGGTTTGTGAATGTGCTAAATGTTCTAATTGCTGTTGCAAGATTTCCACTAGTATCATTACAATATGCAGTCATTAGGTATGATGTATTTTGTGCTGCTGTGAATGTTGTTGTAGTGTTGTACGTAACATTTGCTCCGCCCATGTTGTACCAGATTGTACTTACTGCAATGTTATCTGTGCATGTTATTTGTACTGGTATGATTGTTGCGTTGTAGTTTTGTTGCAACGGCTGGTTTATTGTGATGTTTGGTGCAGATGTATCATTAATTGGTGTTCCATTGTTGAAACTAGTATTTATGTTGAATATTCTTGTTGTGCTTGCTGTATTACTCATTGTGTCGTTACAGTATGCTGTCATGGTGTAAGTTGTATTGTCTGCTAGTGTTGCTGTTGTTATTGTGTTGTACGAAATGTTTGCTGCTCCGAAATTGTACCATATTTTGTCTAATGCGTAGTTGTCTATGCATGTTATTTGCACTGGAACTGTTGTAGTGTTGTATGTTTGTGCTAGTGGTTGGTTTATTGTGATGTTTGGTGCAGATGTATCGTTTATTGGTGTTGTACCGTTTGTTTGGTTGCTGTATATGCTAAAGAATGTGCTAGCTGTTGCGATGTTGTTGCTTGTGTCATTGCAGAATGCAAAGATTGTGTATGATCTGTTGTCTGGTAATGTTATTGCGCTTGGTGTTGTGTATGCTGTGTTTACTCCACCGTTGATATTGTACCATATTGCGCTAACTGCTACATTATCTGTGCAAGTAATTCTTACAGGAACAGTTGTTGTATTGTAGTTTATGCTTAGTGGTTGGTTGATTGTGATATTTGGTGCGGTTGGATCAGCGCACGCATTTGCTGTTCCTGTTATTGAAGATGGATAGATGTATACATTTAGTGCTGCGTCTCTTACTCTTATATTGTTTGCAGGTATTGTGTGCGTTATTCCTGCAAAGTCTAAGAAGTTAGCTGCTTGCCATGTTGCTCCAGCGTCAAATGAATATGGGGTTGCGTGTAACGCTACGTTGTCTGCTGCGCCATTTATTGTGAATCTTATTGTATTACATAATGGTGAGCTGTTTGTTACACTTGTTATTGTTGGTAGTGTAGTATCTGCAGGCACTGTTGTGTTTATTGAGAATATTCTGCTTGCGCTTGCATTATTATTGCTTGTATCATTGCAGAATGCTCTTATGGTATATGTTCCGTCAGCTAATATGGTTGTTGTGGTTGTAGTGTAAGTTGTGTTTGCACCGTTGTTTATGTTGTACCATATTCTGCTTACTGCAATATTGTCTGTGCAGGTAAGGTTTATTGGAATTGTGGTTATATTGTAAACTTGTGCTAATGGTCTATTGATTACAATAACTGGAGGAGTTGTATCTGCGGGCGGTGTTACTGTTGTGTTTATTGAGAATGTTCTGCTAGCACTTGCGTTATTGTTCGATGTGTCGTTGCAGAATGCTCTTATGGTATATGTTCCGTCAGCTAATATGGTTGTTGTGGTTGTAGTGTAAGTTGTGTTTGCACCGTTGTTTATGTTGTACCATATTCTGCTTACTGCAATATTGTCTGTGCAGGTAAGGTTTATTGGAATTGTGGTTATATTGTAAACTTGTGCTAATGGTCTATTGATTACAATAACTGGAGATGTTGTATCTGGTGCAGTAATTATAATTAATGAGTGTGTTGCAGTTGCTGTACTTCCGTCGCCATCTGTTACAGTTAGTGTTATTGTTTTTGATCCGATTGTTGAGTATGAATGTGTTGGATTGGAAGTTGTACTTGTTGTACTATCTCCGAAACTCCACGAATAACTTGCAATTCCATCATATGCTGATGCTGAGCTTAAGAAACTGATAATTTGATTAATTATTGGCGATGTTGGACTCCAAGTAAAATCAACTACTGGAGAAGTATCTGTAACTGTGATTGCAATTGTTTTAGTTAATTTATCCCCATCAGTATCTGTTATTGTTACATTTGCTGTATAACTGCTGTTTTGTATGTATGTGTGTAATGGGTTGTTTGCTGTGCTAGTTTGTCCATCACCAAAATTCCAGTTATATGTATATGGCGCATTGCCGTTTAGATTTGAGATTGTGAACTGTACACTTAATGGTTCAACGCCCGATATTGGTGTTGCGCTTACGTTAAAACTTACATTCACATTTGGTGGTGTTACTGTTGTGTTTATTGAGAATGTTCTGCTTGCACTTGCGTTGTTACTTGATGTGTCGTTACAGAATGCGTTGATTGTGTAGCTTCCATCAGCGAGTGTTGTGCTAGTTGTTGTGGTGTAGAAGGTGTTTGCTCCACCGTTGATGTTGTACCAGATTTTATCTACTGCAATATTATCAGTGCATGTTAGTTGTACTGGCACTATAGATGTATTGTACTCTTTTGTTATTGGTTGGTTAATTACAATAACTGGGGACGTTGTATCTGGGCAAGTATTTGCTGTTCCTGTTATTGATACAGGGTATGAATAGATGTTTAATGCTGCATCTCTTACTTGTATGTGGTTTGCAGGCATTGTATGTGTTGTTCCTGTATGGTCCATGTAATTGTTTGATTGCCATGTTGCTCCCGCGTCAAATGAGTATGGGGTTGCGTGTAACGCTACGTTATCTGCTGCGCCATTTATTGTGAATCTTATTACGTTGCATACTGGTGAGCTGTTTGTTACGCTAGTTATTGTTGGGGGGGTAGTATCTGGTGCAGGATTTACTGTGAATGTAGTTTGCGCAGATAGTGCGTCTCCAGCTGCATCGCTAGCGTTTATTCGTACTATGAATGTGCCTGTTGTCAAATAATCTGCTTGTGTGATTGTGTGTGATCCTGTGAATAAATTCAGATTTGAGAATCCGCTATCAAGTGTTGCTAGATGCGTACCGCTTGCAGTATACAAATTGACTGTGTATGTTGACGGGGTGTATGCAGTGTATACAGAGTATTGGGTTAGTATGCTTTGTCCTAGAGTTATACTTGATGAGTTAACATTTATTTCTGGCGTTGCTGCAAATACGCTTGGTACGCAGAGTGCTATCATAGCAATAATGAATATTGATTGCATGAATGTTGCTTGCCAGGTAGTGTTTTGTCTCATCATGTGTCACCCTAAAATCTATATGATATCCCTACACCATATGTGATTGGTTTAGAGTTTGGCAGGAGTACTTTCTCTGCATGGTCGATTGGAAATCCATTATTTGCTTTTATTATCAAATCAGGAGATTTCATTTTTGTGTAATTAACATTGAATGTAACTGAGAAATTCTTGCTGAGATTCAATAACGCTTCAAGGCCGTATGTGTTTCCTGATTGATTTCCTTCGCCTTTGTGAAGGAATGTATTGGTAATAGTTGGGACGTTGCTGCCTAGCGGAGTCTTTTTTTCTATTACTGAAGCATCGTAGGTATGGTCTTGTGTGTTGTGCAGATATCTGAATCCGAACTTGAATGATGGTGCTGGTGTATTGAATAGAATTCCTGCGCCAAGACCTTTGTTGTTTATCGTTGCTTTGGTTACAACATCGGTAGTGTATGTTCCGGTAGAAATTGTGGTTGTATTGGTGCGGTGCTCTATATTTTCTTCTTGAGTTCCCATTGTGCCAATAAGCTTTACTGCGTATACTGGATTATCTTCTTTGAAAGCATATCCTATACTGATCTCTTTTTGTTTTGCACTTTCTACTCCAATGCCCACTATGAGGGATGGGTTTCTTGATGTTGTATTCTGAGTATAGTCATCTGTTTTTTCAGCAGTGTGTGCTGTATTTTGTGTTACTGGAGATGAAATGGTTGTGACTTTAGGTGTTGTTACTTCTGGTGCTGTTAATTTTATAGTTACAGGAGCTTTGTATGCAAGTTCAAGAACTGGTAATGGTTGTGTTGATTGAATTGTTGGAAGTGTTGATTGAATTGTTGGAAGATTTGCAGTTGGTGTAGGGGGGGTATCTGCTTTTACAGTTTCAGTTTCTACAGGTTTTTGTTTTACAATTTGTTCTAAATGTGAGGTATTAACAGTATTATATTTTGTTAGGTAATTTAGTCTAGATGCTGCAACTGGTATGTAATTGCCTTTTGTATTATGTCCTTCTTTATGGTCTGGGTTGATGTCATAAACTGCACATGTTGAGTTTTCAAGAATTTTACGAGAGATCTTGCTTATGTCAAATGATGCATATTTTTTATTGCGTTGTGTTTGGTTTATTGTCCCTTTGATGATGCTGCCGTCTGGTAATTGAATTTTTGCTGCGCCGATGTCATTTCCAACTATTGCGTATGCAGTATCTACTGCTGGAAACGTAAATTTTCCGACAAAGTATGATCTTTTTTCTGTTGGGGTTTTGGTTGTTGCAGGCATTTTTGCATCAACAGTTATATTTGTGGTCTGGTTAACAGTTATATTTGGGGTTTGGGTAAAAGTTAGGGGGGTTGGTTTTGGAGGGAACTCTTGTGGTTTGCTATAAAGGCCGAATCCGATTGTAGAAATTGCAGCGCTGAGTGCTAGTTTTTTTAGTAGTCCCATTAAATATTCCCCCAATTGTTACTTAGTAAAAGTAACATCTGATTAAGGGATGTTGGTTTTGTTTATATGTTTTCTGGTCTTTTGACCTATATTTGAGACGATGACTAGTTTGAGCAATAATTGACATTTTAAAGCAGTTTAAAGGTTTTTTTTGGAAGAGATAAGTTAGAAGTTGCGGAATAATGATTAAGTAAAACAATATGTTTGTTATTATTATGATATTATTGATCATTTATGCTTGATTATGATTGAAGATATAGAAAAAATCTATAAAGCCTGATTCTGACAAAGTAGTTATGGATAGTAATCGCAACATAGTTGTTATAGGATTATTGGGGTTATTAGGAGTATTGAGTTTTTTTATCATACGACCTTTTTTGAGCTTTATTCTATTAGGACTTATTCTTGCGTATATGTGTCATCCAGTATATCGATGGCTTCTCAAGCACATGCGTAGTACGTATGCAGCAGCACTTATCCTTTGCGGGGTATTTCTAGGAATCATTATTCCATCAGCTATTATTGCAGTAGGTCTTATTTCGCAAGGAAATAGTGCTTACATATTCATGTCACAACACGCAACTGGTTTAGATTCGAGCGTGTTGTTCAATAAGCTTGACTCGTGGGCAGGCATTGATTTAGGAACTGTTTTCTCTTCTGCAATTGATAAGCTTGGGTCATTTACAATATCCTCTTTACCAGGTATCATCTCAAGTGTTGGCGAGCTTATTTTTGGTTTAGTCTTATTATTCCTTGTACTGTTTTATGCGCTTATAGAAGGAGAATCATGGTGTGCTGTAGTAATCGATTTCTTGCCAGTAAAAAAATCTCATAAGAATCGTGTTCGTGATGAAATGGCAAAAATGACAAAATCGTTATTTTATGGCCAGTTATTGATTGCAGTAATCATTGGAGTAGCTTGCGGAGCAGTATTTTTCATTTTTGGAATTAACAACCCGATATTCTGGGGAGTGATCATGGGTATTTTCGCATTTATTCCTCTGTTTGGTGCTCCAGTTATCTACATTCCCGCAGGAATTATTCTTATGATGAATAATGAGTGGTTTTCAGGAATAAGTGTTATCATCGCTTGTTCTCTTATTTTGGCATTCCTTGATTACTATTTCCGTCAACAAATAGTCAATAAGGGTGCAGAGATGCATCCGCTAATCATTATCATTGGAGCAGTTGGCGGTGTTATGCTAATGGGCTTTGTTGGTTTTATCATAGGGCCATTAGTGTTGAACTTGCTCATTTTATTGTTGCGCCTAGAGCATGATGTCTTAGAATAGTAATTATTTTTTTTAGAATAGCAATCATTTTTTTGGTTATATCTTCGATTATCTCTTTATACTTGTTTGATTAATTTATACAGTTGAATTATTCTTACTACTAGTAAATCCTGATTACTTTTCTGGGAACCATGACATACTAAAATATAACTTAGAAAATGAAATATTAATAAAAAGAGAATAAAAATCATAAACCAAAACATAATAAAAAATATAATTAAAAAAATAAATCCGCAACTTATCTATTTGATGTCGACAAGTTCCAAATCAAAGTGCAATCGCTGTCCTGCAAGCGGATGGTTCATGTCGATTGTAACTGTTTCTGGTGTTACTTTAACAATCTTTACAGGAACTGGTGCTGGGCTCATTGGGTGGTGCAAAGCTAGCATCATGCCTTCTTCAGGGGTGATGTCTCCTAGTGCTTCACGAGGAACTTCCTGGAAAAGCTCTGGATTTGAATCGCCGTATGCATCTAATGTTTCAATAACGACTTTCTTCTTTGCGCCCTTCTTCATACCAAGAACTGCTTTTTCAAATCCTGGAATAACGCTTTGTGAACCGAGTACGAACTCGATTGGCTCTCTACCAAGGCTCGAGTCAAATGTCTCGCCAGAATCAAGTGTTCCAGTATAGTGAATAGAGACCATGTTGCCATCTTCTACAATGCCGCTGGTGTTCTTTTTTGTTGGCTTGATTACAGTCTTTTGGACATGTTCGTGCTCGTGAGCGTGTTCGTGTCCGCCGCAGCATGAATCTTCCATCTCTTCGTGAAGAACTTCATCAAGGTCATCCTTGCAGCAGTCGCCTTTTCCACAGCATTCATCTTTACTCTTTTTTTTGTTGCCGCAGCATGAGCCTTCTTCATGTTTATGTGTGTGTTCATGCTCTTCATGTGCATGATTGTGCTCGTCATGTGCGTGCTTATGTTCATGAGCATCTTCATGTTTAGCTTCATGTTTAACAGTTTCTTTGTGAGCAGGAGTTGTTGTTTTCTTTGCAGGTGCTTTAGTTGCCATAAAAACCTCTTTTCTACATCTTTGTGCAGTATTTTTGTGAAATAATTCGTCATTTATAATAATATGCGAAAATCTACGTTGAAGAGGGTGATTATGTTTCTAATTATCGCACATATAGTATATTACTACGTTTAGTATATTACTACGTTTTGTTGTTTTAGCCATAGAATTATTAGTGATTATTTGATGAATTATTATTTGGTGAATGATTTATTAGTTGAATGACTGAATGACTTATTAGTTGAATGACTGAATGACTTATTAGTTGAATGAATTATTAGGTAAACTACTAAGCAAATAATATAAGTGTTGTAGGATTTCCATTATTCTATGGTCAAAGTTCCAGTTAAGAAAACTTTTTTCAAAAAACCATCTATAAGCGAAGTTTTGGCAGATAAACGCATAATTGATCTTCGAGGACTCGATGAATCATTATTGTATGATGCGTTGGTTGGCGAAGCACTTGATGCTCGCGAGGACGTTTGTATTGTCTCTAATTCACCTTTTACAGATACTAAATACTATAAGAACCCTGAAAAGTTCTTGCGTAAAGGCCCAGCGATAGCAATTGAACCAAGATATGCGCTTATGCAATTAGAAAATCTATTGTTTGGCCAGGCGATTTTTGCATGTTCATATGATAATGCGCATATTGTTGCAGATGCATCTTCTAGTAGAACATCTAGTAGAACAAGAGTGCCTTTTGCTAGATTGCAGTATTCTCCTCTTGTTGGAAAGGACATGTGCCCAAGAGAGTATAATCTTTTAGATGCATTAGAAGGTGCAAAATTATATGTTCGATCTGCACAATTACAATTATCACGAGGATTGGATACAAAAACTTTCTTTGAAATCGAGTCTTTACCTGGTATAAAGATTAAATCATATATGCGTTCATCAAATCAGGGACTTGATGCTCAGTGTATAATACGTATCATGTCAAGTAGTATTCGCACTCCCCACGACATGAAATTGATTGGTATTCCTGATGTGAACCCTGAGCACGCATACTCTTGGCAGAGCTCCCACGCGTGCAAGCATAAGGATAACGAGAATCTTGGCGATAAAAAACAAGTTGTGCATTTATGCAAGCACGATATTGCTGGTATGATTGCTGTTGCGCAGTATTTTTCAGAAGTGCTTAATTGTGAACTGCCTCAACAAACCCTGCCTATTTTGTTACCTACTCCGAAACTTGTAACTGTATACGAACGGTTGCGTCGCTTTTGGCTTATTGGTAATGATAATACTAACAACAAGCACACTTTACCCAATCGTGCAGATTACCAGGCAGTAATTGATCGTTGTGTGCGCAATGGTAAAAGCAGCGACTTTTTCTTACCTCAAGGAAGCGACGTTAGTGTTCTTGGACGGTATAAATGGTAATAGATTTGAGTGTTATACTTGTATGCAGTCTGATGGTTTGATGTTCTGATGGATTGATGTTCTGATGGTTTGATGTTCTGATGGAGTAATTGGTTGATAGAATGAGGTGTTTTCATACGATGCTTTTTTAAATCAAGGCTTGTTTTCAAGTGTTATGTTCCATAAAAAAACTGGATTTCCAACGGATGAAGAGATTGTCATGTGTACTGTGACAAACGTCCAGTATAACAGCGTTTTTTGCACTCTTGATGAATATGATAATAAAAGCGGCATGATACATATTTCTGAAGTTACTGCAGGTAGAATCAAGAACATCAGAGAATTCGTAGCAGAAGGCAGAAAGGTCGTATGTAAAGTCATGCGTGTTGATTTAGAACGTGGGCATATTGATTTGTCTTTACGTCGTGTGACTGAAGGCCAGCGTCGTGAAAAGAACGATACTCTAAAGCAAGAGCAGCGCGCCGAAAATATTCTTGATCACATCGCAAAAGAATCAAAAAAGGATCCTGCAGTATTCTATAAAGAGATTGCACCAGCAATCCTTGAGCATTATGATTACTTATTTGAAGCATTTGAAGCTATAGTTGAAGAAAAATTCAAACTCTCAGAAACATCACTCGAGGCTTCTGTAGCTAAGAAGATAGAAGAAGTCGTTCGTGAAAGAATCAAAGCAAAAGAAGTAATGATTGAAGGAGTATTTAGCGTATCGACTTTTGCAGAAAATGGCGTTGCGCTTGTACGTGATGCGCTTGTAAAAGCTCGCGAAGCAGCTAAGCCCTGCGATGTACGATACCTAGGTGCTGGAACTTACAAGATAGTTGTTACTGCTGAAGAATTCAAGGATGCTGAAAAAAGACTAAAAGCAGCAATCGATGCAGTAGAACTAGCATTCAAGAAAGTGCCGACAAGCGAAGTAAAGTTCGAGAGAACAGAAGTAGAAAAGAAATAAATTTTAAGTTAATAATTAAGAGTATAGTTTTTCATGAGTGCTGCCTTGGCGCAAAGTCAGGAGAGCAACCGATTCATGCAGGTTGCTCGACTTAAAATCTCGTTCGGAGAACGAGTAATTCGCCGCAGCACAAGAAAATTAAAAGTTGAACGAAACTTTTTATTAAATCCTACTGACTTTCCGTGGGAGAGTAGCACTTAACAAATATACAAGTTGAACACAATGTCACTTGCAATCCTCAAATGCGAAAAATGCAAAAGCTATGGCCTATCTGCAGACTGCCAGTGTGGAGCAAGGCGTGTCTCTCCAATTCCTCCAAAATATTCTCCAGACGACAAATACGCATCTTACAGAAGAAAATACAAAGAGAACATGAAAGAATAGATACCGAAGTATTTTTATTGGCTTTCTTAATCCGTATGTTATGTTAATAGATGTAACTCCTAATGTTGATTTGGTTCCTCTTAATAAAAAATTCTTATTTTATCTTTTATCGCCAATAATACCAAGTATATTTATTGCCGAATCAGTAAAAGATCTTGATGATATTTCACCTGATAATGTGCGAAGATCAGTATTTGGAAAAGCTGCGTTAGTTGATTTATTTAATGTAATTATATCTAAACCTTCAAATGATTGTCCTGAAAAATATCTTGAGAAGACGTTAAAACATTATAAAGAAACGGCAAGATACGGACTTAACCTTAAACACCAGATTTATTATTATTCTGATGATTTGCACATTGAAGGCTTAAACCATAGAAAATACTTCTACACTACTTTAGATAATCTTGTTGAAGTGTCTGATAATAAAGATAGAATAGTTGTGGGATGCAGTAATAAAATATACCAAAGACTATCTACTTCCAACTCTTTTTTAGTAACGCATTTGGAGTTATCATATAATGGAGCATTTCCTAAATATGATATGACGCCTGAGTTTCACATTTCTGCTATTAATAAACCTCCACGCAAAGGATCATATAATAGATTTTTAAATCTTGCAAAATCTTTGTCTTCATAGTATTACTGAATAGAATATAGATAAAAAAATAATTTTAAGCTTTTACTAAGCCACCTTTCTGAAGGAATTCTAAGTGATCTTCTAGAGATTGTTTCTTAGATTGATATTCCGCATTTGGCCATTCGGTTGTTTGGTTATACTCATCTCGCCAAGTTGGGTTTTTCATTAGTTCATTAGCTGTATTTGGGAATAATATCATTCCAAGTGTTGCACCGATATACAATTCAGAAGAAGTTCGTTTGAACGGTCCTAATTTATTTATTCCCGACATTTTGTGAATATAATCTCCAGACATTTGTTGATCAAAAGGTGCAAGACTATCAAATACCCACGGTGCGCGTTCACCAGTATAACGTTCTAGTTGAAATGATAATAAACAATTGCGAGGATCTATGTAATTATTGTAAGGATCAGCATTCAAATCTTTTAGCGTTATTTGTTCTACAATATCTGAATGTAAAGTGAATGAGCCGTTAGTGTGTGCTACAATTCTTTCCTTGGGATCTGCAAATACTAGTGTTACAGAATAAAATGGATTATATACTTTTTTATGACTTTCATTACATTTGAGGATCATGTATTCACCTAACAAAGAGAAACTTGCTGTAGTTTAAAACTTTATTTATTCATTATTCTCTTTTCAAATTTCTTCTCCACGGCGCACAACTGCTCATAGATATTCTCGATTAAATCGTAATTCTTTGCGGTTTCAAGATTAACCCACGCGTAATCAATCAACTCATCATCTTGCAATTTTACTTCTCCGCTCAAATATTCTGCACATAAGCTAACAATTATTGTCGAGAAACCATTCGGCCTGATGAATACAAGACTTGATACATAATCAATATTCTTTATACTCAAGTTTGTCTCTTCCAAAACTTCTTTAGCAAGAGTTTTCTCAAAAATATTTAGCCAGTGGTCTTGTGTATCTTTTTTTGTAGAAACAAAGTCTTGCTGTTCTATCTTTCCTCCCGGAACGCACCATTTTCCAGGAAATGCCTTCTCATTCAAGCTTCGTTTGCAAATTAAGTATTTACCATCTTGTCTGATGATTCCTGTTACGCTGACATAATTTGTTTTTTGTTGTACTTGTTCAATATCCATTATTTCACCCTGGCACTCCTCTGTTTATTCAGATAACATTATCTTGGGTTGCCCGCAGTAATTCTTAAGTAGTTCCTCGAATTACTTTGAGTAAGATGAAATACTCTAGTAGTCTTGCAAAAAAAGAAAGAGAGCAGATTTTCAAACTGTTTCTCGAGCACAATAGATTGAAGTTCAATGATATCGAAAAGGCTATCAAGATTCGATCGAACATGATTGCGTATCATATTGAGTGCATGCAAAAAGATAATCTTCTTGAAAAACGTGGCGAATATTATCATCTCACAAAAGATTCTGAAAAGTATATTCCAATATTCTCTCATGTTGTAGGAGAAGAATTGAGTCCGCTCCCAGTTGTACTTGTAGCAATTGTTAGAAAGAATAAATTATTGATGATAAAAAGAACAAAGCGCCCGTACAAAGATTATGTGTCGTTGATCGGCGGGAAAATGCGCCTTGAAGAAAGCTTTGTTGATACAAGCCTGCGTCTTACAAAAGAAAAAACAGGTCTTGATGGAAAGTTTATTTCGTTCAACGCAGTGATGCATGAACGCGTTGTTAGTGATGATGCTGTTAAACACAGTTTTATTCTATTCTTTACAAAAGTTGAAGTGACTAGCGAAAAAGTTGTAGAATCAAAACATGGAACTTTGCATTGGTTCACGATAAAACAGATCGAAAAACAAAAAGTAATTCATTCTGATAGGTGGTTGATTGAAAATAAGTTCTCTTCAAAAATTGATGTAAAATCTGCGATGATGCAAGAGGATGAAGGATTCTTATTTGATTTCATGCTTGATGAGTGCCCATGATCGTCCTGCGCTCGGGCGCGAGCGATTCCCAGGTGTGCACTTCGTACTCGGGCCCAGTGCGGTGCGCAGGCCCGCGGCGTATGTCCTCCACCTTCGAAAGATTGTTCACGGCGACGGCGATCTCGGTGACGCGGCCGTCCATCGCAGCAGCTTCTGCGCGAGCGGCAGCGGCACCACCGCGATCTTCATTTCCCCCGGCATGATGGCGCGCAGGGCCCGCCGACCTGGCGGTTCTCCGTTCAGCAACGATCGGGTAAAGCGGAATGGGAATGGATATTAGCTTTTATGACCACTGGAGGAAAATCACTTCAAGCATATAATGAATATCAAAAAGTAGGTGTAGATGGTGAAGGGACATTAAGAATTAAGGATAAATCGGCAGCGATGCGTCATAGACTATCAATTGGCACTATTGTCGGATTACAAGAAATGATTATTAAATATTCTTCTGGAAAGAAAATAGGCTCTATCGAAGAATATTTTATTTCTCAGCTGATGCCGGGTAAGGGTGATAATTTTTGGTTTTCGGGCAAAATTAGGAGTTGGTGAGAATTGTTGGCCTGGGAAGTACACGTAAAAAAAGCAACAAAAAGACAGGAAAAATCCCATCTTATATGGGAGGCAGAATGCCTTTGACATCACAATTATCTGAATCACTTAGAGACCAAATCGATCTTGCCGCCAGAGGAGAAACGGACAGTTAGAATTAAAAGAATTAATTCCCTTAACCAGCGAGCAAGCGCAGATCGATAGTGCACGAACCAGAAATCAATTTTTAATAGAATACTTTGAAAGTAAGGAAGGGTATCACGTGGTGCTTTATCCTTTTGAAGGTCGATTTGCCAATGAAGGGATAGGCACTCTTGTAGCTTATCGTATGTCACAGATTGAACAAGCACCAAACTGAACCAAGAACAGGCA
>CAVRUV010000033.1:0-37945 GCA_963724455.1 uncultured Candidatus Woesearchaeota archaeon
ATGTTGTGGCCTCGACGAGTTTCCGTCGTTGCTGGGAAACGCGGAGTCCGGTCCGCGCGGGCGGCTGGAGGGGCGAACCCCGGCGGGCCGGGCAGCACGGTCTTTTGCGGGGAGTCGTGGGCGTCGCTGCAGAACACGCCGACGCGGCTCTACAAGCACTACAATCACGAGGGCGGCATCGCCACGCCGCTGATCGCGCACTGGCCGGCGGGGATTTCGGCGAAGGGCGAATTTCGCAAGCAGCCGGGCCATCTCGTGGACATCATGGCCACGGTGGCGGACGTGAGCGGCGCGCCTATCGGCGGAGTTCAAGGGCGAGCCGATTCAGGCGATGGAGGGGCGGAGCCTGAAGGGGGCGTTTGCGAATCAGCCGATCGAGCGCGAGGCGATCTACTGGGAACACGAGCAAGGGCAACGCCGCGATGCGCGCCGGTGACTGGAAACTGGTGCGGCTCGGGCGGAACGGAAAGTGGGAGCTCTACGACATCGCGAAGGACCGCACCGAACTGCACGACCTGCGCGGCGGTCCAGCCGGAGAAGGCGAAGGAACTCGCCGCAAAATGGGAGGCATGGGCGGAACGCGCGCAGGTCAAACCGTATCCCGGCGAAGGCGGGGCGAAGAAGGGCGGGAAGAAAAAGGCGAAGAAGGCAAAGGAATAGACGCGCGGAATCCTTCATCTCCACAGCGGCCTCGCCGAAGCCATCTCCCCATGAAACACGCCATCCGATTTCTCACCCTCGCCGCGCTCGTCTGCCTCACCACATCCGGCGCGCCGCTCCACGCCGCCGCGAAGCCGAACATCGTCCTCATCATGGCGGACGACTTCGGCTACGAATGCGTCACCGCCAATGGCGGCGAGTCGTACCAGACGCCCGGTGCTCGACCGGCTCGCCGCCGACCGGCGTGCGCTTCGAGAACTGCCACGTGCAGCCGCTTTGCACGCCGACGCGGGTGCAGCTCATGACGGGGCGCTACAACGTCCGGAACTACCTCAACTTCGGCACGCTGCCGCGCACGGAGACGACGTTCGGCCATCTCTTGAAGGGCGCGGGCTACGCGACCGGCATCTGCGGCAAGTGGCAGCTCGGGACAGGAGACGGATTCGCCGCAGCACTTCGGCTTCGATGAGTCGTGCCTCTGGCAGCAGACGCGCCGCCCGCCGCGCTACGCGAATCCGGGCCTCGAATACAACGGCGTGCCGAAGGACTTCAAGAAGGGCGAGTACGGCCCGACGCTGATCAATGACTTCGCGCTCGAGTTCATCACCAGAACACCGCGAGAGCCCGTTCTTTCTCTACTACCCGATGATCCTCACGCACGATCCGTTCCAGCCCACGCCGGACAGCCCGAATTGGAATCCGGCGACGAAGGGCGAGAACTTGCAGAAGGACGTGAAGCACTTCGCCGACATGACCGCCTACATGGACAAGATGATCGGCCGCGTCGTGGCAAAGCTCGATGAACTCGGCTCCGCGACAACACGCTGCTGCTCTTCCTCGGCGACAATGGCACGCACCCCACGATCACCAGCCAGTTCAAGGGCGGCGAGTATCAAGGGGGCAAAGGCTCGACGAATGCGCGCGGCACGCACGTCCCGTTCGTCGCGAGCTGGCCGGCGGTGATGAAGGCGGGGCGCGTGAGCCACGGACCTCGTCAGCAGCGCCGATTTCCTGCCGACCATCTGCGCCGCAGCCGGCGCGCAAGTGCCCGCGAACGTGGATGGGGTCAGCTTTCTCCCGCAACTGCGCGGCGAACGCGGCACGCCCCGCGAGTGGCTCTACTGCTGGTATTCGCCGCGCCAGAAGGCGGACCTGACGGTGCGGGAGTATGCCGCCACGCGCACCCACAAGCTCTATCGCGACGGCAAGTTCTTCGACCTCGCGAGCGATCCTTTCGAGAAGACGCCGCTCGCGGTCGCCGCGTTGAGCGGCGAGGCCGCCACCGCGGCTGCGAAGCTGCAGGGAGTACTCGCGCAATTCAAAGACGCGCGCCCCGCCGAACTCGACCGCGCCTTCGCCGAGGGCGGGAAGGGCAAACCCGTGAAGGAGAAGAAGGCGAAGAAAAAGCAGAACCAATGACCACCCCATTTCCGACGATGAAAACATTCCTCCCCCTCCTCCTCTGCACCCTCGCGGCGTCCTCCCTGCACGCCGCGGACGCGAAACCGAACATCATCTTCGTCATGGCCGTGAAGAGCATCAATCAAAACTCGCGGACGCAAAAAAGATAATCGATCAGTATATGTTAAAAACACCAATTCGTTCGATACTATGAAATAATAACATAAAGAATAAAAATACAAAATAATATTAAAAAAAATAATTCAAGCATCGAACAATTCTTTCATTGAATTTATGAAATAACGATTCTCTTCTTTTGAGCCAACTGCAATTCGAAGATAGATATTTTTATCCATCCTAAAATGACTTGCATCAGTTACAAGAATATTTTTTTTGTGCAACAACCCAATCACGTCTCCGACAGATCCTAAAGGCGAAATGTCAACTACAAAATTTGTAGTTACAGAATTAGAGCAGAATAACCCCATGGCGCGTAACTCTAGAACCATTCGCGATCTTTCTTCATCTACAAAAGATTTTGATTTAACAAGATGATCAACATCTTTTAGCGCCTCAAGCGCCAATTCTTGCGCAATACTATTGACCTTAAAGGGTGATGAAGTCTTTTTTATTAAACGAATCAATTCAGCATTCGCTACAACATATCCTATTCGCAGTCCTGCCAACCCAAATGTTTTTGAAAATGATCTAGTTATTACCAAATTCGGGTAATCCCGTATCAATTGAGCGCCATTTATTGTAGTTGTATCTGCTAATGCCTCATCAACCACTACAATACCTGAAAAGTTCTTCAATAACTCTATCTTTTGCGAAGTGGGTATCTGTACACCAGTAGGATTGTTTGGATTGCACAAAAAGATAATTTTTGCATTTGAATCTATTGCTGCAGATAATATCGAAGAAATATCAAATACAAAATTTCGCATAGGAACAAATACTACACTCCCCCCCATCAACAGAGTATGAAACTCATAACGATGAAACGTGGGAGTTGGTATGACCGCAGTATCTGCAAGTTCAATGAACGTATTTGCAATCATACCTAAACAACCATCACACCCATCGCCTAACAATATATTCTCTGGTTTAACGCCCATATAACCCGCAATCTCCTCGATAAGATCGTCATTTTCAAAATAATAATGCGACAGTAAAGAAGAATTTGCGTTCAATAACGCAGCAGTAACATTCTTTGATACCCCACAAGGATTGATATTAAGACTCAAATCTGCCTTAATAGTATGAAGCCTTTTGTTTGACGCGTACTCCTCTTCTGGAATATTATTGATACAATTTCTGATTTGAACTGGTAAATGCGATTTCATAAATTTTCCTCCTGACGATCTAAATTAAAAATATAATTACTAAACGGTTATCGCCAAGTCCAGAAAGAACGTCTGTTAGAATTAGAAGTACTAAAAAATAGATCATACGATTTTTCAATATGATTGTTGTTCATAAAAAATAATACTCTTGGAAGTTATTTAAATATTTCCCTTTAAAATCCGTAAATTTTACGAAATATCTGTAATATTACATGTAATAGATATGTGCTTGTTATAATGAGGCCTAGGAACAAACAACCACAAACCTTTAAAAAACAATGAATGATAATAAAAATAATGAACCCATTACAAAAGAAACAAAAGAATCACTCTGCTAGCAATGATACTAAAATAAATAATATTAGAAAAAAAATAGATTCAATAGATCTTGCTATAATAAAACAATTATCAAATAGAATAGAATATACAACTAAGATACAAAAGATAAAAAAAGAATTGAACATACAAAAAGAAGATAAAAATAGAGAAAAAGAGATTATAAAAAAACTTACAAATTCACCATATTCAAAAAACATATCTGATAAAAGCATTAAAAAAATATACAAAATAATATTCTCCAGTACCAAAAAATAGTAATAACTTCTTTTTTATTCCATTTTCAACCCCAAACCTTTAAAAACCACTAATTGATTCTAGAGTATAACTCAGAGTATGGGCCTATGTGTTGGGTTCGCGAAGCGAAGCCAATGCTTGGACCCGAACGAAGTGAGGGGCCTATGGTGTAGCCTGGTATCACACGAGGTTTGGGACCTCGGAACCGCGGTTCGAATCCGCGTAGGCCCGCTTTTATTCTCAGCATATTCAGAGTCTTAAATAGAATAATAGGGCATAAATTATAAAGAATATTCCAACTAATAGCTCCTAGAGACACATTATGCCAATCAAAGTAGAACTTTACTCGGAAAACAATGACTTCCAACATATTGAAGTTCTCAAGAATAACCGAGAAAAACGACAAAAGAACAAAGAATTCTTCATTGAAGGAGTAAAACCTATAGAACAGTTGATTGCTAATAACTGGAATATCACTGCATTTGTCTATTCAAAGGAGAGAAAACTATCCAATTGGGCAACTGAGATTCTTGAAAAAAGTACTGCAGAAAAGCATTTTGAACTTCCTGAAAGCCTAATGCAGAAACTTAGCGACAAGGAAGAGACTTCAGAATTGATTGCTCTAGCAAAGATGAAAGAAGACAATCTAACAAGAATTGAGATTAAAAAGAATCTTTTAATCGTTGTTTTCGATAGACCTGCAAGTCCTGGAAACCTCGGTACAATAATTCGCACATGTGATGCGTTCAAAGCAGATGGAATTGTAATTACAGGACACGCAGTGGATTTATACGACTCAAAAACAATAAGATCAAGTGTTGGAACACAATTCTCAATACCTATTATTAGAATACAACCACCAATTGACCTCATACCCTGGTTTGAGAAAATAAGAGAAGAATTAGGAGAACTGCAAATTATCGGAACTTCTGCAAAAGGAACAACGCAAATAACTGAACAAGACTTTACAAAACCGACAATCTTGCTAATCGGAAATGAAACAACTGGTCTATGTGCACAATACAAAGAACTTGCAGATACACTAATTAAAATTCCCATACATGGTTCTGCATCATCGCTAAACGTAGCTTCCGCTGCATCAATTGCATTGTATGAAATACATAGACAAAGAAATAATAACTAAAAGTTTTCTTAGAATTGAAACAATCAAGGTAGGCTCGTTTTTATCTTCTATTATTATCTTCTTAATAGTAACAAATTTAAATTAAACAATAGTTCTAAAATTATGAGATATACCCAAGATAGAACATTAGGCGAACTTGTATCAACAAAAGCCAGTCAAGCAAAAGATGCTACTCTAAATTGGGTTAGCGAACATAGATATGGCATTGGAATTGGAATTGCTGCAACAACAATATATGCACTATATCAAGGATTTCAAAATCCAATTCCTGAATACATGGAACTATCAAATCCGAATTTTGTAAAACCTGGTGAAGATGTACAATGGCAAGGAACTATGGCAATGTTTGGTATTGTACATTCTGCAATAAGTAATTATGTCAGTAACTGGTATATGAATGCTGGCGCAATTGTTGCAGGCGGTTTAGGAGAATCAGTCATAAAAAAAATCGGTAGTATAAAAATCAAAGAATAATATCTCACGAATATAATTATTCTAAATGTAGTCTTATTCTTTCTTCATCAGATTATTTATAGAAATCTCTAATTATATTTCGGAACAACCCAATCTTTTGAATAATTCATAATAGGATTATCTAAATCTGAAATTCCTAAGAAGCCTACGACTTGCACGGCATCTTCTATTGTCTTTGTATAATGGATTGCATGCGGATCTCCTATGCGCTTATTCTTATGAGTACCAACAGTAAGTTGTGGTTTAGGCAAGTCTACAAAGTCACCGCGAAGCGCGTTTAAATATCTTTCATCGTCTAATCCGAGTCTGCAAAGAGTTACTAACCTATTATCATCGACACTAAGTTCATCTAGGCTTGCAGCATACATTGCAGTGAATCCGGAAGGAGTAATAGAAAATAGCGGAAAAAAACCTTCACAAATAGTTCCTGTTTTAGCTCTAGGAATAACACGTTCAGGTTTATCTGAATATTTGAATTTTTCAGGAATATGCAGTTTATCAGGAGCGTAAGTCTTTGCATCTCCAGTTCCATCTCCTCTTACGAATGCAATGACATAGAGCTCGCCAACTTGCGAATTATCAAAATATACTGGAACGATAGTTCTTGCAGAGTTTGGTTTTTCCGGCGTCAATACTAATTTTGGGAAATTTTTGAATTCGACATTCTTTGTCCCATAAGTAGATAGAGCATATCTTAATGGACCCATTAATTCGATAATATTCAGTTCATTAATATCCATATAATCCGGATGCACACAGGACTATATAAGATTTCTTATTCATAGTCTTTTTTAAGTAGTAACAGAATATCTTTATTCATAATCTATTTCGCTTAACTATCGACGATAATTTGAGTACTACCTAGAAGCGGTAAACATCCGTAATGCATTTAAACAAACCGGAGATTCTTCGTATATGGATAGGTCAACAACAGCATCAATCTTAATGGGTGGACCAGGCAAGCGTCTTTTTCCTCTAACCATAACGCGCCCAAAGCCTAGTGTGATGAATCGCGTAGATAGAACCATAGGTGATGATGCTCTAGAAAATTGCATATGTTCAGGAAATATTAAAGATATAATCTGCATAACACAATACCTGCCAAAACCATTAGAAAGACACCTATCAAATCAAAAAACACTTCTCAACGCATTAAGGAACATAGAAACAACAAGACACCTGCAGGATATCGCTAATGAAATCGAAAAACAAGAGATCACTCAAGCAGTTGTAAGATCCCACATCCATATATCAAATCCTGCAGAGGGTGCTGTATTCAAGGGAACTGCAGATGCATTATACCAAGTAAGAAAACAACGTGAAGATGAAGGTCGTCCTATAAAAAGCAAAACAAACTTGATCCTTGCTGGAGATCACGCCTACAAATGTGATGCCTCACAGCTAGAAGATTATCATCTAAGAATGAAAGCTAATCTTACCATAATGGCTATTCCAAAAAGAGTAGAAGATGCTGCAAACAAATTAGGAGTTATTGTAGTAGACCCAACAGGAAAAGTAATAGGGTTTGAAGAAAAACCACCGCGACCTAGCGAAATACCCGGAAGACCTGGGTGGTGTTGGGCATCAATGGGCATCTACGCGTTTGATGAGACATTAGAAGAAGTACTAGAAAAAGACCAAAGAAAAGAACGAATAGAACATGAAGAAGACAGGTCAAAGATAATAGCTTACCCAGATAAATATACAAGCAATGACTTTGGATTCGATATTATTCCTATGATGCTACGAGAAGGATATGCAATATTCGTCTATGATTTTGCAACAAATATTGTTCCTGGTGCAAGCGAAAGAGAACGCGGATACTGGAGAGATATTGGAACGCTAGATGATTACTATAACTCGAACATTGAACTAACAGACGACAATCCTGTGTTTAATATCCACAACAAAGAGTGGAGTGCAAATCTACCTCAACCACATAGACCGCCAACAGATACTTGGGGGACTTATTCTACGGGACTTATAGGCAATGGTGTACGCGCAAGAAACGCACATATTTATCACGCAATCGTCTCGGCGGGCGTAATTATGGAAGAAGATGTCGATATCAATAAATCAATAGTGTTCCCAGATTGCCACATTGGAAGAAAAGTGCGCATAAAAAATAGCATTTTAGAAAAAGATCTTTACGTACCTGATGGAGAACAAATAGGATACGACCTTGAATATGATGAAAGAAGAGGGTTTACTGTAACAAGAAGCGGCATAGTAGTAGTCCCTAAGGGATATGTATTCAAAAGAGGCAGCAATATGACTGTTAAAGACGGTGTTAGATACATACAGCATGAAGGAGAAGAATGGTCTGTACGAACAAAAGGACTAGATGACCATAATTAAAATTGATCATAATTAAAACACTTATTGTCAATACAAGCCTTGTTTTTCTCTAAATTTTTCTCTCATTTCACCCATTTCCTAGCTCGTCGATAGCTCACCCAAACTTTTATAAATGACCTGCGGATTCTTGGTATTAAGGAGATTTCATGGCAACTGCTAAAAAGAAAACAGTCACAAGATTTGGTCCACGCTATGGACGTACTATCAGAGACCGACTCAGTAAGATTGAGTCAGGTTATCGCGGCAAGCACAAGTGCCCATATTGCAGCTATACAAACGTTACTCGTACCGCTGCAGGTATTTGGGAGTGCTCTAAATGCTGCAAGAAGTTCACATCAAGAGCATACCAGCTTACAAAGCCAACGCCTGTAAAGAACGTTGAAGCAAAGCAAGAGGATTAGGTGTCTTATGTACAAGTGCTTCCATTGCAATAAAGAGCTCAAGGAAGAGCACATCAAAAAGCGCGTGCGCTGCATTTACTGCGGTAGCAAGATAGTCTTCAAGGCAAGAATCAATCCTGTGAAGATAGTAGCAAGATGATTTCTTGTACAATTAGAACCGATCATGCTTTTGAACACGTGCATGTATTATGCAAGAATGAACTTGCACGCATCCACGAACGATCAAAAACAACAATAACCAATGACTCTGGCAAAGCAGTCTTTGCAATAGAAGCAAAGGATATTGCCGCGCTTCGAGCAGCAATCAACACAATCACAAGCATTCTTGCCATGTACGAGAAAACAACCGAGGCGATTCATGGACGACAAAACTGAACTTCTGCGCGAAGCCCAAGCAATTGAACAAGCTTTGCACATGCAGACAGCGCAGCACGCATCCATTCGCGCGCAACTTCTTGAGCTAGAAAATGCTACTAAAGAACTCGCAAGCACAAAAGAGAGCTTTAGAATAATCGGCAATATCATGGTAAAAACAGATTCCGCGACGCTAAGAACAGAACTTGAAGAAAAGACTGAGACCTTAAAGCATCGAATACAAGGAATTGAACGTCAAGAAGAGCGTTTAAGGCAAGAATTAAAAAAGACACAAGAGAAAGTATTGCAAGGAGAATAGTATGGGTAAATTCGACAAAGTAGAAATCACAATCAAGATGTTAACTGAAGACTCTGGAACGCCAAGAAGTGTTCGCGAGAAACTCAACAAATTCTTGCACTACATAAAGCAACCAATCGATGATAGCACAAAGATATCAACAATCCTATCTGATCTAGAAGAACTGTGCATGGATGTAAATATCCCATCGCACGTTAGAACACAACTCTACAGCATATCTAGCATACTTGAATCATTGAATAATGAGTAAAAAGTTAGGAATTGATTTTTTTATTTATTTTAATTCTGTATAATTTCCTAGAGAAAGTTTAGGATTTAATTCTAGTAAAAAAAGTTTTAATTAAAATTGTGATATACATATAAAAGAATTCACGTTTCCAATAATAGAATAATAAATTGTGAGTTATATGGTATTTGCGACAGAAGAGAAATTTGCAAGCATTGATCAAATAAGAGATCTGACAGAGCAATCACTAGATCGTGCACTTCTATTCTACGAACTAAACGGAATCACTTTAGATGCAAGACCTAAGATTGCAATAGTAGATACAGGTCATTGGGGAAACCCGTGTATAAGACACTTTGCTAAAAAAAATATGTTAAGAGAACAGTTTTTACAATCATTATTCAAACACACCTTTAAATTACAAATTAGTGATGAAGGAATTTATGATTTACATATTGCAATGACTAAAGATTTACTTCCTTGGGAACAAGCAGTCCTAAACAGCAAAGAGGATATCTTTTTTTCTGAAAAGTTAATTCCGGAAGACCTAAAAGAAATTAATAGATTAATGTATCACGAAACCTGGCACCTAATAGAGTTAAAATATGGTGTGATTGAGCTAACACCTGCAATCATAGAAGGAACTGCAAAATACACAGAAACAATACTCAAAAAATCTAGTAGATTTACCGCGCCAGAACAATGTGCTGAATACGAAGAGATGCGGTATGATGGCGCAGCATTCATTGTGAAAAAACATGTTAGAAATTTTAAGAATCCATTTCAAGCAATGCTACAGATACCGTTGCGAGAACAGATGCAACAAGAATTGCTCAAAAGATCAAAACCTTGTCTAGAAAAAATGGCAATAAGAGAATTTGAGAGACAAGAAGAATTCAATGAATGGTCGATGCAAAAAGGTTATGGTTCAGATTTACCTGCAACATCACAAGAAGTAATAGATCATTTTCTCGCTTTAGGCGCAACACAATTTATAGATGACCTTAAAGGGCAAGATCTAAGTCATCTAGGATATTTCAGCAATTTCTCAACAATGATATACAAAAAAATAAAAAACTAGAAAAGAATTATAAAAACTAATTAAAATTTTAAAACTAATTCTTCACTTCGTGCTGCGGAGAATTGCTTCTCATCCCTCGAAGGTTTTATGATTTTGTGTCTGCATCAATCGACACAAAATCTAGGGTCTGCTCCAAGGTAGCACTTCATACTACGCTTAACGCATATGTAATAGAATAAACAGAACTTCGTCTAACACTTACTTTCTCAATAACTCCAGTTCGACAATTGTTGCATCCCAACCTGCAGTGACTAACTTTGCTTTAATCTCTTCATCATTCTTGTGCTTATCTCGCATTGCGACAATATACTGGTGCAGTGCAGCCATAGGGTCGTGATCTTCTTTTCTCTCGAGCGGTTTTGTGAGCAACAAGCCTACTTGCTCTCCATCTACAACTATCTCTTTTCTCCTATTGACTTCATTTTTGTCAGCATCTATTTTCACTTGCCGTTTTGATGCTTCAATCTGATACTTCCTATACCTATCGAAGCCAACAAATGTGAGCACTCCTATAACTACCAATATAATCAAAATTGTAAACCAAGGCATTGTTTGTTTTTTAGGAGCCTTTGTAAGAATTTCAGGACCATTACCAAACCCTGAGCCCGCAGTTACATTCTCTATTACAACGGTTTTTTTAGGTCCTGGTTGCGGAAGCGTAGATGGAATAATAGGTATTGAACTTTCTATTTTCGAAGGTATGCCGCCTATTGCAAAGAAACTAAATCCTGGAATGACAGCAGTAAATCTTACATCGGCACCAATTTGATTTGTCTTCTTAGCCGGATACGCCACCCATACATCTTTTTCATAACGATACAAAGATACGTTCTCTACAGCTATTCCGCGATCCTTGAGCCAAGATAATGGCAAGCTGAATTCTACGAAAGGAGTCTCGGTATTACCAACAATATTTATCGCATCAATTGATAGATACGAGAAAATTACTCCTGGCGCTGAAGGAAGCGTTGAAGGTTTTGTTGTATACTGTTTCACGCCAAGACTTACTGCAGTAGTTGTGTTGATGAATCGTATGCTAATACTTTTTATGGATAAATTTCCTTTTGGAATATACTCAAGCGTAGTTCCTGCTTTAATTACTGACCACAGCCTTGAATCTGCATCTTGTACATTGCCAGGCACAGTAGGATCTTTTTCTGCATCGCCAGCAGCACCACTGCTGCCTCCTCCGCCAGAACCACTTCCATCAACATCTAAAGTTTTGAATGACCCGTTCACATAACTTTGCGTACTGTATTGTTTTTTTGCATCATACACAACAAACTGATAATAATAAGTAGTTCCTGGAACAAGATTGTTAAGAGTTATTGATGCACTAAGCGCGCTAGGAGAATCTGCAGTCTTAGTACTGGTAAGAGATGTAATGTTTGTACCATACCACACTGTGAAATTAACGTACTCATTTGCACTTGCACTAAATGTAGCTTTTGTTTGAGTAATATCAGTAATATTCACCTCGGATATTATCGCACTTGTAGTATCATTTACTCTAAAGTTATAGCGAATTGTATTATTCACGCCGAACTGATCATAGCATACAACAGATAGATTATATTGACTGTCATTCATCTTGTAAATATCTTCTTGATAATGCCAGAATGCAGGAGTAGGATAAACATTATCGTTATAATCATATGACCCAAATGAAAAATTCGTAGTATTCAAAGATTTTACAACAACTTGTTTTGAAATATGCGATGTAGCATTAAATGATGACAGATTATACACACAGAGTGTTGTTGCAGGAAATGCAGTAGATACATCGATAGTTAATGGAATAATACTTTGTGATATAACCCCTCCTGTCGGACTTACATCTACTGAAAGATTAGTAGTTGGGCGTTCGGCTGCAAAAATTTGATCGTACAAATCAAATCTTGGAAGATACAAAACCGTATCACTACCTGAAGACACATAACATGCAGAACTATCATTAGCTACAACAGTCGGGATTGTAGTGCAATTTGGAAGTCTATACACTTTGTCCATAAATGGTACTACATAATCATGTTGAGGGACATAATAGAATGACCTATTTGCCGACGACACATTTATTTTAACCGAAACAAGAGTAACATTAGAAAAGAAATTACCTACAACACTTGTATCAACAGTACTTTTTATCAAAAAAGAAACATTCGCATCAAGTCCAGCTTCTGCAGATGCATAATCGCTAGCACTTCCAAAAGTTATATTAAATTTATTTTCAGGAATACTCCAAGTTAACAAAAGACCATTACCTACTGAATGATTAAATATTGCATGCACTGGCATTTTTGCAACACCATCTACATCTGTAACAATATTTATCGTATCGTTTACTAGATGGTTTTGATTAGTCACATCAACGCCACGCACATAAAGAGTCCAGTTAGTAATATTGCCATGATTACTGGAAGTATAAATCGTTCTCATGCTTGACGCATTAATCGGAACATTTGCAACAAAATCTATCTCAAAAGAATCATAATAATTCGATGTATTAAATGTTGATTGCAATACAATGGTATTTAGACCTGGAGTCAATACCTCATCGCGACTTGCAGGCAAAGTTGTAACTGATGTATTTCTTATTTCATAATTCCAATAGTAGTTATCAAATAAGTAAACCATAGTGCTGTTATACGGCAAACTCGTATCAACACTCCAATTAATCTGCAAAGTTGAATTATTCGAATTCAATACATAATTATGACAGCCTAAACTATCGCATATAAAATTACCATAAGTATCATTCGGAGTTGTCGATGCAATCAATGCTCCATTAATGCTCACATTCACAATATCTGGAAGACGACTAGTGACGATTAAGTCAATCGAAGTATCATTAGTATTACCGACAAGATCTTTTGCGAATACAAATAGCGTCATGTTGCCAAGCGGCCAGGTTGCATTCGCTGAACAAAGAATTACTTGCGCAGTACTTGTAGCATTATAACTGAAAATTCCACAGGATAGATTGGAATTGCTCAAGCTCAAATTCTGTGAACCGTTTGCTTGTACAATGGTGGCGCTCAAATTAACGCCAATACCAACTTCATAAATTTTAAAGTACAACGTAGAATCATTAGTCATGGCGCTATTATTCTGGATACCCCACATCGATACATTAATGGAATCATTCTGCACTACAACAGTTATATTATCAGAGAAATTGAGATTTCCATTCGTATCAATTAATGATACGCGTGCAATAACAGCATTACCTTCATCAGTTCTTGGAATTACATATGTAAAGTTTGTATAATTCCCTCGGTTAAATATCGATGTTGAAATCGCAGATACAGAAACAAATTGTCCAGAAGTCCTGTTGTAAATAGACAAATTCGTATCAAGCACTTTGCTCTCCATAAGACTCATATCATTCCATTTAACAAAGAACGTAACATTTTCTCCAGATCTTGCAATTGCTCCTGTTGCATTCGAACCTAACAAATTAACTGTAGGAGGAAGATTATCAAGATATATTTGTCGCGAACCATTCAATACATACGTTCCGTTATTACCTGCAATATCAAATGCAGTAATATTCAATAGACATGCCGATTCATTAAGGCAACCAGGCACAGCAAAGGTTGCATTGTACATGCTGTATGTTGTATTGATTGTGTAATTATCCATTACAGCAACTATCCCGGTGCTGTTTACGATTACAACCCGACCAAAACCAAAAGATTCATTGACATATGCAACAACAGTAACAAGAGATGTTCTGTTTGCAAGATGGTTATTAGTTACTGTGACATTGCTAATGATTGGAGCATTATTGTCAATTGTAATATTCCTAGATGATCTTGCAGTATTATTGAGCGAATCAGATACATTGACGACAAAAGTTACATTTCCATTAGGAAGACCGGTACTTGCATCTAAAATTATTTGTCCAAAACACAATCCCAGAGCTTGATCATAATATACATTGTTTGTAAAGCCACTAACAAAACCATTGAGTTCTATCCTGCAAGGATTCCCATCAGTTATACCAACTGCCGCGTCAGTTACATTTACTGAAATATTGTAAACGCCATTATTTCTAATAACTGAGATTGGTGATCCTGATGTATTCATTAGCATAGATTGTGCATAAAATACTGGGCCTTGCGCATCCACATAATAAGTAATTCTTGATGTGATAGCTTCGGTATTATTCACCTTATCTACTGCATGCATAGAAGTATTGAGTACAACAGAATCTGCAAGAGGAGTTAAAGTATAATTATACCAACACGTACTTGCGCGCAAGGATCCTGTTTTTTCTACACCTTCACTATTTGAAAAATTACAAGATGTTATACCCGCGCCATCTTCAGCAATACTAGCAAAGAAGATTGGAGTTGAGTTTACATAATGTTTTCCACCAAAATCCACAAATACCACTGCACTGACAGCATCAGTAACTGGCGCATTTGCATCGACGATAAATGATGTTGTTTTATTCAAACCCAAAACTCCTGCTGCATCAGTTGCTCTAAATGAAACATTGAATGTTGTAGCATTTGCAAGAGAGTATGAATAAGAGTAAGAACAGGTTTTATTAGTAAGATTTACTGTTGCTGCTACCCAATCAGTTCCATTGAAGAACTCACAGCTTGCAACTGGAGATGCAGTATCTGAAATGTTTGCGCTAAAAAATGGAGTTGCATTAGTATAATTAACAGCTCCGCTTATGAAAATAGGGCGCATGAAAACGCCAGTTATATTCGGACCATAATCATTCATAGTGAGGTTTAGCGCAATTCTTCCAGTATTGTTTAACGCGTCTGAAACATTAAGAGATAAGGAATGATTCGCGCTCGTAATTCCGCTGGTAAGAGTAATTTGCCCAATACAAAATCCTGTTGTAGCATTGTACAATATATTACCTGTAAATCCTGATAAACTATTATCAATTCTTGCAGTACAATTAGTATTATTCACTATGCCAACGCCTGCATCAGTTACATTGGCACTGATGTTGTAAGTATTGCCGTCCATTAATACAATAACTGGCTGTCCAGAACTATTAATTACAATTATCGGGTTAGGGAATGTTGGAGCATTTGCATCTACTATGATATTGTATGCTGAAACATTATTTCCACGATTACTGTTTGTATCATTAGCGCGCAAAGAGAAATTGTATATCGCGCCATTTGCAAGCGCAGATGAGAATGAGAACAAACAAGCATTGCTTGTAGCAGTTGCATTAACCCAATTGCTACCATTGAAGAATTCGCAACTCGATACCAAAGATGCCACATCAACTGAATCGGCCCTAAATGAAGGAGTTGCATTGGTATAATTGAATCCTCCAACAAAAACCATTGGCTGGAATGTGATGTTTGTAGTGTTTGGGCCGTAATTATCTACAGTAATATTCGAGATAAGAGTGATATTGACATCAGTACTGTTGGTGCTGTTTATTAGCGTTATACGAAGATTATAACTGCTATCATTACTCAAGGTTGTATTCCACGAGTAATTGTAGCTATTGTTGACATTGTTTGAAGAATTGAGTATTGTCCAAGACAAACTTGATGAATTATATTCTATAGTGATATTTCCTTCGCCTGACCACGTAGTATTAATCCATATGCTATTTTTTGCAAATGTGTTGTTGGAAGGAGTCGTTACTATAACAGAACTTGAGAGAATGGCAAGAACGCCGACAGTGCAAGCTAGTGCTACTACAAGAAATATGCCAAGCGCTAATGCGCGGGAGCCCTTCACCTCTTTCACCCAAAGTATTTTCAGAGAATGTCCTTTTTAAAGGTTGTGTAAAAGAATAGAGGAGAAAAAAGAAAATAGTACAAAATCCAAAACACACTAAGTCGCTACCTTGAAGTACTCCAGAAATCAACCCGATTGGTGCAGGGTTGATTTCGTAAGACCTGTGTGAGCAGAAGACGCTTCGTAGCGACGAGAAGTAAATAAAATATTAAAAGAGAAAACAAAAAAGTCAACTAAAGCTCAGAATTCTGAGTTTCTTGGTGTTCTTGGGAACGCACAAACATCTCTTATGTTTTGCATACCTGTGATAAACATCAATAAACGCTCAAATCCAAGGCCAAAACCTGCGTGAGGAACGCTTCCGAACTTTCTAGTATCAACATACCACCAATAATCCTGTTCGGACAATCCCAACTCCTTAATTCGCCCAGTCAATCTATCAAGACGCCATTCACGTTCAGACCCGCCGAGGATTTCACCAATTCTTGGAACCAACACATCAGTTCCTCTAACAGTACCATCCTCGTTTTGGAACATATAGAATGCCTTGAACTCTCGCGGGAAGTTGTGCAAGATAATCGGCTTTTTGAAATGCTTTTCAGTCAAATACCGCTCGTGCTCTGTTGCAATTTCTACTTGCCAACTAGGAGTTACTTCGAATTTCACAGCACCACTTGCTTCTGCTTCCTCTAGAATTTTAACAGCATCTCTATAGGTCACTCTTTCGAATTCTGTTTCAAGAACCATTCTTAATCTTTCAATTAATCCTCCTTCGATATTCTTATCGAAGAACTCAAGTTCGTCTGCACAATGGTCGAATGCATACTTGATTAAGTATTTTACAAACTCTTCTTCTAAGTTCATAAGCTCTGGCAGTTCACAAAATGCCATCTCCGGCTCAATCATCCAGAACTCGCTAGCGTGTCTTGAAGTGTTGCTGTTTTCTGCCCTAAAAGTCGGTCCGAAAGTATAGATTTCGCCTAACGCTAGAGCGAAAAGCTCTCCTTCTAATTGACCTGATACAGTAAGATTTGTTTCTTTGCCGAAAAAGTCCTTATCAAAGTCTACTTTTCCATCTTTTGTTTTAGGAATGGCTTCTAATGGCAGAGTTGTTACCTTAAACATCTCTCCAGCACCTTCGCAATCACTACCAGTGATTATAGGCGTGTGGATGTAGTAGAATCCCTTATCATTGAAGAACTTATGAATTGCAAAAGCCATAGAATGCCGCATTCTAAAAACAGCACCAAAAGTCGCAGTTCTAGGACGTAGATGCGCAATCTCTCGCAAATACTCATAAGTCAATTCTTTTTTTTGCAAAGGATACTCTAAAGCATCGCAAAGGCCGTATATCTGAATCTCTTTAGCTACCATTTCAACCGGCTGCTCAGCACCTTTGGATTTTACGAGATCTCCAGTAATCATCAAAGAAGTTCCTGAACTCAACTGCTTAATGATTTCAGCGTAATTTGGAAAATCCTCTTTGATTACTATCTGCAATGTAGCAGGACAAGAACCATCACTGACTGCTAAGAAAGTAAGTTTTTTACTCTCGCGCTTTGTTCTAATCCATCCTTTAACCACCGCTTCTTTCGGCTCGGAAATTTCGAGTTTGATTAACTCCTTGATTTTTTGTCTATGCATGAATAACACCCGTTAACAACAATTCATTATCTTTGAATAATATCATCTTTGAATAATTAATATAATACTTTCTAGAAGGCTAACTATTACTTATATGGATTATCGTCAAATGCTCTAAGTCGAGGACCATAGTTATAGAAACGATTCTAGGGTTTATTAATCTTATGATAGAAAATGACGATAAAGACGAAAGAAAGATGAAAAAATGACTAAAAACATAACAGAAATAAAACTCTTCATGAACAAATTCACATCTTATTGAATCCCATTGACTGCAAGATTGATTTTATTTCAATGATGATTTTTTGCTGGTCTTTCTTTTCTGACATGCGAACGAACTTTATGAGCAGCATTGCAAGCTCTTGCTCTGTTCCGAATTTAAGAACATGACCGTCAGTAATAAAATAGAAACGGAATTTTTCATATTTGAGCTCTTTAATAATAATACTTGCAACATGCCCGAGCGCTTTACCTTTTTTAGGGTCTTTCTCAAGCGATTTCATCTGCAAGAATATCTTTTCAGCGTCACCCTTGAACTTCTTGATGACTTCCTCTTTCAAAGAATCGGTTATGCAAATTTTTACCATAACAGTCCACTATCTTTTCTTTGCTTGCACAATGGCTTCATCTATACTTACGGAATTTGATTCATCATACAAGTAAGCCATAAGCAGGTTTTTGTTAGTCTGGTCGTACATGCGTTGGATAACTACTTCATATGAGTCTCCAGCACGGCCTAAGTTCTTGAGCTTATCTTTTAGTTCAGATGATATGGATATTGTAGTTGCCATAGAATCCATAGAGTTAACGTAATTTATATAGTTTATGGAAATAATACATACAACCCATGACATCATAACATAATGCTGGCATGAAATGCGAACGTGTTCAAATCCGATAAAAAAAATACGGCTCCGCCCGGACAGCATCACTTTACATTCACTACGTTCCGGACTTGCGCTTTTTCAAACCGCAAGCGTTCTTAGCCCGGGCTGAGCCATCAAATGAAAACAGGAATGAGAACGGTTGATATTTAGAATATGAACTATCGAACGAAGTGAGAACGGCTCCGCCCGGATTTGAACCGGGGACCTCATGGTTAACAGCCATGCGCTCTAACCGCTGAGCTACGGAGCCACTACTCAAAAGAATCCTAAACCACTTATAAAGATTATGCTTGACGACGACCCATGGTAAGAAGCCTTAAAAACAATAAGAGAACCCCGATAGTATATGATAACAGGCATTGATCGCGAACTACACATCCTCGGCTTCATGAATAATAAAGACATGAATGAGATAGAGAACCTTGGAACTAGACTGCAAAATGGATGGTACGTTCGTCTTGATCGAAGAAAATGCCAGGGTATAATAACGTTATTAGTGGATAAAAGCGTAGATGAGCCTACACTCCTTGCACCACAGTTAAGCACATCATACAACCATGCTCTTGCACAAGGAACAATTGACATACTTCTTCCAACACACTCATACGGTACCTTGTTAATGGAAGGAGAACTGCATAAAAAATTACTTGCACCAGGACAAGGCTATGATGGAATGCTGCACCTATATGATACAACAAAATTCCAAGATGACCAAAATAAACAGTTTATGGGGATTAAACAATTAATGGATGACCTTGAGTGTTATAAGGAATTACGAGGTTCTATGCCGCACCACTTGTCAAAAGAAAGCGTTCATCAAAGAATTGCAAGTATAGTAGATGCGATGTCAATGGATCTACAACAATAAAATTAAGCATCTTTTCCAATATCATCAACAATTGGATTCACAATATTCTTCCAATCATCTGATAGCATTCGCACACTATGATGATGACTTCCTGCGCTAAAGACCAAATGAGTTCTAGAAAATACATCACTATCGCAATAGGTTGCAAGAGAAAATAGATTGCCTAAAGGAGGAACAGAGCCAATAGGACAACCTGTTGATGATAATACCTCATCAGGATGCGCAAGCGATATGTTCTTCTCGCCCAACAACATCTTCAGTTTTTTCAAATCAATCTTGCGATGGCCTGATACAACGCACATGATCATCTTGCCAGAACCACATTTTAGCACGAGTGCTTTAGCAGCTTCTTCTAAATTCGTTCCTCGAATCTTAGCAGCATCCTCGCTATGATGGACATGCTCGTGCTCGAATTGCTCAAAAACTACCTTATTATCATGTAATAACTCAATAATCCTGCTGTACATTTTTGTCTGCTCAAATTCAGCCATATCCTGCTAAAAACAGGCAATATTTATAAAAGAGACTAATAAATAAGTATAGATACAGTATAGACCTAAACGGTGACTACATGAGCATATTTGACAAATTTTTCAGCAGAATCTCCCTTAGACGCTCAGAAAGCAGAGCGATTAGCGAACAAAGAGGCATTGGAAGAGACAATGCTAAACAGCTAAAGACTGAAGAAACCATCACGGGGGATGTTGCTTCCGGTAAAACATCAGGACTTATTAAAGGAGAAAATTATCGAACAAAAATAATCAAAGATAAAGCAGAGCGATCGCAGAGAATACTAATCGATTGCGAGAACGTAATTCGAAAAGAACTATTACTTATCACAACAACCATAGAAACCATAAAAAGATCAAATCTAGCCGCAAAAGAGAAAGCATTGCTCATAAGACACATCAAAGAAAAAGAATTCGACCCATTCAAAAAAGAATTTGAGCTCATTCTTGGCCAAGAAGGTGGCATAGAGAGCACCAATCTTTCATTATACAAAGCTCTCGATAATGCATCATTGCATAGAGACGCCCTCTTCAAATTACGACAAGTGCGAAAAGACGTCAGAAAAGTAAAAAGAGACGGCAAGACAGTTCTAAAAATGACAAGAAAGACAACAGTAAATCTCAATGTACAAAATCTAGTAAAAGACTTAGATGAAGACGAAGTGCAAGAGATAAACGATATGAATGCTGCACTGCACGATGAGATTATTTCTTTACAACGAGATATTGAGGATCTTGCAAAAACAATTACATTCTTGAACAACCTTGTTGCAAAAGAAGGCTTCCCATCTACAATGGCAGCTGAAGAACTCAAAAAATTAGATGATACAAAAAAGAGCATTATCGACGGATTGAAAAAAGAGCAGGAAAGCATGACAAGGCTCTTCATCTCAGAAGCAGAAAGACTCAATATAGAAGTAACATCAATAGAAAGAGCTACCGATAGAGACGCAGCGTAAAACTTAAATTTGAACTGTAATGGTAAGCTTAGAATATGTGAAAGATTGGTTAACCCATAGACTCTTTGAGAAAAAACTTCGTACAGAAGAAATAAAAATCCAATTTATAGCACTAAAAAATGATGAGCGACTCAAAGATGTTTTTAAGGATAACAACGGCAGTACATGGCTAGATGATTGGAATACTAAATTCTCCCCGATAATAAAACGCTTTACCATAGATGAAATACTCGATGCACAACGTGAACTACTGAACATCTATCTAGATGCTGTGAAAATACGCATAGAAAAAGCAATTACTGAGCAAGATACAACAACATTAATTGCACATACAGAACAATTATTCGAACACATACATTCAGAATGCCAAATAGACAAAAAATACTCAAAGATACAAATAGATACTTGGATAAAAGTAGAAAATGATTTTACATATGCTAAAAAAAATATCTTAGATAACACAAAAGAACTCAATAATCTAGTAAAAATACTTACTGCCGACATAGAACATTTACTAGAAACATTCCAAGACATCATTATTGAACTAAAAGACACAAAAGATAAGCATCTTGCGTTCCATGAAACTATACTAAGATTCGGATTAAATGATAGAATTCAAGCGATTAAAAATAAAATAAACTGGATTCCGAAAAGACTAACAGAAGAAAGCAGCACTAACCAAACTCCCATGTATACTTATGAACAATACTTATTACAAAATCTTATTCAGCACAATTATATTTCAATAATTTTACGTGAATACTATAACAGAGTCTGTGCTGTATCTACAAGCAATAAAAGCATCGAGAGTACAGACATAAACGACATTGATAACATCGAGGCAAGTCAAAAATATGTAGAAATATGCCACACTATATTAGAACAAAAAAACAAAACCCTAAAACTCTTCAATGGCTTGAAAACAATACTTGAAGAAATACCCGCAGTACATCCTATTATAACACAAAATTTAAAACAAGTCTTCTTGCAAAAGCAAACTGAATTTGAAAAAGAAATAAGCAATATTAACTATGAAGGACCTCTAAAAAAAGAGATTCTAACAAAGCTTCTAACTATCGCTGCGCAAGAAGCATATGAGAAGGACGATCAAGATAGAATATACGCTCTTGCGCAAAAACTCGGAATGAAGACTGTAGATAGATTAGACACAACCGGCTTGAGAGAGGAATATCCTACAATAGCAGTACTCACAAAAGAGTATTTGAAAGATAGAACCTTCCGCCACCATATCTCTTTGCGAGGAATAGATCGTTGGGACACTAGAGTAACAAGAACACAAATATTTGCGGGTGGGTTCGATCCAAGGGAAACTGCAAAAGTAGTATCGCCCGAACAATACACAAAAAAAATAATGAACATACTACAAAACGGCCTAGAGCCAAGTGATCGTATCGATTCACAATTCCCAAAAGAACACCCATTTCACGAATTACAAGAAGTGTGGGTATTTGATAATGTGGCACTAAGCGATATGCCTTCACAATACGGCATAGTATTTATAAAATTCAAAATACATAATATGACCCTCTTCAAAGGAAGATATGATACAGACACAAAAACGAATGAACTGTTCATATTTACAAAACGTCTAAAGGAAGATTTTGAAGTGGTTTTCTCGACAAAATCTATACAATACCATAAAGAAAGCTATGATGATGAGAGAAATCCTCTATGCGACAAAGAGAGTGGTAAAACATACACTACTGAGGAGTATGTCGCACAAATAAAACAAATACTGCAACAAAACAACATACCATTCAGTGAAGATAATCCACAATCATAGAATAAATAAAAAAACGCCAAGCAAAAAACGTCATTCGACAATTCTTGCCTGGCGCTCTGGATTTATCCCAGGGAACACAATTTTATTTTAGCTCATATCGCTTTGTTCTCGCACCAACCGGTGTTTCGAATTCTACTGTAATACTATCACCTTGCATTTTCAAATCTGTAACTTTCCTTAAAAAGCAAGATCTATCGTCTTTTTTTGGATCGTACTGATCTCTAAACACATAACTTGCTGTTGCACTTTTTTTATCTTTTCCAAATATAGTAACGACACGTTCCATACCAATACCCCCCGCATCACGTATTCGATATCTATAACTATCTAATGACTCATACCAGTGATGATCGCTTATGAGTACAACAACGCCCGATGTCTTATCTAAATATATTTCTTCAGGCAACTCATCTATACGCGCGTATAGTTCAGGATGAAGTTGTGCAAGTAAATCTGTGTCTATACCGCGTTTTTCAAAATCAACAATCTTTTTAAGTTGTATAACTTTTTGTCTTGCATCTTCTGTCTTTTTTTCTAAAGCACTCTCTTCCGTCAATTTTTGTTCAAACTCTTTATCATATTGTGCGCAAACATCTAACATCACTTGACGTATGGTGCGCTCTGACGGCATACGACTGCTCGGCCTCATACCTAGAGGTACTTGTTCATACTTTTTTATGCCAAAACACTTAATTGCTGGTCGTTTGTAATGAGAATCACAATCCCAAGAGTCCCAACCATAATCAATCTTAAAGACTTTTGAAAACATCTCGAATAATACAAGACGTTCAGGTTCAGGCCTTGCAGTAATTTCTTCAATAACATCTTTATATGTTTTTACAACATCATCCTCAAAGTGTCTAAATCCTCTAGACTTTGACCCAGCACCCTCATATTTTAATATCAAGTCTATGCTCTTGGATTTATCATCTTTGGTTGTACAATCAAAATATGCTTCTGCAACATCATGTAATAAACCACTAGTAAAAACTTTATCCTTCATAACTTGTTCATAAGATAACTCTATTTGTGTTGTACTTAACAAGCCATGATGCTCTTCTGCAAGTTCTAACTCCTTAAGTTTTAACTCAAGTGTTTGTTGTTTTTTACCTATTTTTTTCATCTAGTTCAACCCCCGTTGATTTTTTATAATTAAAAATAATTAAAAAAAGAAACGCCCGTACTAATAGCTATTAACTTCATGTAACTATTCCGAAGAGCGTAATTTTACAATACCCTCATCCCAGTCTTTATGTCCATCTACCATTCTATCAACATAAGGAACGCTCACAAGCGAACGGATTCCTGAAAACAGACCATCATGATGGAATGTCGAAGTCACCAATACTGTTGGAATCGAATACGCTTTCGCTGATTCGATGACTGCGATTCCTGCAGGGATCTGCTCATGTGTACGCACTTGCTCTACATCTTTGGTATATTTGCACCAACCGTCATAATCTCGTTTTTGATAGAATGCATCACGCACACTACGTCTTTCATCAATCATTTCAGGCCCCGAGAATAAACTCGGCAAAACAGTCTCTACATACTCTTCGGGCGTTATACTCAATATACCAGAAGCCACTTCGACAGCTTGTTTCAACATATAAAAAGTACTAAAATCCTTCATAGACATTGAGAATCTTTCCTTCTCATATTTAGCATAGCTCGCTAGTGCTTGTATAACAAGCGCATCTTCAGCAAGAGTTGGCTCTTTGCTGCCTGGCATGAATAGGTCGGTGAGTATTGCTTTTGGCACATCACGATGTATACTGACTAATCCAGTACTCATGTCGGTTGCGAGACCAATATCATCATCCTCATACCCTGCCTTGATTGCAGCTTGATGTGCATACATCATTTCTTCAAACTTATCTTCAATAATTAATAGTTCAATTGTCATTTTTTCATCTCCATTTTTTTATAAATATCCATTCAATACTTCTCAGAGAGGAGTTCTTCAGCTTGTTCACGAAGCTCTCTCTCGTATGGTGAAATGATCTCTTGCATTGATATCGGTCTGCCTTGCTCTTTTGCATCACGTACCTTGCCAAGAGCATATTCGAGCACGCTGACCTCGGTCTTCATATATTCTAGTGACCCTCTAGGGTGCACCATTTCTGCAAGAGATTCTGCTGCTGCACGAAGCACGTCAGTAAGAAACGAGCCATCACTTTCTTCCCAATGACGCTCTTCAATACCTTCTTTGTAGGATCGTTTCGCAATTGCTGCAGAATGCAGCATACCAAGTCTCGATTCCAAACCAGTACTGCTTGCAGACGTCAAATATCCGGGTGTCGCAGAATCAATACGCGCTAATGCTAATTGCTGCAGATGAATCTGCGTAAGAGCCTCATCTTTACTAGTATACAACCCTTCGAATTTTGTACCAAAATACAACCGTATCTTGGCTCTTGTAATTAATCCATCAATGCTCATTTTTCATTCCTCCATTATTTTTTAGTTATTATATATTAAAAAAATTAAAAAAAGAAGATCATCGTATCGCTCGCAGAATATCCTGCAATTCCCCAGATGATTTCATATGCAATGGTTCTGAAGGAACCATCCGCAGATGTTGTCCAATTTCTTCTGCAAGATGTAATCGCTCATGTAATTCATCGCGACTCTCTAAAACTTTACTCGCTCGAATTTCATGAATTTTTGAACCAAGATCAGTTCCTCTATGAGTATGATCAAGTTCTCGAAGTACATCCACAGTTCGGTATTGTAGCTCGTGAATAGACACAAGTCTTCCTTCTACAAGGACTCTTGGTATACTTGCACGCCTACGCCTCGGCTCATAATCGGAATGCATATCGGATGCGGAGTATCCACTATACATCCCCGCTATTGCGATTGTAATCGCGCACAATGCTAATGTTGTTATTAATGATGTCATAGTTTTCCTCCACGTGCAAACACTTGTCACGTAACAACAATATGGTTAAACATTAATATAAAATTTTTTTATAAAAAACTTATAAAATGATTAAAATAATAGATAATATTGAAGTTATTGTTAAAATATTAATATTATTTAATTATCATAGAGAATAAAAAAACAACGTAGAAATATAAACAAATAATAGAGAATTAAAAAAAGAAAAATTATTTATTTTTCAAGACTCTTTTTTCTCAATCTGCTCATGGCGTATGCAAGAGTCATTCCTGCAAGCAATTCTCTTCCGTTTCCAAAACAGTACTCCCCGATCTGTTCGCGAGTTTTTGCATTAACTGCAGTACCTGGAAGATAATGTGCAACACTCACAATTTTACGTACATAATTCGGGATCTCTTTATCATTCATCACTTCGTCAATATCTTTATGAGTTACTGCACGTAATGATCTCCCGCTACTGACCCAACCATTGGCAACCTCGTGTTCATATTCATCAGCAACTAATGTTGCGCCAACAATACTTCCTAAACTAATATTCGGGACAACCCCATCGCCCGGAGTGTTAATTGCGGCACTACCAATCATTCCTGCAATGTTAATAGCACACGATGTTATTGCGCCATACATTGTGGCTGAAATTAATTTATTTTTTAATCGATTTGTCATGAATACCTCCTTTGATTGTATATCACTTTCGTTTTTATTTTGTTCATATTATTTTCTTCTTTACTTGTCAAGGAGTCCTTCAAGACCGCCAACATCAGATAGGAATTCTCCTTCATCATGCATTGCCATGTACTCATCACGAAGAGCATAACACCCACCGCACAAACACTCGTATTTGTGTAGCATAGGATCCTCTGGTAGTTCATCTCGTGTTTGGCTTGGTGAACTATATGTGCTCATTGAAGATGAATATTCTCTGCGCTTATGCTGTTGTGCACTATGACTTCTCCTGCCTGCAGCCGCGGCACCTCCTGCTATTGCTATTCCGAATCCCATTTTTATCCTCATTTGATTGTTTTATGATGCACTCCTCTTTCATTCAAGGCATCTTCTCACGCTTTGATTCCCTTCTCAATTTTTTGCTCTCGCAAATGGCTACGATAAAGATGCATTGCCGTTTTGTACTGATCTTTTGTTAGTGAGCAAATATCTTTTTCATCTAACACATATTCACGCAATTTTTGGCATATTACCATCTCTTGCGGTGGCGTTTTCTCCAATACCTTACGATCTTTGCAAAGTTGGAGAATCTTCGAATCATATTCCACAATAATCTCTAAACGTAATTTACGCAAAGTTTCTGGTGCAACAAGAAGTGACGATTCCTTAAACGTATAATAATCATAGGATCCAATTTCACAACTCACTGTACCTACTATTTTTACTCCATATTTATCTCTAGCACCAATATAAGTATGGGTAAAGACACTTCGCATTAACGCTGAAAGCTTTTCTTGTCTTCCTATAGCCAATTTTTCAATTTCTATCTCTTTTTCCTTCAAGATTTCGATGTAGGTATCTGTTGGCGCCACTACACACTCTGTCATAAAACTATAAAGAGTTTCTAATGAGGGATATTCTTTTTGCCCTTTCGTTGATTCTTGCGGGAATTTCTTAATATAATCCTGCATCTTTTGTGCAAGCGCTGTATGACCATATTCTTTATGTAGCTTGATCACATCTAGCGCTGCTCGTTGTATCGGCAGGCCTTTTGCATAGACAGCATGTACTTTCGCAACACATCCCATTTCTTGTTCAACTTTCTTCTTCTCTTCTAACAAAATTATCTTTTGCTCTATTTCTGCTATGTCTTCCTCTTTTTTTGCTATTTCTTCAAGTGTTAATGCTAATTTATCATCTATAACTGACAATGCATGTCCTGCATCCGTTCCTTTTTTTCCAAATAATTTCTTAAATAATCCCATAGTTATCATCTCCTCAATAATTTATCATATCATTACACATTACAGGGATTACAAACAATATAAAATTTATTTACTAAAAACTTATAAAATGATTAAAATAATATAAAATATTAAATTAAAAATAAATAATTTAATAATATGTTGTTTAACATAAAATTTTCAAATCTAGAATTTTCATAAATAATTTCAATACAGAATGTAAGAAAAACAAAAAAAAAGAAACTAAAAGGTGTATTTCACGCCGAGCCTGTGCTCCAGTCTAGGAGTTGCATCACCGTGACCTATTAATGCGCCACAGTATCCTGCTTCAAAACTCTTGCTGAATTTCTTCATCAGGCTCAATTCGCCATATCCCCATTGCGAACCGCTTTTCGGACCGACATCAATATCACCAAAGCTTGCCAATGTCACACCTGCTCCACAATCAACGCCTGCTGCATATGCAATAACCATGCGCTCATGAATCAGCTTTCCGCTTTTGTCAATCCAGATTGGCAAGAACTTTACACTAGCATAGCTACCTTTAGGCATGGGCAAACTCACACTTGCACCCAGACTAGTTCTAGTAAATGGTTCATCACCATGTACAGTCACCGAATCTAATGCGAAAGTACCATCACCAAGAGGTCGTTTCAATATCGTCTTGCCTAAATATCCCGCACCATCTTTGTACATCTCTACAAAGCTATACCCTTTGATCTGTCCAGGTAAAGCAAAAGTCATACTTGGTCTCAAGTAACTACTTTCAGGCTTTTTAGATGCAAAATACTCCATGCTCACTTCAGGAGCAGGAGGTGTCTGGGCAACTACAGGCGTAGTCATCATTAATGATAAAGCCAATGCTGCTCCTCTTAATTTTTGTTTTAATCCTTGTTTCATTTTTATCCCTCATTATTTTGTATCAGTAGTAACGTTAAATATTAATATAAAATTTATTTACGAAAAATTTATAAAATGATTAAATAATAAGGATAAAATGCCTAAAAAAACAAAAAAACAAAGTATACAATCCTCAAACCTCATCAAATCAGACGATAAAATAGAAAGAGTAGAAAAACTTGATGTTAAGGATAGAAAATTTCTTTTCGCACTTTGGAAAAACGGCAGGATAACAACGACGGCACTTGCAAAACAAATAGGAGTATCACAAGAAGTTGCACTTTATCGCATGCAACGACTAAAAGATAGGAAGATACTGCGCGGAGTTACTGCATTAATTGATGAATCAGTCTATGATTTTGACATATACCAACTATACATCAGGTTTAAACCAACTGAAAAGAGCAAAAAGGAAGAATTCCTGCAATACGCAAAAAAACTTACCGGATTTAGAAAAGCAATCCTTCTTGCCGGACCATATGATATCGCATTATACTTTAGAGTATGGTGCGCAGTAGAATTCAACGAATTGCAAGAACAACTATTCAAGAAATTCGGAACTATAGTCCAGAAAAAAGACCTTTCTCTTATAATTAAAACAACTCACTTGCCTCCATCGATGTTATTTCCTCAAGCAAGACCTGAATATGTTGTTGGTGGAAAAAGAGGAGAACAAAAAATTACAGAATCTGATGAAACAATCCTAGAATTACTACGCAATGATGGTCGAATGACAATTCTAGATCTTGCAAAAAATACAACACTCGCACCAAATACCATAAGATCTGCATTACAACGATTCGAGCAAGAAGAAGTAATTAAGGGGTACTTACCAACTTATGACTTGCGCCCGCTTGGGTATGATAGATTTAGTGTTGCAATAGAACTAGACAATCCTGCTGAAAAAACAAAATGCGCTCAATTACTAAACAATCATCATCATGTCACAAAAATTATTGAATTATTTGGAAAATCAGATTTGGAATTTGAATGCTACTTTTTAACTGTCGAAGATTTGCTTGAATTTATCGAACACTTAAAACTGCACATAAGACTAGATAACACAACAATAATGTTTAAGAACCAAGAAGCGTGATATAGAATAATCTGATAATAAAAACGAGGCTGACTTCATGAGTAAGAAATTTTATGGCGTAAAAACACAGAGTGGATCATGGTATTTACTTGCTGAAACACAACACATCATAGGACAATCAACCTGGTATATCTACTGGAATGGTGAAGCCATACAATTCAATTCACTTGGTGGGTTAAATCCTATGAATGGAGAACATAAAATTATGCAAATAATAAGTGATGTAAAAGGAAAAACAATAGAACACAAACGAGGTAATACCTCTGCAATAGTTGAATATATAGAATTCAAATAAATAGAGAGCATCATGATAACCGAATCTGAACTAAATGATCTATACCAAGAGCTTAGTGAACCTAAAAGCTGGCACTGGATAATTAATAAGAAGACTGGATTATTCAAAAAAGAACAACGCTTTGCAGAAGAAAAACACATAACAGACATTCTATCTGAATTAGATAAAGAAAATCCTAAAAATGCAGAGCGACTACGTGTCTACTTGAAATCGCTTAGAACAGAATTCTCAGTGAAAAGACAACTACTTTCCCTTCCAACAATAAAAATCAACAATAAATATGAAACACCAATCGATGCAATCGATAAAATACTCAACGAAAAAAAAGACTCTACAGAAGAGCATAAACTGTCAAAAAAACAGAAAATCATCAGGCTCGGCATTGCTGCAACAATTGTCGCAGGCACAAGTAGAGTCCCCGCAATCAATCATTATCTAGAAACAAAACAACTACCAAACGCAGCATATCAAGAAGGACCAATACAAATAAACCAGTGCGCTGCATTCGTGATAGACGCAGCATCTTCTATTTACAACTTAGACAAACATATCTTGACAAACGTATACGGAATAAGCGGAAATGCCTGGACTATGCTAAATAATGTCACTAAAATTGGAACTCCAATATACAATGAATTTGAAGAAATATACTCACAACATAACTCTGAACTTGAAGAACTTCATAAAGAAATAAAGAACAAGTATGATGTTTTATATCAAGCAGCAATAAAGAATGGAAAAAATAATGCTAAAGCAAAAGTCATAGCATATGATGAATTAATAGAATACAGCCCTAGAATAAAACAATATCTTGAAAATAAACCAGCAGCATCAATAAATATTTCACAATTAAGAGTGGGAGATATTATCGGGATGTATTATGCAGATACTACACATATTGCAGAATCATTCATTGCAGGCACTGGAAAAAATGGTTGGAGATCATTCAATACGCACGTAGGCATTGTAACGGAAATTCGTCCTGATGGAACAATAATAATCTCACATCAGATGGCTCATGAAAATACTGGAAATCTTGTACAAAATACTGCGCAAGAATTGCTCACAACAAACAATGATGTGCATTGCAGAATAGTGTGGGCTGCCAGACCAAATATTTGGAGTAAAATAACAGCATAATTATTTCTGCATATAAACAAACACATTAGCCATTGCTGCAATGGCATGCACAACAGACCAAGTAAAAAGAATAGACTCACTACTTATTCCCTTAATATTTTTATTATGATACAATGTAGGAATAGCAATCCCTGATATTATCGCACTCGTGCCCCATAATCCTCCTTGAACGCCCGCATAATCCATGCATAATCTAACTAAAGAATTACCTTCAATATCAAGACCGTGTTTAGCCACATTCATTGATGTAAGAACATTATCTGCAGCCTGTGCTGCAATATAACACGCTGCTGCGCAATAGAATAAGCGCATATTACGAGAAGAATTGCTTTTCATAGACGATTTATTCTCTGGATAACCAATATTCGACATACTGCAGGGTTGTTCATTTGAGTCACTAATAGGAATCTGATTACCTATAGGGAGATTCAAACCAGACCCAATAGATGCACCAACTATCCCATCTAGGCTCATAGCATCATTATTTCTATCCATCGACAATAGAATCCCGGTTTCATTTAAAAAGATATCTATATTTATAACTCATAAGTGATTAAAAAACGTTAAATTAATCAATGCAAAAACCTGTACAGAAACCTGTACAAAAATACCCCTTGTACAAAACAAACACGCCGTAAAAAATAATTACATTTTAGTTTAAAAAATAACTACTTATTCAAAAAAAAACAACTAAATCAAAAACAACTAAAACTTATAGTATAAAATTCCGCCCAACTCCAATAACCAATCTAAACTTTATGTTTACAGTTTCTTCATCGCAAGTCCTAATTCATCAAGCTGTTTTGAATCAACTGGCGATGGAGAATTATCCATTGGACATTCTGCCGACTTGTTTTTTGGAAATGCTATATAATCTCTGATATCAAAACTACCGTCGAGCATTGCAACAAGCCTATCAAAGCCTATTCCAAATCCGCCGTGCGGTGGAGCGCCATAGGTAAATGCTTCTAGTAAGAATCCGAATTTTATCCTCGCAGTCTCTTCATTTATGTTCATCGCAGACATTATCTCGCGTTGGATATCCTGCCTGTTTACTCGAATACTGCCTGAGGCCATTTCAACTCCGTTTAACACGAGGTCGTAGCATTGCGCAAGCACTTTTCCTTGATCAGTTTTTAGGTATTGCAAATGCTCTGGCTTTGGCATCGTAAACATATGGTGTGCTGCAGTCCAATCGTTTGCATCCTCATCCCACTCAAAGAGTGGAAAGTCAACAACCCAGCAGAATTCTAAACCAGCAGGATCATACAACACCAAATCCTTTCCTAATTGATTTCTAAGTCTTGATAATACATCATTACAAGTTTTCTTCTTATCTGCAACAATAAATATCGTCTCATTAGGTTTTGCATGTAGAGCTTTAATAATGTCGTGCTGAATTTGCTCTGAGAAGTATTTCGTAACAGAACCTTCTAGTTTTCCTTCAGTATTAACATTTATTGCTACAAGTCCTTTTGCCTTGTTTGATTTTGCAAATTCCGTATAACGGTCTACATCTTTTCTTGCGAGCAGTTTTGGTACAACAATTGCTTTTACAAGCTGTGCTTCACTAAAAACTTTGAACTCAATATCTTTTACCACATATGTGATGTCGACTAGTTCTAGACCAAAGCGCAAATCTGGTTTGTCACAACCGTATTTATCCATTGAATCTTCATATGTTATTCTTGTGAAAGGAATTTTTATTTCTTTATCCAGCACGTCTTTTACCATATTGCTAATGAGTTTTTCTCCAGCCTGCAAAACATCTTCCTGCTCGACAAAACTCATCTCTACATCAATTTGTGTAAATTCTGGTTGTCTGTCCATTCGCAGATCCTCATCGCGCAGGCACTTTGCTAGCTGGAAATACTTATCACAACCGGATACCATTAGCAATTGCTTGTATATTTGCGGGCTCTGCGGCAGAGCATAGAATCTTCCGTGATGAATTCTGCTAGGAACAACATAATCTCTTGCTCCTTCAGGAGTGCTCTTTACAAGAAGTGGCGTTTCTATCTCAGTAAAGCCCATTTCTCGCAGATTCTTTCTAACAGATGCTGCTAGTTTATCGCGAAATAATAAACGATGCTGCATGAGCGGTCTACGTAAATCCAGATATCGATATTTCAAACGCGTCTCGTCGGAATTATCAGCTTCTATCTCAATTGGTAGAGGCTGAGCAGGATTTAGAATCTCAAAATTTTCTGCTTGCAGCTCAATTTCTCCAGTCTCTAGTTTAAGATTTGGTTGCGGTTTTACTTTTACAATACCTGTAACTTTTATTACTGATTCTCGCTTGAGGTCTTTTGTCAAATCTGAAAATTGTTCGCCGACAGTTATTTGCGTTAAACCATAACGATCGCGAATATCTATAAATGCTATTGCGCCGTGCAATCTGATTGCTTGCGCCCAACCGGCTAGCACTACTTGCTTACCAGAATCTGTTGCTCTAAGCTCTCCACATGTATGAGTTCTATGCATAGAGTACTGAAATCATCTTGTTTTTTATAAATATGTTGGAGAAAAAGGCGGAAAATAGAAGAAAATGCAAAAATAAATATTAAAATGAAAATTAAAGAGTTATATGATAACGTCTTGTAACAGTTCCTTCATGAGGCAATTTATCTTTTAGAATGCCACCATTGGATTCGATTGTTTTTATAGAAGGAACATTATTGTCATCACAAGTCAACAATACCTCATTTAATCCCATCTGTTTAGCCTCTTTTAAGCACAACGCTAATGCTTTTGTAGCATAGTTTTTTCCTCGTTCAGAAGGAATAACATCATAACCAATATGCCCACCGCGCACTGAAAGTTTTTCAGTAAGTCTGTGTCTTAATGAAATTCTACCACAATATTTTTCATTCTCGTCGATAATCCAATATTGTGTATCTGGAACTCGCCCTTCTTTAATATTTATTTCATTATGGCTATCCATTAATGAATTAATCAATTCATCAAATTGTTCATCAATACGACCTAAATCAAATTTCAGATAATGATCTGTTGAGTCATTATCAGAACCGTGCTTATGAAATTCTTTAACCGCATCAATATATGTTGAAAGATATTTACGCTCAGGCAATTTCAAAGATATCATAATCATACTAAATAAAAAAAATACTTTAAAAAACTTCCCTTAATATTCTTTCATCGCGACATTCCTTCATTCGCACCTAAAAGTTCTAGGATTCATCTTTTTATTCGCTTGATACCTTCGTACCACTGCGTGCTTCTAGTCTTTGCAACTTGTGCAGCCAAGTCTTTTGCGCTTTTTGTCACAAGGCATTTTGTTGCATTATCAATCCAATTTTGCGCGCCAACATATCCTTGCTCCACATAGAACTTTCCTTGAAATATTACTTGTAGATAATCTGCATCTTTTGCAATAGTGTGCTCAATAGATGCCTCAGTATCAAAGCCAGAGAAAAACTCAACAAAATCCTTTCCAATATCGGCAGGCAACAATGCTGACTGTTCGCCAACTATACGTATTTCTATTGCTTTTTTATCCAAAATATATGATTGCGCCATTTTGTGCAGATCTCCAATTCGAGTTTCTGCCATTTCGTGAAATGCGACAATGAGTGCTGTACGATCAGGATTTGCACCCTCTAATTTAGCAAGAATATACGCGATGAATACTGCTTGCGAAGTATGGTCTGCAACACTTTCAGGATTTGGAATGCCAAGAAGAGGCCAACCTGCACGAGGTGTATTTTTTAGATGACCCATCTCGAAAATAAAGTGAACAATGTTTTCTGTGTCTTTATCTTGCATAGTAATACCTCAATTAATACATTAAGAATCTTCTCTCTTCCCGACATTTCTCGGATTCATGCTAATATCATACATCACGTTCTCGACTTTCTGCAAATTATACTTTATCGAGTCGTATTTTTTTCGCAGTTCGGAATTTCTAAAATCGAACAATACAAATTGTCCGTAGATTGCATCAATCATGTCGCGAACTTGTTTCACCCGTTTAGTATCGCGATTTGTTGCAGAAATTACTGCGTGGCGCATGAGCTCGCCAGTAAAATCGCACAATCCAAGAAGATACTCTTCAGCGTCAACAAATTTCAGTTCTTTACAAGTAATCAAAGTTCCTTTTTCTAAAAACTGCAAAAATGCTTTTGCTTCAGTATACTCTTCTAGATTTGCACTAAATCCGCCTGTGCGTAGAGTAGGATCAACTACGATATCCTTCAATAATTTCGCAATGACTTTTTCAGCTTCAGCAAGCTGTGATTTTGCAGTCTTTACTTCTGCGCGATGCAGAGAATAAATCGCTTGTTTGGAGCATTTTGTAATATCGCGAGATTCTTTGATAATAACATCGCGCTTTGAATCGTATGATTCCATCTCTTTTTTTAGTTGCAAGAATTCCTTTTGATCCATGATTGCCACATTAGCCATACGTTCAGAGATATATTGCTAGTATATATGTGTATAAGATTTGTATAAAAGTTATCTGAGATTTGTATAAGTTTACTATCTATTATATTTATTATATTATTACCTTAGCTCATACCTATTATAGTTACTATCTGTCTTATTCTCTTTTACGATTAGAAATATCACCAAGAATAGTATCCATAAGATGTTTGTACTCTGAATCTAAAGGATGATGGCGCCAATAGAACTCAACAGCGCGTTCTATGAATAAGTTTTTTTCTACAATGGCACCTCCAATTGGAGTAAAAAACAAATCACTCATAGTACGAATTACAGTTTGTTTATCGTTACGATCAAATTTCGGCGCAGTCATTGAATTTCCGTCTCCGTGCTCCATTGCATCGATAAAATCATACACACTTAATACCAATCTAGCTTGTTGCGCGACGAATAGCATATTATCAGGTAATGCTATTAGAACACCATATCCAGTATTATTTGGTAAGATATGATGACTTCCCGATAAATATGCAGGCATTGGGAATTCGCTAAGCATACCGGCACCAATGTAAGAGTGAGTACGTAATAGATCATCATCTCCAAGCTTGAGATTCGCTTTTCTAGAACGAATACGATGTTCCAGACCAAGTTTGCCAATATCATGAAGGATTGCTCCGCCGAGTGCTTGCTTAGTCCCAACATCTCCATTATCATAATCAACAAAGTCTAAACACAATCCTGTGACACATAAACTATGCGCGAAAGTGACAGAAGATTGCTCCAACAACCTGCTCGCTTCACGAATATAAGTATTGCGCAATGAAGAACTAACTCCTGAAACATCCAGTAACTTTGTTGCGTAGCGTAATCCTTGTTTATCTTTAAGCGCAAGATGTTTTGCAGCAGTCTCAAATGTGGAGCGTAAGTCTAAATTGTCTGGTTCTTGCGAGGAAGAACGTTTGTCTAATACCATTGAATAGAACTTTCGGATTGGTTTTTAAAGGTTTTCGACAATTTTTCCATATTTTCACCACAATACCCAGACAATGTGCTCATCAACAATGCACTCATCAAAAATGATCATGTGGTGCGCGTGCAATAATATTTACAATAAACACTCATAAAAATAACTAATAAAAAAATGGCATAGACTCCACATCTCCACAACCTTTAAATACCCTCTTCTCCTGAATTCGACGGTATGAGTGCTGAAATTAGCGTATTTCGAGAATCATTGATGTTTATGGACCAAATTGGTCTATACGATGTAGTACTGCCATTCTTGCTTATTTTTACTCTTGTATTCGGAGTATTAGAAAAAAGCAAGATATTCGGCATGGAAGCAAGCACTTCTGATGGAAAAATGTACACGAGAAAAAATCTCAATGCGATGATAGCATTCGTGACAGGATTTTTTGTAGTAGCATCAGCACAACTCGTTTCGCTAATTAACGTCTTCGTAGCACAAGTTGCATTAGTGCTAGTCATTCTCGTGATGTTCATGATTCTTGTTGCAAGTTTTCATGCACCAAGCAAGGAAGGATTCAGCCTCATGGACATGCCACTTGGAAAATACATGATTTATGTGGTTCTTGTAGCAGTTGTACTAATCTTTGCAAATGGAGTAGGATGGTTAGGTCCTGCATGGGAATATGTTACACAATACTGGGATAGCACCCTTATGGCAACAGTATTCCTCTTCGCCATCGTTATTGGATTCATAATATATGTAACAAACGCGCCCAAAGCCGGCGGTGCAGACGCACCTAAAAAAACATAAAAAAATGATAAAAGAATTAAAAAAAACAATATATTTACTCATTAATCACTCATTATCACAATATTACTACAATTAGAACATCATAGTTATATACTCATAATCAATAAATAAAATAATCAATAAATATCAATTAAAAAAATAGGTTAAAAAATAATAATCAAAGGTGATTGCTCATGGTAATGCAAGAAGCATTTGGACAACTTGAATATTTAGGACTTTTCGATATAATCCTACCGTTCGTACTTATCTTCACTGTAGTATTTGCAATAATGCAAAAAGTGAAAATATTCGGAACTGATGAAAGTGTAAAAAAGTACAATGTTGTTGTTGCATTAGTCATGGGCGCAGCAGTTGTCTTCCCGCACGTAATGGGATATTATCCTCCAGATGGAGACATTGTCACAATCATCAACCAATCATTACCAAATGTAAGTGTTGTACTTATAGCAGTGGTCATGGCACTCTTAATTATCGGTGTGATGGGCAAACGATTTGAGATCGGAGGAAATAGCCTTTCCGGTTGGATTGCAATGGCAGCATTTGCAATTGTTATCTATATCTTTGGAAATTCAGCAAACTGGTGGAACAGACCAGAGTGGCTATACTTCCTAGATAATCCTGACATGATGGCGCTCATCATCGTAATACTAGTCTTTGCAGTCATTATATGGTTCGTTACAAAAGGCGAGAAAACAACTGAAGAGAAAGCACTTGCCCAAAAGATGAAAGTGTCGAACCAGTTCAATGAAATGCTTAAGTAAAGCAAAAAGCTGGTAA
>CAVRUV010000034.1:0-19595 GCA_963724455.1 uncultured Candidatus Woesearchaeota archaeon
CCATCAAAACCATATTTCACTGTAACAACTGCAGCATCAGGCGCAAATACTATCGTTAGCATCAATATCACAAAAGGCACAAGAGTTTCAAAACAATATACCTACAAATCAATCTATTATTACAACGGAACAGGAAACTGGACAGCATATAACATCACAAATTCACAAGATTGGGTTGCAAATGCGACTAATACTACAATAACAATAACAACACCATCCTTGCCAAAAGAGGCCGTTGTTATCGCATATATCTGCAAGAAATACGGCGCAGATCCTACTTGGTACTGTGGCAACACAGATGTACCTGCCGATACATTATGGACGATACAAAATTTCACAATAGGAACTACTACACCAATAACATGCACTACTGGAGATAAGAAATGTTTTGGCACGCAAATAGTAACTTGTACTGCAGGAGTATGGAGTACGCCAGCGCCCTGCCCTAGTGGACAAACATGTACGGGCGTAGAACCAACCGCAACATGCTCAGCTGCACCACCAACATGCACCACTGGTGCAAAGAAATGTTATGGAGCACAACTACAAACTTGTACTGCAGGAGTATGGAGTACACCAGTAATTTGTCCTAGTGGACAAACCTGTACCGGTTTAGAACCAAATTCTTTATGCGCGTCTCCTATAATTTGCGAAGCAAATATCGAACAACAATGCCTAGTAAATATGGCTCAAAAATGCAACAGTGCTGGAACTGGATGGAATAATATTGAAAATTGTGCAACAACAGGAAAAGTATGTTCTTACGACGGAGCAACTGCTAGTTGTATTACTCCAACCATTTGCACTGCGGGAAGACAACGATGCAATACAACAGGAACTCCGGCGGTAAACATTATAGAACAATGTAATATTACAGGCCTTAGTTGGTTTACCAACACAACTTGCACTGCACCAAATACAGTGTGCAATACCACCACTCCTACAGCATATACTTGTATCCCCCCACCAGCAGGCAGCTGTTCAGCATGGGGCGGATTCTGCAATACTGCTGCACCTAGCGATCCAAGTTATCCTGGTGGTTTTGTAAACAATTTAAGCGCAACAGGATGCACCGGATCATGCTACAAATGCAATACAACCGACGGATACGACGCACGCGGAAACTCACCAGCACAAATTTGCTACAAGAGTTCTAGCTTGTGCGAGAATAATACTAGACAATTCTGTACCGCGGGATCTAGTCCAGGCACTTTTGTTACAACATCACAAAATCGCTGTCTAAATGCTAATTATCCATACTGTCGTACTTGCGCTGTTGGCGAAGTCTCAATGGGATCTAACGGAAATTACCAATGCTTACAACCGAATAGCGTTTCATTAGAAGTTATTTATCCAATCTCGGGGTTATACCAACAAACTATGGAACTTTTTGCTAGATGCAGTGCAACAAACGGCGTTAGTGCATTATGGTACTCATTTGATAATGCAAATACAAAATATCCATTGATCCAAGGAAATTACCAAACAAGCATCAGCTTACCAAATGGAAATTATGTATTAACTGTTGCCTGCAATGATACAACAAGTAAACTGAATAGTACAACAAGAAGCATAACTATCAATAATCAAGCTACAGGCTTATGTCCATTAGTACCTTCCACTCAAACATGCCTTCAAGACCAACAAACATTAATGAAAGCAAACAAGAACAATAGTTTACATTGCTATCCATATGGGGGCGGATATTGCTGGCAATGCAGTCCTGGAAATTTCTATTTCCCAAACTCAGGATTATGTTTAACACAATGCGACCCTACAGAAGATGGAACAACTCGTTGTGAAGAACTAACTACTGGAGTATATTACAACACAACTTGCCATCTGGTAACAATAGCCTATCCTATTGGTGCAACATACATATGGGATATTTCTCCACTAAATAAACAATGTATACCATCAACTTGCACACAAGGGCAGACAAAATGTTCTGGTGCGCAAATACAAAATTGTCCTGTAACGGGCGGCTCTTGGGGAACTGCAACATCTTGCCCTCAAGGAGCAGGATATGCTTGTACTGGTCCAACTGGCACAGCAACCTGCACACTAATACCTGATTCTACTCTCCCAGTTATTACAATCAACAAACCTACTCCTACAGTGGTTGCGAATGGTGGTGGCCCAACAACAATCAAAGTAAATGTCGGATGTACTGATAATGTTGGAGTAAAAAGTATACAATATAAAATAAATGATACAGTAAGTCCGGACACTTTGTACCCTATAACTAATAATGTAGATTACAATCATGGAAATGACTTGGCAAATGGCACCTATAACATAACAATCTATTGTAAAGACATTGCAGATAATCAACAAATAACATCACTAATATTCACTGTAGGAACTCTTCCAGGATCATGCACCAATAATGAAAAACGATGTAATCCTGCTGCTCTTACAAATAATCAAACGTGTGTTGCAGGAGCATGGAGCGGTACAACAGCATGTGCAAATGGCTGCAATACCGCTGATGGAACATGTAATTCTGCAGCAGGCACAGTAGCTAATCCTTCATATAATCCTGTGGCTGGTTCCTATAGTTCACCACAAAGTGTAGTCATAAGCACTACAACGGCTGGTGCAACAATCTACTATACAATAGATGGAATGGCAAATGTTAATGTCCCAACAATTTGCGGGGATCCAGCAATTGCCCCAACACAAAAATATACTGCTGCAGTTCCTATAGATGTAACAAGCGCTATAAAAGCAAAAGCCTGTAAAACAGGAATGACAACAAGTGCGCAAATAAAAGCAGCATATACCATAAGCTGTCCAGCCACAGTATGCGATAATCTTAATGAAAATGACAATGTATGTGATGCGGATACATTATACACCTGCACATTAGTTAGTGGTTGTTTAACACCAAGCAATGGTATTGATTGCAGTTTAGACGGCGCTTGGTGTGACAGATATCCTGTAGCGCATTGTAACTACATGTAAAATTATTTCTAAAAGCATCACTAACTAAAATAAATAATAGCTAAAGAAAATAATAAAAACAATTCTTAATTATTAATATTCTTAGTCAACCATTCAGTCATTATCCAACATCACGTCAAATGGCAGCCTATTTACCCAGAGTAATTCCTGATCTTCTTGACTGCCAACAAAGAATGCTTTTACTGGAACTGTAAGTGTCCGCTCTATTTTCTTTGTTTGCCTAGCAAGCTCGATAAGATCGCGATCTACAATCTTTTCGCTGACAATCGGTTGCTCAAATTGCGTTAGAATTATGTCTTTTTTATCATCCAAGATGAGTTGTTCTTTTTGACAAGTAACTTCGCTTGCCATGATTTTAAGATTGTACTTGCCGATTGCGTAATAATCTTTTACAATAGTATCGCGCATGTCAGGTACTCCAAGATATGCTTGTATGTAGAGTTTGCCGTGATCTTGAGATACACTCGAATATACGTGCGCTGTTGATGCGCGCTTGTCCATCAATTGAACGATAAGTGCTACTTTGAGCTTTGACTCGGCAAATCGTTCCTTCATCCTTGCTTTTAGTAATGATGGCGCGTATGCTAGAGCCCAGCCCTCACGTACTGCTATGAGCAATTCATCAAAGCCATTGACTGCTTGTATGATTGTTGTATTATCTTCAGGGTCGTCAATACGGTTTGTACTGAGGATTATACGTACAGAAGGTCTTTCTTTTTCTGCTACAAGTTCACCAATTGAAAGCGGAGAAGTGAGTGCATCATAATGCTCACGAAGCTCTGTTTCAAATCCGTTTGGTAATTTCACTTCAAAAAGCGCTTTTCTTGCTCCAGAATAGACATTTACTATGGTTTGCTGCAGGTACTCTTGAGCGTGACTCATCAAATACTCTATCTTGTACTTAAGATTGTTAAGTCGCAATACTTCATCGAACGCATTGCTTGTTATGACAATACTCGGCGCTACATGAACCTGAGACGCTAATACTGCAAGGTCTTGCGCCTTATATCCTGCTGCTTGCAGTTCATGATCTGTGACTGAGACGAGTCTTTTTACGTAAAGCATGTGCTTACGTGTATATTTGGTCTATAATAATGTTGTGCTATAATAGTGTACTATCTTAAGCGACACTTCAGAATTTATCTCTCGTCGATTGTCGTCGGAAGATGAATTTCTTTCCATATTGTCTTTTTTTCGATAAGTTTAAAAAAGCATAATAGCGTAAGAGGCATATGGCAAAAAGAGGACGCCCAACTTATAGTAAAGTGCGTCAGAACGTTATCGAGATTCTGCATTTCATGGGAGATGCATACGGCTATCAGATCTATAAAGCATACAAAGAGCTTTTTCCAGCAGTAACGCTGCGCGTTATCTATTACCATCTCAATAAAGGAAAGCAGTTAGGCGAATTCGAAGTCTGCGAAATTAAGAAAACAAAAGGCGATTATAGCTGGGGCGGCGAAGCAGAAAAGATATTCTATAAACTAGGCCCAAAAGCAAAGCCAAGAATTGACGATACAGTAAAGGCATATTTCGATAAACAAAAGCCGCAAGCATAATTGAATTGAAATTTTCTTAGTGTTGTAGACCTGCGATAGTTCTGAGTGCGATGCGTGAGGAACGAAGTAACTCACAATGCGAGCACGAAACTGTGGACTACGTGATTACTGCGCGTCACAACACTGAAAATTATTAAAAATAAATCCTAAACTACTTCTCTAGAAAATACGACATTAAAAAACTAATAAAGATACTAAGACAAATTTCCACGAACTGCATCAATGATATCCCGCACAGCATCTTCCATGCCTGGAAGCAAAAATGCAATTTCTGCACGTTCATTTGTTTCAAAAATCTCGTTGTTTAACGGAATGGAACCAAGATATGGTATTTGAAATTCTGATGCAAGCTCGAGCGCTTTATCCTTGCCAAAGATTTCGCCACTCATGTTCTCAACAATACCCAGTTCGTGCAAGCCAAACTGGCGACAAAGACCAATGCTTCTTCTAGTATCAAGGATTGCTTCTTTAGCGGGACTTGTTATGAAAAGCACGCCATTAATATTGCCAAATTCAAAAATACTCATTGGAACATCCGATGTTCCTGGTGGCATATCGATTAATAGTATATCAAGTGCGCCCCAGTTTGTATTAGTTAACAAATCTAAAACTATGCGATGTTTTGCTGGTCCGCGCAACATAATAGGAGATAAATCCTTATCTCGCATAAGACCAGTGCTCACCATCTTTACTCCTCGATGCTGCACGGGAATAAAATGCTTATTATCCATCATAAGAGATTGGTTGATGCCCAAGAATTTTGCAACATTGGGACAATCCACATCGGCATCAAGAATGCCCACGCTGAGTCCGTGCAGGTCTGCGAGCGCGTATGCAAGATTGCAAGTAAGGAATGTTTTACCAACACCACCTTTTCCTGAGTGTATTGCGATGATACGCTTTATGCTTGAAAGCGCGTGCTCAGCGCGCTCATGCGCGACATCAGCAATCTTGCCATACTCAGTAATGGGCGTTATAGGAAGTGCCATAAGATTGGTAAACAAAAACATGCTTATCTGTGTATCTATTTGTTTGACTCTAAAACTAACGATTTGGAACACGAAGAATTACTGCTCGTCCCTCGCAGATTTTATTGACAACTCGTCCTTGCCTGTTCGCTTAAGCTCACAGCGACTCGTCGTCAGGATCTAGTTCAAGGTGTTCCTTACTGAATTAACTATGACTAAACTTACTATGAACTAAACTATGATTATTAATTGAGCTTAAAATTAGAATAACTTAAAAAATTGATTTAAAAAAATGATTTGAAAAAATATTTATTCAATAGCTATCAAATGTAATATCGACAGAACTCATTTTCTTGTAGAACTCTTGCTCTGGCTTCTTGTTGTTATATAGTATTTGCTCAAAGCCTACCCAAAAACAGAACCAACCAGCCGGTTCCATGAAGACAATTAGCAATTCTCGCCATAAAGCTGGAGATAAATAATGTATGATTAATGCTGCGCTAAACAGCAGTGCTGAGCCTAATGCAATCAAGGATACTCCGCGCCTCACATCTGCTGAACGTTCTTTTGTAAGCAAATCGTCATTATGTTTGAAATGGTCAAGCAATCTCTTTTTTATCACAACTTCCATCCTAGAATTACGTATATTATTTGGTGCCAAAATACGCAAGTTCAATTTTCCCTTCTTTTCTTTTGTATAACGTTTTGCTTCATCCAAAAAATCTACAGACATTGCCCGGTCTCTATATGGACGAGGATCAAAATCAGAAAAGATGTCGTCATAAGTATCAATCCAGACGCTCACTTCGCTTTTTGCAAGCAGTTTATGCGTAGCTTCGTGCGGATGATGCAGAGTCTCCTGTTTTTCTTTTGCATCAATTCTCTTTTCTATATCCGCTTCTACCTTTCTTTCAATTTTATTCTCAAGTTTATTCTCGAATTTATTTTCAAATTTATTCTCTATATCAGTTTCTACTCTTTTCTCTACTTTTCGTTCTTCTTTTTTTGATAAGAATAGTGTTTTAAGATTCAATGCAGCAGGTTTTGCGTGCGGCCGTTTAGGAGTGCTAGGCGTCATAGAATCTCAAATAAATATGTTGAAAATTATCAGTTCTCATTCTCGACATATGGTGTTTCGAATCCAAGTTCTGGCTCTAAACAAGTAAGATCAATTATCTCTTCGCGTTGTGCGAAAGTCTCATTTATCTCGTGCCAATGGCGTATTTGCCGCTCGCCAAAACGCCAGCATAAGAAAATATCCCTTCCTTCGAATGTAGACAAAAAATCAACAATTCCAACATCCAAATCCTTGATGTAACATCCGAAATCCTCTAATGCTTCAATCGTTTGCGTGAGTTGCGCTGCTAACGCTTGGAAACGAGGCTTTTCTTCTTGCATCAAGATGTGATCGTAATTGTAATGAGCTGCAAGTGCTTCAATTTCTCTTTTGAACATGCGTGCGCGATCAACGAGAAGGTTTACTGTTGGAAGAATTTGCTCTACTTGCTCTATCGTTAAGTAGTCGTTGTAACCCATCGTCATCACTGTGGCAGTCTTGTACTGCGTAGGCTTTTAATATACTGATTAGTATATTGGTATAGTTCTAGTATATAAATATTACGATACGTTGGCTTTGTGTAGTATCCTAATGGCTTTTTACACAGGTTTGGAGGGTTTTAAGATATTTAGGACTATATTGCTCTAAACAAGAGTATTACTGCCGACAGTGTATATATTGCTGTCAAAACAGTAACTATGAGTGTGAATCGCCGAATGCTCTTGTTAAGCTCTTCTTGTTTTTTTACGTGAGCAAGATTGGCATAAAATGATATTCGTTCTCTTAACACAGCTATGCGTTCGTGCACGGATTTTGCCTCGTTTTCAGCTACTCCGTCCTCTAATTGTGTCCATAAGACATTTTTTTGTTTTAGCAAATCATTTACGATATCAACAATCTCTTTATCTGCGCCTTCCCCGAGAAGGAAATTTGCAACATCATCCGTATGTTTACTCAAATCTAACTGCACTCTTTTGAAATACAATCTTTTAAAATTTAATTTGTTCAAAAGTTTCATACAAATACCGACCATTAACAGAAAGAATTACTGCTATAACCACAAGATGAATTCTTCATTCTTAATGGTTCTCCATACTCGAGCCCAGTTTACACAATTTACTCGTACAACGCTATTCCCCACATCATGAACAAAGAAGCATTAATAGAGAAATGAATGACCACGGACCATATCAGTCTGTGATATTCCTCATACATAAATTTGATGAACGCGAAGAATTTACTGACACCGTCAGAATTTACGAAATTCGTCCTGCATGAATCGAACGAATTTCTGTCAAACTTCAAGGCGTTCATCCTCACACTAAAATATGAGGTATCACTGATTTAGATAAACAAAGATTGTTCAAAATAACGTAGAAAACACTAAAACTGCACAAAAACAAACCTACAACAATAAAAACCCCGTAATATTCCTAAGTTTATGAAGTCAAAACAAGAGAAAATCATCATATGGCTTGCGCTCATCGGCATCATACTCTCTTGTTATGCAATAACCTTGCATTTTGCGCCTAGCACATCAAAATTCTGCACATACGGACCGTCGCTTAATTGCGATGTAGTAAACAAGAGCGAATGGGCAAGCGTGTTTGGGATTCCAGTTGCGATATTCGGATTTATCGCATATCTTCTCGTCTTCATAGCAGTTCTTAAACGACGAACAATAGAAAAAATGCTCTCATTCACATCAGATGATTTTTGGACCTATATGTACATTCTTGTCATATTTATGTTTGCATTCCAACTATATCTGACATTCATTGAAGCATATGTCATCCACGCATACTGCATCGTCTGCCTAGGTTCTCAATTAATAACTCTACTTCTAGCAATATTTGTCGGTAAGGAAAGGTTGCGCAAATAAGTATGTTGCAAATGAGTATATTACAAATAAACAAAATATACGCACGAACATACATCAATACCAAACCTCAATATAATGGCAAATTAATAGCAAATATGCATATACTCCTCGCATAAAATAGTTAATAAACGCTAGCAAAACACTAGCACAACCTATTTAAATCACGAGCATGTGTTATCAATTGTTATCAGTTATTATCAATTAGAAGGTGGTTCCTATGCAACATCAAGACGAAGAATACAAAATACGCGGCGCTCCTAAAGATGAAGTCCCTAGATCTCCATTACTACGAAGAATGAACGATAAGCAAGGCACTGCTCCGGCAGCGCCAAAGCAATCTCCATCACAGAGTACAGCACATAATGCAATTGAAGAAGCTCTTGGTCAAGGAAAAGGTGCAGAACATAATGAGCACGCTGACCAAAAAGAAGGCATGTTGCATCATACTACCACACCCCATAAAGTGGCGCTAATTACTGGTGCATCAAGCGGCATCGGAAAAGCAACAGCCATAATTCTCGCTAGCAATAATTACAATCTAGTACTTGTTGCACGAAAAAAAGAGGGTCTCAACGAGCTTGAGCAAGAACTTTCAAAATACAATATTCATGTACTTGTAAGAGAATGCGACGTAACAAAACCAGTACAAGTGCACGAAACTCTTGCGCATGTAACAAAAGAGTTTGGCAGACTTGATGTGCTCATAAATTGTGCAGGCATTGGAATATACGGCACTCTTGAAGAGATGCGTCTTGAAGACATAAACTCACAGATGATTACGAACTATTTTGGTACAGTTCTTTTCATTAAGGAATCATTAGCTATGCTTAAAGAAAGTCAAGGCACTATCATAAACATATCAAGCATGGCTGGGCTAGTTGGCGTTCCACATTTATCAGCATACTCTGCAACAAAGCACGCAGTAGTTGGTTTATCTGAAGGACTTCGCTATGAACTTGATGGAACGGGTGTGAAAGTCTGCTGCATCTGCCCTGGAAAAGTAAATACAAACTTCTTCAAACACCAGAGTTTTGACAGCGTTGCTTGGGCGCACGATGATTCAGGAATACAATCAAATGAAGTTGCAAAAACAATCCATAAAGCAATTCACGAGAGAAAATTCCTCTATACCGTGCCAAGAAATCTGCGTTTGCAATTACTCATTGGACGATTGCTTCCAGAATCATGGACCAAGAGAAAGCTCAAGCGGGATTGATTTTTTTATTTTCAATGATTCTTTTTTTTGTAGATTTTCTTGTTGTATTAATTGCGACATTACTCTTGCTTGTTTAGAACCTGCTACATGCGCAAAATACTGCCCAACAGTTGGCAGCGCAAATAGCGTCACGTCAATTAGTCGATTATCATATAAGAGATTATTCTCACTAGCACAAATGCCTTCAAGAACAGATAATAGTGTATTTACGCTAAGAACACCAACCAACTTTCCATCAGACCATTTTCTCGTATTATTTGTATATGCATTCCATCCTACATACAACACATTTGCACCAAGATACAAAGAATAGCGAATGGCGGGATGTGATAATCCTGATGAGAGTGTGCCGACAAAGTCGGATGCATCCATACATCACATAATGCGACACTAGTATTTATACCTTTATTTTTTATTAATTCTTTTACTATTCGTTCATTCTTTTACTATTCGTTCATTGTTTCATATCAAGATAGCCTTCTTTTTCTATTTCATGCACTAACTCTTTTCCGCCAGATTTTACAATCTTTCCATCTTGCATAACATGAACGTGTGTTGCGTGTACGTGCATCAAAAGCCTTGAAAAATGCGTTATGATAAGAGTGGCATGCAGAGCATCTGCTCGACGATTAATCGCATCAGCAACAACTTTAAGCGCATCAACATCAAGACCTGAATCAGTTTCATCTAGTATTGCATAAGCAGGATCTAGAATACTCATCTGCAGCATCTCCATTCTCTTTTTCTCGCCACCAGAAAATCCTTCATTCAAATATCTACGAGAAAATGCGTGATCCATATGCAATGCATCCATATGCGCAAGCAATAACTTATGAAAATCGATTACTGAAAGAGTTTTTGAATGTAGAGTGTTGTATGCAAGCCGTAAGAAATTCTCCACAGTCACTCCTGCTATCTCTACAGGATATTGAAAACTTAAAAACAATCCTTTCTTCGCGCGCACATCTGGAGACATGGTTGTTACATCCTCGCCGTTAAGCAGAATAGTACCTTTAGTTATCTTATATTTTGGATGACCCATAATAACTGCGGCTAGCGTTGATTTGCCGCTACCATTAGGACCCATAAGCACGTGAACTTCTCCTAGCGGAAGATTAAGGTCTACACCACACAATATTTCTTTATCTGCAACAGATACATGCAAGTTTTTTATTTCCAATAAATTTTGTAATTGATTTTGTGAAGTGTTTGAGTTGTTCATTGTGCGCCTCATGAGTTTTAGTTTGAGTTATTTTTAATTTTTATCTTCATTTTCAGTTTAATTTTTTTGATTCATTAATTGCTTCTTGAATTGTTTGTAATCCTAATAATGCACATTTTAATCGAACTGGACCTATAGGAATTCCGAGTAATTTCACAATATCATCCGACATATAGTGCATAATCTCGTCGGTATTCTTACCAACCAATTCATCGCTTAGCATACTGATTGCTGCTTGAGATACTGCGCATCCAGTTCCAGAAAATGCAATTTCGTTCATAATATCACCATCGATAATAAGTTGTACTGTTATTGCATCACCACAAAGTGGATTTTTTCCAGCACGAGTTATAGTAGGATTTTCTAGTATTCGCTTATTATGAGGATGTTTGTAATGATCAAGAATATTCTCGCGATATAATTCTTGTTCAATGTTAAGATTTTTGTTTTCAAGAGGGTCTTCTCCACGTTCAATTGTACCGCCACTCGCGCCATCAACAACGTTGTCTGAGTTCATCGAAATACCTCTAATACGTGTTGTACTCCTGCAACAAATAAGTCGATATCTTCTTTTGTAGTATAAACTCCAAAACTTGCTCTTGTTGTAGCGGGCAATGATTTTGCACAATGCAATGGATGCGCGCAGTGATGTCCTGCACGAACACAAACACCTTTATCTGACAGTAATTGTGCGACATCATGCGGGTGTACACCATCTAATACAAAAGTAATGATTCCGACACGATTCGTATTCTCACGTTCAAGTGTCGGACCAATGATATGCAATTGTGGAATTAACTTAAGTTTCTCTTGTGCATATAATAACAATGAATGTTCATGACGGTAAATCTCAGGAATACCTATCTGTTGCAGGTAATCTATTGCAAAACCAAGGCCTATTGCTTGAGTAATATCTGGAGTTCCTGGTTCAAACTTATACGGCAGCTCATTCCAAGTACTAGCGGTGGCACTAACTTCAAGCACCATCTCTCCACCCCAAGTTGATGGTTCTAATCTTTCAAGCAATTCGCGTTTGCCGTACATAACTCCTATGCCTTCAGGACCGTACATCTTATGACCGCTGAATGCGTAGATATCACAATCTAACTCTTTTACATCTACTGGAATGTGTGCAATTGCTTGCGCACCATCCACAACAATGATTGCTCCTACGTTATGCGCAAGCTTTGCAATTTCTTTAATAGGATTTATTATTCCGAGAACATTACTGACATGTGTTATTGCAATAACTTTTGTTCTCGGATTTATCTTTGATAATAAATCGTCCATGTCAAGCAAATTGTCAGGAGTTATTTTCACTGTGTTAAACGAAATATCATATTGTTTTGCAAGTTGCTGCCACGGCACAAAATTACTATGATGCTCCATATCAGTAACTAGCACTTCATCTCCTGGTTGCAACGTCTTCATAAAAGATCTTGCAAACATATTGATGCTATCCGTAGTGCTTCTCGTGAAAATTACTTCTTGAATTGATGCATTAATAAATTTTGCAACTTTTACACGTGCATTTTCAAATGATTCAGTTGCTCGTTCGGCCAAAGGATATATTCCGCGATGAACATTTGCATAACTAGTTTCATAGAAGTCCTTCATGGCATTTATTACAAGGCTTGGTTTTTGCGTAGAAGCTCCGCTATCTAAATAACATATTCTGCCATCGGCAAGGATTGGAAAATCATTACGCTTGTTCATATCATCACCCATTTAGCCTCTTAGCATACTCTTCGCGAATACTTCTTCCGAGATCACCCATGCTGATGAGTATACGATCAAAAAATCCTAAAATGAGCATTCGTTTCGCATCTTCAATAGGAATACCACGCGCTTGCAAATAGAAAATCTGCTCTTCGCTAAGAGTGCCTATTGTAACTCCGTGAGAACATTGAACTTCATCATTTTCTATTTCAAGTATTGGCACTGCATCCATATGAGCATGTTCGCCAAGAAGAAGTGTATCTTCATGCTGCGTTGCAGTGCACCCAAAAGCATTCGGGAGTATCTTTATTGTTCCTTGATAACTAGCCCTGCTAGAATCTAACAATACTGAACGTGTTAACATTGTCGATTTGGTATTGCTAGCTGCATGAATCATAAAAATCGATGAATCGTGATGTTCTTGCTTTTCTAAAAGAAACATGCTACGATATTTTGCATTTGCCCCTTCTTGCGAAAGATAGACTATGTGCTCATTTCGAACTCCATCTGTAATGCTCGCATCTATCCAGTCCACTTTCGCATCCTTCAATAAATAAATAAAAGATTTTGCAGAACCTCCAGAATTTTTTACGTTAAGCGCAGTATGATAATGCATTGTAGCAGATTCATCGACGATAAATATTATGTCTCTTGCAATCTTATTTATTATTGTATACTCAGCATTTGCTGGAACCAACAGTATTGTGTGCCGTTCATCGCACTCATATATTTGAGAAGTATTGTGAGAGTCTGCTTTTGGTAAATTGAATACAGACCCTTTTTGTATTGCCGCATAAAGTCTTGATAATCCTGTTTCTTCAAGTACGGTTTCCATACTTTCTCCTACTCCGTCAAGAGGATCAAATGCAGTTATAGAATTGATAGGATGAGCAGGAAGGATAGGATTTATTTTTGCATCCGATGTCTTTGATATGTTAAGCGCCATATACGAACTAGCCTATGCTATCCTCCATCTCAAGCTCGATTAATTTATTCAACTCGACGCTATACTCAAGCGGTAACTCTTTAATAATCGGTTCTATAAATCCTGAAACTACTAATTGACGAGCCTGTTCATCAGATAATCCTCTGCTTGTTAAATAGAAAATTTCTTCTTCGCCGATTTTTCCAACGCTTGCCTCATGAGCAATATCAACATCATTAGAATCTATTTGCATATCCGGATAAGTATTGCTAACGCTTGATTTATCTAGAAGCAAAGCATCGCAGTTTACACTTACTTTACTGCCATATGCTTGCGGCATAACTTTTACAAGACCGCGATAGCTAGTAATGCCACCATCCTTACTTATGGATTTAGCGCGAATTGTACTGCTCGTTCTTGGCGCAGCATGAATTACTTTGCTGCCAGTATCCTGATTTTGTCCACGAGAAGCAAAAGCAATACCTAGACTGTCCGATCTAGCGCCTTCTCCACGCAGAACGCTACAAGGATAAAGCATTGTGGTGCCACTACCAAGATTGCCATTTACCCATTCAATGATCCCATTTTTATCCACCATTGCACGTTTTGTATTAAGATTGAATGTATTCCTGCTCCAATTTTCTACACTGCTGTATCTTACTCGCGCACCTTCATGTACAAAAATCTCAACACAACCAGCATGTAGCGAGCTTGAATTATACTGCGGAGCACTACAACCCTCGATGTAATGAACTTCGCTGTTCTTATCGGCGATAATTAGTGTGTGCTCGAATTGTCCACCGCGTTCGGCATTCATCCTAAAATATGCCTGCAGCGGCACAGTAACTTTAACACCTGGCGGAATATAAATAAAAGTGCCACCACTCCAAACTGCAGCATGCAGCATGACAAACTTATGATCGTTGATTGCTACGCACTGCGTCATGAAATATTTTTGAACCATCTCGGGATATTTTTGCAATGCAACATCCATGTTAGTAAAAATTACACCTAACGACTCCCATTCTCGCTTAAGATTATGATATACTATATCGCTATCATACTGCGCGCCAACACCACTCAAGCTTTTTTCTTCTGCTTCAGGAATTCCTATACGTTCGTAGGTTTTTCTTATGTCTTCAGGAAGATCCTCCCATTTGGTCGTTTCCTTTGCGCGCGGTTGGACGTAGAATTTTATTGCAGGAAGATCTTCGATTATTTGACTTATATCAGGACCCCATGTCGGAAATTCTGTTTTTTGATACAACGCTAATCCTGCAAGGCGTTTTTTCAACATCCACTCAGGTTCATTTTTTGCTTTGCTGATTATACGTACAGTCTCTTCTCTAACTCCTGGCGGAGCTTCGTAAAGAGGATCATGTTCATTTGCAACGTCATAGCGCGATCTATCAATCGTCATCTCTTGCGCTAGTGGTAATGCCATAGTATCACATCAAATCATCACATCAAATCATCATATCAAATTATCACATTAAATTATCACATTAAATTATCACATTAAATTATCACATTAAATTTTACAAATATTCACTGTTCAACACACAAGAATACTTACTCCTCGTGTTGCCTAAACCTTGGATCAGGAACTGGTGTTCCTTCGTAGTATTCGTCTAGAATCTCCATTGCTATTTCCAATCCGTCTTTTTTTGGCTTAGCAGCTGCAGCATTCGTGCTCTTTAGTTGCGTTTGCTTTGGTTCTGGCTCTTTTTCTACTTCGAGTATGCCGTGCATCTGAGGAAGACCTTTTGTTGGCAGTGGTCGCACGGGAATTCCTTCATTTTGCTCATAGCAATCATCATTTCTTTGGTAAGAGTATTTTTTTAATCGTGAAGAATTCATTTCATTCTTCTTTGTATACGACTCGATAACTTCTGGTTCGTTCACTTCAGTCTCTTCAACATAAGGGCCTATATCTGATTCATTATCTGAATCATTATCTGGCTCATCAACAAGCACACTCGCTTTATCTAGTTCAGATGGAGTTACATGAGTTACCTGAGTTACATCTTTTGCATGTTCTACAAAACTAACTACTGCATCTTTAGCACTGGCTGAATCAGCATTAAATAACGATTCGAGTTTCTCACTCTTTTTTTTGGTAGAAGCTTTAATAGTAGATTTAGTAGTAGATTTAGTAATAGATTTTTCAGCGGTTGCTTTTGGTTTTTTTATTTTTGTTGAAGCAGTTATTGTATCAGTTGTTGTTAGCGTAGTTTCTGCTGAAGTTGTTGCAATTGTTGCTGATTTTTTCTTTGTGACCATTGTGCATCATCTCTAAGTATAATTTTCTTGATATTATTTCTATCATTATCTTTGTTGAGTATCATATTGAAAACAAATATCGCATCCTTTTGGCACATCGGCAAATTGCTCATGAAGCTTGCAAGTTAATTTATGCGATTTCGCCTTTGCTAGGATTCGTTGTGTCTGCGTCACCATTGATTGCCTATCTGTTATTTTTGGAGCAATATGGCGTATTTCTGCTGCAAGTTCAGCAGGGAACTTCACATCGGTAGCTCGTTTTAGGCTCAAATACTGGCTTACAGCAGCATCAGTTACTCCTAAGAGCTTTGCAATATCCTTTTGTGAACGACCAAGCTCCTTAAGAGCCAGAGATAGTTCTCGTCGTATAGCTGGCAAGATGTAAAATACTTCTACTTCTTGGGGATGGATAGTTGCTAACATTAACGATGGTTAATTATTCCCATTTATATGGTTTTTCCTTATATACTGAAGAATAATAAGAGAACTAAACTTCTGAAGAACGACCAAAGAAAACTAATAAAAAAATAAAGAAAAATTAAAAAAAAGAATTATTCAAGATCTTATTGCGGTACAGACTGTATCACAATAGGCTGTTCAATGAACTGGCCGTATCTATACTTTGTTTTGATAGTCAAAAGATCGGTATAGACTCTTGTTTGCTCTCCGTTGTTCTCGATATTACAGATGATTATCTGCGGTGTTCCGCTATACATAACAAGCGTACCACTACCAGTCTGATCTAAACGGTTGCATTTTACAACAGATGCAGGATCTTGAGCAGTAACCTCAACTTCAACCTTGTATTTGTTGTTGTTCTTGATACTAGGGTTACAATCTTCGCCATCTGCTCGTCCGTAGAACTCACCAAGATCGCCACCTACATGAGATACCTGGAAAGATACTTGCGCTCTCTTCTTTGATATCAAAAGCTGCTTTACTTCAGTGATCTGTATTGGACCACCGCTGTTATATACTGCCTTCGGACCATTGAGCACACAAAGAGTGCTATCTTGTACATTCTCAATGATATCATCTTTCATGCAGATCATTGTAGTTGCAATATTGCTGTAGTCATAGCAGACTGATGCGCGAATTGTCGTCACTTGGTTACCGACTAGCTTTCCTTGAAAGTTCAAACCATCAAAAATGAAGTTTCCAACTCTGCCAGGCAATAGTGTTCCATCAAAGTTCTTCTTTGAACCATCAACACGCTCTTGCAAATTCTGATGCAAATCAGCAAGTGTTACACCAAAGTTTGCAGGAGAAATTCCTTCGAGCTTTACAGTAACATAAGGATTATCTGTTTCAGGACCAATATCTGCTTCGCCGACATTTATCAAAACAACGCCAACGCTGAATGGTTGAGTTCCACCATCATAGACTGCAGCTGGTGGCGCGCCATCTTGTAAAGCCAGATTTAGGGCTATATTACCGCCGATAAAAGGGTTGGTAATAGTTGGTTGGTTTGTACTGCCACCGCAACCGGTAAGGACAAGCATCAAAGCCATCATCACAATTAAAACTGTTTGTCTCATGGTTCCACCTTTATGACTATTATATTCAGTTTATATTAATTTTATATTAATTTTATATTCATTATGAACATTATATTTTGAACATTATATTTTTTGCATTACATTTTTTAAATATTTTATATTTTTTGAATATTGGGTATTTATTTGCATTTATGCATTTATACGTTTATTTACGTACTTTTTGTTTACTTTTTATTTATGTATTTTTTCTATTAATAAATTATACTACTCAGCATACACATACTACTTCTCATACTACGCGCTTCACAATAATATCCTTCTGCACAGTCTGAGAGTACCCATACCAAAGCTCGACAACAAGCGGTGTTGAATAAGCACTTGTAATCGTGGTATATTCAAGAGGGTAAGTACAAGTTGTACTTCCTGTTTTTGTCTTCGGATCAAGCCTGATAGTCATAGGATTGCAAGTAATTGCTCCATTTGTATTGATTGTTGAACGTAGACCTGTTCCGCCAATACGAACATCGCCAAGATATACTACATTCAAATCATCAGCAGTTGGTGCTGGTAAGTGATAAGGACTGCATTTTTCAAGACGACCAGGGTCGTATACTTGACCAGTACCAATATTTTTTACATTAATATGGAATAATATCTTTCTTGCAGTATTCTCCTGCTCGATACTAGTTACTGCAACCGGCGCACCATTGCCGCCATTCCAAGTAATGGATTTAGGAGTACAAACTTTGCGACCTCCACTTTCAGGATAAGGATCAACGCAAACAAATGGGTCTGCAAAGGTTGTGTACTGGTAGCAAGATGTAAGCAAGAAGTGTTGCGTTGTCTGATCAACACCAGGTTGCCAAGACACTATCTGACCATTGTAAGTAAGATACTCTTTTTCTCCACCCGGATATTCATAAGTACTGCCGGCTAACAAGAACTCACGTCCGCCATTGAGTATGTAATCAATTGATGAAAGAACTGCAATGAACAATCTTCCATGTTGATAATAATCTACATTTGCACCCATACCATTGAAGTTGAGTGTGAATTTATCATTCTGGCCGCCATCAAATTGGACGCCCATGTCGAATTTATTGCCATCCCACCAATTTGTACCATCAAAACGTTGACCGATGCCGTTAATGAAATTTTTCAAGCTTTTGATATCAACAGTAGTATGTGAGCCATCGCTTGCAACTTTAAAGCCATCACATCTGAATATACCGCCAAGTTCTCCCCAACCAAGACTGCCGATGCTTAAACTGCAAGCTCCCGGAGGATCTTTTGGGACAGTAAACTCGTCGAATTTGAACATAGAAGGATCAAATCCGCTAACATAGACTCCGCCTCGACTATAACTAGCGCCTTGATTTTCTACAGCCACTGTAAATGTAAATTTGTTGGATGCAGAATCCTGCGAACCGTAATAATAAAGTTTTGATGGAAAGCTATCGTAACGTGTGACAATACCTTGTGTTCCGACGTAATATTTTGCAGTTGCCGCATTAGATGCGCTATTCCCGCCAGTACAAGCATATAACGACGTCACAAGGAACATTAACAGAATGCCGAACATTACTTTTTTCATTCAAACCACCAAAGCCCGGGGCCTCACCAATACTCCACCGTCAAGAGGACTTTTTAAATGTTTGGTCGAGAGATGGACTATTAGCCAGATACTCAGAAGTAGATAAATAGTAAAAGTTGTTAGTCGCGGTTGCTACCTTGAAACAATGCCAGAAATCAACCCGATTCGCTTAGCAGACAAAGTCTGCTGGCGTGCTAGAAGAAATAGTTATTTCTTCTACGCAGGTGCAGGGTTGATTTCGTAAATCCTGTCGACGACAGCAAACTTTCGTAGCAACTTAGAATATAGTAGAGTAAAAGAATAATATCTATGATACTTGTATGGAATTGTAATAACCCATAATCTTAGTAACATAACCTTGTGTTTCACCTGGTGCTTTACTAGATATAGCATCCCAATCATTGCTGGTTCTGTAGAGATTGCTTGCACATGTAGGACCGCAATTGTAAGATGCGAGAGTAAACTTTGGATCATTATTGTACAAATGCATACTCGAACTCAAGTATTTTGCTTGTGCGCGAACACTCTTATACGGATCAAATCTAGGGTCTCCGACACAGTTACCTGCTTCAGGCGAAGAAGCTCCTCTTATGCAAATTCTAACTCCGTCTCCGAATATTTCTGCGTATGGAGGACTTCTTGCAGTATTGTACATGAATTGAGAAATACCTGCAGCTCCACCAGTCCCATCATCTTTTTTCGGA
>CAVRUV010000035.1:0-28688 GCA_963724455.1 uncultured Candidatus Woesearchaeota archaeon
TTTATTATTTTCTATATAGCTAATATAGTGAATTTAGTATAAAAAGAGAATAGACGAAAAAACCATAATTTCTCTTAAAACCATATACTTAGAACATATATATTACTCCAAAAATAAAATATACAAACATGAATAAAAGGAATATGCCTACAATTATCAGTAATAGTTTTGATAATTCCATTTTTTATTTTAAACAAATATCGCTTATATAGTCTTTTATTTCAAGCATCATCTATTCTTAAATACTTTAAACAGTTCTTTGAATTATGAAAGTCGTCAGTGCAGCTAAAGACAGCAAGGATAAGCACTCCTATTATCGCCCCGCTTTTGTCAAAAAAGCAATTGGTGTTAAGGCAAAGAAAATAGCTTCTCATTACAATTCACGTAAAGAGTTTAGACTCGATCCGGCAGGGTATTTTATTTTAAAGGTATTTTATACAAAAGAACTGATTGGCGCACGCTTCTGCTCAAACGATCACATCCCAAAATACGATTTTGTAGGAAAGAATGCTGAAGAGATCTATGCGACAATCGTGCGCATGAAGATTACGCATAACATGATGCATCTAGCTTACATCGGTCATGAACTGCACAAAGCAGAAGTTGCAATGAAGCTTCACTTAAATTTCGTTCAAGATTCTCCGCTAGATTATTCCAAGAAGACCAAGAAGAAAGAATCAGATAATCTTCCTGAATGAGTTTTTTAACATTTTATTTAGCAACAACGTAGTTATCTTCTTTGTATCGTTTGATGTCGCTAAATCCTGCAGTTTCAAGTCGTTTGATGACTTCGGCTGGAAAATCTCGACCACGCATTAAACCGTGATTTGGAAGGTAATGATAAAGTGTGCAGCCTGGTTTTAATGTTCGTCGCATGTGTGTATAATTTTCAAGTGAGAAGAAATGTCCAGAACTTCGAGGTGTTCCACCATCAAGAACTATTGCGTCAAACGTTGCATCTGGAACCGATGGCATGAATAAACAGATGTCTTCTTCAACAATCTCAATATTTGGCTCATCTAGTTTTGACCAGGGATTGAACTTATGCATTTCTAGAATGTGCGGGTCGTTCTCGACAGTAATTACTCTTTTTGCAGTCTTTGCTGCTGCGATTGCAGTATATCCAAGACCAGTTCCGGCATCGAGGATTACACCAGTAAGCTCATCTTTTTCTATTCGTTTGATAAAATCCCATTTATGAAATGGTGTCGCGCTCACTTTTAACATTGGACGCCCAGCTGTTTCAACAAGCTCATAGATTTGTCCAGTTTCGCTGCCTGCAAAACGGATGCGAGAAAATTCTTCTTCATCATCCTGTAGAACAAAACAAGTCTTTTCCTCTTTTTTAAGAGTTGGAATAGGATACAGTTTTTTATTAAGAACAATCTTCTTTTCGCTTAACGCAACATCAGTCTGAGAAAGACCAAGGTCAAGGCTTATTTTTGTAGAACGCTTGCTAGCGGCGAGTGCGTTCTCTAGCAGTCTTATATCGGTTGGTCTAAGCCAGAACATGATATAAGAGATACTATTCTCTTCTTAAATAATTGCCTTCTTTTCAGAGCTTTTTATCTAATTATGTTCCCCATTTTTTACGTCGTAGAATCTGTCTTTGCCGCAAGCATCTTCGAGCATTATTGGGCTTGTTGGTTTAGCTAGACTCAGAACATCATTTGCAACATTTCTAATGTCCCATTGAGCAGGCAAGTTCTCGCGTTCAGCACTAAATGCGTGCAATTGACGATTGTTAGCATCAAGGAGCATTCTTCTTTTATGGCCATTCATTAGCGCGTATTGCGCAACAGCATATCCAAAACCCGCTTCAAGAATATCATTGTACAAATCATTTGCTTCACAAACAAGCGCATTATATTCGCGAGTAAGTCCGCATTCAACAAATGATGGCGGTGCTGTTGCGCTTAATCTAGTATCATATCGTTGTGGAATCAGTGTATTCATACGATGGCGTTTCATCTGGCCAAATGCGCCCGAGCTCATCGTGAGTTCCATTACTCTATCGCCGAGTTCTAATTCGCGCAATTTCGGGTCGTGCTTTTCTTGATACTTGTGTGCAACATCTCGCAGTGCTCGTTTATCCTCGTTTGACATTATCGCGACCATAGCTAGAGCTGTTGCATAATCGCGTTTGCTCGCGCCAAAGATGAGCCCCGCTAGATTTGAATCGTCGCGTGATAAATGCTCAAATAATTTTACATCACCGCGTGCTGCAGGAGTTTTTGTTTTTCCCATTCTTACAATATCTTGTACATGTTCAGTAAGATCGATTCTTGTTTTTTGGAAGTAGTCAGTTGCGCGTGTATATTTTACTACGGATGGAGCTATGCCTTCAACTTCGTTAAAGAGTGCATTGCCGATATCTATGAGTTCTTGTGTTGGTGAACTGCGCAGCATCGAGATGATCACTTCGAGATTTCTTGCACTAATCGTCATGCCTAATTGTGTTTGTGTTGCAACAGTAAGCACATATCTTGCATCTTCTGTTCCATAGCTTTCAATGGTCTCTTGTTGTTTTTTTGGTTTGTTCTCATAGCCTAAAGATTTGAAATTTTTCGAGTAGTCTTGAGTTAAATGCCACGCAACTAATTTTGGTAAGTGTTCTTTGTAAAATCCTACTTGTCGTGCGGCAAGCATGGAGAATCTTTGTGCAAATGATGTTTCCTGCAGTTCTTTTGGAACGATAAAATCTCCATCAAGTAATACATATCGTTGTGATTGTTCGGTGTAAGAGTCTAATCGTTTTGATTCTATGGTCTCGACTGCTAGACGAGATTGTCCCATAAGATCAAAATTGAATACTGCGTGCTCAGCAATTGATTTATGTCCGGCAGTAAATGCTATTGCTTCAAATGATTTTCTTGATTTCTCAACATCCATTCTTGCAACGCGATGCAATTCCGGTAGTGCTCTTGGGTCTCTTGATATTCTAGCATAAGCAACAGCAATAGTTTCAGGAGTGAATCCTTGCAGGAATTCTATTGCGCCTCGTTGTTGTTTTAGAAGTAATAATCGTTCATCAACTCGTAAACGTGGTTTAGCAAGCTTGGTTGTTATCTCATTAAGAATCTGGGCGACTTCAATAAGTCCTTCTTTTTCGACGGTGAATCCTGCAAGTCTGATATCAAGTGGTTGTTGTGCCATGCTCCCATCTCCTCACCTTTGAGCAAAGGCAATTATCCAATATTTAAGGATGTAGATGCTCTAGTTATGGAAGAATATTCAAGAGTGTTTTTTGTCTCGTGTTTTTACGAAAAGTCAGTAGGATTTACTGAAATAGTTTTAGTTAGTTTATTGTTTTATTTTTCACTTCGTGCTGCGGCGAATTACTCCTCATCCTTCGGAGGTTTTGCGAAATCGAGTCTGCATGAATCGACCCGATTTCTGATTTTGCGCCAAGGCAGCACTTTTATGCCAAGGTAGCACTTTATTTTTATGTAAGAAATTATAATGTTTATTTAGCGTTTAGAATTATTATTTACCATTCTCTTTTCTTTTCTATGTGAACAATGTATGTGTATGTGCCGACAGCTAGTGCGCCAATAAGAATTCCAAGCAAGAATACAACCCACGCGCTGCTCTCGATTCCAACCCCGGTATTTGTAGTATCGCTCACTACTCTTCCCGTTGTTCCAGTCATATCTCCCGATAGGAATGTTATGATAGAAAAACCTAGTACTAGCGAGAGTGTCATGTACGCCATTGTCTTTTGTGCTGCGCCCGCGTATACCATTAATAGTCCTACCTCTGAGAGATATTTAAAGGTTTGCGAATCTTTTTATAACCAAGATTCTGGATAGTAGTATGTTTTCCTTGCATTTTCCGGCAGATATGATTGGCTGGAGTGTATTTATCTTCGGGCTCATTCTTGTAGCATACCGCATTCATGGTATTGATGCTCCAAGAACCTGGATAGAATGGATGGAACGCAGGTTCACTTATGCAATACCTCTTCGTTTTATTGGAGGCATCTTGCTAGCTATTGCAGCGTCAGTATCTTGGTTTGCAATTCCCAAGGGTGTTCTTGGCATTTTATTTATTATCGGCATGGCTGTTCTTGGCTTAGCGGGTTTCGGATTGCTTATTTTGCAAAACCATATACGATCTTTGTTTTTTGCAACAGCAGAATCATCAGATTCTATGATAAGGTTAACGAGCGTTATTTTGGTACTAATCGGTCTAGGTTTTATGCTAGCGCCGTTTTTTTTCTGAAGAGAAATCAACTATTTTTCTTGACTCGGTCGTCTTATTTGTAGCATTTCTTCAAATTTATCTATTGGCTTTTGGTATGTGTCTCTATTATTTCTGTATACCACAACAATTTCAAAAAGACTTCCTACGATCTCTTTTACAGAATTTCTTATCAGCTCCCAATTATCTTCTACAAATGTGCAGCGATAATCAATTACGAGCCTTGTTTTATTAACTTGTTTGCTGAGAAATATTGGATATTTTATGCAGCTAGAAAGACCGACTGCTTCTCTTTTGTCATATACTGAACAAGCATTACCTTCATCAAGCAATGGACATCTTCCATTCTTTAATATCACACGTTTGCCTATGGTTTCTATTCTTCCATCTGCTTTCAAATTTGGCAGATCTTCTCCAAATAAGAGCTCCGCAGTCTTTTTTGTCATGCTCAGACCATATTTATTCTCGAAAATACAGCAATGCCTGTCTTCGGGGCAATCTGCACAATCAACAATCTTTCGCAATGTTCGAAGCTCTCGTTCGATTGCTTGTTCAAGGGTCATACTAATAGAATTTGTTATAGTTTTAATATATTTTTGCTTATTGACTCACTTGAAGAAATTCTTGAGTATTAGCAAGTCATCTTCTTGGCTTATTTTGTCGTCGATAGGAGTTTCAATCACTTTTGGAATGTTTGCAATCTTTATGTGCGTTAAGAATTTTTTTAGGCCGTCTGCGCCAATCTTACCAAGACCAAGATGTTCGTGCCTATCAAGATTGTCGCCCAAATCTCCCTTACTGTCGTTTACATGGATGAGTTTGATTTTTTCAACACCAAATGTTGATTCGATGTTTGCTATGGTCTTTTCGACTCCTGCTGTTGTTCTGATATCATATCCTGCTGCAAAGATGTGGCAAGTATCAAGGCACACTCCTAGATGTTCAAGAACGCTTGGTTCTACTTTTTCAAAAATCTGATTTAACTCTTCAAATGTTCTGCCGATTTCCGTTCCTTGACCTGCAACTGTTTCCAGAAGAAGCATTACTTTCGTTTTTTTAAGATCGGGTTCTAGACGGTTGAGCGCTTTTACTATCTGAGCAATTCCTGCTTTGACACTAGTCTCCTTATATTTTCCGACGTGCAACACAAAATAATCACAACCGTACTCTCTTGCGTATTCTAATTCTTTTTTTGAAGTATTGAAACTCGCATGCCACATCGCTTCATCGGATGTTCCAAGATTAATTAGATAATTGCAATGTGAAAAAACCTTTTCAATACCGACATCCTTCCATGACAACTTCAGTATCTCCATTTTTTTTGTGTCGATTGGTGAGAATTGGAAGCTTCGCGGATTGTGCGTAAAAATCTGTACTGTGGTGCAGCCGAGGGATTTTGCATAAGCGATTCCTTCAAGCTTTGAACCAAGGCTAAGGTGGATTCCGAGAAGCGGCTGTTTTTTCATATTAGTCATATTAGTGCTTTACGAAGGCGCTTTATCTAGGTTTTGCAAGATTGAATACAGATTTCAATTATAGATTTTAATTGTAGATTATTTAATTTTGGAAGGTGCTTAAAAAGAATTCAATCTTTATTGAATATATTATGGTAAGAATTAATTTATTGAACCCAAAAAGTCTTGCTGATCAGCACTTGATTGCAGAATATGATGAGATACTGATGTTGTTTGGTTATGTGAAGCGTTATCCTGTGATAAAAGAAGGGTCTATTCCAAAAAAATATACATTAAACAAAGGTCATATGTTATTTTTTAAAGATAAACTGTTGTATTTAAAGAATCGTCATGAAGATTTAAAAATTGAGATGCGTGCACGAGGATTTGTAACAAATATAACGGTTGATCTTAAAGAATTTCCTCGTGACTTGTGCAATGATTGGAAACCAACTGCTGTTGATAAGAAGATTATCAAAGAACGTATCATGCAAAAACTAGAATTAAAACCTGAATATTACAATTATCGTCGAGAGAAAAAACCACTAAACTTCTTTATGAATCTGATAATTAAAGGATGATTTTAGCTTGTTCGGGCAGTGATTCTTGCCAACAGGTCATAAGACAACTCGGGCGTAATTATTTAAACCCCTCTTTACTGTCCATTACTCGGTGGTAACGTGTCTGAGATTCTAAAAGAAGTTGCAGTTGAACCAGGACGCTTGCAATCACCATCTTCTATACTAATGTACAAGCAATGTCCTAGAAAATATTATTATCGCTACATTGCAAAACTTCCAACGGGAAGAAGTATTCATCTTGTTCGCGGAACAATAGCGCACAAAGTATTGGAAGACATCTATGATATTGATATAGAGAATATTCCTGAAGCAGGATTTTTGTTTACGATAAGAGTTATATTGCAGGAATTCTTTAAACGCGAATGGGTAAATAACAAAGAAGAACTTGATTCGCTTAATTTATCGGAGCGAGAAATCTTAGCATATTACGATGAGACTCGCACGATGGTGAATAATTTCTTCCATTATCTAGTCGATAAGATACAACAACAGCAAATCGAAGGCGCTGTAACAGTAAAAGATGCATTCAGAAAAGTAACGCCTCAGCGTGAAGTAGAGTTGCATAGCAAAGCGCATCACGTTCGAGGGTATGCGGATGCTATTGCTCGTGAAGGCGACAAACTAATTATTATTGATTACAAGACGAGTAAGAAATGTGAGATTACTGATGATTATTATTTGCAACTAGGAATTTACAGCATGATTTATGCTGAAATAGAGCGAATGCCAGATCAGGTTGGAGTATTTTTCTTAAAGCACGGCCAGGAATTGCGTGTAGAAGTCACAAAAGACATGGTGGATAATGCTCGTAATGAATGCACTGCAATACATATCAATACCAAAACAAAAGATATTGCAGATTATCCAAAAAAGACAAGCGCTCTATGCAAATGGTCGACAGGGCAATGCGAGTTCTACGATACTTGTTTTAACAAAACACTCGCTGAATATGATAAAGAATTAGTGCAAATAAAGAGGAAGTATTAAACTAATAATTCATTTTTAAATTTTAATCTTCTTAAGTTTTAATGCAAGTTTTCTTAGTTTTTCAGGATCTGCTTTTGGGCCATCTGTAGATATGATATAACCTTCGTATTTTTCAAAATAATCAGATATTCCACTTAGATATTGTTTCCAGATTCCTTTTTTCATATGAGCAGTATCATGCATAGGTATGAGTTTTATGTGAGCATGGTCAATTCCCGTTCCTTCCATTATTAATCCAACTCTTCCAACGTCTTTGTAATGCTTTAATAAAATCTTAGAAACTTTTTTAGATGCTATAACAAATTTTTGTAAATCTTTATCTGGCATTGCAAGTACATCACTACCATAATGTTTTTTTGGAACTACGACTGTGAAACCTTCAACACTTGGCCAAGTAGATAAGAATGCCATGAAATTCTTGTCTTCAAAAAATATTCCAGGAGTTTGAATATTTCCTTTGATTATTTCACAGAATATGCATTTTCCTTCTTTAGTCGAAGATTTATAATTTGCCATAAAAGTTATCTAGAATAAAATATTATAAATTTATCTTTTTTGAATATCTATTTGTTCAACTACCAATTTTTTCAACTACCATTTCATCTTCAATTCAGCAACGTCTTCGATATTTATGCACGGTCTTGGAATCTTGCTGTGATCGTCGCTAATTCTAGGGCAAGCTGTATTAATATAGCATTGAATAAATGGAAAATCTTCTAGCTTGCTAAAATCAATCGTATCGCCGAGAAGATAATAAAATGTCTTATCCGGGAATTTTTCTTGTAGCTTAAATGCTGGTTGCATTCTTTGCTGTCCGTATTTTGTCGTAATTAGCACGCCAATGTTCTTGCTTGAGTAAAATGTTGCCATGCCGCCTTTTTTAGCACCAAGAATTTGTCGCATATCATCCTTATCAAGAACTTTTATCTTGCCAGTCTTTGGGTCATATTGAAAGACTTTCTCGTCATTGTTGAACAATAATGCGCTTGGATGGAAGAATCCATCTCCAACATATACAAATGCTTCTTGGCCCTGATCCCATTTTTCATTGCCGCAACCGAGCAATTGTCCGTCGTGCCACGAATGTTTCGGTCTAGATGTCAAAACTTCAATATTGTGCTTTTCTAGTTGCGCGGCAATAGCATCACGTTGGTGCATGAGCTGGATATTTACAAAGAGCATTACTTTTTTAGGAAGCTGCGATATGAATTCATCAGGAAGAGTGATTATTTCCTTGTATTTTACATCGACGAATGCTAGTTTCATACTCTAAGAAGTGTTTAGTGATTTAAAAAGGTACACAATTATATATCTACTGAGACTCTTTATTCTATTATGAAACCCTACGAGCTATTAGACCATACTGCAGATGCAAAGTTCAGAGCATATGGCAAGACTCTTGATGATGCATTTAGCAATGCTGTTACTGGTATGATTGCAATTATTGCACCACCAGAAGAGATAGGTTCAGATGTTGAAAAACACATTCGTATTGAAGGCATAAAAAAAGAAAGTCTGTTGTTTGATTTACTTGATGAAGTATTATTCTTGTATGATGTTGAGAAGTTCTTGCCGCACAAAACAGTATTGCGTATAACTCATGATAATACTACTGGCAAATTCGTTGTTGAAGGAATAATGCACGGTGAGATGCCAACAAAAATATCAGGCAATCTAAAAGCAATAACTTACAGCGAGATGATAATTGATGAGAAACCAGGTAATGTGATGATACAAGTCGTTATTGATATCTAATTTCTGCAGTTTTATTTCATTTTAACAAATGTGTAGAGTGTTGCCGGCCTATGCGCACCTTCTGTGTGCTGTTTTTTTGTATCTTTTAGTGCATACACTTCAATTATTTTTTTTCTGAAATTACGTTTGTCAAGCGGAGTATTTAGTATTGCTTCATATGATTTCTGCAGTTGCGATAGCGTAAACTCTTTTGATAGAAGATTGAACGCGATAGGTGTTGTAAATATTTTTTCTCTAATTCTTTCAATCGCTGATTGTATGATTGCCTTATGATTGAAAGACATTATCGGTAGGGAATATACATCTTCCCACACAAACAAATTATCATTTTTTGTCTGCAGTGTGCTGCTATTTATGAATCCATAATAGATGATTGTTATTGTACGAATGCGAACATCATTATCTAACATATCACCATAAGTATATAGCTGTTCTAAGTATAGATTCTTTGTTGTAATATTTGCTTTTGTTTCTAATGCTAAACGTGCAGTGTCAGTTATTTTCTCATCATATCTTACGAATCGTCCTGGAAGAGCGTATTTTCCAAGATGTGGATTCTCTTTTCTTTTGATTAGTCCAACCTTCAGTTTACCGTCTTGAATCGAAAGGAGTACTACGTCTACTGCGACTCCTGGTCGCATGTAATTCTTGAATTCTGCATCGGGTAATTGAACCATGGTGATATTCAATAAGAGCTTCTATATAAGTTTTCAGCATTAGTATAGATTAGTATATTTTAGATTAGTATACTAATGTGATAGTTGGTGTTGGCGGATGCAAAATTTTTGATTTTGATTTTGCGCTCTCATTTCTTTTTAGTATGTCATCAACAACTCCTCTTGCGGAGCTGAATTTTGCCGGACCATAATTTTTTTCGTATAGTTCTTGTTGGTTTGCAACAACGGGGACGATCTGCGGGTGAGTATAGAGTTCTTCTCTTGAAAATCCTTGACTGATGCCTTCTGTAACTAGTTCAACAAGATTGTATTTATAGCCCAAATCTTTGAAATCAGTTTGGCCTGGTTCAAGTCCTGCTGATGGTTCACGATAAGCTAAATCTGAGAATTCAAGATGGCTCGCCATGTCTCTGACTAGACGTTTACTGAGTCCGGCAATAGGGCTGCAATGTACTGCTCCATCTCCAAATAGAGTATAATATCCAATGCCGAAATCTTCATCCTTATTGCCTGTTCCGAGTAGTGTTTTGTGTTCAGTCGATGCTTTTGTGTTTAGGACTGCTGAACGTATTCTACTTGTCATGTTTCCTTCATCGAATATATTTTTAAAAGCTTCAGGATTTGTTGTATGATGTGCATCTAAGAGCGATTCAATGCTGTGAACTTCATAGCGTATACCTAATCTTTCTGCAACACTAATTCCATCTTTTGTATCTTCATCTGAATTTGTCTTACTAGGTAAAATGTAACCCACTAATTCAAATTTTTTATTAGGGTTATTAATATCGTTGTATCTATCGAACGCATATTTTGCAAGTGCTGCAGTAGTTGTACTATCAACTCCGCCTGATAATCCAATGACCCCGCCGGTTGCGTGATTTTTCAATACTGTCTCTAGAACAAAATCTTCAATCTCTTTTTTTACCTGCGCAGGATCCATTTTCGGCAATACTATTTGTCTTACAGTTACAGTTGTTTGTGCATTCATATGTATCCCTCGTTTGTTTTGGTGTTTGTTCTGACAATTATTTTTGGCAAAAAATGTTTGACGAGTTTTAGTTTCAGTCGAATATTTCTTACTTAGTGTATAATATACACTAACAACTATATAAACTTTCTTGTTTCATTTTCTTATTTTTTATTTCATTTTTTTATTTCATATTTTCCACCCCACCTTTTAAAAACAAGAAGTGTTTTCTAGACGGTATGGAAGAAGAACGTGACGAGCCAAGAACTGAATATAGTAGACTCCCTCCTCCACCTATACATAAGGTGAGTGAGAATGTATTCTCTGTACTGCAGACTGGCAAGATGCTTGTTCCTGTAAAGATTTTTAGCAATGATGTTCTAATCGAGCAGCTAAAACACGACGATAGCTTGCGTCAAGCTTGCAATGTTGCAAGTCTGCCAGGTATTGTTGGAGCTAGTCTAGTCATGCCTGATGCGCATCAAGGATACGGATTTAGTATTGGTGGAGTTGCAGCATTTGATTTAGAAACTGGAATTATTAGTCCTGGCGGTATTGGTTTTGATATCAACTGCGGCGTAAGACTTCTTGCAACTAATCTGACTCGCGAGCAAGTACTGCCAAAAATGAAAGAACTAATCGGAATGCTCTACCAAGCGTGTCCGGTTGGAACTGGCGACGCGAGTAGAATACGCTTGTCCGATCAGGATCTTGATGATATAACAATCTTGGGCGCGAAGTGGGCTGTTGCAAAAGGCCTTGGTAACGATGAAGACTTGCAGCACTGTGAAGCATTTGGGTGCTTACCAGATGCCGATCCAAAAATGATTACTTCACGAGCACGCACACGTGGGAAATTGCAAATGGGAACAGTTGGCGCAGGCAATCATTTTGTCGAAGTCCAATTTGTTGATGATATTTTTGAGCCAGAAACTGCAAAGACATTTGGTATTACACAAAAAGGCCAAGTCGTTATTATGATACATTGTGGTAGTCGTGGTTTTGGTCATCAAATATGTACAGACTATATTCGCCTAATGGAAGATGCTCAACCAGAACTCACAAAAAGTCTTGCTGATCACAATCTTATCCATGCACCATTAAGCCATGAGCTTGCAACAAAATATTGGGGTGCAATGAATGCCGCAGCAAACTTTGCATTCTGCAACAGACACATTCTTGGCAATTCAGTGCGTACATGCTTTACACAATTATTCGGCGAAAGCACGCAAGTAAGAACTGTTTACGATGTTTGTCATAATATTGCAAAGCATGAAACACACACTGTTGAAGGTGAGCAGAAGAAATTGCTAGTACATCGTAAGGGTGCAACACGCGCATTTCCACCAGGACACTTGGAGATTCCTCCTGCATATCGAGCTGCTGGTCAGCCGGTAATAATTCCTGGTAGCATGGGTACTGCAAGCTATATTCTCGTCGGAACCGAGACTGCAATGCAAGAGAGCTTTGGTAGCACTGCACACGGTGCAGGAAGAGTTATGAGTCGTCTTCAAGCAAAAAAAGATTTCCCTGCTGAAATGGTAAGAGCTGATTTGCTAAGAAAGAACATCACAATCAAAGCAGCAAGCCAGAAAGGAATTTCTGAAGAAGCACCTGGCGCATACAAGAATGTCGATGAAGTAATCAAAGTATCAGATGATGCTGGATTAGCTAAGAAAGTAGCGCGTCTTGTTCCTATCGGCGTAATCAAAGGATAAGAGTTCTAGTTTAGAGTTTTATTTAATATATAGCTTAGTTATAGTTTTAGGAGTTTTTTTTGAAAAAGTTGCCTTGGAATAAATCTAGAAATTCCTCTGATTTATGCAGGAGGAATTTTATAAAATCTCGTACGGAGTACGAATATAATCTCCGCAACTTTCAAAAACATAAAGTTGAAATAATTTTTATTATTTTTTTAGTTTATTAGTTCTCAAAGAATTCTTCAATATTTTTCTTGACATTGGGTAATAGTTCATATTCATGAAGCTCTTGCATTGTTATCCATTTGTATTCTTCATGCTCCCAATCAAGCTGTATCTTGTCCGAATTCACTTCAATGAATGCCGGATATACTATCCATTCTCTATTGAACTGTTTGTCGATAATCGGCATTCCAAGTTTTATGCTTTTTATTTGCTCTTTAGAAAATCCTAGTTCTTCATATAACTCTTCATGAATCTTATCTTCAATCGGTCTATCCTCATCGAGAAATCCAGCGATGACATGCCATTTATTCTTTAAGAAACTGACTTTATTACTTCGCTTTAGCAAGAGTATTTTGTCATCGTGTTTTATGAAGCAATTGATAACAGGAGATGTTACAGCATTGGTGTAATCGATTCTTCCATCATCAAAATGTGGTAGTGTTATGTTTAATTCTTCAATCAATGTAGAAAGGTAGTTTGGATCAGATAATCTTGATTTATCCATATGACACACTATTTTTTTCTTATCATCTTATTTCAGCACAATCAGATTTGCTCGTCCTTTCTTTATTCTCTCAATTTTTCCTTTGTGCTCTAGTTCAGTTAACATCATGCTCATTTTTGCTTCAGAGCAAGGGATGTTCTTTCGCAATTCCTTTTGAGTCGTCCTTCCACCTTCTTCAGTAAGGAATGTAAGAATTGATTTAAGATCGGAGTTGAGTGGTTGTTTTTTGCTTATTTCCTCTTTTTCAAGAGATTTATTTTTGCGTCTTTTTAAGAACATGATTGCAGTTATGATTCCGATTGCAAATAGCAATGCTAGCAACCACATGAATAATGTGAAGTATGTTTTCATGGAATTATTTTGAATATCTGGTATTATGTTATCAATTATTGGAACTTCCTGCTCTTGCAATTGCGTTGTACTAAAAAGTATGAAATCGTAAGTGTATGCTCCATTTTCAGCAATTTTGAGTGTAGCATTATCTTCATAAGTATATCCACCCGCGGTGTAGCTGGCGCGTACAAAGTATGTGCCAGGGTCTAGTGTTATTTTGTATGTTCCTTGATTAAGAATTATTCTTTGCGCAGGTGTAGTATTTACTGTCAATAAAGAGAATTTTGCTAATTCAAGATCTTTTGTATAAACAATTCCAGATAGTTCTGCCGCGTATACAGTATTGATCGTGATGATGAAAAACAAAAATGCCGTAATTGTAATAATTGATATTGCGGGCAATATTCTTTTTTCCATCAATTGGGACTGACTGGCTGCTTTAATTACCTTTTGCAAGATTATTTTAGGAGATTTGTTTTGAATAAAGGTTATTTGTCGTTGATATGCATTTTTTATAATTTTGAACAAAGTAAGTAATATTATCATTATTTATTAAAAAATGAAGAATTATGAAGTTTTAAATTAATTTTAAAGTAAAATTTAAGCTTATTTTTAAATTTAGAAGAACTTTGAAGTTTTAAAATGACATTTTTTGAAAGTTTGTTTATAAAGATAGAGTGCTTATTACATATTACAAAAGCGCAAGCAAAACGCATCCAATTGCACAAACAATGTGCAAAAACTACAAAAAGGATGCGTGCTTTGCAAAACAACGGAGGGATCATATGAAACTGCAACAACTATTCGCGATCCTTTTAGCAGTGATGGTGGTGGGTTCATTCTTACCAGCAGTATTTGCTGAAAGCGGAAGCGACGATACAATACAAACCAATACATCAATTAATGTTACAGCAAGAGAAGATTTGATTAAAGAACGTGTACAAGTACGTACTGAATTCAAGGATTCTAATGGACAAAATCGTGACCAGTTCAAGACTGAGCAAGATAAATCAAAAGCTGAAAGAGAAGCAGCTCGTGATGATTTCAAAGGTTCACGTAATGATACGAATCTTAGCAAAGAAGATAGTAAAGACTTAAGAGATCAATTCAAGGATGAGCGCGAAAAAATTCGTGAAGAACAAAAGCAAAATTTTGAGGATTTCAAGCAGAGACGCGAACAAGTTCGTGAAGAGTTCAAAGGAAAGATTGAACAACTTCGTGAACAAGTAAAGCAATCAATTGAGGATGCAAAGAACTTACGCGATCAGTTCAAGGAAGAACGAAAGAACTTAGAAGGAAAGCGTGATGATTTCAAGAAAGAATGTGCAAAGGACAATAGCACAGGCAACAGTTCTGAAACATGTAAGAGAGCAAAAGAAGATTTACAACAAGGAAGAAAGGATGTTCTAGGTAATGCAGCTGAACAAGTATTGAAAGCATTAAGCGTTACAAAGACAAGAGTTGAAACAAACCCTAACCTTGACAATGCAACTGCTGCTTCAATTCTAGCAGAGCTTTCAAAACGCCAAGTATCAGTAACTGATGCGCAAGCAAAAGTAACTGCACTTACAAACCAGAGCACTGTAAATGAGACCAAGGCAGCAGCTGAAGCATTAAAGACTGCAACACAAGAAGCAAGAGTAACACTCAAGCTTGCACATGGTGCACTTGTAAATGCAGACTTCCAGAAATTCTTGAACCATTTCACCACAATGAGTGAGAAATTCAAGGAACAGAGTACAAAGCTTCATGCAGCAGGAAAGGATACAACAAAATTAGATGCAGCAATTGTATCATTCGATGCTAAAATTGCAAGCGTAACTACGAGCTTCAATCAAGCAAAGGCGTCATTTGTAACTGCAATGCAGACTGCAAAGACTGAAGCAGATGCTGAAGCAATCCTTAAGGCTGAAAGAGAACAACTCGAAGCAGCAAGAAAGGATGCACAAGGTGCACGTGATGACTTGAAGAATATTGTCAAGGAATTGCGAGCACTTGATGCGAATGCAGTATCTGAAGTTGCAAAAGCAATGAGTGCTGAATCTGCAGCAACTGATTCAACTGATGTAGATACAGGGGTGAATGCATGAAAACTGCAAAAACAGTAGCATTTATTTTTGCAGCATTATTTGTTGCAGCAGTATTGATAGGCTGCTCTAGCAAGACATCACCTGTAGCAACAGGCACTGCAAACACTCCAACAGGAGATGCAGCAGGTCTTGATAGTGCATTCGATGCACAACCAGTACAAGCAGACCCAACGGCAAATCTGCCAACCGGCACTGATGTAGCTAACGTTGTAAATTGAATGCAATATGCTAGATTAGAAATTTCTTTTTTTATTTCTTTTATTTTTTATTAATTTTTTATTGTATTATCTATTTCTTTATACCCAATTTTAGTTTTATATATTTTATTATCTATTCTGCGCTCTTGATAATGCTGTTCTTGCATCTAGAATATTTTGTTTATGTTCACTAGAATAAGTATGAATAAGATCTTTTGTAGACTGAATAGTTCCCCATGTTCCAACGCCCAATATTACTGCTGTAACGAGCGCGCCAGCATAACCATCAACTGCCTGATATGCAATTGTACTAACACCTACTGTGTCAAGGAATAAAGAACCGCCTATGCCAAAGATATCTTCTGTTCTTTTTGTTTCAAGGTCTTTTAATTTTCCTTCCAAACATTGAATATTTCGAATTGAGTACTCCTTATGCAATCTTTTTTGTATTGCAGTATATTGTTCTGCTGAAACTGTGATAGGATCTTTTGAAGTCATAGCAGCATATACTGGTAGCGTTTCAAAGCTGAAATTTTGAATTCTTGCAGGATTTGTTAGTTCTTCCGAGTTCATTATGTTTCCTCATTTGTTTGGTATTTAAAATAAATGTAAAAAAATAAAGATTTGATTACTATCTAAATTTTAATTCGTATTCGGCAATTTCAGCTCTATTTTTTTGATCTTTTATATCTATTAGATTAAGAAGCCTATCGGCGTATGTTGAACGAGATTCTTCATGAGGTTTTAGCGCTATAGTTTGAGAACTGGATAGCTTATATCTTTTTTGAAGTTCTCTTCCAAATTCAGATGTAGGTTTTTCACCAAGAGTTTTTCTTATTGATATTAAATCTATATAATCATATTCTCTGATAATATTTGTAAAAGATGATCTTTTTTCTTTAAGTCCAAATATGCGTCCTGTTTCATCAGCTGCGGCAGAGATTCCGTCGCTGTATCCTTCAGAGTGTCCTTGTTGTCTAAATGAGTCTGCAACTACACGCATTGCGTTTACAGGATCTGCTTTGTAATCAATATTGTTTCTCATAAGTTCTATTGCAATGCCCTCTGCTTTTGTATCATGGTCAAAGTATCTGACATCTTCTACAAAATCGGCAATTGTTTTTCCCATTATTTGAGCATGTGTTGCGTCAGCTAGTCCTGAAATTGAAATGTGAGAATATCCACAGTTATTTCCGAAATACCGTTGTTTTTCTTCAAATTCTGTTAATTGTTCTATTGTGGTTACTGTATCTAAAAGTCTTACTCCATTATTATCTGTTTTTTGAAAGAAATGATTTATAATTGCAAAAAGGTTTGAAGTTCCTTTTCCTTCCATATCCCCAAGTCTTTCTTGTAATGCAAGGTATGAATCGCTTGCAATTTCAACTAATTGTCCAGAAATGTATCCTCTGCCGCCAGTTACTGCTTGCATAATTCTTTCATCTAGTGGAGTTTCAACTGTTGTTGGATTATATTGAGCAACTGGTGCTTCTATAATAGATGCCTGAGTAGCAATTGGCGTTTCTTGAACAACAGCTTCTAATGGTGCAGTTTTTTGTGTTAATTTTGAAATATTTTTATCGAATAAACCTTTGAATGGGTTTTTGAATGTCATATTATTACCTCATGATAAGTGTTATAACTACGAAGTGGTGATATTTATTTATATAGTTTTCGGTGGTTTTTTACTCGTCGAGAGCGGTTTTGAATATTAACGACCGTTAAACTATGTCGCGAAGCGTTTATTCTCCCGTTCGGTCCGAGGTCTTGCGAAAACAAGCCTGCATCAATCGGCTCGTTTTCTGGTTCTACTTCAAGGCGACATTTACTGTTTCTTCTATTACATATTTATCTATTCTCTCATCTCTCTCATTCAGCACAATCTTTAAGTAGGATTCCTCGTTGCATTCTACTATTCAAGGTGCATATATGGAATACGATACTATAATCATTGGCGCGGGCAGTGCCGGCATGTCAGCAGCAATCTACATGAAGCGCTTTAATATGAACGTTTTAATTATTGGAAAAGTAGTTGGCGGCCTCCTTAACGAGAGCCACAATGTAGAGAACTATCCAGGATTTGCTAGCATTCCAGGCCTTGATCTTATGATGAAATTCAAAGAGCATTGCGATCATTTAGCAATCCCCTTCAAAGAAGAATGGGTAAACGATGCAAAAGTTCACGATTACGATAATCCTCAAAAGACAAAATACGAGCTCACAACCGAAGATGATGACGGTAATAAGCACACATATTTTGCAAAAACCGTTATTTTGACGATGGGAACAAAGCACAAAAAGCTCGGTGCAAAAAATGAAGAGGCGCTCTCAGGTAGAGGCGTTAGTTATTGCGCAACTTGCGATGCAGCATTCTACAAGAACTTGCCTGTTGCTATAGTTGGTGGCGGAGATAGTGCTGCGCAAGCAGGAGAGCTTGTTGCTCAACACGCAAGCAAAGTCTATATGATTGTTCGCGGTGATAAGATGAAAGCTGAACCAATCAATATCAAGCGTTTAGAGAATAATCCTAAAGTTGAGATGATATATTCTACGCAAGTCTTAGAGGCAATTGGTGAAAAAGCAGTTACTGGAATCAGGCTTTCAACAAAATATCATGACAGCGATATATTGCCTGTTGAAGGTTTGTTTGTTGAAATAGGGCACGATATACAGTCTGAACTTGCAGTAAAACTTGGTGTGAAAGTAAATGATCATAAGGAGATTGTTATTGATAGCGATTCAAAGACTAATATTCGAGGAGTTTATGCGGCTGGAGATGTTGCAAATCGCAAGTATAAGCAAGCAATAACTGGTGCAGCAGAAGGCGTTGTTGCAGCATTCAGTGCTTACACTCACATAAAAGGACTTTCTGGCGAAGGCGTAGATATAAGCTACGATTGAGTGTTTTATTGATAGTGAATGCGTGTAAACTCATTTTTTTATGTTGTAATTAGTTATTATTTATTCGTTATTGATTAGTTATTATTCATTTATTTTTTTAAGAATTATCAGTTTTCTGTAATTATTAATTATATTAGAAGAATTTAGAAGACTTATAAGAGATATAACCATTATTGAGTAATCTTTGAGTACTCGTCATTTTCGGCGTATTTTTCGAGTTTTTCGCGCAAGGCTTATAAAATACTCAACTCCTCGATAGTTATAGGTGGTGAACATGGATATCACAAATAGTGTTGGCGATATTTTCCAATCAAAATCGGAAGCAATAGTTTTTTTTACATATGATACTCCTGCTAAGCAAGAGGAACGCTATAAGCAAGTACTCGGCGATAATATTGCTGTTGCAAGAACGCGTAAAGAATTCGAAGGAAAAGCAAAACAGCTTTTTATGGAGCGTAAAGCAGCAATTCCTAGGTATCATTTGATTGTAGGTCTTGGTTCAAAAGATAAGATAACTACTACCAGTATTCGTGTGGCAGCTGTAACAGCCGTCCATGCTCTTAAAAGTGCAGGCGCAGTATCGATCTCATTTGAATTTCCTGATGATACAGGTCTTGATCCTCAAGCAGTATCTCAAGCGCTTAGTGAAGGAATATTCCTAGCAAGCTATCAATTCAATCAGTACAAAACACAAAAACTTGATGAAATAAAACAAGTGCAGTCTGCGATAATTTTTGTAAGCGAAAATCTGCTAGTTCCTATCAAGGTCGGTATTGAACGAGGAGTAATTCTTGGTAATGCTTGTAATATTGTACGCGATTTGCAGAATCTTCCCTCGAGTGATCTTACTCCTAAAGAGTTTGCGAATAGAGCAATAAAGATTGCAAAGCAAGATAGTGTTCGTTCAAGCGTTCTTGAAAAAGATAAACTAGTAAAATTAGGATATGGCGGTATCGTCGGAGTAGGAAGAGGAAGCGCAAACGGACCATGCCTTGTTACATTAGAGTATTCTCCTAAGAATGTAAAAAAAACAATTGCAATTGTTGGTAAAGGAATTACTTTTGACAGCGGCGGCATCAGTATCAAGCCAAGTAAAGGCATGGGTGAGATGAAATACGATATGAGCGGTGCTGCTGTTGTAGTTGGCACAACTATTGCTGCTGCAAAACTAAAGCTTCCAGTTCATATAATTGGCATTATGGCTCTAGCTGAGAATATGCCTGATGGTAATTCTTACAAACCAGGCGATGTTGTAAAAACAAAGAATGGCAAGACTATTGAAATCGATAACACTGATGCAGAAGGTCGCGTAGTTCTTGCTGATGCATTGCATCATGCAACATTATATCGTCCTGATGAAATAATTGATTTGGCAACGCTCACCGGTGCAGCAATAGTTGCTCTTGGCGACAATGCTGCTCCAATTCTTGGAACAAACCAAGAGCTTATCGATAGATTGATTGCTGCAGGAAACGAGAGTGGAGAAAAGCTCTGGCAATTGCCGCTTTGGGATGATTATGCTGAAGATATCAAATCATCCATTGCTGATATGAAGAATGTCGGCAATAATGGAATGGCAGGAACAATTACTGGCGCAATGCTCCTAAAAGAATTCGCTGGCGAAAAGCCATGGGCTCACCTAGATATTGCTGGTGTTGCAAATACACAAGGCAGAGAACGATGGCTGACTGCTAATGGCGGTACTGCATTTGGAGTTCGATTGCTTATCGAGTACATGCAGAAGAATAATTAATTTTTCTTTTATTTTTTAATTTTAATGTTTATTATTGAAAACTGCGGAGAATATGTTGCTCATCCTCATCACTTCGTTCAAAGAATTCGTTATAGATCACGAATTCTTGAACCAGAATTCTTCGAATTCTCGGTTCTTTCGGATTCTCGTATAACTCGAATCCTTCGCAGGTTTTATTGACGACTCGTCCTTGCTTGTTCGCTTCGGTTCACAGCGACTCGTCATCAACTTTTTCTCCAAGGCAGTTTTTCAGCACATGATTAGAAACTATTTTTTTTATTCTATTTATTAAATTCTTTGTTAAGTTTTTTATTAAATTTTTTATTTTATTTTTAGTTTTGTATTGTTAAGATCTATATGCGGTCTCTAATCTTTCCAATCTTCGTTGCATACGTCGTATTTTTTGATTGGTCATTTGCAACCATGGTTGCATAGGGTATGTTGTGGCACCAAGACGTTTGTAGTCGAATAGAATTGGTTTATTGTCTTGTACAAGAATATTTTGTGCGCGTACATCCATCAAAAATATTTTATTTTCAAACAGCATATCATGCAACTCACGTAGTGCTTTCCAGAATGATGGATCTTCTACAGTACCTGTAAAGAATAATGATTTTGCGCGTGAACCATCTGCATTATACACAATATCTGATAGAGAAGCGCTTTGTTGTTCTAGCGCACCATGAGTGTGAATGCTGTTGAATGCTGCGCGATATTCTTGCGGAATTTTTTGCATCATTGTTTGGTAATTCTCGAATTCATGCGCATTAAAATCTTCAATGCCGCAATTAAACCTTAAGTGCATTCTTGTTGGAATAGTTATGGTAATTGGACCACATTGCTTTGTTATGTGCGATCTTAGCACTTTCAACGCATATTTTTCCCATTTGTAAACTTCGCGATATCTTCCTTCTCCAATTTTTTCTAATTCTTGCAGTCTAGGTACTGGAAGATTTGCAAAATGATTTTGGTCATCATTTGATGTAAGCATGACTACGGGATTTTTTGTATGATTTTAAGCCTTTGGACAGATAATCTTTATAAGGGAGTGGCGGGTCTTGTGCTCTAATGGACATGAGTTCCTTAGTTTACGAGGGACGTGAGTTTTGCTTCATACGAACCAAAACTAGCGGACTTCGCGTAGCGAAGGACGTGTAGCTCAGCTTGGATAGAGCGACGGACTTCTAATCCGTAGGTCGGGGGTTCAAATCCCCCCATGTCCGTAACAGAGTGTAGGACTGGGGGCTTTCGAACGAAAGTGAGATTGTCCCCATGTTCGTAATCGAAGATTGCGTCATGGTGGTTCGGAATGTAATGACCGAACCCCCATGTCCGTTTTTATTTTTCTAACAGAATTTTATCTGGAAAGTGGAGAGATTTTCCTTCAAGTTTGAACAGTCTTCCTTCAAGTGTAGCATTATCAGACATTAATATTGTCGCATCAGAAAACATTGATTCTTTGAATCGTATATACTCCATCTCGCCACAAAATTGTATTTGTGTAATGTGATTTCTAATTTCATAACTAAATCTCTCCTCGGGTATAAATCCTATTCCATATAGTCCTGCGACGGGAGGATATGTGATGGATCCATTAGTTAATTCTACGTTTATGTCTTCAGCACTAAATTTATAGCATCGAGGTTTTTTGAAGAATCTATTTACAAAAACATAATATTCTGTGTTGTTTTGTGTTTGTATTAGTTTATTCCAATTACTTTTATTGTCAATAAGCTCTCTTTTTATTTGTTGCACATCATATTTTGTTGCATCTATATGAACTTTCCAAATATTAATATCTTTTCCACGAGCTATGAGGTTAACAGCTTCTATTTGCATAAGCAGCCCAACGCTCGTCATATTATTCCTCTTATCATGGCTTTGGAGTGGTGGTGAAGCATATATTATTTAGTAGTCTAAATATGCCGACTATAGAAAAGATTATTAATACTAATAGATTATTTAAATTATGATTAATGAAGAAGTAATGTCGTTATTGAAAGAATACGGGCTGGATCAAAAAGAATCAATAGTATATTTGTCATTAGTCGGAAATAAAGAACTTAATGCTTATCGTATTGCAAAGATAACATCGTTGAATAGGTCAACAACATATGATGTTCTTGAACGATTGCTCACAAAAGGATTTGTTAGTAGAATTGAAAAAAATGGCGTGATATATTACGATGCTCGTGAGATAACCACAGTTCTTAGTCAATTAAAAAACAAAGAGAGCATTCTAATTTCATTGTTGCCTGTTTTTGAAAAATTGCAAAAATCAACTAGACCAACATCACGAGTGCTCGAGGATGTTGGTGCACAAAAGCAGTTTAATATTGTGCTGATCAATGCATTAAAGAAGAGTAAATCTCCTTATGTTTATGTTCTTGGTAATGGACCTTCACCTTTTCTTAGCACGAATCTATTCCATGATAATGTCTTAAAAGAGGTAAAAATGCAGAAACTGCATCAAAGAATTGATTATAAGGCGATTTGGGACCCAAAATTCAGAAAAAATCCTGTACTTAAGAAATACTCTTTCTTGCACAATAATCGATTTCTTAAACTTCCTTCTCTAGTAACAACTGTTATTTTTCCAGGCTGTGTTGCATACCTTTTTACCACAGATAAGTCTTATGTCGTGGAGATCAATAATGAGTTGGTTGTAGAAGAGATGAAGGCTTATTTCCAGCACCTGTGGTCAATTGCGTCTTAAGCCTTCTCTCGAGAGCTGTTCGAAACTCATTTAAACCCCTGCAGAATCTGTTAATTTAGATGCGCCCGTAGCCAAGCGGTAAGGCAGTCGCCTGCAGAGCGACCATTACCCCAGTTCGAATCTGGGCGGGCGCTTATTTTTGTTCTTGCTCTTTTAATTTGACAGTTCGAATGTTGGCTTCAAAGAAGGCAACATGCAGGAACGTAGTGACTGCATCTGGGCGGGCGCTTATTTTTAGATTAGTATAATTTTTATTAGGATTTCAATAGAATATTCTGTTTATTCAGAATCTTGTTTTGACACCAATATTTATGTTATTACCAGTACAGTTTATTTCTTCGAATATGCAGTACATTTGGAAATATTTCCTGTAGGGATTAGGGAGTGCTCGTGCAATAAAGTAATTTCCAAAAGTAGTTATTAGAAAATAATTGTTTACCGCGCTTCTTGTAGGGTGCGGACCTAAAAATGGGTTCTGTTCAACGAAGTTGCAAGGATTATTCACAGTGTGGCGTGTTTGCTTCCAATCAAGAAGTTGTGCTGCAGTGAATGCAAGCTGGCGTTGTGTGTCTTCTTTTGTCCATTCCCAGCTGATATTGCTTTTATAAAAATCTTTTATGCTAAATGAAGTGGTTAAATGTCCATCTGTTGAAAATTTTGGAAGTTCTATATTTAGGCTCGTTGGATACTTTAGGGTTGGTAGTATAAGTCTTGAATGTGATATCGAATAATTGTATGGTTGCGGTATAGAGTGTTGTTTTTGTGTATCCTGTTCTTCTTCATTTTCTTCTTCTTGCAATATCTCTGGTGTCTCTTGTGCAACTGTTGGCGTTGCATATAACATACTCATTGCAAGAAAAGCCGATGCCGGGCACCCAAACAATTTTTGCATTGTCTGATTACCCATAATGATGGAACTCATAATTTATTTATATATTTTGAGATTATGCTATATTTGTGGTTATTCTAACAATTCTAATGTTAAAAATTTAAGTACCATGTAGCAAATTCTTTTGCAGTTTTGAATTGTATTTTTTGATCATTCCAATCATATAAAGGAATTTTTTGTTCAATATGCATTCTAATTAATTCTTCTTCATTAAAGAAAACTACATATTTATCTCTTCCATAAAAACAAATATTACAAGTGATCAAATGAGGGCTTGATACTTGTCTTGAAGTGATTGGATTGCCGATAGTTATTGCGATTTCAAATTTTTCTCCTTTAGGGACGCTCATGTTTATTCACCTTGTTTATTTTGAATTAAATTATTATACAATATGCATGATATGATTATCTATTCTAGCGTAGAGTGATCTCCTAGATGGATGCTTCGCATAACACCTTGGACTCTTGCATTCTCGCCGATTATGCTTTTATCCAGCAGAGTATAGCTTACACTAGCTTCTTTGTCGATAATACTGTTCTTGATTATGCAATCTTTTATCGAAGCTAATGCTCCAATAGTTACATGCGGACCGATTACGCAGTTTTCTAAATGTGCTGAAGGATCTATTGCACAAGGAGGAATGATGGTTACACTATCAGAAATTTTTATTTCATGTTTTCCAAATTTTTTATCTAAAAGTACTCTATTGGTATTCAGCACCGCTTCTGGCGTTCCGCAATCATACCATCCTGTACACGGCAGAATTTTTATTTTTGCATGATGCTCAATCATGTAGGTAAATGAATCAGTAAGATATGCTTCTTTTCCTTCCTGTTTGTTTTTTATTGTGTGCTCTATTGCTTCTGATAGTAGTTTTGTATTCTTCACCCAATATACGCCGATATTTGCAAGATTTGATACAAATTCTTGTGGTTTCTCAACAATCTTTTTTGCGTAATCATTCTCATCGGTTACGATTACTCCAAATCGTCTTGGATCTTCAACATGCATGGCCCACATGATTGCATCATCTTTACAGTGCTTAATCACGTTAAGATCTGCAGAAAATATTGTGTCTCCAAAAATAATCAGGACATCTTCATCAAATGCTTCATGGCCAAGCCATACTGCGCCAGCTGTGCCGTTGATCTCTTTTTGTTCAACAAATTTGAGTTTTACCTTGTCCTTGTATTCTTCCACAATATGTTTTTCTAATCTTTCTTTCAAGTGGCCAGTAATGAATATTATCTCTGTAGGTTTTAGCGGCAGTATATCATCAATAATATGGTCAATCATTGGTTTTCCCGCAATTGGAAGGATCACTTTGGGCTTTGTGTGTGTATGAGGACGTAATCTTGCGCCAAATCCTGCGACCGGAATGATTATTTTCATGTATTCACCACTCTACTCTCAAGCCTCGTCTATATAAAATTTTCATATTCACGCCTCAAGCTTTATAAGGCGAATCGTGCTTTCAGGTAATATGTCTTTCATTATCTATAAACCCGAGCGCATAGTTGAGGTTGATGGTCATAAGAGAGTCATAGCTAAGCACGAGCAGTGGTATGCTGATGGCAATCGTGATTTTCAATGTAGTTGTGCTCATATCAAGAAAGCAGACCTTAAACCAGGAAAACTTAGAGTAGGAAATCATGATTTTGTAATAACTCCTGCAACATTTCTTGATGAATACAAGAGAATCAGGCGCGATGCGCAAATTATTACTCGTAAAGATCTTGGGTTCATGATAGGGTTTTGCGGAATTAATAAGGACAGCATCGTTGTTGAGTCTGGCGGTGGTAGCGGCGCTGCAACAATAATGCTTGCAAAAGTCTGCAAGAAGATATACTCTTTTGAAATTGATCCAGAGCACCTTGGTGTTGTAAAAGAGAATCTTGAGAAGCTGAAGATAAAGAATGCTGTTGCAGTACAAGGAAATATCTACGAGACAAAGACTATCAAGATAAAAAATGCTGATTTCTTTTTGCTCGATGTTCCAGAACCTTGGAAAGCAATTCCTACTGCAAAAAAAATCGTAAGATTAGGTGGATATATTGTAGCTTATACTCCTAGCATCATTCAAGCAAAGCAGTTCTTGCAACATTTGCCTGAAGATTTCATGCATGAGAGAACAACCGAGATTATAGATAGGGATTGGAAGATGAAGGGCGACGCTGTTCGTCCGGTTACTGCCGACATTGGCCATACTGCATTTTTGACAGTTGTTAGAAGAATATTGTGAGTTTAATTTAGTATCAATGCCTTGGAGTTTATCAGAAATTCGAGCGATTCATGCAGCTCGAATTTCGTAAGTGCTCATTCGAAGAATGAGTAATTCTCAGCATTGATTAGTTTAGTGGAGGATATATGGCAAAAGAAATTGAAATAAAAATTCTTAACATTGAACCAGCTTCTATTAGAAAAAAACTCAAAATTCTCGGAGCTAAAACTGTAAAGAAAGTTCTTCAAAGAAATGAAGTATACAACAGTCCGTTGCATCCGAATATATTGATGCGTCTTCGTTACGAGGGAAAGATTATTTTCTTTACAGTAAAAGGCGATCGCAAAAAAATAAATGGAATTGCTCACATAACAGAGTATGAATCGCAAATTACTGACGATGTTCCGATAAGAGGAATGTTCGAGCTATTAGGTTTTACTCTTGCTAATGTTAGAGAGCTTAAGCGAGAATATTATCAAGTTGGTAATTGTATTGTGGAGATTTGCATGGTGCCGACCATTCCGCCATTTTTGGAACTAGAAGGATCTCATAATGATATAGATAAGACTGCAAAATTATTAGGATTTTCTCCTAAAGACTATGAAGCAAGTGGTTTAGCTAAAATCTATCCAGCCGCAAGAGGAAATTTAGTATTTAAGAAGAAATAATTCAAGAGAATTATAAAAATAAATAATCTATTCTCAGTTATCGTTTTTTCTCCAAACGAGCCAATCATACATGAACCACGCAATGACTATTACGACAATGATGCCGCCAATGCTCGTTGCAACTTTATTTTTGAAATAGTCAAACAATGAGTTCTGTAGTCTTTCTGATAAGAAACCTAGAAGGAATATGCTAACGATGAATAGTACGAAACCGAAGAATTTTCTCCTGAGTTTAGTCTTGTTTGCAAACTGGAACTTGAGTCCGCCTTTTTGGAAACGATTCTTTACCCAACCACCGAATATAATCATGAATAGGCTAGTGATGGTCACTGCCATTACGAATATAAAATATTCAAAGCTGAATGCGAAGTCCATGTAATCATAATCAGAAAGTCTTGGTTTATATGTCTTTTTAATTAAGTTATTGCTCAGTCATTCGCAATGAATCGTTTTGCGCGAAGTCGTGATTTTCGCTCATCTTTTGCATTATTTATTGCAGCATCTCGGAGTTTTTTGAATCGTTTTTCTGTTATAATGAGTTGAGAGTCGCTTGTAATTCCTAGTTGTTTGCATCGTCGTACATATTCTGCAATAAACGTCTTATAATTGAGTGGTGCAACAACGCGTAATGTTTCATCAACTAATTTTGCAGGAAGTTCTACTTCGAAATCCTTTTGTAAAACTGATGTTTCGACGCTAAATGTTGTTTTTTGTTCTCCTCTTTGTCGTATGGTGTATATGATACGTTGTTCTTTTGCTATTGCTAACGCAATAAATAAGCACATTGCTCGTCCATTAGCATTTTCTCCTGTCGGAGTGAGATTTTTGTATCCTATTGTTGATTCATAATAGGTTTCAGCATCTTTTATTCGCAAATGTTTTGTTAGAGTTTCAAGATTTCGGTTATAATCTTCTATTGCACGCCAAATAATCTCATATTTTCCAGAAAATCTTCTGGCATTAAAATCTGGAAGTCCTTCTTCTCGCAGATTAAATACTGAATTGTATAAGAACAGTAAGTTTCTTGCCGATCTTCTTATTCCTTCTTTATTGAAACGTTCATACAATTTTGCATAAAAGTATGATTGTTTTTGCCTATAATCTATATGGTGTTGTAATTCATGGAGCCAGTAGCGATAAAGGTAACTAGCATCGATTTTTTGTAGATAAATCCCTGGAGCAACGAGTGTTTGTATGAACCAAATACCCGCCCCTTCAAAACATGCTGTTTCATCATCTGATTCTTCATTATCATATGCAAAATAATATGCTCTGTCAGGTATTCTATGAATTTTTATCTCGACTGTGAGTTCATTTGATAGTATTAGTTGTTTGTTGTTTTTTATCAGGTAAAATATCTGTTGTTTGAAGAATTTTTCAGAGTATTTTTTAAAATCACTATATGATATAGGGGAATATTGTTTTAATTGAAATAATTTGAAATCAAGATCTGCCGCAATAAGTCCTTCTCTAATCTTTTTTTGATATTCTAAAAATTCAGCAAAATCTTTTTCAAAATCTGATTTAGAATACTCATCAAATATTAGAATACAATCTATTTTTTTATCATCTACTGTTTCAGACATAATATTATTACGAATTTTATATTTATAAATGCTCTTCTTCTAAAATTGGTTGTAGGCCTAAGCTTTTCGCTTTTGCTGTAATCCTGTCATTCACACTTATTCCTTTTCGCTCTGCCATTTTTCTTGCTTCTTGCATGTTATTCACGCGATATTCTCTTTTTTGTAGTGCATCAATTCCAGTTTCTCCTACAATTATTTGTTTTTCTATATCAAATGCCATTGCTTGTATTGTATACGGAACTCCTTTGAAGAAATTATCTATTGTAGGAGACAAATTAT
>CAVRUV010000036.1:0-5384 GCA_963724455.1 uncultured Candidatus Woesearchaeota archaeon
TTGAAAAACAGGGATTGATCTGTCGGGGTTGACTCAAATCCTCCGTTGACCAAGTCGAACGGATTGGCTTTGATGACCCGAATGTTGTCCAGCAAAGCTCCTCGACCATCGCCTCCGCTGGCGTTCGGTTCCTGGATTTCACAAAACAGCAATCGCGTCGCATTGAAATCGCCGCCGGTGACCTTGATCACACTTGTGTGCCACGCATCGCCTCCGGTAAACCGGCCGACACGGTTGCCGTTCCACCAGACTTCAAAATCATGGGTGAACGGAGTTGCGTTAGGATCAAACGTCGGATGGTTGCGGTAGTCGAATGCGATCAGGTATTCCGTATCGGCAACCGTCGGAACGTCCTGGAACACCCGGTCGAAATCTGCGGTCGTCGAATCGAGATCCATCACGTTGCCATAGACGGCGTCATAATTCCAGATATTGATTTGCTGACCCGTGTCCGCATCCATGGCAATCCATCCATCGACTTCGCTGTCCAGATAGAAGTTGTCAGCGCCAGGAGTCACGGTTTCAAAATCGCCGTTGACGACAATGTTTTGCCCGACCGGAAAGTTCCCCAGCAACCTGATGACCGCCGACGAAATCTCCGGCCAATAGCTGGCGGGCTCCAAGTCGCTGAAAACTCAGTTGATTCGTTTTTTGGCGTCGTTGATTTCGGAATCGTCGTTTCATGTTGGACCTGCAAAAAGATTGAACGTCGTAATCTGATAAGGCGGGAAACAGCGGAGAATGGGACCGGTTGGGTGGGTCAAATCTGGGGCATTGTGACCAGCCGCAACAACCACTGGATTGGACAAAGTCTCGCTGACCGGCGTTCTATAATCACTCCAATCCTAGTTGAAGTCTGCAAAAAGTATAAGGAGGGGTGTTTTCAACAAATACTATAAAAACACGAAACTAATAACACTAATACTAAAACTAATAATACTAATAGTAACAGTACTAATATAACACAAACAAAAATAATATAACACAAATACCTCTTGGTGAATACATGAAAAAGACATTCAAAAAGACATTCATAAACACATCATTTACAATTGCAATAATGCTTTGCTTTTTAGTTATAGCAACGGCGTGCGCAACCCGTCAAATAGATACAAAACCTAAACCTGCAACAAATACAACAAATTCTACTCAAAATATAGATCTTACAGGTTATATTGAGTGCACAAATCCAAGACCAGAAATATGTACAATGGAATACAATCCTGTTTGCGCAAAAACAGATACCGGTATTCGTTGTAAACAAGCGCCTTGTCCATCTGAAGAGTGGAAGACTTACGCAACTGGATGCACCGCTTGTGGTAATTCAAAAGTATATGGTTATGTGCCGAAGGCTTGTCCTGGCGACCAGCAAAATGATACAAATCCTATCGACATAAATCCTACTGGCGCCAATGTTGGCGGCAATTGCAATAGCGATCAAGATTGCATAAGTGGCCTTGTATGCTGTTATCCTTGCGGCGTTGAAGGTTGCCATAACAAATGCAAGCCAGCCGATGCAACAGGAGGCTGCGGTCCTGCAATTCCATAGACTAACTAAAAATTCATAAATAACAAACCCAAAAAACTTTCATTCAAAATAACTAATAATAAAAAATAATAAAAAAAATAACGAGGTATCCTATGAAAAAGATCATCATATTCCTTTGTATGGCACTATTTATTGCAAGCGCTTGCACAACGCAAACAACAACAAATAATCCAAAGCCAATCGGTGGCGATAAAGATGCAAATGGTTGCTTAATTGCTGCAGGATATTCGTGGTGCGACGCTAAGCAGAAATGTTTGCGACCATTCGAAGAAAACTGCACAACGCAGAATACTAATAATACATATATAGAATGCCCCGAACCAAGACAGCAAGCATGCACAAGAGAATACTTGCCTGTTTGTGCAACTAAAGACAATGGTATTCGCTGCATTAGAGCGCCATGCCCGAGCACCGAACAAGTAACTTACGACAATAAATGCACTGCGTGCGCAGATAAGAGTGTTTATGGATATATTTCAGGAGAATGTAAAGTTGAACTTCCAACAGAACAAGCTCCTGCTCCATCAGCAAAGATGGCAGCTCCAAAAGCAATATGCAATTCAGATAGAACAAAAGCAGTTGCTGCAGAAGCAGGATATACTTGCGTGACTTCGTGCCCGCAAGATAGTTATGGAACCCAGATGGGACTACAAGTCTGCATTAATCATTATGGAAAAGCTGAAGCGCTTAACATGACTGCTTGTAAGACGAGTGGGGATTGCCCATCCGAACACACCTGTGCATATGTAATTCGAGCAACGGACGGCAGTGCAATAGACTGGCTTAAATCAAGAATAGATGCGAACAAACAACCAGTCGATGCATTGCGTTGCGTTCCGCAACCATACGCTAGTTTTGCAATCAATGGCGGCGGATTGTACAGCGTCAATGAAAAGGGCGAACTAGGTGTTATGATTTCATAAGAACGTTCGTAAGGATTTTTTTCTTTTTTATTTCTTTTCTTTATTTATTTTTATTTTAGTTCTATTATTTTTATTCTCTGTTTATTATTATGTTTCTGTTAATTATTTTATCATCTATTAATTATTTAATTATCGTTTGCCTATGGTTCAGTAGTAGGATTTAATTATTCTTATAGTTAAGTTATAGCTGGTAAATAAGCTGAAAATAACAAGCCATCACTGGACATGCATGTGTGAAGTTTATATTTATTAAAAGAATTCTCTAAATATGATAGAAAAGTTTATTAATTCATATCAATTAGATACATATATGGTACAAATTCACTACGATTGCAGCCCGAGACTCAACACAATATTAATGGTTGAAGAAACCATCAAAGATGCAAAAGAAGCTATAACAATGGCAGAACTCAAAAGAAGATTGCCGACAAAGGTCAATCATAACACACTAAAAGTCATACTTTCATATTTGCAAAAAAATGGCAAGATAGAATTAACGCCACACGGCATAGTCTGGATTTTCATGCCAAAAGAAGATATTGCTGCACTGTTACGACGAGGACGTACATGGACTTGAAACAAAAGCAGAAAATAGTAAAAATTGTCGGAGCTGCCGAAGAGGCGTTAGATAAGCTCGAAAAAAATGTTCATAGCATACAAGCTAAAGGAAAAAGCCCTGCAAAATCAGATACACAGCTCCTAAAGAGCATCTACCACGCACTTGATACGCTACAAAAGAATCCTTTTGCAGGTGACCCGATACAAAAACAAAATATCCCAAAAGATCTGCAAGAACTCCCCAATCTTTTTCGAATAGAAATCTCTCAATTCTGGAGAATGATCTATTATGTAAGCGGCGATGAAGTAAGAATAATAACGGTTGTCTTTGAAATCTGCGATCATAAACAATATGATAAAATATTCGGTTATAAAAGAAAATAAGTAAGAATGAATCACCAAGGGCTAAAGTCTGCAGTACAAAGAATTGTCCTACAATTCTTTGCATTCATCCTCAAGTTGAAGCACTAGGTATTCCTAACTTAGATTAAAAAAAGCACTGGACATTAACGCCAAGAGAATATATATTCAATAGAACTTTCTAAACATTATGAAACCAGTACAAGTTATGTTTGCAGAAAAGAAGTTAGCAAAATTATTTGAAAAATTAAAAAATGGAAAACAAGAGGACAAAATCCTGTATAACAATATAGAAAAAGCAATTCAACATCTTAAAAATAAACATGAAGGTATAAAGATACAAAAACAACTGTGGCCTAAACTTTATATAAAAGAATATTACATAACAAACTTATACAAGTATGATTTGGCAAACGGATGGCGTCTAATTTACACCATACAAGAAGATGATATATTGATTCTTAATGTGATTCTAGAATGGTTCGATCATAAAGAGTATGAACGAAAATTCAAATACTAACATCATAAAATATACAAAAACTTTAAATATTCTTATTATATATACTTATATATGAAACAGATATTACACAGTCCAACACTCGAATCTGTAATTATGGTAGAAAGAACAATAAAAAAATACAGTCAGGAATGTGGAAAATATCAATTATGGAAAAAACTACCAAAAAAAATGATGTACCAGACATTTCTTGTAATACTCAATTATCTAAAAGATTCAGGAAAAATAATAATTGATAGTGAAGGTATAGTGATTTGGACATATAATCCTAAAGGAATACAGAAAATGCTAAAAAGAGGAGTAATAATCCGATAATTATGACAGCAAAACTCATCATTGCAAGCGGAAGCGACGCAAATATGCGCTATGCTACTGGCCTTACTATTCCTGACCCATTCATATACGTCAAACTGGGTAAAAAAGCATGTGTGCTTGTAAGCTCGCTTGAGTATGCATTTGCAAAGAGCAATGCAAAACCTGGCATTAAAGTAATTCTCATTGACAAGCTCGACTTATCTGCGCTAAAAAAACAGGTAGGCAGGAAACGAAACTATGCAGATATTGCAGCAGTATTTTTGCTTTCGTACAACCAAACTGAGGTTTGCATTCCTGATGACTTCTGGGCTTTACATCTAGATACTCTACGTGAACATGGTCTTCGTGTGAAGATTGAAGTGCCATTCTATCCTGAACGAATACAAAAGAATCTTGAAGAGATAAAAGCGATAAAATATACTGGAATGATAACAAAGCAAGCAATGCAGCGCGCAATTACCATCATAAAGGATTCGACCATTGATTGGGATGAAACTTTGCTTTGGAATGATGCACCATTAACATCTGAGATTGTAAAATTCGAGATTGAAAAGATATTCTTAGAGAATAGTTGTATTTCGGGAGAGACCATTGTCTCTTGCGGAGAACAAGCAAGCGAACCGCACAATCGAGGTTCTGGAAAATTATTCGCCGGACAACCAATCGTCATGGATATATTCCCTAAGAGCCTTAAGACTGGATATTATTTTGATATGACAAGAACTGTGGTCAAAGGAACGCCGAGCAATGATTTGAAAAAATTATACAAGACTGTAGAAGATGCACAGCTTGCCGGAATAAAAGCAATTAAGGCCGGACGAAAAGCTTGTGAAGTGCACCAAGCTTGCGAAGCTGTTATGAAAAAAGCAGGATACAAAACCACAGATTCTGAAGGATTCATTCATTCAACAGGCCACGGCCTTGGTCTTGAAATACATGAAGACCCGAATATCGGACCGCGCAACGAAACTATTTTGCAGCCGGGTATGGTAATTACCGTCGAACCCGGGTTGTATTACAAGGATATTGGCGGAGTAAGAATTGAAGATACTGTCTTAGTTACTGCAAAGGGTTGTACGAATCTTACTAACTTTCCAAAAGTCAGTTTCTTGAAATAATTTACTTAAAAAAATTGTTATTTTACAATAGAATACTCTTTTCT
>CAVRUV010000037.1:0-6030 GCA_963724455.1 uncultured Candidatus Woesearchaeota archaeon
ATATAGTTCATCTGCACGAAATAGCCCATTGTAGCTGACTACTTTTCCATCGATGAGTATTTTTTTCTCACTCATATTAGTACCTCGATTGCATATTGCAGATGCTCTTTAATAAATCTACATATTGATGCGCGATGATTATCCCATCTCCGTATGTTCCTTCATCACGATCTCTGAATGTTATCTTTTCATAAATCTTGTGGAACCATGTATCTTTTCCTTTTTTGTTTGCTCCAAAAAGCTTTGCTAAATTTTTATCTGTTCCAATCGTAACAGTTTTTGTCTCTTTATCTTCTTTTACCTTCATGTGGTGTATGCTCACTTCTTCATAATTGTCATCAAATCCGGCCACAATCATAAGCCATATCTTCCCGTCAATCATTGGGACTTGTTTGCCGTTCTTTTCTTCATTATAGAATTTTACGTCGATGACTTTGTACTCTATATCAAATGTTAGTCTAGTATACACATCAACATTGATTTTTGCCTTGAATTTTCCTTCTAGTTCATCTGCTTTGAATTTCTGCTGTGTTTCTGCAAATTCCATTTTTTTGTCCACGAAGAATGCTTTTGTTTCTTTATAGAACTGGTTATAAGAGAATGGCCCTCTATATCTGAAAATGAGTGTAATAAGATCGGGCATATACTATTTTGAGCATCTGCTATTTAAAAAGGTAGCGTCGCAGAACTGATATTTCAATTATTATTTCAATTATTTACGCTGTTTGTGCTCTTTGTGTTATCTTAACGCAATCTGATTGTATCTAGGTTGCGAGGACATACGCTTTCAATCTTATACTGCTGATGGATTGTGCGTGCTAAGTCTAGACATCTGCTTGCTTCGCCGTGATTTACAATAATCTTGCGAGGCCTTGGCTGACAATTCTTGATGTAATTCATTAGTTCTCGCCTATCTGAGTGTCCGGAGATCTCGATTTTGAAAACTTCCATTTTGATTGGGATTGCGCGATTAGTTCTGCCTTCATGAGTTGTGAATTCAGAAGCTCCGCCTTGTATTTGACGACCAAGCGTTCCTTCAGCCTGATAACATGAGAATACCAATGCGTTTCTATCGTCGTCAGCGAGCTCTTGTAAGTACATGACTGATGGACCGCCTTCAAGCATACCAGAAGTTGCGATGATAATACAACTACTCTCTTCTTCAATTATTGCTTTACGTTCTTTAGCTGAGCCGACTCTTTTGATGTTATCAGCAAGGAATGGATTTTCTTCTTTGTGGAAAATTTGCTGTCGCAATGTGCTGTTCAAAAACTCTGGATATGCGGTGTGGATTGCCATGATGTCCCACAGCATACCATCAAGATAGATTGGAATTGAAGGCATTTTTCCTTCACGAATCAATTTCTCAATAAAGACTACTACTTCTTGAGCTCTACCTGATCCTAGTGTTGGCATCAGGATTTTTCCACCGCGTTTTACTGCTTCAATTACTATGTTGCTAAGTTTTTCATCTGCGTTGTCAACAAGCGTGTTTTCTTTTCCACCATAAGTGCTCTCAATCATAAGAGTTTCTAGGCGCGGGAATATTGTATGGCTTGGTGAAAGCATGTGTGTTTTTGCATATTTCATGTCGCCAGTATAGAGCATGTTGTGCAAGCCGTTACCGATATGCAAGTGTATCATTGCTGAACCCAAAATGTGTCCTGCATTATAGAATGTAAGACGAACATCAGGGGTTATATCAGTTACTTGTTCGTAATCTAGTGTGATGGTATGTTTTACTACTTCTTTTACTTCATCAGATGAGTAGATTGGTTCCTTGTCGCGATCTCTAGCGATTTTGATAAGATCTAGTTGTAAAAGTGCCATGATATCGCGCGTTGGTTCAGTGCAGTATACTGGGCCGCGATAGCCGAATTTGAACAAGTATGGGATGAATCCACAGTGATCAAGGTGTGCGTGCGATAAAATAATTGCGTCGAGTTCATCGATTCTGAATTCTGGTGCTTCTAAATATGGATATGCTTGGTCCTCATTTGCAACATCAATACCGCAATCAAGCAAGATGCGAGATTCTGGTGTCTGCAAAAAGATTGCCGAACGTCCAACTTGTCTGCCAGAGCCAAGATATGTGATTCTAATCCACTCTTCTTTCTTTTGTCGAAGCCAGCCGTTATAGATACGTTCGCCAGTCTTATGTAAGAACTTACGGCGATACTCGCTATTTTCATAGAGAACACTTCTAATGCTTTCAATAAGCTTACTGCGAATCGGAGGAGTTCTTTTTACAAGAGGTACCCAGAAGGTCTCTTCTTTGATTTTGTTTAGCAGTTCGCCCTTGTTTGCAATTGCAACGCCCGGCTTTTCCATCTCGATAGTTACTAGGCTACGTTCTGGATCGAACATGATTACTGCAATTCCTGCTTCTTCACCAAGGATCTTGCCGATTCTTTTTTCTGCTTCTTCTTGTTCGATGCACATACTAGGATCTGGTCGTAGTTCAATGCGTTTCTTGATTATATTGACTGCGTTCTTAACTGTTCCTTCATCGTTGAATAAATAGCGCTTGTCTTTTGTATAAAGAACGATATTTGCTGCTTCGAATGCAACGTCTGATATCTTATCAGTAGGAACATGCTTCATTATTTCTTTTATTATCTCAGTTGTCATGGCGACCTCTTTAGAAGAGTGTATGTAAATTGCGAATGTCTCATAGAGTATTCATAATTAGTATTCATAATCAATTAGTATTTTCAATTAGTATTTTTTTCAATCAGTATTTTTTGTGAATTAGTATTTTTCTGTATTTGATTGTATAATTGTAAACTTTTGTATGGTTGTAAACAATAGTAAACAAGTATGCTTGTGTATAATCAGATTATTTGTATAATCAGGTTATTTATTTGATCGCAACGAAATTTTTTTTATTTTTTTATCTATGTTCTTTATTCTTATTTCATTGTTCGAGTGCACTAGAAATCATCTTTGTTAAGACTTTTCTTGCACCGTTCTTGTCGATTACAAAAACGTCAATTCCATTACCGCTTGCAGAATCTCTTGCAAGTGCTGCGCTAATGGATTTTACAATAAGCTGTACTGCATCTTCTTGTGTCATATTCTTTTTGTATTGTGATTCTAGCACTCCTAATGCAAAGACACTGCCGCTACCGCTTGAGACAAAATCATCAACTTCTGTTATGCTACCATCAGGGTATACATCAAAAAGTTGTGGTTTTTCATCATAACCGCCAACAAGGAAGTGTGCTATGCCATAGCTGCTGCGGATGATATTATAGACCCATCCTGCTAGAAGATTTGCTCCTTCCTTAACGGTTGCTTCTCTGCCTGCGCGTAATCTTTTCACTCGAAGCTCTGCACCTAAGTACTTGTAGAGCAATTGAATATCAGATACACTGCCTGCTGTAGTAACTACTGTATTTTTTGTTACTGGTAAAACTTTTTGAATTTTCTTATCTACAATCATGTGTCCGGCTGTTGCTCGCTTATCTGCGGCCATAACGACACCATCTTTGTAGATGATAGCGACAGTTGTAGTTCCGGTCTTTAGAGCGTTAACATTGCTTTCGCTTTGTTCTGGAACTATCGGAGTAAAAATTGTATGCTTAATTGGCATATCTTTGTGGATCATAGGATGTCCACCCGTTAAATTTTCTTCTCTTTCCTCAATCTCGTAGTAGAGAACCGGCGACATATTGTTCGTCGTGGAATCAGAAGTAATCTTATGGAGGCCTCACTTGTTTAAATAGTTTGTGTTGTATTTTAGCGCTTTGATACTGGTTCGGTATTGAATTGATATCTTTGAGAATTTTATTTTATTGTCAATCTCTTTTATTATCTTTTATCCACGTTTTTGTACTGTTGCAAAGATTTCTCCTGTAATATTGTGTTCTGGCGCATCTGATATGTTGCTGCGTTTGAATGTAACGATTAATGGTACGCTTGCGCGTTCTCCTTCAATGAGTGCAATACTATCTGCCGTTTGTATTAGTGTAATTGTGAAATTGTTAGATTTTCCTTTTGGTATTATGCTTGTCGCTACAGTTTGGTACTTTTTTATATTTATTCCGCTTGCAGTGGTGATTTGTGTTATGTTGATGTCAGCGCCCAGATTATTTCGCAGTACGATTGTGATGTTTCCATTATCTACTAAATCGCCATTATTATTGAGTATTCCTGCTTCAATACGATAATCAGTACATTCTAGTTGTACTCCAAATCCACATCTTGCAGGTACGTATCGTGAGGGATTTAGATATCCCATATACGCAAGTCCGCCAAGTACTATTAATATAACTATGAATCCCCAACCGTAAGTTATGATGTACTCAAGTGCTGCTTGTGCGCGTTTTGTACTGCGTTGATGTTTTGCACCACGTTGTTGTGTTCTTACAGTCATTGTTACACCTATTATTTTACTTATTGATTGTACTTATTGAACTTCTATGTATGTACTTTTGTGCTTATGCTTATTGCACTTCTGCGAATACATCGCCATCAGCACTATGTTCTAGCCCACTAGGATTTGTTTTATAATTAATTACAAAAGATACTTTTACTTTTTGCCCTTTTAAGCTTTGAGGTAGGTTTGAGTTGCAGGTGAATTGGAACTGATCTCTTGGTTGCCAAGTAAATGGTGGAATCCCGTATGGCGTTTTAGTGGTTCCAACTACTTGCGTGAAATCTGAGCCATATGTCTGAGTCCCTTGATATATGCAGCTTGCATTTGTCACATAGATGGTTTTTCCTATTGCTTGTTTGAATAGTAATGTAACGTTTTTAGCAGGATCTATGCTGAGTCTATAGTCTCCACAAAAAAATTCAGGCGTAGTTGTGCATCGTTCAGGAGAAAGTTTATTCGGGTTAAGAATTCCAAAATACGCAAATGTTCCTGCCATAAGTAATACAACAAGGATTGCCCATCCGTATGTAGTTATGAATTCTAATGCTGCTTGTGCTTTTCTCATATGCGTTCCTCTGTTCATTTCTTGTATTATCTCGTATTATTGTACTTTGCTTTGTACTTCTCCTTGTACTGTGTGCGTAAAACTTCCTGCTCCCACATCGCTGTATACGAGCATCACATTGAGTAATGCATTGTTGCCTTTACCAGGATTTGATCCTGCGGGGAGTGTGCAGATAATTCTAGTTGCATTATTCTGAGTGAATAATTTTTTACCGCTGATGCAGGTGTCATTTCGTATCCCGAGTTTTGATGAGATAGATACATTTTGCAAATATACTGTTTCTTGTAGATCATTTTCAAGTGTCACATACAAAATAATACTGGTTGCAGTGTTCTCTTCTACTTTGAAATCTTTACAGTTTATTCCTGATGAAAAGAGACATTTTTCAGGAAAATATTTACTAGGGTTCATAACTCCGAAATATGATAATGCACCGATTGCAACAAGCACTGCTAAAATAGCCCAACCATAAGTCATGACAAATTCCATTGCGGCTTGTGCGTTTCGTTTCATGAGCATTCACATTATTTATTCATTTTTCGTTATTTCATATTTATTTTTTATTAAAATTTTTCTTATTTGGTTTTTCATTTTTCTCAGTTATTTTTTCTACAGTGTCGCGTAAATGCACAAGTTGCGTGAATACGAGAAATTGTAATACTGTTATGAGAAAGCATAATGAGAATAGTATGATGGTCATGCCGTCAGTTCCTCTGGTAGTTGCACTTAGCTTTACACCAAAGAATATTCCGGTAAATAATACTACCATGATGATGCAGAGCACAATGATGTTGTGGTGTACAATATCGAGTTTTTTCATGAATACCTCTTTTCTTTATTTTTAGTTTGTAGTAATGTGATTTGCACATATTTTGATTTGCATATATTTGTTTATTAGTATTATTTATTGTATCTGTCATCCTCCAAACTTTATTGATCCAAAGACGAATGATAATAATCCAGATGCTATGAAGTATATGGTGAGGCTTGTGATGAGGAACATTGGAATATATTTCATGCCTCCGCGCATTGTTCCTTTTTCAATAATAGAGATTATTATACTGCTAAAAACGCTGATTATTGT
>CAVRUV010000038.1:0-11246 GCA_963724455.1 uncultured Candidatus Woesearchaeota archaeon
AGCCCCTGGTTCCATTATCGTATTGCTATGCGCAGGATCCTTTGATTCGCGTAGGTCTACAGAACATGCCTGATTTTTCAAAGTTCCTTGAACTAAATGGTGTGAATTATTGGAGATACTTTTTAGTAACTGAAAATGATGCAAAGAAAATAATAAAACAAAACGGTGTTGATACAAATACTTCTCCAATAGAAAAACTAGACGAATTAGAAGAGGAAGTTGCACAATTAGAAGTAGAGTTAGAAATTCCAGTAGATAAAAAAGAAGTAGAAAAACTTGCAGTTGTAGAAGAGAAAAAAGAAGTAGTCGTTGAAAAAAAAGAAGAAGTAAAAGAAATTCCTAAAGAAGAAGTAAAAGAAGAAAAACCTAAAAAATCAAAAGGAAAAAAATCAAAAACATTTACAAAAGAAGATTTCGCTCAACATACTGATTCAACTAATGAAACTACTAACGACTCTATTTCAGAAAATAATTCAGTTGAAGCAACAGTTGAAAAACCAAAAAAGAAGCGCGTAAGCAAAAAGAAAGTGGCTCCCGCCCCAACAGTAACATCAGATGGGTCTGTAGTAATTGCGCCAGAAGCATGGCTTGCGCACGACACATTGTATGAACGCATTCTTAAATTTGCAAATGGCGCACCAATTAAGGAGCAAAAAGTGATTAAGCCGAACGCGCAGATATCCTGTGTTATGACGACAGAGTTGCCATTTGGTAAAGTGGATGTTATGATTGTTGCATTCAATAAGAAATTGAATGATGACGACCTAGCTAAAGCCGTTGCTGCAGCTAAAGACAAGGGTTTGCCTGTATTGCTTCTTAGTGTAGATCCATTCCAGTCGAAGATGACTTCGATATTCAAAGGATTTTCAAATGTCATGTTTAAGCAGTTTGAGCAGAAAGCAAAATAAATCAGAACAGAATCTTGATGTGAGGATCCTGATGTAAGGATTTTAATGTAAGGATTTTAATGTAAGGATATTAGTGTATGGTGTAATATGGGTGTAGCAATAACGGAACTCATTCCGACAAAAGAAGTCAAGTTTGAAGACTTGCGCGCAAAGACGCTCGCTGTCGACGGATATAATACTCTTTACCAATTCATTACGACTATTCGTGGCCCTGATGGAAGTCCACTTACCGACAGCAACGGCAACATAACAAGCCATCTTGTCGGATTGTTTAGCAGGACTACAAATCTGTTAAGCAGAGGAATTAAGCTTATTTTTGTTTTTGATGGTAAGGTTCCAGACCTTAAGCGTAAGGAAATAGACAGACGAAAAGCACTCAAGCATGAAGCGCATGAAAAATTTCAAGAAGCAAAACAAGCGCAAGATGTTGATGAGATGAAAAAGTATGCAGGAAGGACTTCATCATTATCTAAAGAGATGGTCTTGCAAGCAAAAGAATTGCTCGATGCTCTTGGTGTACCATGGATTGATGCTCCAAGCGAAGGCGAAGCAGAATGCGCGGCTCTAGTAAAACAAGGCCATGCTTGGGCAGTTGTTAGCCAAGATGCTGATAGTCTTTTGTATGAATCTCCTCGCATTCTAAAAAATCTTGCAGTTACCGGTAGGCGAAAGCAGCCAGGAAAACTCGCGTATGCGCAAGTCGATCCGGAATTGATCGAGCACAAAGATGTTCTAAAAGAACTCGGGCTTGACAATTCGCAATTGCGCGCATTAGCGCTTCTTATTGGAACAGATTATAACATCGGCGGAATAAAAGGTATTGGTCCAAAAAAAGGATTAAAATTAGTTCAAGAGCACGATCATGATTTTGAAAGCTTATTTGCTGCAGCAAAATGGAATGAGAGTTTTGATATTTCTTGGCAAGAGGTTTTAGATGTATTCGAGAACATGCCGGTAATTGATCCGGGAAAGATTGTTTTTGGAAAATTAAATCCGGAAAAGATCGAGGAGATTTTAGTGAAGCGCCATGACTTTAGTATTGAGCGAGTTAATATCGCGCTTGATAAGATTGCAAAAGAACAAGCTAATTCACAAAAAGGATTAGGCGATTGGTTCTAGAGAATTTTTATGGTTGTTAACAATCAGTAAATATATTTTGTAATCAGGGATGCCTTGGAACAAATCCTAGATTTTCTACCGATTCATGCAGGTAGAAAATCCTAAACTCCGCGAAGGACTGAGCAGCAATTCTCCGCATCCTTAGTGGTAGAAGAATTTCTATTTATAGCATCGTGCAATGCCTATTGCTGCAATTCCTACGATGATATGAAATATTGAGTCGAGCATTGTTGCAGCAAACCAAGTCTTGATTGGTTCTGGTTGCATGAATCCAAAGAGTGCGATAATTAGGAATAACATACCTACGATACGTAAAACAACGTGATCAATCTTGGTGCTGCCCCACACGCCGATATAAGTGATGATTGCACCAAGCAGAAGATAAGTTGTGTTTTTTATCGTCGTTGTGCTGATAATTGTTGTCAGTTCTTGGAATAAGAATCCGAGAATACCGAGCAGTATTAGCAAAAGACCGAGTCCTGTTGCGAATTTCTTATGAACGTCTTGCATGATTCCTCTTTTTATTCAGGGTATTTATTGTTTTAGTTTACTTACTACTTATTTCAAGCCATTACGCAGCATTGCTGGACGGCGCCAGATTTTGCGAAATTCGAGGGCTACCGCCAACTCGAATTTCTGGTTTTTCTGCAAGGTAATGGCTTTTGTTCTCTTCATTCTTCTTGTTATTAGGGTCGTTTCTCCCCTCCGCAAAGTTTATATACTATTCCGGCGTGGTGTATTTTAGAGACAAACTCAGGTGGTATTATGCTAGGTTCAAAACCAAATCCTCAACCCGCAACGGGCAAGTTTGAAGACGATAAGAAATTTTCAAAAAACATCATCGGTAAGACAGTTGTATCTAAAGCAGGAAAGCGCTTTGGTGAAGTAGGTGATATTGTTTTCGAGACTTCAAGCGGCGAGCTCATTCACATTATCTTGCGCAACCCAACTCCTTATGCAGATAAGTTGGAGCTTGAAAAGAGCAAAGAAGGACTTACTTTGATTCCGTTCTCTGCAGTTATTGCATTCGGCGACTTCGTCGTTGTAGCAGAAGAAGATATTGTATAAGTTCTTGTAGATTCTCTTTTTTTTATAATATTTCTTCTTAATATTTTTTATTGATACTAAATTAACGTTTATTTTTGACTTTATTTTTATTTTTCTATATAGTTAATTTTCTTTGTTTTATTAAATCATTTTTTTAATTTCTATTTTTTTATTTTTGAATATAGCTTAATTCAATCAAATTAAGAATTTTTAAATATACTAACTATACTAGCGATTTCAAATTGTTTTGTTTTGCAGTCACAACAGAGAACAGTTGGATGGAGTAGAGATGGACGATCATTTTGATAGAGGTTATGGCTTAGACTCTAATTCTGGGTCTGGTTCGGGTTCTAGCAATACTTCAAAAAGACATCATTCGCAAAGCATTGCCGAAGTTGTTGATGCAATTCCAACCACTAAATTACGTTTCCATCCAGATAATCTTCCAGGTATTTTTCAATGTTTAAACTGCATGGAAGAAGGTCTTACGTTGCAATATTCTTCTTCTCCTATTTGCAAGAAATATTTTCCTTCTGAACTCGCCAATGAAACTCCTATGTTAAGAGGATGTAGTAATGGTTATGCACTATTAGAGTCATTACATCTTGTTGCTATGTCAGGTGAGCAAGTATCTGATGGCAAGAAAGATCATGTAAGTTGTACTGATTTGTATCCGTTATGGTCTATTGGGGTAATTATGTGTGAAATGCCTAACTTGTATCAGATGGTAAAAGATAGAGCAGAACGTGAGAAGAAAAAAGCAGTTAGTTTCTAAGAATGTTTAGTTTTCTTCATGATGGCGTTTATTGTATGGTAGCTTAAATCGTGCCATAATTTGTGCTAGGCGAGAATTATCGGGGGTATTATCAAGTCTTTTGTGCTCTAGTTTGTATCCTGATCTAATGAATTCTTCAACGAATTCATCTAGACTTCCTTCAACTAGGAAACTGTTCCCACCAACCTTATCTGAATCATAAAACAACATTCCTCTAGGTGGTTGGATTAAAATTATTTTAGTTTCTTTTTGAATTTCGTATAGTTTTCCGTTGAATTCAAATCCTCTCATGAAAGGTGCACCATCTCCTTTCATATCACCGTAATTAATTGCGAAGTTATGGCGTCGTTCTTCTTCCCATTCTTCGTCGTAATGTCCATGCATAATTTCAGAACGTTCATCTGAGGTAAGAAATTCTACTATATTTATATCAGGAATTTCTGTTTTTTCTCTCGGATAACCGCAACTATCATAAACTTTCATAATAGTTGTTACTGCTTGGTAGTATATAAATTTTATTATTTATTATAGATTTTATTGTTTTTTTTATAGATTTTATTTATTATGTTATATTTGTTCTTTGGAATAGTTTGGATTATTTGTTTGTTTTTTCTAAATCAATTATTTTTGTAATAAGTATATATTTTCTATATAGATAATATTGAGTTTATACTTTTTTTAAACTTTTTTAGAAGCTCTTCTTTTTGAAATGAGAGGTTTTAGACGTTATAGGGTCATTTTTCAAAAGTTTTATAAGCAATTAATACTACTAAGAAGTAATAAAGAATTATTGCGACAGGGTGATATGATGAATTACAATCCAATTGATATTACAACATTACCGCCAACCATTGGAGCTGGTGCAGAACTTGATAGCTGTGCGTATGCACATCCTACTAATGCGCCTACAATCCATCTTGAGGGTCGAGTAGGTGTTTTGCATACTCGCGCCCAAGAAGAAGCACGTATGTTTTCAGGAATTGTTGGATTAATGTCAACTCTTGAAAATAATCCACAAGTTCACGATTTATTTATCGCTCATTATAGAAGTGATGCTCCTACTTTGCAAAAAGCAAAAACTTTCAGAGAAGCACTAATGGATTTACCTGGTGTTCCTATTAAGCATAAATTTTCATTCGATGAAGAGTTGCTTAACTATGCTAGTTTATGGGAAAGCTATGCTTCTTTGCTTCACCACGACAGTCCTGAGCCACAAGGATCTTATGTTGAGCATCTTACACGATTCGTGCATTCGAAAGTTGATACGCGCTATAACCAAGGTCGTGTAGAAACTGAGTTTCCAGAATTCCATTTTGCAGTGTTACAGAGCACATTTCCCATTCCAGGTGATATGAATCGCAAAGTTTAAATACTACATAACACTACTACATAGTAACAAAAAGAGGTTTGATTCCATGAAATACGCAAAAACAATCATGTTCGCATTGCTTACACTAGCTATTACACTTGTAGCAAGCACCACGGTTGCGGCAGACCCATACGATGGAGTCAACCGCATCGGAACATACTACCAACAAACAAACACATTTGCATACAACTATCAATATGATTATGCATACGATTACATCGCACCACCAAGAGCTGGCGGATGGTTCGGTTCTGGTTCAGAGTGGATCACTGGCTTAAGAAGTCCAGTATACGCACCAGTTCCTCCAGTACACTACGCTAACTACTACCAGCAAACCTGTGGTTTGCCATGCTGGTTCGGCGGAAGTTACGGCTACCCAAGACAAACAGCAGCAAGCTTCGGCTATCGCGGTAGAATCGGCGGAATACAAGGATACTAAGTATTGATTTTTTTATTTTCTAATTTTTTATTAATTATCTTTAATTAAAATTCCCAAATGGTGAAATTAATGCACGGCACTCCAACCACATTTGTACCCGAAACTAAGGGTCCAGTTTATACTTCCAATTATGATGCTGAAAGAATAGGCGGCATATTTCTTCTTGATAGAACTAGTAAAGAAGAATCTCCTATTTATACTAAAATCGGCATTCGAGATCTTGGACGTTTTTTAGAGTCCGATGCTTCTCTTACTTATACAGTTAAACAGGATTTTACTGCTGTTCATTTAAGAATTGAAGACATCAATGAAATTGATGAATTAGTAGTTATGTTAGGTGATGATTCTGTTATAAAAGGCTTTCCTGAAGTGCGCAGCGGATCTTCAAAACCATTAGAAGGAATTGTAGCAGAGTTTGGCCAACACCTTGAAATAGTAAGATTTGATTATAACGACGTTGTAGTCATATATCCAGGCATTCAGGGAACTGATTAATTAGAATTTCAGTTTCGATTAATTTATAATACTACAATCAACGGTGCTACATGAACAAAAAACACGATGCACATAATCCGATGGTTGCTAGTTTCAATCATCATTTTTTAGACGTGGTTATACCACATGATTCTAAGATATCTTATACTCCAGGGATTTTTTTGTCTGGAATACAATTTCATGCTCATAGAGAGAATGGAGAGCGCGTTGATATTTTCATGCATAACTTTGGCAGACATGCAGATATTGGTGAACACGTAAGACATTTAGAGCATGCTCAAAAACATAGTACGGTTGTTGCATTGCAAGGAATAAGATCTAGCACGCGCGGATTTTATGTATTGACTAAAGAGCCAGAGTATAGGCCTGGCACTCAAATATTACCGGTGCCCTATGTGTGATATTTCCTTAAGAATATATTCTGAAAATGTAGTTCGTCCTTCTGATTCTACTGAATCGCTTGAAGGAGCTGTAGGATATATCGGCATTATAACGCACGTCTTAGGCTATGATAAGACAACAATGGATTCACCACTTCCTGCACCAGTGCCTCCTTCTTATACGAAAGCAAACTTGTTTCGAGTTCAAGTAAACTGCGCAACATTAGGTAGCGTAGCACAAATGTACCTAAAAGGTGATTTTTCAGCATTAATGCAATCATATTCAGTAAAGCGTCCAGAAAATCTTGTTGGAAAACCAGTTATTGCAGTTTGCAAGAAAGACGCGGATAAACAATTAATAGGATTATTATCATTACCTCACGAATGATTATTCATTATATCAAAAATTTATTATATTATTAACGAGGAATTTGCATGAATATCATCCCACTAGAATTTTGTTTGAGAGGATTCCCTGAGCAATATCTAGGGGATAAATTGGTTACACAATCTCATATTATTGCAGTGCTTCCTGTACATAAGGATGGTTCTTTAGATACAACAGTTTTAGCAGATAATTCAAGCTATGTGGGTATAGAGTTTAAGAATACAGATTTTCTTCCAAGCGCTGGACGAATGCAACTTAGCCATTCTGAGTTTGGGGGTCTGAAGTATTTACACGGAGTATCTCATGCGCGTGATCTTCATGAAATATGTATTGGTGCTGTTTATACTAAAGATACTAATCCTAAATTAGTAGGTCTTGCATGGTTACATGAAGATTGTAAATATTGGTGAATTCATGAGCCTTGACGATTATCTTCTAGCACCGTTTAAATCAGCGGATAAGTTTGTACAAAAACAATATACAAGAGTCGGAAAGAAGATTCCTGAAAAGAAATTGTATAAGATAACAACCGGTCTTAGTTTTATTGGATGTTTTGGAACTGGCTCATTAGCTACTTATTTTGGTTTGAATCCTCCTATTGGAGGTATGGTTTTCGGAAGTTTACTAGGTGGACCAGATATAAATTATAATGCAGATGGATTATTTGGTAAAATTAAAAATAAATCAGAAGGAAATGTTATTGCTGTTGATCCTGTACAGAATTTTTGTGCTAATTATAATAAAGCAATAAGATTGCCTATTTTTTTAACCGCTGTTGGATTTTTAGGAAAGTCAATTTATGATATTGCAAATTATTTTGTAAATGGCGAGCCTTTGAATTCATATTCTGTGCCTAATGCAATAACAGGCATCGGATTGTTAAGTCTTGCATCTTCGATGTATCTTAAGGATCAGGATCCTAAGCTTTTAGAGAAAAAGCCTTCTAAGATCAAAGCGATGTATGAATCATTGATTGATAAGTTAACTCCTGAGAGACAACCAGTTCTTGAACCATCTCCGATAAGATACAGAACAATCGATGCTGAGTTGGTGTGTTAATGAGCCTTGATGAAATTCTAAAAAAAGGTAGCAAATATATTGATTATAAGATGGGGCTTATTGGTGCTGGTGTGATGGGTTCTATCGTGTTTGGTATTAATTATTATGATACTAATGATTTGCTTGGAGCATCGACTGCAGCGTTAAAGCAAGGAGGATATACGGCTCTTTTCGGGGGTATTATGCTGCGAGGATGTGAATATTTAGCAAAAACTATACAAAAACAATCACTTGCAATGGCTGCAGCAGTTATCATTCCATCTACTTGTTCTATTGCTTTAACATATGGAGTTCATAGTATGAAAGGAACTTTAAAACCTCTGACTTCAACAATACCAACTGCTGTAACAATTTTTCCATCTACTGCAATTTGGGCTTATAGAAAAAGAAAAGAGACTATTGATGAACGTATTGAGTCATATTCTAAGTTGAATTAATTTTAATATTAATTTATCATGTTATGTAAAAATAATATCCCCGCAATATTTTCGGTTTTTCTATCGACGATGAATTAAATATATTCTTATTTGCAGAATTATGGAAGTTGAAGTTTCATTTATCGTTTTGAAAACAAATGCAAAAACCATCTATAAGGTTTCAAGAAGAGTTCCTAATCTAAAAATCTCTGATACAAAGATATTTACAAAGAAAAAAGATGCCACACTATGTTTCAACGAGTGGCAAGAGCAAGCTAATCTTTTTTTGCAGAAGAGTGATTAATTCTGGCTGATTGTATGAATAGATATCAGGCACTTCAAGGCATAATATCTGTTTTGCTAAGTACTCTTTAGGATATTTTTGCGCGATTTCCGTTCGTTGATTATCTTCCATAACTATCACAACATCTGCCCACACAAGATCATTTTTTGATAGCGTTGTATAGATTCCTGTATATTTTGTAGTGTGCTCTTTAGATAATAGTTCTGCAGCAGTTTTACTGCGATGTCTTCCTTGATTACACACAAAGAGTATATTCATAGATTCAGATATGTTTTCAGTGTTTATGTAATTATCTGTGGTGTAAAGAATTGTCGTAATTTATTCACTCCGTTCTTGATTCGTTTTGTATGACTCACGATTCCTAGAGAAAGTTTAGGATTTAATGGTAGAATGAGTTTTAGTTAAGATTCATATTTTTTTCATATTTATTCTTTTTTGCACGATTTACTTGCATTTGTATAGTGTTTTCACACAATCTTTTTATAGAGAGCCCTGGTCACAGTACTATGCACGAAGACCACGAACAGGCAATCTGGACTGAAAAGTACCGTCCGCGCAATTTTAGCGACATGTACGGTCAAGAGGAGATTGTAAAACGTGTAAAGAGCTTTGTTGAAAAGAAGAACATGCCGCACGTGCTTTTCTCTGGCCCAGCTGGCGTCGGAAAGACTACTCTAGCATTAGTCATTGCTCGTGAAATGTATGGTGACGATTGGCGTCAGAACTTCTTAGAACTCAACGCATCAGATGAACGTGGTATCGACGTTGTACGTGTAAAAGTCAAGGATTTTGCTCGCACAAAAGGCCTTGCTGACGTTCCGTTCAAAATCATTTATTTGGACGAATGTGATGCTTTGACTAGAGAGGCTCAGCAAGCTCTTCGTCGTACAATGGAGAATTATACCAATACTACACGTTTCATTCTATCTTGCAATTACTCAAGCAAGATAATCGATCCTATCCAGAGTAGATGCGCTATCTTCCGCTTTAGGCCTCTTGAGAAAAAAGCAATGGAGACACTAATTGCAAAGATTGCACACAATGAAAAAGTAAAAATCGACAAGGATGCAATTGTCGCTATCATGGATGCAGCAGAAGGAGATGTTCGCCGCATGGAAAATATTTTGCAAGCATGCGCATCGAATAGCACGCACATTACTGAAGAAGTAGTCTTTAGCGTTGCTAGCGTTGCTAAGCCAAAAGAGATCGGTGAAATGCTCAGTTTTGCAGTCAAAGGCGAATTCCTAAAATCAAAAGAAATATTGCTCAAAATCATGCTCGATAACGGCTTAGCAGGTCTTGATCTTATCAAATTTATTCAGTCAGCAGCATGGAGTACGGCTGGACTTACTGATAAGCAGAAACTTGAGCTTGTAAAATTATGCGGCGAAGCAGAATTTAGAATGGTAGAAGGCAGCGATGAGTTCGTACAGCTAGAAGCATTGCTCGCAAGCGCTGCATTATTGCAAAAGTGAAAAAGTATTCTCAAAAAGTATTACCAACAAATATTACGCACGAATAGCATTAACAAATAACAATTAAAAAACATTAAAAGAGATTGCTCGCTCTTACTACCATGTCGTCGGAAGCAACAAAGAATTTCTTAGCTGTACTAAAGGATGTTCCTAAAATATCACCAGAATGCCCTCATGTAAGCGAGCACTGCGGAGGATGTCTTTTGCAAGAGTATGCTTATGATCAGCAATTACATGCAAAAATTACATTGCTTGATAATATCTATATGCAAGATATCAAGGTGCATTCTGCTAAAGAACAGTTAGGATACCGCAGTAGAATGGATTTTGTCTTAGCATTTGAGAAAAGTGGTCTTCGTGTACGCGGCAGTTATGCGCGAGTTGTGGACATCAAGGATTGCATGCTCTTGCCAACTGAAGCGCGTAAAGCATACATTGTTACAAGAGATATCTTGCTTACAAGCGGTCTTGCAACTTACAATTACATCATCATGTAGGGCTTTTGTGCTACGTTACCGTACGTGTAAGCACAACAACTGGCGAAATGATGATTGTTTTAACGACAAAAAAACCTGATTCTACTCAAGAACAGATTGTTCGAGAATTGTTAAAGAATAATCGAGCACAAATGCTACGAGTGTTTGGTGGACTATTAATGATACGTTCACAGATGTTTCTGTAGGTATTGAACATGAATATGTAGGTAAGGATCATATTGTCGACGAGATTGCAGGAATATCTTGCAAGGTAGGGCCTAGAACATTTTTCCAAGGAAATACTGTTATGGCAAGCGAACTATTTACCGATGCAATGCAGCATGTTAAAGGAGATGTTCTTGATTTGTGCTGTGGCGTCGGAATATTATCCTTCCTTGCGTTGCAACAAGAACAAGTTGACTCAGTACTTGGTGTAGAGATTAATCAATCTAGCATAAATGCTGCTCAAGAGAATATTGCGCTTAACAAGCACAACAATAAATTTTGTGAATTTATTTGTGCAGATATGACTGAGTTCTTATTGAAAACAGATAAGAAATTTACAACGGTTATATGTGATCCTGCACGTTCAGGCC
>CAVRUV010000039.1:0-10440 GCA_963724455.1 uncultured Candidatus Woesearchaeota archaeon
TTGGTAAAGATGCTTGTAATTATCTATTGGATATTGCGCCAGAGCGAATTGTATATATCAGCTGCAATCCCTTCTCTCATAAGGAAGATATGGATCGCCTAAAAAGCGAGTATGATTGCGTTCTTTTAGAGTCTTATGATTTGTTCCCGCAAACTCCACATTTGGAGATGCTGAGCGTATTTATTAGACGAGATATTATTTGATTTCATTTTTTAAACTGTTTTTTTATTATTTTAAAATTATTATTTATTGCTTTTTCGTCGCGCAGGTTTATTCTCCCGTCCGGTCCGGGAGCTTGAGAAATTGAAGCTGCATAAATCGCTTCAATTTCTGGTTTTTCTGCAAGGCGACTTTTACTACAGGCTCACGTTCTATCAACGATAATTTGAGATATCTAATTTATCTATTTTCGGCAGATTATTTTTCTAGCGTAGATATTACGGCAACATCGTAAATTTTACTTCTTCTTAGAACAAGGTTATTTCTTTTGTTTTAGTATTCTATATTTTGGTGATAAACATGGGTTTAACCAACAAACGAGAAGAACAATTAAAACAAATGCCGATTATTAGAAGTACAGTCGGTAAGAGCAAAGACGGCAAGTATGTTGTGCATCGCACAGTTATTACGCACATCAAGCCAACTGCATATTATGATGCGGTGCTTAATGGAAAGCTTGCTGTAGCTGAAGAGAATATAGACGAGGAATTAAAGCAATTAGCATAGGCTAAAATATTTCTCCCTAAGAATTTCTATTTTTATTTATTCTTTTTTTATTTTATTCTTTCTTGTGTTTCTTTTTTTATCTTTTGTATTATTTATTTTTGTTTCTTGTTTTATTCATTTTTTTAAGTACTGCATCTCTTAAGCGTTTTTCATAACTATTGCTGATAGCTGCCCAGTTATAATTTTTATCACAATTAATTTTTGATTGCAAAGATTCAATCTTTAGTAATTTTTGATTATTTATTCGTTTACGTAATGCTGCAGCAAGAGCGTTGCAATCTGCGAATTTACATAATGCTCCATACTTTCCATTACCTGTAAGCTCTGGTACGCCACCGACGGGCGTTCCTACAATTACATTGCTATAGTTTGCAGCTTCAAGCAGCGCTAATGAAAATGTCTCCCATCTAGATGGCATAAACATTATTTTTGCTTGATTGAACAATTCAAGCGTTTCTTTACGATTGCTAACTTGCCCTTTGAATTCTATGCGATCTTTCAATTCAGGGTGATTCTTGAAGAAAAGTTCCAGTTCTGGCTTGAATGTTGGAATGATTCTTCCAACCATAATGATTTTCCAGTCACGTAAATCATTTTTTAATAATGCAAATGTTTTGAGAATAATATCCGTTCCTTTTTGTCTTGACCCAACAGGACCGACGCAAAGAATGATGTTTTTCTTTTGTTCAAATGATTTTGCAGGGACTTTTACGCTTTCACTGTACGCATTTGGTAACAAGAACATTTTTTTCTTTTTTGCAGGATACATCTTTTGGAGAAGTTCGTAGACGCGTTCTTGTTCAGTGCTAAATAAGTCGATAAATTGCATATTCGCCCATAATTTTATTCTTCGTATAATATTTAGCATTGATGTTTTTTTAATGTTAAGAACTGTATTATCCATGTCGCTTTTTAGGTAGATTGTACCATTTTTATTGCGAAGCTTATAGACGATGCTGTAAAATGGATTAAGAGGGTGTGTGTGAAATAAAATTAATAAATCAATTTTTTTTGATTCTCGAATTAATTTCCAAGTAGTCTTTAGAAAAAATGGTTTGCCTAATGACAATACTTCTGAAGGGAATTTTTTATCGGGGTATTTTTGAGTTTTTATGCACCATACTTGTGTTTTCCAACCTTTTTTATCTAGTTCTTGAATAACATGTCCCGGATCTTTTGTTCTAATTATATCATCGAATGCAAAGAATATTTCTGTTGCTCGAAGCGGTTTTTTCATAGTTATTAGAAATTACTTCATTATTTTAATGTTTAGTATTTTATTCCTGTCTTGGGTTAATACTCCGCAGCTTTGCTGCGTTGTTGTACACAAGCGGGAATATAGAATTTCCAATTCGCGAAGTGAAAAATTCGCATAATGCCCTGGGGCTCTGCCCTAATTGGGATGCGAATTTTAGGAAATTCTATTTATTTGAATTGTATCTGTTGAGAAAAATGTTGTATAGAATGATAAAAATGAAAAAATAAAAAGGTGGACAGCGATGCTATGTTCCCGCACCCAAGTGCAGTACAGATAACAACGTCGGCGCGCTTAACTTCCGAGTTCGAAAAGGGATCGGGTGGAGCCGCGCCACTGTGGCCGTCCAAGATATAGGATTTTCGCGTCCTTTTTAAAGGTATCTATTACTTTCTCGTCGATAACTGATTTTTAATATCTATTTTTAGGTTGCTATGGAGGTCTGCTGGACGCTGCCAGGTTTTACGAAAATCGAGCTGCACCAATCGCTCGATTTTCGAGCTTTACTCCAAGATAGCAACCTTTATTGTTAATGTGTATGTGAGATGTCTACGTTAATAAGTTTATCTTCTCTATATCTTCTTTAGCATATATTTTAATACTTCTTTTTATCCATTTATTATATGAAGTATGAAGAGAGGACGTTTAAGAATACTTTCATAGTATTAATATCTTCAATATTAGGTATAATCTTCGGTTACTCATTTCGTTTAATATTAGCAAGATCTTATCCACAAGAGCAGTTCGGTCTATTCTATACAGTTTTAGCATTCTTTGGTATTTTTGCTGTAGTGCAGAGTTTAGGACTTGATGCAGCACTTGTAAAAAAAATATCCGAGTATTTAGCAAAAGGGGATGAACATAAAATTCCCTCTATCTATCGCATTACATTAACTCTGCAGACATTGAGCGTTACTGTTTTTTCTGCAATTCTATTTTTTTATGCAGAACCGATTTCAGGATTAATAGTACATTCAACCGCTTCAGCAGATATTTTTAGAATGATTGCTGTATTTTTCTTTGTCTCTCCGCTTTATAATATCCTTTTAGGAATCCTTCAAGGGTATCAAGACATGGGTGCATATGCATTTTGGAGTCTAATAAGAAATATTTCGTTTTTCTTCTCTCTTATCGTCATCATGTCATTGACAACATCAAAATCAGCCATAATCCCCGCAATTGCATATGTTTTAGGAACAGTTATTGCAATAGTTCCATTATACATCTATGTTAGAAAAACACGCAGTTCTGTTTTTCAGAAGCCTAAAGCATATGATATGTCGGCTATGAAAGATATATTCGTGTTCGGGTTTAGTGTTTCGCTTAGCGTATTACTCGGGTCTATTATAGGATATATTGATACGATTATGCTTTCCTTTATGACATCGCTTGATCAAGTCGCGTTGTACAATGTTAGTTTCCCCATCGTTCAATCAGTGATAGGATTGGTAGCTGTGCTAGCAGTAATTTTGTTGCCGCTCTCTTCTGAGATGTCGATAAAAAAAGCAAAAGCAGAGTTAGGTGCAGGTATTAGTAGAATTACATTATATGTATCCATATTGTTACTACCAGTCCTTATTACAATCATGATTCTGCCGAAAATATTCTTGAATGCATTATTTGGTCCAACTTATATTTCAGCAGCTCCAGTTTTGCAAATACTGTGCATTTCAGGATTTTTCTTTTCATTAGCAGTGATAAACAACAGTGTTCTCAACGGCATCGGTGTTCCAAAATTAGTTCTTAAGACTCAAGTCATTGTTGCAGCAATAGTCATAGTATTGAATCTTATCTTAATTCCATTATATGGGGTCATGGGCGTTGCGATAACAACGCTTTTGTCTAGCGCAACATCATATTTTGTTTCATCAATCATGTTGCGTAAGCATATTAGTTATACATTGCCGCGCATGAGAATTCTCGGGGTTTTGTTGTCTACAATAATATTTTCAGTCATGTTTATACTTTTAAAAAATATCATAGTTCTTCCAGTTTTTATCGAACTTGCAATAGTTGGAGTTCTTTCATCAATATGTTATATTGCCATGTTGTTCTTATCAAAAGCATTAACTGATGATGACGTGAAGTTATTTAAAAGGCTTTTAGGATCATTTATTTCTAAGAATAAATGATTATCGTTGTGCTTTTTTAACCACAATTTGAAGTTTTTTATGTATACACAAAAGTTTTCTATGTATATTCAATATTGCAGGATAATCTTATATATCTGGAAATTTTTTTAATATATATCAATGTATATCAATAAACATTGTAGTTAGGGATGTATGTCAAAATCAAAACAGCAACAATTGCGAATTGTCGCGCCGGTTCATACTTGTAAGACTTGTTCTAGATCAATTTTAAGACGATGGTTCTATAAATTATTAGTTCAAAGTCGTTTTTCAATATTGAGCAAGCCATCACGCGCGCTCGTACGATGGTATGCAAAGCGAGCTGATGAAAAGTTCAAGAAATTATCTTTTTATGATTTAGAGCGTTCTCTTGCCGCAAAATATTGTGTTGGAAAAGGAATTGATGTTGGTTGCGGTAGCAAAAAAACCGTTCCTAGCGCAATTGGTGTTGATATAACGCCCAAGGGAGAATATGGCTTTGCAGGCAGTCAATTATTTGAACAATGCCAAGCTGATGTTGTGACCTCGGGCGATAATCTTTTGATGTTTAAAAAAAATTCTCTTGATTATGTTGTTGCAAGACACAATCTTGAGCATTACCAAGATACAATTAAGACATTATTAGAGTGGCGTAGAGTGCTAAAACCTGGCGGATTGCTTATTTTGGTATTGCCCGACGATGAATATGTAGATACTATTCATTTAGATCCATCACATTATCATGTATTTACTCAAGAGAGTTCTGTTCGTTTTTTGAAAACCCTCGGGGGCTTTAAGGTTGTAAAAGTTGCATCTGCCATTCCAAAATGGAGTTTTATATTAGTTGCAAAAAAACTATAAAAAATTATGAACTATACTATTTTGTATTAGTATTGTATTGTGTTTGTAGCTATTGTATTGTGTTTGTAGCTATTGTATTGTGTTTGTAGCTATTGTATTGTGTTTGTAGCTATTGTATTGTGTTTGTAGTAATAGCATATTTGAATTAATGATATTTTTATGAATTCTTATGAATCTTTATGAATCCTTTATGTGATTGTATTTGAACGCAAAAGTATATAATGAACCATACGTGTTCTTCATTAACCTTTTTTAGGTCGGGGATTATTATTATGGCAAAGAAGACTGCGAAGAAAAAAACTGGAAATAAAAAGACCGCGATGAAAATTTTGAATGTAGGTTGTGGAAAAGATACTTACGGTACGCACTTTGTTGATTTGTATCCCTCGAGAAAGGATGTAGTTCGCGGCGATATCAATGTCGGATTGCCGTTTAAGGACAACACGTTTGATGAGGTGTATAATAACAATTTCTTTGAGCATCTTCGCAATCCTCATCAGAGTCTAATGGAGATGAAGCGCATTCTAAAACCGGGCGGAAAGATACGTATAATGACGGATAACGCATCATATTGGATTTTTGCACTCAACAATACAGCACACACCGGCGGATATGAATCTAAAGAACATCCCGGAGACTGTCATTATATGTTATTTACTCCAACCCATTTTGAGAATTTTGCAAAAGCTGCAGGCCTTGAAGTAGTAAAGATTGATTATGTGAACGAGCAAGCAGTATTAAAGTTCCCAAAAAATGCAGTTCGTGCAATTGTTAATGGAACATTAAGGATTTCGCCATTAAGACGTATGGGTTATGCTTGCCTTAATGTTACATTAAGAAAACCAAAAATAAACTCGTGAACGTTAACTGTGAATAAATTTCTTGGTTAGTCTTTGATTAGTTATTTTATTATTTTTTAAATTCTTATTTTTAATTCTTATTCTTACTATTTTCTGATGGTCTTTTCATATTTTCTATTAAAAATTGCCTTTTTAAAGATAATTTTATGAGAATATGAAGAAATCTTGAATTGATACAAAACTTTAAAAATCTGGGGTGGTTTTTAGAGTGTAGGAGGGTGTATATGGTTAAAGTTGTTATATTATGTGGCGGTCAAGGCACGCGTTTACGTGAAGAGACTGAGTACAAACCAAAGCCCCTTGTTGAAGTTGGTGGTTTGCCCATTGTTTGGCATATAATGAAACACTATTCTTACTATAATTATAATGATTTTATTCTATGTTTGGGCTATAAAGGAACCATGATTAAAGAGTTTTTTATGCATTATGAGTGGGATGCATTTGATTTCACCATGCATTTGAAGAATAAAGAAAGAACATATCATCATACGCATGACCTTGAGGATTGGAATATTACTTTTGCTAATACTGGTGAGAAAACATTAACTGCTGGTAGAGTAAAACAAATCGAAAGACATATTCCTAAAGAGGATGATTTTTTCTTATTAACATACGGTGATGGAGTATCGGATATTAATCTTAACAAACTTGTTGAGTTCCACAAGAAAATGGGAAAGATTGTTACACTAACAGGTGTACATCCAACAAGCAAGTACGGTATTGTGAAAATTAATCACGGTCTAGAAGTGCTTGATTTTGCAGAAAAACCTCCTCTTGATGATTTTATCAGCGGTGGTTTTATGGTCGTTGATCGCAAGTTCTTTAATTACATAAAAGAAGACGGAATGTTTGAGAGTACGGTTTTACCATTGCTTGCAAAAGAGAACCAAGTAGCACTATTCCCTCATGAAGGATTTTGGTTTGCAATGGATACGTACAAAGATTATCAAGATCTAAATACAATGTGGAGTGGCGGTAATGCACCCTGGAGAACGTGGGAGTTTCATCCTAGGCGCGTTTAATATTCATTAGTCATGTATATTTACTAGCAACATTAACTATGTATTAACTAAAACATTAACTAAATTAATATTAATTAACATTAATTAACATTAGCTAAACAACATTTGCAGACTAACGGGTTGATATTATGGATAAATTATTTTGGAAAGAAAAAAATGTTTTAATCACTGGAGCCTCTGGTCTATTAGGATCGCAACTCACAAAAGAGTTAGTTCTTGCAGGTGCAAATGTCACAATTTTAGTTCGCGATAGTAAATTTGCTTCCCCATTCTTACAATCTGCGTTGTTAAATAAAGTCGATGTGGTTCATGGCAATCTAGAATCTTTTGAGCTCACACGCCGTATGCTAAATGAATATGAAATAGAATATGTTTTTCATCTCGGCGCGCAAACACAAGTAACACATGCAAATAGGCAACCGTGGGAGACTTTTGAAGCTAATGTTCGAGGAACATATAACGTTCTTGAAGCATGCAGAATGCATCCTACGCTTAAAGGAGTGGTTGTTGCAAGTTCAGATAAGGCATATGGATCACAAGTTGTTTTACCATATACTGAAGATGCGCCACTGCAAGGAAGACACCCTTATGACGTATCAAAATCTTGTGCTGATCTTATCGCACAATCATATTATGTGACTTACAAACTTCCTGTTGCAATAACTAGGTGCGGTAATTTGTATGGTCCTGGCGATTTGAATTTTGCACGCATTATTCCTGATGCAATTCGCTGTGCTAATGAAGGCAGAGTTTTGCAATTACGTAGCGATGGAACATTTATTCGAGACTATCTGTTTGTCGGAGATGCAGTAGATGGATATTTGACTGTTGCTGAAAATATTCATCGTAGTGATGTTGTTGGTCAAGCATTTAATTTGAGCACCGGAAATAAGCTTACAGTAATTGATGTTATTTCAGCTGTTGAAAAGATATCTGGTAAAAAGATCAATTTGAAGATATTAAATGAAGCAAAGCACGAGATAAAAGATCAATATCTTGATAGCAGTAAAGCGAAAAATATTTTGAAGTGGCATGCAAAGTTTGGAATGGAAGATGGTCTAAAATTGACAATTCCTGCATATCTTACTTACTTCAAGACGGGGCATTGGGAATAGATTAGAATAGAGTAGATGATTTAGAATAAGGAACATTATAACAATTAAATAATAATTAATAACAATAAAAAATAATGGAGACATAATATGGCAGAACCAAAAAGCAATATTAACGGCGTCATTATTAAACAATTGAGAAAAATTCCTGATGAACGCGGTGCAATATACCCGATGTTGAGAAATAATGATGCAGAATTCAAGCAATTTGGCGAGATATACTTTTCTATTGTCAATCCTCAGGCAATCAAAGGCTGGCATCTGCACAAAATAATGACTCTTAATTATGTGGTTGTATCCGGAATGATTAAACTAGTATTGTATGATGGCAGGCCGAAATCATCGACAAAAGGAGTATTGCAAGAGATTTTTATGGGCGATGATAATTATGTATTAGTTACTGTACCTCCTGGTGTCGTTAATGGCTTTAAGGGGATTAGTGTTCAAAAATCAATTGTTGCAAATTGTGCAACGCACCCGCACGATCCTAAAGAGATAGAGCGTTTAGATCCTTATACAAAAAAGATTCCATACAATTGGGATATTAAGAACGGATAGTGTGTGGCTAAGATTTATTGATTGATGGATTTTTTTTTATGAATTATTGATAAGTTATTTATGAATTATTGACGTATTATTGATGCATTGTTGATACTATGAAAAATCTGCTTTCAAAACCACTTGTGATTGGAGCTTCAGGACTTGTCGGTGGTGCTATTTTTGCCGAACTGTCTGCAAGAAATTACGATGTTATAGGAACATATAGAGAACATCAAAAAAATGATTTCATAAAATTTGATATGGATAAAGATGATGCTGAAGATTTTTTATCATCAATTGTTCCTAGTTGCATTTTTGTTGCGGCGGCAAGAACTTATGTTGACTGGTGCGAGTCTCATGAGCTTGAAACAATACACGAGAATGTTGAGTTAATCAAGCCCATTGCTCTATACTGTAATAAACATAATATTCCTCTGATTTATTTCTCAACAGATTATATTTTTGACGGAAAAGACGGACCGTATGATGAATCTGCAAAACCTAATCCTTTGAATGTATATGGTAAATCAAAGATGTTGGCTGAAGATGTAGTATTATCTGCGCAATTTGGATTAATCGTTAGAATCACTAACGTATTTGATATCGGGTATGATGAGAAGAATTTTGTGTATAGGGCCATTTCAACCTTATGCGAGGGAAAAGAATTGTCTGTTCCTACAGATCAATACTCCACTCAAACTTATGCTACATATCTGGCAAAACAACTTGTTGATTTATTAGAACAAGGAAAAATTTGTTCATCTTCATTAAATTCTCCTAGAGTAATTAATATTTCTTGTGATGCTTTGATGTCGAGATATGAACTTGCATTGAAATTGGTAGAGTTATTTAATCACAACAGTGGTAATAATAATGATAACAACAATGATGTTAATAAACATAAAAAACAGATCGATAAGAATCTTATTGTTGGTTTTAAGACTGATAAACTCGGTCAGGCAGCAAATCGACCAATGAATGGTGGTTTAAAGAATGATTTGTTAAAAAAACTTCTTGATGTACGAACAATACCTGTTGATGAAGCATTGGTTGCTGTAATAAAAAAATATAATGATAGATATTTACAAAAGGCATAGATAATTTTATCAGCGATTCAATAGGCAATTTTACGGACAATTCTGCGGACAATTCCATAGACTATTTTTAAATAATTTTTTCGATATGTTTAAAAGTATTCTATCAATTATATGTGTTATTAAGGGCGTTATTAGGGTGTTATTGAAAATAACAATATTTCCATGATACAAAACGAATCATCTGCAAATAAAGAACAATCCATGCAAGAATTGAAAGGTCATGTTGCTGACTATTATCATAATTTTCTAGAACAAAAAAAGTTCATACCAGGCGAATCGCCAATTCCAGTTTCTGGAAAAGTATATGGTCCAGAAGAATTGCAAATGATACTTGAAGCAGCACTTGATTGCTGGTGGACAGAAGGAAGATTCTCAATAAAAATGCAAGATGATCTTGCAAAATATATTGGTGTGAAATATGCATTGTTATGCAATAGTGGATCGAGTGCTAATCTACTTGCATTTTCTGCATTAACATCTCCTCAATTGGGCGAAAGAAGATTGCAACCAGGCGATGAAGTAATCGGTGTTGCTGCAGGATTTCCGACAACAATAAATCCGATACTGCAGTATGGTTGTATTCCCGTGCTGCTCGATATTGAAATAGGAACTTACAATATTGATGTTACTAAATTAGCTGAAGCAATAACTCCCAAAACAAAAGCAATAATGCTCGCGCATACCCTAGGTAATCCTTGGAATATCGATGCGGTAATGACTGTTGCAAAAAAGCATAATTTATGGGTTATTGAAGATTGCTGTGATGCTCTTGGTGCAACATACAATGGTCAAAAAGTTGGTACCTTTGGTGATATTGGAACACTCAGTTTTTATCCAGCACACCATATTACTTGCG
>CAVRUV010000040.1:0-16159 GCA_963724455.1 uncultured Candidatus Woesearchaeota archaeon
ATAAATGGCTCGGTTTGCGTAGCAATAAGAGATGTCTCAGTCTTATTTAGGCGATTGATTACTTCTCGTAGTGGCCAAATAGATTTTCGCATCAATAATAATTCGTGCTTTAAAGCAATGATGCTCTGCAATGTTTTGTGCGAAGGATGAGTAAGCAAACCTTCTTCCAATAGTTCCATATGATCGCTTAATTTTTCAAGTATTACAAAATAATTGTCGATAATTGTATCGATAAGCGCATATGCAAGATAATCACTAGTATTTTTTCTTATTCTTCCTTTCCCATTCCTTATTCGCTGTTTTACCATGGAGAAAATATCTCCCGGTGTTTCTTTGAACGATAGCAAGTAGTGTTTTCCGATAATGATACTGACTTGTTCATTTTCTAGTATGTTATCTTTAAGTTTAAGCATTTGCAAAATAATAACAATATAATCATCAAATAATTCTATTTTCGGACGTTGGTTTGTTGATATGATATCTTCGCAAATCAAAGGATGGATGTTGAATTTTGCTTGTATCTCTTCGATAATCTTTACGTTTTGCAATCCTGTAATATTAAGCCAAGTAACAGATTCTTTATCCTTATAGGGCAGTACTTCTTCTATTGTATTAATTTCTCGCTCTAAAAGGTCATTTTCTGTATAATCAATAAGTTCAAGAGTTGTTTTTGAAGCTGAATCGCCATTTTGTATTGTAGGAATGAGGGTTCCTGGAGAAGTTCCTGGACGTAATATCTTGTGGCGCGTTATTCTTTTAGTAACACTTGGCTTTTTTTTACCATTTATTACTTTTGTATCAATTGTTTTTGCTGCTTTCACTCTATTTTTCAAGTAATCTCTCTTATATGCTTTACTCTATGCAAATCTTGCTCTATACAAACCTTTGTCTATGCAAACTACTTTATACAAATACAGATTTTTGTAATTTTTTTCAAAAGCCATTAATACTAAATAGTGTTTCTATGGTTTATGTTTGGACTAAAGGTACCGGTAGTGAATGCACAAGAAGTAAAGCATTACTTAGTGGAGCACGATCTCTTAGATAAAAGATATCGTATGTCTCGTAGCGAAGATAGCATATTATTTCCTGTCACAAGAGAATTCACATTGCCTTTTGAGTTTGAAGCCGAGTTTTTGACAGTTGAAGGAGAAGAGCGTCCACAATTCGGGTCACTGCGAGATGTACTCAAGAGCATGTTAACTATAGAAGAATATGATGCATTGCGCGCATCATACGATATTGTGGGCAGTATTGCAATAATAGAAGTCCCCGATATTCTTATTCCTAAAGAAAAGCTTATTGCAGAAAAATTAATGGAAGTCAATAAGACAGTGAAGACAGTTCTTAAAAAACTCACAGGGCACGATGGTGTTTATAGAACTCAGCAAATGGGTTGCATCGCAGGAGTTGATACTCGAGAAACAGTTGTTGTTGAGAATGGTGTTAAGCTTAAAGTAAATGTCGAGACGGCATATTATAGCATTCGTATGGCGACTGAACGCAAGAGAATTCTGCAGAAGATTATGCCGGGTGAAAAAGTATTATGTTTGTTTTCTGGCATTGGACCATACCCAGTAATTTTTAGCGTTTATAGCAAAGCTTCAGAAATTGTCGGTGTTGAAATAAATCCGGCAGGGCACGAACTTGCTTTGGAGAATGTTGCAAAGAACCGTTGCACGAATGTTAGATTATGGTGCGGTGATGCGCACGAGATTATACCAAAGCTTGCAGCATCAGGACAGGTATTTGATCGCGTCACAATGCCTTTGCCGCACACAGCGGATGATTTTCTTCCCGATGTAATGACTGTATCAAAACCTGGAACAGTAATACATTTCTATACATTTCTTGAGGAGGGCGCATTCAACAAGAGTATACACATAATGCGCACCGTATGCGAACGCAATGGATTCTCTCTTAAGAGCTATGATGTCGTTAAAGTTGGACAGCACGCGCCAAGAATTTGGAGAATCTGTTTAGACGCTGAACTCGGATAAATGAGTTTCGGATTTAATGAGAAAAAAGAGAATAAAAAGGCGCGCGTCAGCAGTTACATCCGACGGTCATTGCATAAAGCTACCCGGGTGTTCACTTCATCATTGCGCGCAGTACAAGAATGACTATTTGACTTATATGTGTATGTGTTTAGGCAAAAACCACTGCATGTCTGTAGTAGATTTGTAGATTTTCTTCAGATTCCGAATGCATCGTTGAATTCCTTGAATTGCTGGTATTTGGAGAGAAAATGATATCCTTTGTCTGTTAATTTGTATGCTCGTTCTCCAGCAGTTATTTCTTCTAGCATTTCGCTCTGTATGAGTTCGGCAACATAGCGTTTGAGCGCGTCATGAGATAGGTTTGCTTTATACAAGAGGTGTGTTGGTTTTATTTTACCTCCCTTTGCTTGCACTGTTGAGAGGATATCAAATATGACTTCTGTTCTTTCTCGACGCTTCATCGAACAACCAGTCCTCCAATGATAAGTAGGTAGCCGATAAGAGTTACAATGCCTGCTGCCACATACATCAGTGGCGTAAGCACGATAAGGCTCATGAGTATCTCACCGACAAATATGCAGATAAACCCAATTAGAACAAGAAGAGCATTCTTTCGTTTCTTCTGCTTGTAGTTCTGCATGAGTTTTATTATTATGAAGAAAAGCAATATTGCAACCAGCGCGTAAAATGCGCTGCGGAATTTATCTGCAAGTAAGACGCTAAACAGCACTAAGATGATCAAAAGCCATCGTATTGCGCGATCTTCGACTTTGAAGTATAGGATGATGAGGAATGTGAATCCGACGAGGAAAAAGATTGCGTGCAGTATGGAACCCAGAGTTGATACGCTGATTATTTGTAGTGCTTCTTTTAGTGAGATGTTCACTTCACGATATTCTAAAAGCACGTAGAGATTGCTCAAAAACAGCATGAAATAGCTTGCGCAAAGGAATAAAAATCCTGTGCTGTGCAGCTTGTGTTTTTCGTCTTTAAAAAATCTGTATGCTTGAAAACCAAGCAATGTAACGATGCCGGTTGTTACAAAAAAGATGAAGTCGAATATGACATCTGCTTCTAAAAACCATGTTGGACCGATTGGAGTTGCCATATGATGTACCTCATTGTGTGTATCTTATAATGTTTTTGTGAAATATTTGATTGTAGATATCAAGTTTTGTAGTTATTGATATTTTGTTGCCTTGGATTGAATCCTGATGACGAGTCGCTGTGAGTATCAACGAACAGGCAAGGACGAGTCGTCAATAAATCCTGCGAAGGACTGAGCAGCAATTCTCCGCAACAAAAATGCAGTTGTTTTTGTAATAATGTCTTCTTGACATCATATAAGACCGAAAGTCTCTTTTTAAGACTTATGAATCATTCTTCTCGATAAACTCTTCTTAAATGATTAATAAGCGAACTACTATGATACCTTATTCGCAAGCGCGAACGGAGGAGAATAGATGCAGAACATGAGCCAAACTAACGAGCACACAGGTGTTCACAATGGTAATAATGCAACAAGAGCCTCTGTAAGAACAGCCGACGCGTATGAAATAGACTTGGAGTACGGTGGCGCACTCTTTAAGGAAGTACATGAAGAAATGCGTATGATGCGCCTACGAGATACAGATCGATATTCGATTGCAGACCCGCCACAATAGGAATACTTCCTTATTTTCTTATTTCATGAACGGGTTTTTGTTTTAGTAGTTATTCTTTTTTTTGAAATTATTTTTCTAGTAATCTTCTTAGGCTTGTTTTGTTTGTTATTATCAGAACTGTTATTGTTCTTTGAATAAAATATCTTCATAATGATTAAAGTAATGCCGATAATTCCCGCAATAGTGTTTGCAATGATAAGAGGAATTGACCAAATCAATACGCCATATATGTTCCATAATACACAGTTTAGTAAATACATCATCAACATGACAAAAGAAACATCATCCATTGACTTTCTCTTATAAGAATCATAAACTTGCGGTAACATTAAGCTAGCGCCAACCACTGTGCCTGCATAACCAAAAATATCTGCAATAACTATCATAAGTTTTTCTCATCCAATAATCTATCCGTACATACCAAGATCTTGCATTTGGTCTTGCTCTTCATATTTGCGGACTTTATCGACTGCTGAAAGAAGATCACTCTCTTTTATTGAGGTTCTATTCTCACGAATTGCAAAGTATCCTGCTTCTGTGCATACTGCACGTACTTCTGCGCCAGAGAATCCTTTCATGAGCATAACGAGTTTATCGACATTTGTTTTTTTCTCAATTGTCATGCGTGAACTATGAATCTTGTATATCTCTTTCAATCCGTCCTTATTCGGAACAGGCACTTCAATTAATCTATCAAGTCTTCCAGGACGCAAGATTGCCGGGTCAAGAATGTCCTTTCTGTTTGTTGCGCCGATAATCTTGACATTACCAAGATTGGTGAATCCATCGACTTCAGCTAAAAGCTGCATGAATGTACGCTGTACTTCGCGTTCGCCTGATGTTCCGAGTTCGATTCTTTTTGCTGCAAGAGCATCGATTTCGTCAATGAATATGATTGCTGGAGCGTTTGCACGCGCGAGGTCAAAAACTTCCTTAACAAGTTTTGCTCCTTCTCCAATGAATTTTTGTACGAGCTCAGAACCTACTATCTCGATAAATGTACTATCAGTGCTTGCAGCAACGGCTTTAGCAAGGAGTGTTTTACCTGTTCCAGGCGGACCGTATAGCAGGACTCCTTTTGGAGGAGTAATACCAACTTTTTTGAAAAGCTCTGGTTTTTTTAGAGGAAGCTCTACAACTTCTTGAATCTCTCTTATCTGGTCTTGCAGGCCTCCGATTGAGTCCCAACTGATTTTTGGCTTGTCCATGATGACAAATTGCTCGACATTATATTTTGCAGTTTCTGCAATACTATCTAGTACTGTAAGATTCTTTTGTTCGACAATAACGCTGCAGCCAGGCGTGAGGCGTTTTGCATCGTTGCTTACATCGACGAGAAATTTGTTGCCATTTGGAACTTTGATGACTGCCATTGGCTTGCCATCTTTTTGCACTACTTCGGCAAGTTCAGCAATAAGAAGAGCTGGTGTTCTGTAGCGCTCGATTTCCGTCCTGAGCTGTCCTACAGTATCTCGTAGAAGCCTGTTTTCTTCTTCCATATTATTGAAGATTTCTTGCTTAATGCGCAGTTCATCACGAGACTTTTGGTCATCGCGTTTCTCATCACGCTTGATTTCTTTTACTTCCTTTTTTGCTTCCTTAGCTTCTTTAGGCATATATGAAGAATTGACCTGTTATATATAAACTATATTGTCGTCAATAGACTTATGCGAACTATTATGGGGTTTTTTCGGGGTGCTAGTAAATTTTGCTGTCGAAACCTTTAAATATTATCATCCGGAGTTCTCCCTGTATAGGTAATACACAGGTGGTACCATGTTAAACATGAAACGCGTTTCTGAAACTTACGAGATGAAAGTCTTTACTGATGCAGGAGATTACTTTGGCGATGTCGAAGAGGCAATCCTAACACAGAACAAGATCACAGGTTGGAGAGTAAGAGCATCCAAGAATAGCTTCTTGAATAAAGTGCTTGGTAGTGCAAAGGGCGTTATCGTTCCTCATCAGCTTGTAAAAAGCATTGGTGATATAATGATCATCAATAAATCAGCGATCCCAAATTACGATCCTGACGACGAAAGATAGATCTTTTGATTTTTATTTTAACTTTTTATTTTAGTTTCTTTTAATGTTTATTTTCTAGTTTTTTCTTTAAGTTTTTTTATGTTTTAAGTTGTATGACTATTATAACAATTAATTATTAGTAAATCCTGACTAACTTTTCTGGGTAGACTAACTTTGCGTAAATAATTAGTTTAGGTGTTGCCTTGGAGCAAAATCTAAATTTCACCGATTCATGCAGGTGAAATTTAGTAAATCCACGACGTGATAAATGCTCCGCAACATTGAAGAAATGATTAATGAAAATAAATTTAGTATTTTACAAACTTACCCTTCTTTGGTTTCAAGCCATCTGTTGCAATCAATATAATATCAATAATCCACCAGATGAGAAATCCGCCGAAGGTGAATAGTTTCAAAAGACCAGTTCCAACTTTTCCCATATAGAATCTATCGATTCCAAACATTCCTACAAATATGGATAGAACTAAAGCAACGTATTTATTTTTGCCAGGAACTGCAACGAACTTTCTCTCTTTGTATATTACAAAATAATAGACAATGCTTGCAATAAATCCAAATACCATCTGCATTACAAGCCATAGTGCTTGTTCATCCATTGTCTTGAATTTACGCTTGCAGTTATCAACAATCATGACTATTGAGAATATTATTGTTGCAACAACTAGTACCATTATGAACATCATTAATCCTAAAAATGCTCCTGCGAATGGTAATAATGGCCACATCATAGCTTATAGAGAATTTGCTGAATACTTAAACATTATGGAAGAAATTAGTTTCAATTCAGAATCTGTAAAGCCTTTTTGGAATGAAGTGATCGTGAATTTGTATAGGGATATCTTTTGCCGTTGCTGCGAGTGTTTCTAAACTGTCAATTGTATTCACATAATCACCCTACCCACTATTTTTTTGAGCAAAAGGGTTTATTAACGTTTATCCTTTGCAAGCTATATGTTTCTATTTGGTATTTTCCCCACACATTGCCGTTATATTTAAATAGCCCAATTATCTTAGTTTAGTAATTGAGGTGAATTATTAATGGCAGATCTTCAAACAGTCATCTTAGCAATCATTATCGGTACACTCGCAGCAATTGTTTACAGCTTGCGCGTACTTGTTCTAATGGAACGCAGAGTAGCAAGAATTGACCAGCATATTGAAATGATTGCAGAAAAGCTAGTTATCGAAGAAAAACAAATCTTAACCGAAGAATCAAAGATTGAAAAGATGGTTAAGAAAAAGAAGTAAGCTTTTCTTGATTTTTTTCTTTTTTTTAGTTATTTTGTTATAATATTTCTTCTTATCAATTATGCAGTCATATAAAATCTCTATAATTATCGGGTTTTTTAGATTGACGACGATGATACTCTACACCTAGTTTTGCAGCTTCTTCATTGAATGTCTCTTTTGCAATCATTAAGGAGAGTTTTCCTGTATCAGGAGTTATTCCTAGTACTATTAATTCACCTCGTGTTTGAGCTGCAAAAATCTTTCTGCTTTCATGATCCGGGTTGTCAAAAATTGGGATGTCAGGAATTTTAATATTCATCCACTCTGAAAATATGTACACATCATTTGTTTTATCTCTTAATATTTCGGTTGTTGTAATTCCTTTAGTTATTCTTAGCGCTTCGCCAAATTCTATGTTCTCTATTTGTCCACCGAATCTTCCTCTCTTTAAACTTGGAAGAAACCAGCTTGTTGGAGTAGTTGGATATGGTGCTCTGCTATTATACGATACTGTTCTTTCACCATCTTTGGTGTCAAGTACAAAATTATTTGGTCCCATGTACATCGCTATTACTTCAGGGTATTGTGTAGTATATAATTCTCTAACAAGTGATGTGAGGCTCATAGGTGTACGCTCTATTTATTTTGTGATGTGTGTAGATATATATGTGTATTTATATAATTTACTACGTGTTAGTAGTTTATAATATTCTCACCCAATCATCTCTTCAAATAATAATCCTTTCCTCTCGGAATCCTCTTGTGTTAGAACAAAGCTAGCTCCTGTTTCTCGCAGGTCTTCTAATGACAGGAATCTCCATGGTTTTCTAAAGAAGCGTACTGCAACCCATGATTCGCAACCAAATTTTGTACAAAAAATTTTCAAATCAGCAATCTCTTGTTTTGAAAAATATTTTGCTTGCGCAGTTGTGATCTTAGCTTCTATTGCAATCTTTCGTGCAGCATTGCCTGCAATGACATCTGGCACTGGTAGAGGAACACTACCGCTGCCTGCGGCGCGAAACGCAGCCCAACCGTTATCCCAGAACATATGGACTAAGTCTCGTTCTCCTTGCGATCCTCTGCTCTTTTTTGACATATATTTTTACTGCTTCTGCTCGCTTAAAAACCTGTTGCGGAGGTGTCCAGTGCCATTTTAAGTCGTTTTTAAGGTTTTTTTAGAGAAAAGAGGAGAATTTGGGCAAATCTTTTTATATTGAACGGAAATTGCTAAATTAGGGGTGTCGTCATGGCAATTAAAAAAATATTACCGCTTGCGGCAATGGAGAAGCTCTTAAAACATACTGGCGCAGATAGGGTCAGTGAAGATGCAAAAGAGAAGCTTCGCGATGTTCTAGAAGAGTACGCATTTGAACTCGGAAAACAAGCAAGTCAATTTGCAGAGCACGCCAAACGTAAAACAATTCGCGGTACAGATATACAGCTTGCAGCAAAACAAGATAAATAACTAAGTAAAAAAATAATTAAATGATTGTTAATAGAAAAAATTCATTTATGTTATTTAGTTATATTATTCATTTATATTAAAATGTTGAATTCAGTTATACTAAATTTATAATAATTATATTGTGATGTGATTATATGACTAAAAAAGTAAGAGAATCTATGCGTAAATCAGTACGTGATCGCCATGATAAGATGAAAGCACAATTTGTGCACACCGGTGAAGCGGTAAAAGAAAAAGCAGAAGCAGTCAAAGAAAAAATGTCGCATCCGCTTGTAAACAAGCTCATTGTATTATTCATAATTCTTTTCGCACTCTGGGAAGGACTATTATATCTTCATAGTACGAATTATATTACAATTCCTGATGTGTTCCTTGCGAGCTCAAAAAGCATCATACTAATACTTGCAATACTCTCAGTAACAAGCATTGTTGTTCGCCTAACATCTGATAGAATATTCAAGCTCTTTGAAGGAGATGTTGATATTGAGTATAGAATTTTCTTAGCAAAATTGTATGCTTTTGGAATATATGCTTTCGCAGTATTTTTGATACTATACTTGTTAGGTTTATCACTCGACCAATTAACGCTAGGCCTTACATTCCTTGCAACAGGTATTGCTTTTGCAATTAGAGAAGTTTTGCTTTCATATTTTGTTTGGGCCATATTACTCACAAAAAAACCATTCCGCATAGGAGATGTTATTGTATTAGGAGAAGATGTTGGGCAAGTAAAGCGTATCGGAACATTCTATGTTTCATTGCAATTAACTGACGGTTCTCTTATAAAACTTCCAAACAAGTTATTCCTTGAGAAGAATTTCGTTGTTCACGGTAAGAAGTTTAATGAGTTTATTCTTTTACGCATTGCAAGACCGCCAAGCGATTCAGCAGCAGGATTCAAGACAATGAGACAAGCACTAAAATCAATTGTTGGTGAAGAACCTAGCATAAACCTGCGAACAAACATCGATAGCTTGCACTTACTCATTGAGTATAAAGTAACTCTTGATGATAGATTCAAGATGAGATCGGCTGTAATTGCAAAAGTTAGCGAGACCTACAAAGATGTAGTTGCATATAAGGCATGATTATTTTTAGATCTTTGTTTTAATTATTTTTTTTAGAAATTTTCCAAAGTAATTCAAACAAAGAACGATAGGTTTGAGACAATTCTTTTGAATCTATGACTATTGCATAATAAGGCTCTTGGAATATTGATATTGCAACTTTATTTCCATATACTGCTGTAATTGACGGTAGAGAAATATCTTTTGGCAGATATCTTACTTGTGTATTTTTTCCTAAAAGAACTTTTTGGCCAGCTGGAACAAGCAGTCTTTCTTTTATTTTTCCTTCATTTAATTGCCTAACATATTGCTTTGCTAATGTTCCCATTGCTTGTTGAAAAGATTTATCCTCTCCAAAAACTACATATTCCTTGGATGTTTTTAGGATGTCTTTCATTACAGCCAGTCCGCCATTTACGCCCTTATAGACTTCAACATTTACTTTTTCATCATTATTTGATTTAAGAGATTTTAGCAAAGGCATTATTCTTCTAAGAGATTCATCTTTATCTTTCATAAAATCAACAAGTGTGTCTGGTTTTGTTGAAGAGAACTTTTTTATTCCATTCATTAGAACACAATTGACTAATCCTTTCTTCATCAAAGATTCTAAAACTCCATATGTTACGCTTCTATTTATCCCAGTCTTCTCGGCGATCTTTGAAGCAACAGTATTTTTCTCTTTAGCTAAATAGAGATATACTTGTGCTTCTTGCTTGCTTAAGCCAATATTGACTAATCCTTCAATCATAGTTTGCATATCTTGAAGAGTACGTTCAATTATTTAAATGTTGTTTTAAAAAAACAACAATATATTATATGTTCTTTGCACATTTCTAATTTATGACAACACCTTCAAATACAATGGCTGATCCAAACGAAGTATACGGAATGTATCTTAGGTTGCCGCCAATTATCCTCTATTCTACAAACTCAAATTCTGCACTTTCAATAACAAGGCTCGCAAGAAAGATTCCTCAAGAAGGGCTTGGTAGTTTAGAGGATTTTGTAGCAAAAGTAGAAGATGAATTGGGTGGAAAAGGAATAAAATATGCATTGACTGGTGCATTAAGCGTCGGCGTAATAGGTCTTTATGGAGTTATTGCAAATTATGTTGGTGCAAATCTGTCGAAAGATTGCATAGACGCTATGACGACATTAGGCGGTATTTCATCAATTGCGTTTGGGTGGATGCATTTTTATGGGAATGTCGATACTTATTTTGCTAGAAAAAGAATCTCTGAGAGAAAAAATAATCTATTATGAAAAATATGTTATTGCATAAAAAGAATTTAATTGCGGAAAATTATTGTTTTGATTATTTGTTCATACTCTTATCTTTAGCAATGTTCCACATCATTTCAAAGTTCTTTCTATATCCGTCCGCAACATCTTGATTTTGTATAAGAATGCAGTATCCTTCTTCAGCAAAAATACTGATTGCTATATACTCTCCAATTATTGCTGTCTCTTGATATTGACTAAATGTCTCTTTTGGCAAGAATCGCATCTTAGTCAATTTCAACTTTAAGAAAAAGTCGATATAGGGCAATACTTCTGTAGATGCTATATGCCTATTTCTTATCTTTTTAGCAACTCTTTTTATGTGAATGTTTTTCCACCATGTCAGACCCATAAAATCTGTTGTTTTTTTTGATCCGCCAAATGTAAGAAGTTCATTTCTCGATGATGATTTCGTTGATGATATTAATTTGGAATAAACTTCAGAAATGCCTTTTTTACCCTTAAACATTGATGTATGAGTCTCTTTTTTTTGAGATAATTGTTTTATTTTAAGTTCCGGAAAAACAGTTTCAAACTGCTTTTTTTTATCTTCGATATATGTAAAAAAATATTCTGGATCGCTGGCTGAATAAACTTTGTGTTTTCCATTTAGGATGTAATTGATAAGGCCTTTCTCAATCAGAGAATTTAATGCTCTATGGACCACAGAATTTTGCAGTTTAGATTTGTAAATGATATCTTTTGCAGAGGAAGTTCCTAGCTCTAATAGTTTTGTATACACTTTTATTTCCGATTGGCTGAGTCCAAGATCTTCTAAGATTTCAAAATCCATGAAATCGTGTGCTGGTCAAAGTTTATAAGTTTTTCTAAAGATGACTCAATTGGGAGAACAAATGTTTAATAGTGTTGTTTGGTTACTACTTTATGATGAAACTTAATTACACGACCTTGAGTAGAATTTTGAGAACGCAATCTCAGATGATGCGATTACCTGATGAAAATCTTGAATATCGTTATACTTGGAAGAATGTCATTAGGGCTAATTTGGAGACAAATAAGATTCCTTTAACTGGTTATTTTCATACGATGCATCTTTTTAAAAATTGTGAATTCTTGAAGAAGTATGAATCTTCGGATGATCCTTATGAATATAAATTAAATTTAAATCGCATTATTCGAAAAGGAAATCCTTCTCTAGAAAAACACACTCCTGAGAATAGAAAGCAATATGGTTGTTTAGGCTATGAAAATAGTTCGCCTTATGGAGAGGATCATAAGTATGATAAAAGAAAAATTGATGTGACAAATACTCTTGATGCAGCTAGTGGGATTGATCAGAAAGCGCAGATTGCATTTTTAATGGCAGAGACAACTAGAACTCTAAGATTCACTATCGATAGAAGATCTACATTAGGATATTATTCTTCTTCACCACCGCACATATCAGATAGTTTAGTTGATTCTATTTTAGAATATTTTGATGAGACTGGACAATTGGAAAAAGAAGTACGATTTGCAGAAAGGATGAAGAGATATGATGTTGCAACCAAGACTGCTCTGAAGATGGGAGATAATCTGGTTGCTTCAGACTGTCTATATCTTGATGGTAAAACTGATCAGGCTTTAGAACTTTATATTGAAAATGCTAAATATCCTATGTCTACTTATTATTGGCTTTTTTATAATTCTGAAGTAGAGCTTGCTAAAAGAACAGCACCTTTGATTATAGAGAGATTAGAGAAGATGAGACTGTCTAAATCTAGTGTTTTTGATTCTACACAAAGAGATATCGACATATTAAAAGATATTCTTAATTGAGCAAGAAAGTCAAAGCTTAGAGGGTATTTTAGTTTTAGTTTCTTATTTTTATTGCGCTTAACTAATTTTTTAACTTTATTTTTGCTGCGTAGATTTTATGCTGTCGCAGGTTTTGCGTCGTGCCCGGCTCCGCCTTGGCGCACTCCTGATGTGCTACAAGGCAGCAATTTTGTATATTTACAAGTATATTCTATTAAGAAATATTTCATTAAAATTGTGTTACTCAGAATATTTTTCTACAAAGTAATCTTCATTAAATCAAATGCAGCATCTGTTTTTGGGAAGATGGTGCGCGCTTGTTCTAATGTTTCATCAACGCTATGATATCGCTGAGAAAAGTGTGTGAGGATAAGTCGCTTAACATCGCCATTGCTTGCAACGTGCGCTGCTTGCTCTCCTGTCATGTGCTTGAATTCACGGGCTTTTTCTTCTTCACCTGCGGCATATGTTGCTTCGCTAATAAGCAAGTCTGCGTGGTGCGCAATTATTGCAAGGCCGGAACACACTTGCGTATCGGGAATGATACCTATTTTTTTACCAGCAACTCTAAACGTAACATCTTCTGCTTTTATCTCCTTTCCATTAAAGACAACATTTTCTCCACGAGAAAGTTTTCCTACTAATGGTCCTTCTTTGATGCCTAGTTTCTCGCAAGTTGCCATATCAACTCTTGTTTTTTCCTTCTCGTACCAGCAATAGCCGATGCATGTTGTTGAATGATCAACGCGAACGCAGCTTACCTTGTATCGTTCACTATCCACAAAAAACAATTCATCATCTTCATCTGGGCGCAACTCATGCACTGCAATATCTATTTTGTTTTCAAAAACTGTCGATTGCATCATGTGAAACATTTTTTCTTTTGTTCCAACAGGGCCGTAGATATTGAGCGTTCCTTCATAGTTGCTATTGCCAATAGTCTGGATGAATCCAATGAGTCCTGCTACGTGATCACCATGCCAGTGGCTTATGAATATCCTGCGGACTTTTCCTCTGCTTATTCCTGCAATGTTCATCTGCCGTTGTGTGCCTTCGCCACAATCGAATAGCATACCTTCTCCTGCGAACTCCAAGTAGAACGCTTGTACGTTTCTTTCCTTGGTGGGGACCATGCTTGCAGTGCCAAGAATGACGATTTCGACCATGCTCTTAGAAGTACCAACGGGTTTTTAAATAATCTCCTCTTACCAGCACTTATCCAAGCACAGAGCTAGAAAGCAGTAGTTTTTCTGGCGTGCATTGGCATGCTTTATGGTAAAAAAAGTAGATATCGGACTAGCTAATACTAAAAAGACTGCAACCGTTGCAATTACTGCACCAGCATTTATGCGAGAGAAAATACGCGGTCGTCTTGTCGGCGAGCGAGTCATTCTTGATTCAACTGATACTGCTCGTGATTTATTTGCACAATCAAGATACGGCGTAGTGATATCCGGCGGAAGAGTGCAGCTTTCCATGCTTGAAGCATTATATTTAGTTGAGAAAGAAAAAATAGTTATCTTCGATGGAAGAGGACGAATCCTCTCGCTCGATAAACTCATAGCCGCTCATAAAAAGAACGACAAGAATCTTTATACAAAATATTGCGTCTTCAAGGACTTGCGCACTCGGGGTTATATTGTAAAGACCGCGCTTAAATTTGGAGCGGATCTTCGCGTATACGATCGCGGTGTTAAGCCTGGCGACGATCACGCAAAGTGGATTGTATATCCTGTGCATGAGAGTGCGCACATGACTTGGTACGAGTTTGCGGCAAAGAATCGTGTCGCGCATAGTACGAAGAAACGATTGCTCATCGGCGTTGTTGATGACGAGATGGAAGTCACATATTTTGAGATCAAGTGGGAACGCCCATAGTCCATAGTATTTTATCGTCTTTTCTAGCACAACTCTAATAAAGACGTGAATTTCTATTTTGTTATGGCTATGCAGAAGATCCCCAAACAGGATGTGCTTGCAGTTATAGAAAAATTAGGACCTTGTCAACCTATTGATATTCGTAAAGAGCTCAAGCAAGGCGATAGTTTTCTAATCGGCGCAATGCTTTCTGAATTCTTAGCTGAAGGAACGCTTGTACTTACTAAAGTTCGTCGGGGAGGCGGACCATTTTATTACGATCCAGCTAAATTGCAAACAATCGATTCGCTTAGTAGGTATCTGAATGAAAAAGACAGGCGCACATATGTTTTGCTTAAAGAACATCTTGTAATGCGAGAAGATGCGCAGGATCCTTTGATTCGCGTAGGTCTACAGAACATGCCTGATTTTTCAAAGTTCCTTGAACTAAATGGTGTGAATTATTGGAGATACTTTTTAGTAACTGAAAATGATGCAAAGAAAATAATAAAACAAAACGGTGTTGATACAAATACTTCTCCAATAGAAAAACTAGACGAATTAGAAGAGGAAGTTGCACAATTAGAAGTAGAGTTAGAAATTCCAGTAGATAAAAAAGAAGTAGAAAAACTTGCAGTTGTAGAAGAGAAAAAAGAAGTAGTCGTTGAAAAAAAAGAAGAAGTAAAAGAAATTCCTAAAGAAGAAGTAAAAGAAGAAAAACCTAAAAAATCAAAAGGAAAAAAATCAAAAACATTTACAAAAGAAGATTTCGCTCAACATACTGATTCAACTAATGAAACTACTAACGACTCTATTTCAGAAAATAATTCAGTTGAAGCAACAGTTGAAAAACCAAAAAAGAAGCGCGTAAGCAAAAAGAAAGTGGCTCCCGCCCCAACAGTAACATCAGATGGGTCTGTAGTAATTGCGCCAGAAGCATGGCTTGCGCACGACACATTGTATGAACGCATTCTTAAATTTGCAAATGGCGCACCAATTAAGGAGCAAAAAGTGATTAAGCCGAACGCGCAGATATCCTGTGTTATGACGACAGAGTTGCCATTTGGTAAAGTGGATGTTATGATTGTTGCATTCAATAAGAAATTGAATGATGACGACCTAGCTAAAGCCGTTGCTGCAGCTAAAGACAAGGGTTTGCCTGTATTGCTTCTTAGTGTAGATCCATTCCAGTCGAAGATGACTTCGATATTCAAAGGATTTTCAAATGTCATGTTTAAGCAGTTTGAGCAGAAAGCAAAATAAATCAGAACAGAATCTTGATGTGAGGATCCTGATGTAAGGATTTTAATGTAAGGATTTTAATGTAAGGATATTAGTGTATGGTGTAATATGGGTGTAGCAATAACGGAACTCATTCCGACAAAAGCTGGCCGAGGCCGAGCGCACCTTTGCCCGCCAGGACGCCCTGGCACCGGAAGGAGCCGCCCCCCAGAGGGCCCTGGACGCCGCCCGCTCGGCCCAGGGACCAGGCCGCCGCCCAGGTGAAAGCGACCGAGCAGCAGGTTCTGCAACTCACCGCCGGGTTCCGCAAGGAAGAGATCGCCGAATCGGACGCCCAGCTGCGCCAGGCCCAGGCCCAGCTGGCCGCAGCTACCTTGGCTCTGAAGGACGCCACGCTGGTCGCCCAGCGACGGTATCATCCTCACCCGGGCCATCGAGAAGGGGAACCTAATACCAGGCGGGCACACCTGTCTTCAGCCTCTCCCTCACGAGCCCCGTCTGGGTCATCGCCTATGTGAGCGAACCCATGCTGGGCCACTTCCC
>CAVRUV010000041.1:0-22576 GCA_963724455.1 uncultured Candidatus Woesearchaeota archaeon
TATGTGTAACCCTTCAGTTTACGTATTGCTATATCTTTTTTGTAGAATACATCGATCTTTTCTATTTCCTCCCAAATCCTAAATGGCTTTCAGATCCAGAAGTAGTAAAACAAGTATTTACAGAAGCAGGATTTACCGTGAACATCAAGATAAAAAGAGGACTATTCTGGAAATATATGTACATTTATGGCGTCAAAGAAAATAGCAACCTGCCATATATCTAAAACTAATTTTAAATTAAAACTAATCTAGAATTAAAACAAATTTAGAATTAAACAAAAAAATACCTTCTAAGAATATTCTGAAAAATAATTAATTTCGCTTAACAAACTAATGAAAGTAAAAAAAACAATAAATAAGAACAAACGATGATAAAAAAAAAACAACTAACAATAATAATTGATAATAACAATTAACAAATAACGATCAACACAATAAAAAAGAACTAGAACAAGATAATAAATACTAAATAAAAAATACTAAGAAATAAAAAGAGAATTATTGCTTTTCAGGACGCATGGTTGGAAACAAAATTATATCTCTTATTCCCTCAGCACCAAGCAACATGATGACCATGCGATCGATACCAACACCAAGACCGCCAGCTGGAGGCATACCGAATTCAATTGCTTGAATAAAGTCTTCATCCATCGGATGTGCTTCGTCAGCGCCTGCGCGTAGTTGCGCTGCTTGGTCTTCTAGTAGCTTTCGCTGCAGAACCGGGTCATTAAGTTCAGAATATGCATTGCAGAGTTCTTTTCCCATGCAGAATGATTCAAACCGCTCAATCATAGTAGTATCACCATCTCGCATTGTCTTACAAAGCGGCGTGCTTTCAATCGGGTGATCAATGACGTGTATTGGCTGTACAAGATGCTCTTCGCAAAACTTCTCAAACAATGCCAAGATTATCTCCCCACGAGTCGATGATGCCTTTGCTTTCAGTTGATGAGCAGAAATAAGATCGTGCATCTGCGAATCTGATAATGAGTCTACATCAATACTCGCATACTGCGCAATCGCATCCTTCATTTTTATTCTAGGCCATGGCGCTTTGAACTCAAGCATCACTCCATTGCGCTCAACAGTTGTTGTTCCATGAACGGCCTTGCAAGCAGTCTCGTAAAGATCTTCAGTAAGAGCCATCATATCATTGTAATCAGCATATGCCCAGTAGCATTCCATCATGGTAAATTCTGGATTGTGAGTCTGGTCCACACCCTCATTGCGGAAATTCTTGCAGACAGTATACACCTTGTCGTATCCTCCGACAATGAGTCGCTTCAAATACAGCTCTGGAGAAATAGACAGATACATCGGCATATCCCACGCATTGATGTGTGTAATAAAAGGCCGCGCATTAGCGCCACCGTATATTGTCTGCAGCACAGGAGTTTCTACTTCTAAAAACCCTCTCGCATCAAGAACATCGCGTACAGATTTCACAATCTTTGCACGCTTTACAAAAATATCCTTGATATCAGGATTCATGATAAGATCCAGATATCGCCTACGAAATCTTTCTTCTTCATCCTTTAATCCGTGGTATTTTTCAGGAAGTGGTCGTATTGATTTTGTTAGAACAGTAAAGCTCTGTACCAGAATTGAGACTTCGCCAGTTTTTGTTTTGATAATCTCGCCTGATGCACCGATGATATCTCCAATATCAAGCAATGGCAATAGCTCGTATTTCTCGCCTAAATTATCTGCTTTAAAGAATAATTGTATTCTGCCGCTAGCATCTTGAAGATGCCCAAAAGAGGCCTTGCCCATTCGGCGCATCAGCATAATTCTTCCTGCAACAGTTGCTTGCTCGCCGGATTTTCCTTCAGCAGGCAGATGCGCATACATTGTCGAGAGAGCCTTTGCTTCGTGCGTTGGCTCAAAATGATGAGGATAAGGATTAACACTCTTTGATTTCAGCTCTTCTAGCTTGCGTTTGCGTTCAGCAATTAAACGATGCTCCTCGTAAGGCGCTGGTGCAGCTTCTTCATGTGGTGCGTTTGACATATTACTCGTGCAAGGCACTCATATTATAAAACTTTCTCGAGTTATGCAAAAAAAAGGATGCAAATTATTACACATACGATAAAATTTCATATAAAACTCATATAAACCATTATACCAAAAAAGTATACTAGAAAAACTAAAAAAAACTAAAAAAAAAATCCTATAACTGAAAAAAAAGAAAAAAACAAGAAGAACGCAAAACAAGAGGAACACAATAGAAAGTTTTAAAGCACTTTGCGAAAATAATACTCCATGGACCTATACAAACGACAACTCCTAATTGCGGGCATCATCATAATGTTTTATTTGACTGCAGGCACAATATTTTTCCACACTATGGAAAACTGGAGTTATGTCGACTCGTTCTATTTTAGCGGAATTACGTTAACTACCGTAGGATACGGCGATTTGACGCCTACACATGACTTCACTAAGATTGCAACAGTATTTTTTGCATTCTCCGGAATCAGCATTGTATTCTATTCAGTAAGTGTCATTGCAAGAAAATACTTTGAACGCGAAGAAGAACGTATGCTAAAAATATGGGAATCTGCAAAAGAAACAAAAACTAAAGCTATCGGCTCAAATATTGCTAGCGCGCACATAAAAAATAGAATAGAAGATGTAAAACAAGCAACCAAAAAAATTCATGAAAAAGCACATAAAAGATATTCTAATACAAAAAATACTGCTCAAAGTAAAGAAGTGATGATTGCAAGCGCAAATGCCCACCAAGAACAAGCAGCTCAGCTCATGAAAAAAGATTGAGTAAATTGAGCACATTAATCAAAATACAGAATCAAAAAAATAATTGTCATATAACAATTAAAATAATGATATAACAATTATAATAACTTCAAATTTCCAAAAATCTCATCAAGCGCTCTTGCTTTAGCTGGACCCACAGCGATGCAAGTTCTTGTTCCTGGTTCAACAACAGTATGACCCGCGTCAGTAATAAGCGCGCTTGCAAAACCTGCATCTTTAGCTCGTTGCAAACATGCAAGCATCTCTTTTTCAGTATCAACTTTCAAGACAATTTTGGCCATACCTTCTCTACGCCAAACATCTACGTCACGCTTGTCAGAGCGCAGTGTTGCTTCTACGCTTGCGTGCGCTGCTTGCGCTGCAAGCTTTCCTTTCGGAAGTTTAAGATCGTTACGTACGATGATAATTTGCTTATGATCAAAGTCTTCAGCCATGCAATCAGGCAGATGCAAGACTATAAAAAAGCATCCATCCGCAACATACTCATGGATGATATGGAACTTGATGACTGGTTTAATGAAGAGCGAGAAAAACTCGAAACCGTTCTACTTGAAGCGCTACAAAATAATAAACAATCAGATAACGCAGACAATGCAAGAAAAATATTTGATAAAAAATACAAAAAGCTAATCGTATCATTTCAAAAACAACAAGAACAAAGCTATACCAAAAAACGTCGTTTAGAACAAATGCAAAAGCCAATTGATAAAATGCGCGCAAAATATGAAAATATATCTTCTGCAGTAAGCGCGTGGTGGACAAAAAGAAAAGAAGCAGTTAGAAGATGGTTCTTTGAGAGAAAAATAAAACGCATCTTACGTGATAAAAGCGATAGATAATGACTGGATAATAACTAATGAATAAATAATAAATCAATAAAAAACAAATAACTAATAAATCAATAAATAACAAACAACTAATAGATACTACAATTTACGTCTATAATTCGAACATTAACTCGGACCTTAACTTTTCTTCTTAGAGATTTTTTTAATATTTTTAATCTTCTTGTTAAATGTCCTTTTTTCTATTTCCTTGAAAACAAACCATCCAACTAGAATAATAATTATGCCAATTACAACTATTTCAAAAGGTTGGGTATATGACTGTATCAACTCCCACTCCTTACCTAAAAGAATACCGCACCATACTAAGAACCAATTCCAAATAAATGCGCCAGTAATTGTGTAGAAGAAAAACTTTCCTTTATTCATCTTCGATGTTCCTGCAGGAATGCTAATAAAATGCCTAACCACTGGTATAAGACGGCTAAAAAATATTGTTTTTTCCCCATATTTTATGAACCATTGTTCTGTCCAGTCTAGATGCGTCTCATTGAGCAGAAAATATTTTCCATATTTACGCAAAAATCTTCTGCCGCCAAAACTTCCCATCTCATAACCAATCCAGCTGCCGATTACACTACCAATAGTTGCAGCAATGATAACAAACCACATATTCAATTGACCTATAGAAACCAGATAACCAGCAAATGGCAACACTGCTTCGCTCGGGAGCGGAAAAATCATGCTTTCAAGAACCATCAAGAAAGTGATCCCAGGATAGCCTAAAAATAATATAGTATCACTAACCCATTGCATGACTTGTGAAAGCATCAACAAACCTCATTGAACGATTAATCTCTATTGAACGGTAATCTTGAACGGCAATCTTAAAGCACCAATTTAAGGATGAGAATTGCAACAATACAGAGCACTACGCTAATAACAATAACGAGCATACCTGTTTGTACCGTTACACGTTGCAAATGTACCTCATGCCTGTGCATGCATCTTAAAAAAATATCCAGATTTATAAGACCTCGTATTATACAAAGAACTATACCTATTTTAGGCATAGCTCAGATATAGCAATTAATTTAGATTCAATAATTAATAGTGAGTTATTAATAGTGATTTCATGAAAAATAGTAAGTTAGAACGAATAGTCACTCTTAGCATCTCTTTAAGAACTAATGAATGAGTACCTATATAACAACAAACATAACAAAGAAAAATATAACAACAGAAACATAACAAAACAAAAACAGAAATATAACAAAAAAATCATACGAGTTGAACCATGCGCATAACAAGTCCTGAATTCGAAGACGGAAAACAGATCCCTACAAAACATACCTGCATGGGAGAAGATACTAATCCTTCATTAATAATTGAAGGCGTTCCAAAAGAGACAGTCTCTCTTGTTCTTATCATGGATGACCCGGATGCCCCGGTTGGAACTTGGGATCATTGGATCATGTGGAATATTGCTCCGGAAACTACAGAAATAAAAGAAAAAAGTGTTCCGTTAAATGCAGTGCAGGGAAAAAATAGTTGGGGCATGAATAGATATGGCGGACCATGCCCGCCAAGCGGAACACATCGTTATTTCTTCAAACTCTTCGCGCTTGATGCAACACTCGATCTTCTTCCAAACTCAAACAAACGAGAACTTGAGTACGCAATGCAACAAAAAATCCTCACGCAAGCCCAAATCATTGGAACGTACAAAAAAGCAGAGTAAACTACCAAAATATAATTAAAAAAATATAATAATTAAACTCAACAAATAATCAAACTCAAGAATTCTATTTAACTTAAATCCTATTTCCCGAAATCATTCAGGTTTATCTGTCCTTTTCGCTTGTTAGGCGCCACCTTCAGGTCCGATGGAGCAACTTTTTGTCCGACCTGATCTTTTATGTCGATAGATATCTTTTCGCCTAACAATAATTTAAGTGTTGCAAAATCAATTCGTCTAACCTCTTCAAGAGTCCTGATCTTTGAAGCGACAAGCTTTCTTGCACGAATTCGACCAATGCCTTTTAAGCGAAGTAACGGCAATAAATCCTCTCGAGCGCCATATTCAACACGTAAGCGCAAACGTTCAAGGTCTGTAATCTTACGTTGCCATTTCAATAGCTTGCATAGTTCTATAAGAGAATACAAAAGCCAGTCTACAATATCACGCTTTGCCTGCAAATCGCCGGGAGTCATATTATATTCTTCAAGAAGCTTGTCTTCACCTGCTTCTTCAATCCATGCGCCAAGCGCTATGGCAGTCTTTACGCTTTGCAAGAATTCATCATAATCATGAGAATATGTAGACGGGCTCGGCACATAAAATGAATCTTCGTGTTCAACAAGCACAGCATCTATTTCGTCTAACTCTCCTTGTTTCACAGATAGAAGTGGGCGTATCTCGAATGTTGTTGATAAGAGATGCAATAAAGGCAGATCCTGCAACGGCTTATTCTGCTGTTCAGCTTTATCAAGAGAATCTATCAGATGAAATGCAGTATAAGGATCTAGATATAATTGCGCTACACGCGCGCCGATAGGCGTTGCACGCAGTGGCGTTGATTTTAGCACGCCAGATGAACCGTCAACAAGATCTGCTGCTGAGATAAAATCAGTTGATGGATTCTTTTTTTGTGCTGTTGCTGATTTTTTTTGCAACGCGGCGGAATTGGAGGAAGTAGAATTAACTGAAGAAGGATGCGCAGTTAATTCTAAAAATCCCCACTCAGTAAGAAGCCCTATCATCTTATCGAGTATGCGATGAAGTTTTTGTGTATCACCATACTGCCAAGCATAGAATGTATCATTAAAGAATGCATAAAGCTCGTCCAAATCACGCACGATTTCTGATGCAATAAGACTTAAGACATATGTTCGTAGTACTGGTTCGACTGCAAGTTTACTGTAGATCTCTTCAGGATCACCCAAGAGGTACTTTTCTACAATGTGCTTTTTTTCAGATTCTGTTTGCGCAATACATATTGCTTCTCCATTCTTTTCTTTTCCAGGACGGCCTGCACGACCAGCCATCTGTTCGTATTCTAATACTGGAATCTCGCTCATCGCCCAGCTCGTACCATGACTGTAGCGTTTCAAATCCCGAATAATGCTTCTGTACGCAGGTAAATCCATTCCCATCGCCAGTGTAGGAGTTGCGCAAATTATGCTGAGTATTGATTCGCGAAATGCAGTCTCTATTATCTCGCGTTGCTTTGCATTAAGACCGCTATGATGGAATGCAATACCTTTTTGCACGCACATAGAAAGCCTGCGGCATTGCTTTGTCGGAGACTGTACTGCGACTAGAATAGATTCTGCAAGTACTAAAAGAACCTGTTCTTGTCCAGGAAATAGCTTTACTTTCTGAGCAATCTTTTCAGCTTGCGATTCAGCACCACGTTTTGTATTACAAAATACTAATGCTTGGCGTTTTTTATCTATAGTATCAAGGGCGATATTCAATGCCGCATCCGGGTATGAATGAGTGACTTCAAAAGACTTTGAAATAGTTCTTGAATCATCAGATTCACTTTCAGAGCTCTTAAGTTTCTTAGACATGCGTTCTAGTACGCGCGACCCTTTAAAATGCTTAATGGTAAATATCTAGTGCTGCACTTAATGGCGCGCCCTTAAACTTTTAAAAAAACTAACTAAAACATGACTATTAACCAACAAATCACCAACTACTAGCCAACTAATTACCCGAGAATACAATGTAATCGCGACATCATCTCCACCCAAACGTTTTTATAGGGTCTCCATCTTCTTCGTCATATACTCAATCATATACTGAGTTAGATAACTCAGTAAATAATCGTAGCGGGGTAGGGCAGTCAGGAGTGCCCGCCGGGCTCATAACCCGGAGGTCGGTGGTTCAAATCCACCCTCCGCTAGTTCTAATATTATGATGAATCTATGTTAAATCTATGATAAATCAATATGATTTAAATCTGAATCCAAAATAACAACGATATGCTAACTAATAGAACTTCACATACTCACAAAATGCGAGCGCATTACGATTCATTGTACTCTGCTGAAAATGAGTTTTGGGGGCAGGATCCTTCGCCGCTATCTCTTCTCACATTGCAACATTGTAAGAGTGGAAAAATATTAGATATCGGTTGTGGTCAAGGACCTGATGCAATATTTTTCGCAAGAAAAGGGTTTATTGTTAATGCAATAGATATCTCACCAATTGCAATTGAACATCTGCAAAAAAAGATTATAGAATTAAAAATAAAGGACATCTCTGCTAAAACATGCGATATGCAAAATCTTCACTCATTAGAAGATAACTACAACATAATATTTTCACGAATGAGCCTGCAAATGATTCCTGAAACAGAAAGAGAAACATACATAGAATCTTTGAAAAATAAATATCCGAAAGCATTTCACATCCATATCATTCCTATCGACGGCGAGCTCAGCGCGCAGTTCGGAACTGAATTCATATGCAAAAAAGATCTTCTAAAAAATGCATATGCAGGCTGGAACATTATATTTTCAAATGACACTTGGGCAATATCACGATCTAGAAATAAAGACGGTGAACCATATCTTATGAGAGAATCTTGGATAATTGCAAAGAAGAAGTGATGATAGTCAAAACAATAATAACACAAAGTACATATTAAATTGTCGCCTTGAAGTAAATCCTAGATTTTGTGCCGATTGGTGCAGGCACAAAATCATAAAACCTCGGACCGTTTCGGTTCAAATATAATGAGAAGCGAAACCGCAGGAACGAACGCAGTGAAGTGACGAGGGAGGGAGAATAAAAACTTCGCGACATAAAATTAAATAAAAAAATTAGATAAATAAAAAATCAATTCTAAACACTAAGTCCTAACCACGCATTAAGAGCCCAACCAATTGTGAAAGTAATTGCTGCAACAGTTAAACTAACAAGTGCCATCTCGATAAATCTTGGCCAGAATGCTTGATCTTTTGCAATTGTTATGTAAAAAGTGTAACCTGCAATAACAATTACTGCAAGCATTAATGTAATAGCTAAACTCAAGTATATATTAGAGAATAAAACATAGGGCGCAATCAGAAGCAGCACTATAATAAGATAGGTTATTCCAGTATACAACGCGACTTTTCTCGGACTCTTCTTGTGAGAATCATCCTCTTTTGCAGCAAAATATGCGCTTGCCGCCATGGACATAGATGCAGCAATACCAGTAACAACCCCCGCCACAGCAATCAATTTACTATTTGCAATCGCAAGAGTAAGACCTGCTAACATCCCAGTAAGTTCTACTAACGCATCATTAAGCCCCAAAACTACACTACTTGCATATTCAAGACGCTCTTCTTGATACATTGAAAGCAATGCCTGTTCATGACGTTCTTCGTCTTCTATCAATCTTTTGACGCCAGATATGTGCTCGAATAATGCATAGTCTATCTGCGCTGCGTGCTCTTTTCGTTCACGATATTTTAACATGAACACCACACCAAAAATTTTGACTAGAAATAATGAAAACCAGATATTCTTTGGAGTAAGATCTTGACCGGTTTTTTTACGCCAGAACTCATAATGCGATCTTTCATCACGAGCAATTTTCTGCAACAATAACTTATTCTTACCCGAAGACTTCTTTGCAAGCTGGGTGTATACTTCATTATCATTAATCTCGTTTTGTTGCATCAGAAGGTATCTTGCATCCATATTCAACACCAAGAAGTATTAGTAATAAACCTTTCTCCAAAAGTTTAAGAAGTACACAAAATAAGCACTATTATGAAAAAAGATACTTACATCAAACTTCTAGCAATCGCAGGCATTATTTTCGCAGGATACCTTATCACGCAATGGTACAAAGGAGTATGCAATGGCGGCTGCTCATTATTATTTGGGCAACCAACATGTCTATACGGACTATTCCTGTTCAGCACAATACTAGTAGCATCGCTTGCGAAAAGACGCAATCTTGTTGCTGCAATAGCAGGTTTTGGAATACTATTCTCAGCATATTTTGTAGTGCAGGAATTTCTTGTATGCATAACTTGCTATCAGTTCGGTTTCCCTAATTGCTTTTATGGAATGCTTGTATACTTGATAATACTCCTGCTTGCTTGGCCAAAAAAGAAGAGCAAAGAAGAAAAACAACAAAGAAAAGTTGTATCTAAGAATGCAAAAAGAAAGAAGAAACAGTAACTAGAGAGGATTTATTTTTTTATTATTAGTTCATGTTATCAAAATAATTCTATAAACAATCAACGCCACCTTGGAGCAGACCAGAAATCAGGCTGATTCATGCAAGCCTGATTTCGCAAAATCTCGGACCGGAGTTCGTCTATGAAGTGGACGAACCAGCGAACGCAGTGAGTGTGGGGAGAATAAACCCTCCGTGGCAGAATAAATAAAGCAATAAACAAAAGAGCAACGTTTAAAAAATTAAGATATACTACGAATGCTCAACATTCTTGAACGAATGCACTGGACAAAGAGCCAAAGAACTTTTTAAAACAGAAAATACTCTTGTGATATGAACGATATACTTTATGCAGAACTCCTAGGAATGCATGCAGGTGACGGAACACTCTATAAAACAACAACAGGATTAGTATGGGAACTTAGAGGAAATCTAGATGAAAAAGAATTTTATGATAATTACATCATTCTTCTATTACAAAAACTAAATATATCTTTTCGAGCAGGCATGCGCAGTGGTGGAAAAAATGGTTGCTACGGCGTTAGAAGCACAGATAAAAAGTGGATACAACATATAATGAATGCAGGGTTTCCAATTGGGAAAAAGACCACGACCGTATGTATTCCAAAAAGTATTCTAGAAGGATATTTAGAATATAAAAATACATTTTTACGAGGGCTTTTTTCTGCTGATGGAACTGCATATATGATTTCTATCAATAAAGCAACAATTGCTTCATACCCAATAATAGAATTTGCATCAGCATCAAAGATATTACGTGATGAAGCCCTACAAGTAATAGAAGAAAATAATATTAGAAGCTATGCTTGGACATACAACTCTAGAAAAGACAAGAATCCTATGTACTTCTTAAGAATCTGTGGTAGAAGACATTGCAATGCATTCCATGAAAAAATAGGACTTATCAATCCAAAACACTACAATCGACTCTACAGCAACGTTTAAAAAGAGTAGAGCGTCCCGAATATATAACAAATCTATGTGCCCAGATCGCATAGCCCGGTATTGCGCAGATTTGTGAAGTCTAACTTCATAAAGCGCAAGATTGCTAAGCATTGGCTTACAAACCAATACCGCAGATATCCTGTTCCTCACGGAATCCCCGGTTCAAATCCGGGTCTGGGCGTCATCGTACCATTAGAGATGGTACTCTGTGTCCAGCCCCGGATACGGAATATCAATGACGACATCCGAATCTGGGCGTTTATTCTCAATTAGATACTTCGTTCAACAGTTTACAAATTAGAATAAAAATTTAGAACACATCATACTTTAGCAACATTGTTCCATAGGAATGTATGATACATTCTGTAATTGTCAGCAAGTTCTTTGCTTCGAATCACAAAGACAGTCATATTATCTCCTAAAAGCATTTGAGCAACTCTATTGCCATACACAACAGTCACCGTAGGGTTTCCAGAAAATTCTGGTGGAAGAAACTTAGAATTAGAAAATAATTTTTTATCCACTTCTTTTCGCGTTTCATATCTGAATAGATGAAAGCTACCAATTTTCTTTCTAATCCTCCTTTGATTCCAATCCTTCCAATATGCAGGGAATTTCTTTGGTACATACATACCTGAACCGATCCAGTATATCGCATCATAGTTTAGCATATCATCCCAAACAGCTTTCACACCTTCTGATCCTTTGAGTATTTCTGCGAATAACTCTTGTTTTTCTGATTTGAATACTTCCTGTATAGCGGGCATAATCTTTACAACTTCAGATTTTATTTCATCTAGTCCTGCTTTTTTCTCCTCTATATAGCTTAAGAGTTTATCAGGGTTTGATATCTTGAATACCCGCCTACCATTTTCTTCTATGTGAGAGATTAAACCTTTTTCAGTAAGCTTATTCAGGATATCATAGATGTTTCTTCGTTCCATACCTACTTTCTCATGGATATTATTCATAGAAGTTATTCCTAATTCCAATATAGCTGCATATACTTTTACTTCTCCATCTGAGAGTCCGACTTTTTTTAGCATATCAAGATCCATAATTCAATAATATCCTTGTAGAATATATATGTTTCTATAATATGGTATTGTAACAATACCACAATCAATTATATACTTCTCCAACTTAGTTATTACTATGAAGTAACAATAATATTGGGGGCAATAAAATGAATACAAAAAACAATCTAAAAACAATACTACAATCAGCAATATTAGGAGCAACAATATTATCGCCGACAACAATGAATGCAGATGACATACTAAAAGGAGTAAAAGGACCTACAAATTGGCAACTCGACTTAAGAGAAAGTTATACACAAAAAACAGATTCTAAAAAAACAATTACAACTACAACAACAAACAATGATGTTATAAAATATTGGAGTGGAGATAAACTTGGATTATTCGGATTCATAAATATACCAACTTACAAGACCATCAACATAAACAATTCTAAATCAAATGGATTCGGAGATTTGACATTTGGATTAGGACCTAGAGGAAGAATTGATTTACGCTCTGGTTCATTCAATTTTCTTTCATATCTAGGCGCTAGCATTCCGACAGGTAATTCGAAATACACTCCAGCATTAGGAAATGGTAGAACAGACCTAAAAGCAGGATTCTTTACAACAACATTGAGTGCGGATAAAATATTTGAGTTCGATACTTCATTTGAATATACCTCAGCAGGAAAAAACCACAAGAACATAAGAGGTTTAGATGAGATTACTGCCGGAGCAATTGTTGGAACAAAATTAACAGAAAATAATTTAGCAAGAATAGGAGTTGGATTCACGTCAAAATATAGAGAAACATCAAGCAACAAATGGGATTATGTTTATGGACCAAGAATTGTATTGAGAATAACTCCTGAAAAAAAGAATTGGCATTTTGAATTGATTGCTGATTATGATCTTGCCTCAAAGAATATGCCTAAAGGTTATTCAGGAACTGCACAGATTAGAATAAACTTGTAAAATAATAAGATATACTAGTATAATTATATTGTTTCATTTCATTCACAGAACTTATAAATTAATTCATAACTCCTATAATATGCATATTGAAATTTCAGAAGCATCAATTGAGGAAATTATTGCAATATCCAAATGCATACCTGAGTTTGAAAAACCATATGAAAGAGCTGAGTATAAACAAAGAGTAGTGGGGAATCATCTCAGCATAATAGCGCGATGTGATGGAATTCTTGCAGGTTTCAAAGTAGGATATGATCGTTTCGGGAATGGTTCTTTCTATTCATTTATGGGGGGTGTAATCCCAGAGTTTAGAAGACAGCATATAGCTACTGCACTCGCAGATTATCAAGAAAAATGGGTGCGAACAGAAAATTATGAAAGCATCATCTTCAAGACGCGCAATAAACATAAGAATATGATTATCTTTAGCTTAAAAAGAGGATTTTATATTATTGGTCACGAACCTGCAGAGGAAATGACTGAAGACAGAATCATCATGAAGAAGGAATTGATATCTTAAACATGAAACTGTATTACTGTTTGAAGGTATTTGCTTCTTAAGATACAGTCTATCTAGTAGAACTGGTATCCGCAGTTGTGGCAGAATTTTGCTGCACCTGCATTAATGGTGTGGCATCGCACGCATCGCTTATGTGTTGGAGTATAAGGATGCGAAGCATACTGTTGTGCGGGTTGGACATGCGCTGACTGATGCGGACTAATGCCCTGCGCTTGTCCTCCGCCAGGATGCGTTTGCGTCGATTGATATACGGGCTTATGAACTGGCGGTCCTACAAGTTCTTTTTTTGAAGAATTTACCTTGAAACGTGGAATGAACTCTCTGACAATACCCCACCCGATAAAAAGACCGCCGAGGATAACAAAGATCAATAGGTTTGATTTGCTTTTCAGCTCGATGAATTTGCTGTATGCAATAATCGCAATTCCTATCAGAATATAGACCCATCCAGGAATTGGCTTATTTACGTGTGACACAGCATTAAATCCATCTTTTGCTTTTTAAAATCTTCTCACTACGACGCGGTTATTCTAATAGGAATTATAAAAAATAGGACTACTCAACACCAACACATCTAACTTGAACGCGGAGAACATACTGCTCATCCTTCGCAGAAAAATTAACGACTCGTCCTTGCCTGCTCGCATCTAGCTCACGGCGACTCGTCGTTAGGATTTGCTCCAAGGCGTAAAGAATTCAACGATAAATGTTTGAATTCTTGCGCAAGAATTGCATAGCAATTCTCTGCGTCGTGAGTGATACGAAACGATGCAAGAACGAAGTGAATGCGTTCAGTAAATAAGAAAACTATAATAAAAACTATAAAATGCATAATGAGATAATAATACACAATAAAAACTATTAAACTAGAAATCTATTCTTCTTCATCTTCTTGATAGACTGTTCCTTGGTCGTGCTTATCTTCTTCAGCAAATTCTTTATCTTTGAAATTTGATGCATCTAAGAAATCACGATAGCAGTCTTCTGAACAAAAATGCCATACTACTCCAAAAATATTCTTCTCAATTACAATCTCATCAGGACCAAATGCTTGGCCGCAATAGCCACATTCATCTTTCTTCTCTTTAAGTAAATGGCTCTTGACCACAATCTCATGTTCCAATTTCTTGGCTACAATCGATAGCGGTTCGGTATAATCTGGTTCCATGGACAGGATTTTCATATATGCATATTTAAGGTTTATGCCGAAAATACTATAGTAAATAATATTTCTATTTATTTCCCAATCATTTCCCAGTCATTTTCTATTTAGCAAAAAGATTTGTAAGCCAATACCCGAAATCTTCAAATGCAAAAAGAATTCTATTCATTACCCCAACATTCTCTAAAGAAATAACACTTGTAACAGTAGTATTTACAGGAGTTCCTAATTCATCAGTAGAAGATAACGTTGCAGTAATAGTGTTCTCGCCAGGGCGTAGAGAGTTAGCAGGAATTGTAAACAATAAAACAGGAATGCTATCCATATCATCTATTTTTTGTTCTGCGGTAGCGTGCTGTACTTGAAGTTTAACTAACATGTTTTTTATTTGCGCACCAGTATGTGAAACATTCATTCTTATAGTAAATATCTGATCAACTGACACCGATGGCGGATGCGATAACTGAGCTACAACGTGCGCATTATCCACCACTCTACTAGTAACAAAGAACTTGCTTTGCCTATTTTCAGCATCTTTTGCAACGTACGATGTTGTAGAAACCCCAATTTTACGCGCTGAAGTATTGAATGTAAATTCTCCCGAACGAATAGGGAACTGCTTGCAATCGGCGCGTTCGCAAACGTTCAACATTGTTGAAGCTAGATCGGTTGAACAAGTGTGCATAATGAAACCACCTACATAAGATGCAGTTCCTTGATTGCAGACAACAGAAAATGGCGGCACAGCAGTGGTTAATGAGTACTGTAACATTTGTTCAGCAAAAACACTCTGGTCATACACTTCTGCATCTTCTTTAACCTTAATAGTTATTTTTGCCGCCGGGCCTAAACGCGAGTATATCTTAAAAGGAAACTCGTAAACATAACCTTTTTGCAAGTTATCATCAATTTTCACTAGGAAAGGAACTACGCGCCGTTCTCCCGGTTTTAGGAGCAAGTTCTGGTAGTTTGCGCTTAACTGTTCGGTGCTTGTTGTTTTTGCAAGATCAAGTCTGGTGCTCACATAATAATCTCGATTGTTTTGCACTGTTGCAAGAATAAATACACTGCTGCCAAAACCAACAGTGGTATACGGCGCATCAAGCTGAATATTAATAGCGCTGTCATCAGCAGCAGTAAGCGATATTGGAGTAATTACAATATCCAACGGTTTTGTATGAAGCTCAAAATCATTGCCTCTTGCACTATACTCTATCGAGTTCTCTTTAGCGTCGGGCGCTATCTTCAAAGTAACGTGGCTTGCATCAAGATAACCATACTCTCCGTAGGTAACATCAAATGGTATCCATCCTTGTCCTGGAAGCCAGACTTCTGCCCAACCATGACCCCCCCAACCAAAACGATACTGCTCTGAATTAGAATAAGCATATCCTGCAACGAATCTTGCGGGAATGCCAACAGCACGATTCATGCTGATGAACAATGCAGTCATCTCATCGCATTTACCATATCTGCTCTGCAAGACTTGCGAGGATTTTTGAATAGCAGGTTGGCCTAACGATGCAAGGCTATAATTCACATTTTTCGTAGTCCAATCCGCAAGGGTGAATACTACATCATATGCATCAGTCTTTCCTGCAGCAAGCTGCTGCGCAAGCGATCTTATCTGCGGGCTTTGATCAATTATCTCGCCTTCGCCCAAATACATTTGCGCATCAGGATCCACATCAGAGAATGGAAACTGCACAACATCGCGCACTGGAACAATCGCATTATGAGTTAGTATTGTGCTCTGTAAAAGAAGCGATTCTTCTTGCGCAGGAGACGTCCAAGAAAATACGAGATTATTATTTTCTAGATTCGCCTGTGGTTCTGTTGACATGTCTTGCACTTGCTGCAAGAATGTGCTCTTCGGATACCAAGAGAGCATTCCTTGTGCACTCTCAACATGATATGCAGATCCAGAACGCGCAAAAGATACATCATTTGTTATCAAGACGCGTGCACGCATCGAACCAGCATCAATTGGTGAAATAGTAGTAGATGATGTAGACGATGCAGATGATGCCGCATAAACTACTGGCACCGCATTAACTGATGGTACTGCACTAACTGACTGAGCAAAGATACTGGCAATAACAGCAAGAATAATGCTTGCAAAACCTAAAAATAGAACAAAAGAAATAAGAGAAACAAAAAAAAGAAAATGTTTGTTCTGTTTATGATTCATAGCAGACTCATGCTCCGAAAATGCTTGTTAGCCACGATACAAATCGCTTGAAAACACCTTGCTTTGGCGCATCAGCAGTGCCTGCTTCACCAGTACCTGTATTTTCATCTCCTTTAGCAGGAGTTGGAGGTACTGTTTCAACAGGTTTTTCATCAGGTTTAGTGCCTGAACCAGCACCTGAACCTGCCTCAGAACCCGTTCCTGTTGAATCTGTCACAGTTGTTGTACTGCTTTTAATCACAGAAGGGTATACAATGATATTTGCGCGATTAAGCTCTATACCAACAAAGTTTATTATTGCAGTAGTTGAAGATATGTTGATTGTAGCATTCTCTCCTTGAACAATAGTGTATGTGTCGCGTCCTTTCAAATCTTCCAATATCATGGATTTTTTTCCATTTACTGACTCGAATCTCTTGACATAAAGTTCTTTTTTGAAAGTGCTAGGAGGGACTTTGAGTAAAATCCATAAGAAGTCGCCTGCAGCTAGTTTGTTGACAACAATTGGTGCTTGGTCTACAGTATTAGTAAATTCAAATTCATATGCCATGCTACCGCGGAAAAGACCACTAGATTTTCTTGTTACTTCGCTTGTAAAAGTCTTAGTAGTCACTGTTCTTGCAGCATCAGTTAAGATAACTCCATCAACTGTCACACAAGATACCGTCCAATTATAGGTACCATCCTCAAGTGGAGTGTATATGTTCAAAATCTTACCATTAATATCGTCATTATAGGGAGTGGTTTTTTTCACTTGCCCATCTACAATAAAACTGCAATCCTTAATCGGAGTCACTGATGCGACCCGGTACTGGAATCCTAATTCGACCGGGTTGATAGTATTGCCTGTAGCGGGCGATAAGAGCTCTAAACGCTGATTTGTTTCAGCAAGAGCAATCGGTGCGATGAGCAAAAAGAGAATTGCAAGCGAGATTAACGTTTTCATGATATTATCGATGAAGGGTTTGTTTAAATAATTTTGGCTAAAAGTGGCTTGAAAAAGAGATAAAATGAGAGATTATGGACCTATTATTCATGTCATGTGCCCTTTGTGACAAAAAGTATATATCTCGGTTCACCCAGGAAATATTGTTTGGGAGTAGTAGTTCTAACATCATTTCATAATTATCATGCTTTGTAGACGAGAGTAAGGCTCTTGGAGGGGGAACCATGGGAGAGATAATCGAATACTTTGAAATGGATGTAGAGTATTGCGCAACATGCGGTATGCCTTTAATCGGAGAAGAATACTGTCGCATAAATGGCGACCTCGTATTCTGCTGCCGTGAATGTGTAGGAGAACACTGGCGCGAGGAATGCAGGCTAATTTAATCACACCACAGTAAGATGATGCAACACTCAAATATATTTATTCCACAATACTACCATACGCAAACGCTTTTTCATGAATTCATAATATACCTTAGAATTAAAGATTGAGTTTAAAAAAATTGAAGTTAAAAAAATTAAAAGTCAAAATAAAAAATATTAATACAAAAATCTAATTTCTAAAAAAAAATCATATTCCTAAATATTTTCTATAATAAGCTTTTCCAGTAATAAATCACGCCAATAAAAAATAAATCCTAATACTAAACTCTAATACTATGAGAAGAAAAACACAAAAAATACTACAAAAGAAACTAAAAGATACATACAACAAAAAATACAAACTACAAAACTAGATTACCAAGCTTCTCGCAAAATCTGTTCTTTGGGAACACCTAAAGACAATAACATATCTATTACAGCTGTTAAAAATTCAGGAGCGCCGCACAAAAAGAAAGTTCTTTCAAGATAATCAGAAACGCTTTCTTGCAAAAATTGTATATCGATTCTACCATATCGATATCCCAAAACTTGTTCTTGTGTAAAAGTTATACTAGCCCCGTCTATATGCAATAATTCATCCCACAATATATCTTTTTTTTTCTTCAAGGAATAAACAAGCACTGCATCAACGTCTTTTTTCACATCACGAATCGTACGCAGCATGCTCATAAAAGGAGTGATGCCTGTTCCAGCTGCAATAAAACAGACTTTCTTTTGAGTATCAAGCTTGAATTTACCAAACGGTCCACGTAAGACAATCTCAGAGCCCACTTCGAGCGCGCGAATAGCCTGAGTATTGTCACCTTTTGCAGCAATACCAAATTCTATTTCTAAATCCGCCTCACTGCTCGCAATAGATAGAGGAACTGGTTTTCTCCCTGGCAAAACAATGCTAAGATATTGTCCAGAAACAAAACTTATCTTCTCTTTTGGACTACATTTTATAGTAAATAAAGAATCTGTAATTATGCGTTTTTCTATAATGTTCGCATCGTGATCGTAAGGTCCTGCCATTACATCAAGCGATTGTGGGTGATTATTATAGTTTCTTCTTTTTAACAGCATCAAAGTCATAATTGTTCATAACAATCACTTTTTTGTAGTAAAGAACTATAGATAATTAAAGAAATAACTAAAAATTAAATGAAAAAGATGAAAAAGAAAAAATTAAATGAATAAGTAAAAATTAAAGAAATAACTAATAAAATAAATGATTACAAAGATAAATAAAAGAAAAAATAAACATTTCTAATGCAATAAACACTATAATCATTTCTACTACAGTAAATACTACAATTCTTGTAGAACTTCTTTGCTGTGCCCGTTCGGAGTTACTTTAGGAAATACTTTTTTTACAATGCCCTTCTCATCAATGATGAACGTTGCTCTTGCAATACCCATATACTTCCTGCCGTATAATGATTTTTCAATCCAACAACCATATTTTTGTACAACACTACCTGCTACGTCGGAAAGCAAAATAAAATTTAAATCATACTTCTGAATGAATGCGCGATGACGATCGCATGCATCTTTACTTATGCCTATGACAACAGCATTTTGCGCCAAGAAGACATCATAATCATCCCTGAATTCTTGCGCTTCAATCGTGCATCCAGGAGTATCATCTTTTGGATAAAAATAAAGCACGACTTTCTTGCCGCGATAACTGCGCAATGAAACCAACGTTCCATTTGAGTCAGGCAACGAAAAATCAGGAGCAAGAGTTCCCATTTTCGGCATCATAACCTGTTTTGCTGATTTTGCTAAAGAAGAGGATTTTATTAAAAATCTTTTTATTTGAGGTTTTTTTGTTGAAGAATTTTTTAGAACAGTAACTGGTTTTTTTACAAAAAGCCTTTTATTTTTTACAATAGATTTTTTATTTTTTAGAACAGGCTTTCCTGCAGATCTTGAAATAGACTTCTTAACTGGTTTCTTTGCAACAATACGTACTGACATAAACACCTCAATAATAGTTTAATAAATAATAACAAAAATAATAACAAAATAAATAATAGCTTAACGAATAACAACTGAATAAATATACAAGTAACAACCTCAAAGCATTCAACGGTTAAATAGTTTATCCCAAAACTATCTATAAATTGTTACTAAAAATTATTACTTAAAAAACTAATTTAAAAAACCTAAAACTACATAAAGACTCACGAAAAAATAATCTAACAAGGCAGTTTATTCGGATTATCTATCTTAAACCCACCACCGTCGGGAGTATCTACAAAATCAACACTGCTGCCTCGAAAATATTCGTAACTTTTAGGATCAATAATTATTTCTAGACCATCGAATTCAAAATGCAAATCAGTCTCAGCTCTCAAATCAAAATCAAGTTCATATCCTGAACTTGCACTGTCATTCTCAAGCAACATCTTCATGCGTAAAGGCCATTGTTCTTTTCCAATTTCTTGCGATCTAAATTCTTTAACCTTCATAATTGCGCGCGGAGTAAATTCAATAGTCTCTATGCGTTTGTTCACAGCAACATTAATCTCATCCATCATCATTTGAATCTCTATATCATCCATGCCGTGCCCACGAGCGCCACTTTCAATAGTATCAAACAAATTCGCATGACATCCGACACAATGAAGACCATAACCTAACATAATGCCTGCAACTTTAGGAAATGCTGCTAGCACATCTCCTATGAGCATATCGCCAGTAATACAATAGCTATCATCATCTAGACGCGCAAATTCAGCAAGGTCTTCCATAACTAAGATAAATATAAGTGATTTTTAAAGATATTCCAAGAATGTATAAAAAAATGCTAAAAAATACAAAAAAAACAAAATAAATATCGAACAGAAAGATAGACATAACTAAACAAACATAACTAAACAAACATAACTAAACAAACATAATTAAAGAATTCAATATTCTTCACGCTTGAGGCCTTCAAGACGTTTTCTTACATGTTCACGAGCACGTTCAATAGCAGAAGGTCCTTGTGGTTTTGACTGTTCTTCTTTTTCTTTTTGTGCTTTACTATCTGCATGCTTTGCTTTTACGATATCAACAGCATGTTTTGTATGATTCTTAATGTTCTGTGATTGATTACGCCATTCTGTTGCCCAGTCATAAAAGACAAGGTGCGGTCGCAAGACGCGATTACCGAATTGATTGAAGAATACAACAGACTCTAATGGTTTAGTCTCTTTGGGTTCAGGAGTCTCTGCAGGATACCCGAGCAGTATAATTGCCTGCGGCCTATGCCTGTGAGAAGGAATATTGAACGTTAATGATACTTTGTCCTCATCAAATGCTCCGACCCATAAAGCGCCAAGCTTCACTGCGCTTGCTGCAAGAAGCATATTCTGTATTGCTGCAGCGCAGTTCTGTATAGTATATAAACGTTTACCGCGCATACCGTACATTGTATGGGCATATTCTACATCACCACATACCACAATAGCAGCCATTGCCGACAAGAATGGTTCTTGATCCAAAGTATGATGGTATAATTCACGAATCTTATCAGTATCAGTAACAACAACAAAATTCCAATTCTGTAAATTTCCCGCGGACGGAGCAAGCACTCCTGCTTGAATAATCTGTAGAACTTTATCTATCTCGACTGGTTGGTTAGTAAAACGCTTGATACTACGACGCGTTGCAATGGCTGTGAAAATCTCTTCTGAACCCATGATTCCACTAGCTCATCCATCGTGCTGCCGCCTTATAAATCTTCGCGTCAGTACACATATAAACCGCGAGGCAATCCTGCCCATATGCAAACAACACTTTTCCCGCACGAGCAAGTGCGCGAACAACAAGACAAGCTTATTGATGCAGTTCTACGCACAATAGACCAAAAAGGGCAGCTCGTAGTTCATGCACCAACCGGTCTTGGTAAAACTGCAGCAACACTCGCTCCTGCAATAGAACGTGCAATAAAAGAGGATAAACTCGTTATATTCATGACAAGCAGGTTGACACAACACCAACTGGCTTTAGAGACCATTCGTAGAATAAGACAAAAGCACAATGTCAAAATCTCTGTAGTCGATCTTATTGGAAAGAAGAATTTCTGCTTGCAACCAGGTATTGAACGATTACGAAATAAAGAGTTTGCAGAATATTGCAAAGCCATGCGCGAAGACGGACTCTGCGAATACTACACGCGATTAAAGCAAGGAGACCAGCAATCGCCACTCGCAACTGCCGTTATTACACAACTTGGCAAGTCTGCAATCCATACACCGCAAGAAGTACGCAACATCTGCAGTGATGCAAAGCTTTGCCCGTATGAAATCACTATCGCTCTTGCAAAAGATACACGCGTTCTCATCTGCGATTACAGCTATTTGTTCAATGAGGACATCAGAAACAACCTTTTTAGCAGAATAGGAAAAGAGCTTAGTTCATGCATTCTTATAGTTGATGAAGGGCATAACCTTCCTGAAAGAGTAAAAGATCTTGCAAGTGAACGCATAAACACCCAGACAATAAGACGCGCAATAGGAGAACTAGAAAAACGAGGCCAAGAAGATTATATGCGTTACATGCAACAACTCCATGCATTGCTTGAAAAAATAGCCACAGATACTGCGGAAGAAAAACACGTAACAAAAAGTGAATTTTTAGATGGACTATCAACATACTTAAAACTGAACGAAGCAGCATGTACA
>CAVRUV010000042.1:0-66577 GCA_963724455.1 uncultured Candidatus Woesearchaeota archaeon
AGAAGAATTCAAGGAATTCTCACACTTACCAGACACCATACGCCAAGAAGTTCTACGTTTAGCTAAAGAGCGCCGTATCAGCATAGAACAAGCCCAGAAAGAACAGCGAAAATAACACTTCTAAACAACACATAAGTAGCATATAATAAACACATTCTCCACTAAATTTATAAACTACGCACGGGTGACTACGTTAGCACAGTTAAACAGATAGGTGGTAAAATGAGCATCGTAGGCTTTAATTTCACAAAAATAAACGCAGAGCGTAAACAATCAATAGTGGGCGCAGTCAATATCAGCAACAACATCCAGATTAGCGACGTAAAAGAAGCAAAACTAGGCATTGCTGGCGATCGCGGAGCACTAAAAATAACATTCAAGTTCACAAGCGATTATGCACCAAACCTTGCACTCATGGTATTTGAGGGTGATGTACTCTTCCTTGTTGACAGCAAACAAACACAAGGAATTCTTGATGGATGGGCTAAAAGCAAGAACTTGCCGCCAGAACTCGCAGCAGGAGTAATGAACCACGTACTTGACAGATGCAACATACAAGCACTACTTGTGTCTAAAGATTTGAACTTGCCTTCACCAGTACCATTGCCAAAGGTCCAAATGACTCTGCCGCAACCTGCTGCAAAAGAAGAAGTCAAGACTACAAAAGTCGAATCAAAAAAGAAGAAATAAACCTTCTTTTATTTATTTAAGTCCTTATTTTTTTCTGATTTCTTAGAGTCTATAATTTTATATATTCAATTCTAAAAATACATCACATGGATCATGTCGCAATCATGAATAAATCATGGAATCTTCTTCCCAAAATACTCTCGGGAGAAAAAAGAATAGAATCAAGATGGTACAAGGCAAAATTCCCCCCATGGAACAGAATACAAAAAGGAGATGTCATCTATTTCAAAGATGCAGGTGATCTTATAAGAGTACGTGCCGAAGTTGAAAAAGTGCTTGAGTATGAAAATTATACAGATGATAAATTAGAAGAACTCATACAAACATATGGCAGAAAAGGCGGCATTGCATTTGTTAATGATAGCAAATCGACATTTCTTTGGGCAAAAGAGAGAAAGTACTGCATACTAATATTCTTGAAAAATCCCCGTTCAATAGTACCTTTCCAAATCAATAAGACGGGCTTTGGCAATGCTTGTGCATGGATATGCATTGATAACATAAACAAAATAAAAATCATATAACACAATCAATCATTCTAGAAGAAATGAACAGAAGAAAACTTCTTTAGTTCATTATTTTTTTATTAGTTAATTATTCTTTTCAATTCATTATTCTTTTTAGTTCCATTTTTTATATTTCTATAGCCCATATAAGTTTATAATAATATAAATTCACTAATAATACTAATTAATAGATACTAGTAACTCAAAAAAAACTACCGCACTCAAGATAATAATCTACAACAAGACAATAACTTACAACAAATAAACAACCGTTGCGAATGCAAGTCCGAGTACAATGCCGATTGCAACTTCTGTTCTTGTATGGCCTGTTCGCTCGTACTCTTTTGTCTTGAGCACTTTATTGAGCGCGCGACTATGCTTTGATACTTCCCAGCGCACTCCGTACGCATCGCGAATTACAAACAAACCCAAAATTACGCAAACAAGAAGCAAAATGCTAATGCCTGTCTCGTAATAGACCGAAGTAATAAGCGCAGCAACAGTTGCTGAATGAGAACTTGGCATTCCTCCAAGAATGAACATCTTGAACTCTCGATTATGAGTGTAGTGCAAGACAGTCTTTATTATCTCTGTTATTAGGAATGCTCCAACAACTGCAAGGATTGCTTGATTAATCATAGTTCATCTCCAGTTCAATTCAAATATATCATCAAGGCAATGGCCTATATTTTGTGTTCGCAAGCCACCACTCAATTAGCAAGAATGTGAGTGCGACAAGCATAAGACCGCCAGTAAGATCAAAACTTAATGTACTCACCTGCTCATTTGATCCCAGATCGTTATATGCTGCTGCCATCGCCTCTTCATCCTGCGCGCTATAATATTTTGCGCCAGTCTGTTCAGCAAGAAGTTTCAAATTCTGATCGTTATATGTCGAACTAACGTTGTAGTACATTGGCAAATAACCTATAGGAGTTCTTATGTCTTTTCCAATACCAATAGTATAAATCTTCACACGATTGACTTTAGCATATGTAATTGCTCGTTGCAAACTTGAACTATGGAAATCTTCTATGGTGTTGCTTCCATCTGTTATCAGAATTATTGCCCTGCCACGTTCAGAATTATGCAAAACATTTGTTCCAGTAATAATAGCACCGGGAATATCAGTTCCTGCTGCAACCGGTTCAAGTGCTCGCAAGGCATCTTTTACATCAGATCTTGAGTTTGTGAGCGGCTGCTCAATAAAAGTTATACCTGAAAAACTCACTACAGCAATTTTTGTCTGAAAATCGAGCGCATCAACGAATTGTTCAGCATATTTTTTTGCAGCAGTAAGCCTATCTGGATCAAAATCTCTTGTTGTCATACTTGCGCTTGTATCAACAGTTATAACATAATCGTTCTCATTAGATAATCCTTCATACCAAACGTGCGTTTGCGCAATTGCAAATATCGCGCAAACAATGACAATTACTCGCAGTATGAGCAATGTATAATTTTTAGTTATCAATCGCTCTCCAGTCAATCGCTTAAGAACAACAAAATTTGCAAATTTCATGGCTTTGCGTTTTGAATGACGAAGCATGAAGAAATGTGCAATTATGATAAAAGGTACTGCAAGCAAGAACCATAAATAAACCGGATTGTCAAATGTGATGCTTACCATGTCTTCAACTCATTTAGCACGCTGTAAATAATATAATGCGTAGTTAATATTAAACTTTAGTTACTCATTTTTTTCTTATTTTCTTGTTCATCTTCTTGTTTATCTTCGTTTACTCAGCTTATTTTCTCCCACTATCCATCTTCTTTTAATCATTTTCAATTAATTATTAGTTACTATTACTATTAATTACTGTTAGTTATTATTGATTACTATTAATTAACAATTCTGTACATATTCTTATACACATTCATATGTACACTCAAATACTAATTACATATAATAGCATATACTTTTTGTGCTCGCTAGGTGCATAGCATTATTGATTTAATTAATTATACTCTAAGGGTTTATGACTTTATAATCTTGCTTCGCCTCTTGAAATAATCCAAAACTGGCATTATCAAATCTTCATCAGTACTAACAGTTACAAGACCGGCTTTTGCAGCATCAAATACACCCTTAACATACTTTTCTTCTTCTTTTACAGCAGCTTCGAAGATTTTTCTATAATCGCCGACATCGACATAAATGCGATCGTCTGAAAATGGGTCCTCCAAAAGGAATTGGCTTCCTTGTTCAGGCAGAACCCTATCTCTTGGATCGCGCAACATAATACCTATAAGATCATACTTTTCAGCTATCATCTTCACATAACGCTCCCATCCACGATCCATGCCGATGAAATCACTTACCATGATGATGAGCGCCTTTTGCTTAAGCATTACATCTATACTAGTGACTACTTTTTTCATATTTTTTGTTCCGCCGTAATTTTTAGTAGCAGATAGAGCATTTGCAAGATCATAAATCGCCTGCTTGCCAATAGTAGGCATGCTTTTTGCATTCACCTGATCACTAAACAACACATAACCAACGGAATCTCCATTATCCAAGATTGCTACAGCAAGATTAAACACCAATTCGGCAGCATATTCTGCCTTGAGTTTTTTTTGGGAAGTAAAGAGCATAGAATCTGATAAATCGACGACAAACAAGACATTCACACTCTTGTATTCCTCAAACTCGCGAATAAGAGTATCTTTTGCGCGTAAACTTGCACCCCAATCAATCCTACTTGCATCATCACCATAAGTATACTTGCGAAAACCAGCAAACTCCATACCTCTTCCTTTGAGAAGAGCAGTCCAACTACCTTCAAGTGTTCTAGCTAGAACTTTCCTTTTAGCACGGACCTCTTTAGATTTGAGCTGAGGAATGAGGTCTAAATCGAGTTTTTTAATCGGCATAGTGCACCAGACATTGGTACCTAGACGATCGGCACTTTATCTAAAATCTCCTTGATGATCGTCTCTGGCTTGATTTCTTCAGCCTCACCTTCGAAGTTAAGCAATATACGATGTCGTAAAACGTTATATGCAACATCCTTCACATCATCAGGCATGACATATCCTCTTCCCTTGAGAAGAGCATGAGCCTTGCTTGCAATATGCAAGCTAATGCATGCACGCGGACTTGCTCCAAAAGCAATGTATTTTCCGGAAGTTATACCGTAATTTGCAGGATGTCTTGTTGAATCAACAAGCCTAATGATGTAATGCTCGATTTTTGGATTGGTATATATCTTCTTTACGAATCGCTGTGCATCCAAGATATCCATCTGAGAAAGCACTGGCGTGAGTTCGAATTCTGAAAAATCGTGTACAGTAATATTTTGGTTTAAAATCTTGATTTCATCTTCCATACGAGGATAAGTCATGAGGATCTTAAAGAGGAAACGATCGACTTGCGCCTCTGGAAGTTTATACGTACCTAATTGTTCAACCGGGTTTTGCGTCGCCATGACGAAAAATGGTGAAGGCAATTGGAAAGTCTCCTTACCAATGGTTGCTTGGTGCTCCTGCATGCTCTCAAGAAGTGCAGACTGTACTTTAGGAGGAGATCTGTTGATTTCATCTGCAAGTACGAAGTTTGAAAAAATCGGACCTTTTATTGTAAAGAAACCCTTTCCTTCTTCATAAGTTGTAATACCGACGATATCTGTTGGAAGAAGATCTGGAGTGAACTGGATTCTGCTAAATTGACAACCGGTGATTTTTGCTAGAGTTCTGATAGTAAGTGTTTTACCTACACCAGGAATACCCTCGACGAGAACGTGACCGTTTGCGATGAGCGCTTCTAAAAGAGCATCAACAACTTTTTCTTGGCCAACGACCATTTTACGTATTTCAGATCTTACGCGCTCAAACTGTTGAACATAGAACTGCACTTTCTTCTGATATGCATCATCTTGGAGCTCTCTAAAGGATTCATCTACTACTATTGACCCACCCATACATATTCTGTCACAATATGATTTAAATATTTTGCAGTCCCACTCCAGAATAGATACAAAAAAACAGGAAGTGTGAAAGAATTACCTAAACCCCAAAAGAAACTAAGAGAATAATCTTTAAATACCACAAGGGCAGATATTACTGTATGAAAGAAGGTGAGCTAGTAAAAGATAGAATGAACCTTCTTATACAAGAAAAAACAAAGCGCGAGCATTTAGTTGTGCTTCGCAGAGACACTTTACGTAGAATAGAGTATATTCGTAAAAAAGCAGTCATAGAACATAAAGAAGTCTATTACACAATACGCGATTTTTTCAAGGAATTCCTCGAACAACGCTATGAATTCACGACCACGGAACTACGTGCAGAACTAAAGAAAGTATATATCTCAAGTGCCACAAGACAGCAAATCAACGATATCCTCGATACATTGCAAGCAATAGAGTACGCGAATGTCCATTATGAAAAAACAGATCTTTTAAAGATATTGAACGCATTCGAAACAATAGTAACACAACTCGTACGAACGCACATCAATACAAAATCTATTTGGACTCATCTGACATCATTTTTTATAAAAGAAGAAGATCCAGCAACAATACTTGCAGACCTGCCTGTCGTAGAACAAAATGATGAGTACCATATAAGAATTGAAGTTCTTGTAGAGAGATGCTATATTGCACTAGAAAAACACCAGATACATAGAGCAAAAGTCGCATACAAAAAATTGCTTGAAGAATATGCAATCTTGGATGAAACAAGAAAAAAACAGCACTATCATCTTCTAGAACAAACATATCACGACATCATCAATAGAGCTAAGATGACAAAATGATCTGTTTATTATTTAGACGCTGAATTAATTTATCAGTTAGAAAAATAAAAAATAGAATGTTCTAATCATCACTCATAATTAAACGATACTAATTATTAGGTAATATAAATTAACAGAAAATACTAATTACAAAAAAAGAAAATCCTACTACTATCTGTTGGGGGTTGAGACTATAGATATTGAGAATATAGAAATAGAACCAAAACTAAATAAAAAAAAATTATTATGAATTAATAAAAGATAACAGAATAAAGAATAAAAAAAATAAAACAAAAAAATAAAGAATTAAAAAAAATAAATATTAATTTTTATTGCTGCTTTTATTCTTATTGTTGTGTTTATTGTGGTTTTGATTGCTGTGTATATATCTCTTCAAATGTTTTGTCTACATCAGCTTTCTCCCAACCTTTTGCAATAAGCGCTCCTCTGATAGTAAGGTCATCGAATCCTCTTGAACGTTCGCCATCAATAAATGATCGAAGCTCCACATTGTTCGATGAAACAGTTGCATTGTCGTGGTATACATTACCAGTTGACCCAAAAGAATTCCCTGCTTGCCCAACAACATTTGGTGCAAAACCTGTGTTGTGATTAGAGGACATATTTCCGGAGAACACATTCCCTATACTCTCTTTTAACGCATCTACACTTGAAAAATCAAGCGTTCCGTTATACGCAAGATACCCTACAAGAGCACCGAACACGACAACTGCCATGAGGATAATCAGCCACCAACTCATACCACCAGAGGTAGGAGCAACGCCATCTTGTGTGTTAGTAGGATCTTTTACGGATGAAGGCTGTTCAACACTAGATTCGGGTAAAGTATTTACTGATTGTCCCGATCCTTGTGTTTGAGTTGGATCAGGACCTAATGGTACACTGCCGCCATTTCCATTCGTACCAGGAGTATCTATTGGAGGCACATCCGGCACAGTATCTGGAGGAGTTGTTGGTAATATCTTTGGTAAACTCACATTAAACGACAAAGTTGCAGTATTAGAGGGGAATTCTACACTCTTTGCGATCAAGACATATCTTTTCGCGCTCAAGTCTTCAAATACATACTCGAAACTGCCAGCATCGTCAGTAATAACATAACTTACAACATTTCCATTAGCAGTTCCTGTAAGTGTTAAAGAAGTATTATCATTCCTTAAAAAATTAGTTCCTACAATAGTTACATTCTTTCCTTGAGTAGCGTTTCCTACGACACTAAGAGTAGGTACTCTGGACAACACTGTGAAAGTACCATTCTTTGTTGTGTCATCAAGAGTATCTGTTGCAGTAACACGATACACCCCGCTCCTCGCAGTCATAGACACAGTATAAGTATACAAAAATGCACCAGTATCTTTTGAGGTAATAGTGGTTGTATTCTTTGAACCCGTTGGGCTTACTACCTCAATTTCAATATCGGATTGTTCAGAAAGCGATCCATTAATCTTGACAGAATCTCCTGCATATACTGCTAAAGGTTTTATGCTAAGACCACCGAAAGTTGTATTGTCTACTGTAATATTGCGCAACCTAAACCCTGTCCATGTAGCGTTTGAGCAAGTGACATTAACAGTATAGTTTTTTGCACCCATATTAGTGTAACGCGCAGTTGTAACAACATTTGTCGGAGTGCTTGCATTCGCGCGAGTAATAGTTCCTACTTTTGCTGTACAGCTAAGAGTGGCACCTGTAGTTTGCTTGTAAGTTACATTAAAAGTTGGCTTTACTGGCTCAGTAGGAGATAATATTGTTATCAGAGTACTCTCAAAGACAGGATCAGGCTCGGGCTTAGGAGTTATGCCATTATTCACAATGATTGTAATGTTTGCTGAATACAATGGACCTAATGTACCATTACTGCAGGTTGCGACAATCCATGATGTCCCGTTAGAAAATCTCAAGCGAAGTTCTTTACTTGTTGTGACACTAACTGGAGCTATTGCGCTTGAACCGTTTGTAAGCAATGTGCATTGTAGCGCAGTCGGTGCAGTATGATGGAAAGTAACATTTGATGTTGCATTCACTGTCGACCCTGAGATAGGACTATCAATGATTACAACATAACTTGTAGGATCAATGCTTGGAGGAACTCCTGGAGCAGATGGAGCAGTAGGAATCGTTAGAGCTATCGCTAGACTTGATAACAGTGTGACAAAGAATAATAGCACTATAACACTAGCCATTAATGCTACGTTCTTTCTTATGTCACAATCTATAGATTTCATATGTCATCCTCCACCTTATGAGTATAATGATAAAATACCACAAATACAATGCTGATAATCACTATAAATGCTAACAATCCCAGCATGATAGTTTTTGCAGATAATTCATCAATGTTGATAATAGGATTCAGCTTGGATGGTTTTTCTTGTATGTTCTGCTGTACACTTACAAGATATTTACAACCATTAATCACACCATCGACTAATTGCATTCCTTCAGCTAAATTTCCATCAGCAATCTTTACTTTCGCCTGCGCAAGAACTTCATTAAGCTCTTGACATTCAGGATGCTCATTTACAAGATCATTTGCAAATGTAACTTTTATCTTTGCCTCATCACCATCAGTCGTAGATTCTATACTGTTAAGCAGAATAAGCGCACTGTCTTCATAACTAGGCGAAGAGGTGTTTCCAATTACCTTAATCTCATAATTGTCACCCATACGATAATTAGATACAAAAATCTTCACTTCACGAGATTGATTTACAGGTATCTCTTCAAACATATTTGCATCAAAAGTAATATTGACTCCAGTAGTATTCGATTCTGCGCGTAAGCGCAACATCTTTAGTGGCGCATTCCAAGTATTGTTGATAGTAATTGGTATCTCAATAGTTCTATTCGTATAGATAGTAACGAGTTTTGGAGCTATAAGATTGAATGCCTTAGGAGTCTCCACTTTTTTTCTTATTGGAACAACTGTAGGAGTAGAACTTCCGCCACCACCACCTGACTGTGGAACAACAGTAGTTCCTGGAACATCAGTTACATTGATCATCACGGTATTACTTACAGTTTTACCACCATCAAGATCTGTTGCATTGAATGTGAAATAACAGGTTCCTATTTCATTAATATCTACGGAAAGATTAGCGGAATTAAAACCGAGCGATACTTGAGGACAACTATCAATCGTTGAAAACTGAAGATGATTTACTTCAGCACCATCAAGTATACCATTAGTATTCAAATCGTCATCAGGATCTAAAAATCCATCAAAGTATCCACCAATATCACGTGACCTGTTAAGCGAAAGAGACGATAAGTTCTGAAGCAATACTGGAAGCCTATTAATGTTTCTTACAGAAATGTTCCATGCAAACGACGACTTTTCGTAACGATCATTAGTTACGTTTAATCTGACAATATATCTACCAGAAGAGAATAAATCGAAAGACTTTGTGAAATTTGTAATATTGGACCCTACTGATGTTCCGTTAACAGTCCATTCATAAGACGCTATATTTACCGCAAGATCCACTACTTCTGCACCGAATACCACAGTAGTATTCTCATCAAAATTCACATCAGCAATACCGTCAAGGAATTGTGTTTCATTGGTCAATGCATAAGTAGTGTTAAGCGCATACAATGGTGAAAGCCCCCACGGAGTAATCTGTGTGATATTAGGAGGACCTACTTTTGACAATATATCAAATACAAGTATTTTGGTATCAACACCACCATATGAATCTGTTGCATTAATGTATATTGTATAAGTTCCGTTATCTCCTGAAGCAGGCGTATATGTGAATAATGCTCTTGCAGTATTGTTTATGCTCGGAAGCGCAGTAATTGTCGCATTTAGATGACTATACTTTCCAGTAAGATTAGTCTTGAAAACAACTGTTTCATTAAGCGCTGCAACCAACAAATCATCATCTTCGGCAGTTAGTTCATATATCACAGTATGTGTTTCCACAACAGTTTGCACATTGGTACTCTGGTCAGTAATATTATATTTCTTAATTATTGGCAACTCGGGGATGTTATAGATAGTTATGTTCATCAACGACCAATTATATGCACCAAGACTATCAGTTATAGTGATATTTGCAGTATAATTGCCAATTGCCGTTTTGGGCACTGTAAAATCAATTATACCAGTGATATTATCGAAGCTAAAATTAGATAAATTCGTGCCTACAAAAGATATGCCATATGATGATACATTAATATCTTCAACATCTGTTGATATCAACGATAAATCATAACTGCAAACAGTCTTTGTTCCACAAGTTAATCTAGGTATTGTCGCGTTAAAATATGGCGCAGTATTAGCACCAATTGTTAAGCGAAGTACTTTCGTATCCTGTACACTCATATTATCTTGCGCAGTAATAAGGATATCATACGCAGTTACACTGACTTCACCATCTGTTGGTGTAAAAGATATAATGCCAGTATTTGCATCGATAACAAATAGACTCGTATTATCAGAATAAGTTATATGATCGCCATGGATTATATCGAGATCAGTTGCATTAACAACATACTTGAAAGGAGTATTGGCATATGCAACAAGATTACTTATATTGTTGTTGCCAGAAGGTTTATTGCTTGCAACATAACTCATTGTATAAATAATCGGCGCATCATTCACGTTTGATACATTAAATCGTAGAAGTGTACTGTTAGTAAAAGCAAGATCGCTGACTATTACGGATACATTAAAAATTCCAACTTGATCATTTGTCGGAGTGAATATTCCAGAACCTAGTACATCTGTACTATCATTCGTATCATTCTTGTAAGTAGTTATACTAAAGTAGCTTGTGTTTGAAATAAAATATAACGTTGAATTTAAATCTAAATCGTTTGCGCTAAAGTTCATCAATACAGATTGTCCTTGGGCAAGATTGATCATACCGACCGGCCAACCAGTAATATTTGTGCTCACATTAGTAAAGTACGGTCTTCTGCCCACAGGAGTTACATTCAACAAAAATGAGTACGATCCTGTAAGACTATCATTTTGGCCAAGATAATTAGTGCTAGTATCAGTTACATTTACAGTAATATTCCAAAGACCGATATTTGCATAATCAATAACGGTTGCGTCATAATAAACGCTAAAGCTCGTACCTTGTCCATTCAATGGAACAACAGAGAGTACATCGGCCACCTCTAAAGGAGCTTGAAGAGTAAAATGAAGAGGATAATTCAACTCTTCATCCGTTGCAGAAAAAGTCATATTCAACGATGCATTCACAGCAGTATTCTTATTTGATAATACTGCAACAGGCTTATCATTGACAGGAGTGATATTGAATACTACAGTTCTTCCGCTAGGGTTTTGTCCATCAGTTGCAGTAAAGGATATGTTGATGTAAGTAAGATTATTATTGACAATATATGTGCTATTAGGAATGCACGTGTACAATCCTTGTGAGCTGCTAGTTCTAGTACAGAACTCTTCACCTGACAAATAAGTTATAGTATCCGCATCAGCATCTGTCGCATTCACATCAATATTATAGGAAGTATCTTCTTGAACATCGAATACATACCCTATATCATTGCCAAGATAGAATATTCCTGCACCAGTGCCCTCAGTTGTTGGTGGGGAATTCTTGATGCGTACACTTATCTGCTGAGTAATATTATCCGTTGCATTTGATAATATTATTCTACACGTCCAATTATCATTCTTTGTTGTCTGATCTGGAGTTATAGTAAGATTATTACTAAGACTTCCCGACTCATATACTGATGAGAAGATTATGTTGTTGCGCAGAATAGTTATATTCTGCGCAGTAGTATCTGCACTAAAATTCCAAGAACAAGTAATGCTATCATTAGTATATGGTCCATCTGAAGAATAATACCATGAAGGATTATTCACAAAAGATACTGCACCAATGAGGGTGACTGTGAGCAGAAGTAGAATACTCAAACTTAATGATGATGAAAGGCGTCTCATTTAGCTCGCCCCTTCATTTTCTGCTCAAGACGTTCAATAATGAAATCTTTCACAGTCTTATCTTGCATTATGGCAGCTAGTTTGACTTTTTTATAGATATCATCCGGAATTTTAATGTTAATGTTCGCCATCTCTATTCGCCATCGTCACTACCATAATTAATTCAAATTATGCCTGTAAATTCTTTAAATCTTTAAATTCTATAAATTGCGAAAATCACTTTCCTTTCACCTCAGAAAGGACATCACTAATTACAGTCTTCATTGTTTTACCATCTAGCACTGCTGCTAGTTTGAGTTTCTTATGCAACTCATCAGGAATTTCTATATTTACATTCACCATAATATCACAATTGATTCATACGACTGAACACAAAAATTGTGCTTACTTGAACCATTCTTACTTAACTAACTTAACTTATTTAACTTACTTAGCTTATTTAACTAAGTGTTCTATGTGTAATAAGACAACTAATTTAGTTATTTATAAAGATTACCTTTGGAGCAAAGTATATTTCTAATAAAAATGATGAAAAAAACTCTTCGCTAAAACTATAAAAAAAGACTATGCCTATAAACTATTAGAACATATAAGCTATGAGAACACACGAACTATAAATAGAAATTAAAGAGCTAGGTGGATGCACGTGAATCTTTATGCGCATTTGAATCAAGTTGGCCAATATTCTTATTAACAATACGCGCACCAGTCATCTCGGAAGAGAATTTGATGGTGTGGAATAACCACATCAACTCAGGATAAATAGATTCCTTCTCAGATTCTACCAACGCATCATATTTTGAAAGCAAGAACACATATCCTTTCTTTGCTTCCTCCATATCCTGGTATTGCAAAGCGCGCAGTGAATTGATCGATCTAGCGAATATCTCGTCATAAAAGCTCATCGAAGTAGTAATAGGTACTTCTTCTACCGGACGAAGTAACTCTTCTTGAGAATACTGGCTCGTAAGGCAAACAAGAGTGCGCAGTTCTTCAAGAGTTGCAGCTGCAAAGAACAAATCAATCTCAAGATCTGCCTGTTCGATGATTTCGAGCTTTGAAAATACTCCTCGTAAAAGCATGGTTGTTTCTGGACGCAAATTCAACTCCTTGCATCGTGCATCCAATTCAACTAGATTCATCTCCTCTTTCAATAGAAGTGCTTCAGACAAGTATTGACGAGTGAGCACTGCAATAGAGCTATACACTGTATTAGCATCCAACTTAACACCTGCTTCAGACGCAAGTAACTGCTCAAAGCCGCGAATACGTTCAAATAATGCTTTACGCTGCAAAGAATCAAGCAAGATATCCTTGTAAGAACGATGTTTTAACATAAACCCGATCATGGCCATTAATTGCGCAATCTCTGAGCGATAATATCTTACGATCCCAGAAACAAGCAAAATGCTCAAGGTTATCATTAAAATAAACCACAAGCTAAGACCAGTACCATCCTCCAACAATGAAGGCTCTTGTACGATGGCACAGACGGGGCAAAGACTTCCACCACAATCTACGCCTACCTCATCGCCATTTTGAATACCGTCATTACAAGTCGGTTGATAAATACAACCTTGTTCAACAGGAGGCAACGTAACATTCGTACCACAAAACCCTAAATCATTGCAAGTACGATATTGAGTGTCATTAAGCCAACATTTTCCCCAAGGAGTGCACAACCAATTCTCTTGACAGAATAATGTTTGGTTTTGATAAACGCAAGTCCGTTTGAAATATTTCTCAGGCTCGCAACCTTTCATATCATAGCAACGTTGCCATTGGTATCCTGTCGGTAGGCATTGCATCCAATCGTCGCACTCCCAAACTGATTTACACATAGGTGATGCTCCGCCACCACTACCACCACTACTACTATCACTGCCCGAATTACCACCTTGACTACCGCTACAATCGACCTTTACTTCGACTTCATTGCTCTCAGCATACAACCCATAAGGATCGACTGCCATGAATTTTACTTTTTGTTTTGCAGAACAAATAGTTGAAGTAAATACTACTCGAGAATCAGGCAATATTTCTATTGTAATATCTGAAAAATTTGTGACTGAAAAATTCATTATATCCAAATCAGGATCCTTAAAATAATCAGTGAGTTTGAAAGGTGAAATACTCCTGTTAACGGTTATTTTTACTTCAGGAATATTCTTTACAAGATATGGTCCATCGTTTATATTTGCAATACTAATCGCTAGAAGACCTGTACTAATGCCATTACTGCAATTGGAAGAATCTTGCACTGAAAAATTAAGCGTATAATTGCCTACATCATCATTTGTGGGAGTGAAATTGAGCACTCCGTTCGCAGTTAGATAAAAAGTCACGTTCTTAGATGAATCAAATCTGTTAGATGCAGTTTTAATGAACATAGTGTACACAAAAGTTTGGCCTACATCGCCATCAGTTACATTCAATGCGCAGTAATAGCTAGTATTTTGTATTAATGAACTATTGCAAGGTATAACAATGATGGGTGGATGGTTGAAACACATGCCTATATGAGATGTTCTTGTTGTTGCTCTCGCATCTACGATTGTAGACTCTGGTGAATATTTTGATAATATGAAAAACTGCAATAAAAGCGAGAGAATCATGAGCGCTATCACAAGTACAGATAACACCAAAAATGTCGTATTCTTCCTCACGTTACCACTTAACTGTTTCATCGTCAGGAGATTATATAAAAGTAACGACTGCGAGCTGAAAAGAGGCATTATTAGAAAAACCTTAGAAAAATCAGTATTGTCTACTTATATCCAATAGAAAACTAAGAAGAAAATCCTAATTACCTACTCCCAGAACATTCTTCTCGTAAAGAACACGGTAACTGTACCATTGTAAACACCAAGAGATGCATTTTGAGGAACAGTTAAGGTAAAAGTAACCACATTACCCTTTTCATCCACAAATATATCATTCTTATCAGGAACTAACCACGAGGCTAAATATGCAGGATCTACACGTATTTTTGCAATAGTCGAGTCATCACTAACAAGCGTGGTTCCACGAGTCGCACTTCCACCCTGCTCTATTTTCCCAAAAGTAAGAACTGTACGGTTCAAATCAAAACCAATGTGATTAACTGGCATGACAGTAAAACTCACCTCTTTTTGCTGAACATCATACACATACCAAGATTTTATCAAAAAAGAGGCCACAATAAAGCAGACAATACTGCCTAAAGAGAATATTACCGCCATCAACAATACTTTTTTGGTATCCATAAAACTCACTAATAGGTCAACTAATAATATTCACTAATAATATTCACTAATAATATTCACTAATATATTCATTAATAATATCCTGCCAATATTCTTAAATATTTACAATCACCTATTTCTAAGTATCTATTTGTAAACAAGACCTATTTGAAAGCAATATCTATTTGAAAGCAACTATTTTTTTGGTTGTTGCCAATTTTCTTGTACAACAGGCTTCTGAGCAATAGGGGTTGTTGAATTTAAGACAGGAGCCTGTGTTTGAGGACGTATTGGTTGTGATTGCGTTGGTTGTATCGGTCGCGTTGAAGGTGATGGTTGTATCGGTCGCGTTGGCTGTGTTGGTTGTACAGGAGCAACTGGTCGGGTAGCTTGCACTGCAGGACTTGGAGATTTTTTCTTAAGCAGCATAACTATAATCAATATCAAAATGAATATTAATATGAGTGCTATGCCGCCGATAATTACATAAATTAACATATCGCCTTCCCACCATTTCTTTTCAGGAACTGGGGGAACAACTACTTCAATGGACGCATTGAAAGACTCTTTTTTCGCAATATACGTCTTAGAAGCAGGATCGAAATCATTGAATGTGACAGTTATAACTGCATTAATAGTGCCTGGCTTAATAGCCTCTTCACGATCAAAATAAAGTTCGTATTGAGTTTTTTTAAAAGGAGCGATATTCTGGCTTGCACTTTTCTTAGATTGTGAACCAATTTCTACTTGAGTATAAACATCTCGCAACTCTCTATTCCATTCATTTGATATATTAAACAAGAATTGATTAGTTGTATTGAAAGTGAATTGTGAAGTATACTCTGCTAAGTTTACATGCAATGTACCGATTTTCAAAATTTCAGTACCTGTATAATTAGAATAACCATCAAAGTGAACAGTAGCATTAACTTGATATTCCCCGCCACGTAATTCTTCAGTATTCAATTTAGTTGATAATTCTAAAGGACTTCCTGAAGATAAAGAAACTGGCTGTGAATTTGCTGTTGAAATTAACTCTCCATTTTTATAGACACGAACTTCTGAAAAAATCGCAGATATATCTTGAGAAGTCCTGCTGACTACAAAAACCGAGACATTTGCATTGAGTCCTTCAGGAACAGGAAGCGCTCTTATTTCCAAGATATCAATACGCTTATCGGGACTTAATACATGGATGGTGAACTGCAGTCTTGTTGATGCAACAGCAGAAACAGTACCTTGCCCTATGATTACATCTTGTGCAGCAATATTTATCTTGTAATCTCCAGGTTTTAATTGCTCAGGAAATTTCATATGAATAATTACTTCTCTAGGAGGTCCATCAGGCTGCGGATCTTCAAGAGTTACATAGTTTGCAATATTATCATCATTAGGAGTTCCTACTGTCGCAGGGTCTCCAGCAGGTGCGCCTAATATTACACGAACAGTTTCTGCATTTGAAGGATATATCGGGATATTAACAGTAAGTCCTGGAGTAAATGTATACTCTCGCTGAGAAGGTAAATTAGAAAATCCTACAGCAAAAACAGTTGGTAAGAACATTAAACTGAGAAAAATAAAAAAAATAAAAGAATAACGCTTCATAGACTCACTTGGTAATAGTCAGGACTGCTTGTCCGACGGCTTTGTCAACCAACGGAGGCTTTGGTCCTTCTATAGTGAATCCTACGACTGCAGGTCCATTAGCAGTATCTACATGATTTTCTGTAATTGGAGGCGTCGAAAATGCAGTTCTTACATTAATGAATGCTCCAATTAAAGATACAACTACAACCAAGACTGCTAAAATAAACACTGTCCTTGAGGACAGATCTTCTTTAGCAACCGGTGCTGATGTTTGTTGTGGTTCCATAATGTCCCTCAGCAACTACCATCATCGCAGGCAACAGCGTAGATATCCACAGTGTGTCCGCCTGTCGATGCAGTCTTTGGAATTGTTACTGCTAAAGCTGCATAAAATGTATCATTAGTATCTGACGTATTGAACATGTTACAGACACGTACTCCGCTTGAACCATTAGCACCATTGATATTTACTTCAGTCCAAGTAGAACCATTCATGATAGTTCCGCAGCTGCCAGTCTCATTATTTTTAATAAGGAATTGGAAGCTTGGGGTTGTACCGCCGATAAAATTCGTTGCGTTCTTAGTAAAGTTAAAAGATACATTTGCAAGGATGTTACCATCATTCTCAATTGTCAGATTTCTTGATGAAATGGTGGTGTTAAAACCAATGCAACCAGAAGCAGCTGCGCCAATTGCTGCTGCATCCATAGTACTGTTAATTACACAATTACCAGAAGGAATAGTATCATTAACATAACCAGCGCCAAACTGCATAACAGTCAAATCAGTAAATCTGATGCTTAAGCTACTGGTAATACTAAAGTTGGTCTTACCAGTTTCATTTACAGTAACATATCCTATACTGCCGCCGTATGAATCGAGCTTACTTAATGTGAAGATAGTTCCGCCTACGGAAATAACCATTGCTACAAGCAATATTAATGCTAGTCCTTTGTTGGATATATCAGTCATATTCCACCCTTCCATGTTTTCAGTTTATTATTTTTATTATGAATATTTATTTTATTATTTTTATTATCAGTATTTATATTGTTTTCTATATGTTATATGATATATAATTCTAATACTAACAGCTACTGTCATCACAAGCCACTGCATAAATGCTTACTTCGTGACTACCAACAAGTGCAGTTTTAGGAATAGTTAATGCTAAAGCTGCATAAAAAGTATCATTGGTATCTGAAGTATTAAACATGTTGCAAACACGAATACCGCTAGATCCATTGACACCGTTGATATTTACATCAGTCCAAGTAGAACCATTAAGGATGTTTCTACAACTACCAGTCTGGTTGTTTACAATGAGGAACTGAAAGCTAGGATTCGTACCACCAATAAATGACGTTGAATTCTTTGTGAAATTGAATGTTACATTCGCCAAGACATTTCCATCATTCTCAACCGTTAAATTCCTAGACGAGATAGTTGTGTTAAAACCAATGCAACCAGAAGCAGCTGCACCAATCGCCGCTGCATCCATAGTACTATTAATCACACAAACACCAGAAGGAATCGAATCATTAACATAACCATTACCAAACTGCATAACAGTCAAATCAGTAAACCTAATGCTTAGCTGATTGCTAATGGTAAAATTAGTCTTACCAGTTTCATTCATAGTAGCATACCCAACAGCCCCACCGCCTTGTAACTTGTCAATGGAGTATAATGTACCCGTAACGGATACAATAACTGCAACAAGAAGAAACATTGCTAGACTCTTATTGGAAATATCTGCCATATATGCCCTCTACCTAATTTAGTATATGATATAGTGATTACTCACCACTACCCAGTATCTCCGGATTATTCTTGTTTATAATTCTTTCTATATCCATAAATTTCAAAATATAGTACCCAATATACCAATACTGCAGATATACAACAAAAAATATCAATTAAAAATAACTCAATTAAAACAACAAAATAACTCAATGCGACAAAAATACAACCTCAAAAAATAAAATATACATTCAAAAATCACTTAACTTTATACTCCACCTATGCACGAAAGAAACTCAATTTTGAGGAGGAGAAGTATTTCGAGATTTTATGAATCTGAAGACAATCACTGCTAGGGCGAATAGTACTGCTAAAAGCAACAATAGCATCCACAACATGCTCTGAGAAGAAGCAAGTTTATGTTCGGGCAAAGGTATACTCATAGTATCCTGAGCTGACCCTGCAACAATTTCTACACGAATACTGCTATTTGCCAAACCAATTTCTGAAGTCTTCAAATATACTCTTTGATTAAACGTTTGTTGCACTACAACATCTTGTGTCAAGACAGGGTTTTGGTCATCATCATAGTACACATAGAGTTTACCTTGTATTGGACGATTCCAACGTAATGTGCCGATAACATCAACTGGTTGAATAATGCCTTGCTCAGGAACATACTTCATATCAAGAATATTGACGATTGGTCTTCCTACTACAATTGGTTGCTGCAACAATAACTCTCGATTCGCATACGGCACGCGTACAACACCAGTATATTCTCCGGGAACAATAGTTCCCTTCCTAGCACCAGAATAGACAATAGATGCTTTTGAAAAAGATAGTGCTTCAACAACTTCTGGGGCCATATGCAATGTCTCTTTTGTTTGACCGAAATCTTGTATCCTTACCTCAATATCATCAGGAAATACTTCGACACTACCAAGATTTTCAAGCACAACAGTTATCTGCGTATCACCAGACCCAGAATCGGTTGTTGCACCCATTGTGCCAGTAAGATACTGTTCAGGATACGGAACCTTAATTACTAATTGTCCTGCTACAGCAACACTGCCAGTTACAGTACTATTACTGCCGACTTGTTCACCAAACATTATCATTTGGGTATGTTCTCCCGGCAAAAGTCCTACTGGCAACATAATATGCCCGACAAATGAACCATCTTCACGCATGGGCTCAAAAGAAATTTCTTGTGCCAGATCTCCTTGTGCATTAATAGTCAAAGATAAATTAGATACAACTTCATCACGACTTACCGCTCTGAATGTAAAATCATGGAACAACTCGTTTTCATCATACAAAATGACTATTTTTCCAGGAGAAATACCAAGAGCGTGGATCTGAGGAGCGCAAAGAACAAATAGCATTAGGATAATAGAAATAATAGAAGTCTTGAAAATAAAATTTGAAATAAATGATTTTGAACCGTGCAACTTTTTAGCAGATATCTTCAATATAACTGAAGGCATAATCCTGCTTGAAATGCTGTTTATTGGTTTGTTCATATAATCACGCAATTAAATACAATTAGTAAATACAGTTAGTTAAATACAATTAATTATGATGTTGCAAGGAATGTCACGTTTGCAATTTTAGTTCCCGGAGGCTCGCTTAGCGGAACAGTGATATTGATATCGATGAAAGCAGCATCCGAAGCATCGGAATAATTCAATCTGTTGAACGCAACAGTATATGATGCGTTTACAGGCGTATAAGTCATAGGTGAATTTGTCGTATTGAATGCGCCTGTTTCATTGAGACGCGCCTTATATTGGAATGCCACATTATTCAACCCTACACTTGAGAATAGAGTGGATGAAGGAGTATTATTACCAATAACTGTTACATTAACAAATACATTCCCATCATTTTCTATCCAGAACGGCATCACTACAAGATTAGATGTATCAATCGTCTGTCCTATTGAAAGCGCCCCAAAGTTAGTATTGTTATTAACCAACCTAATTGAGGTAACACTAGCCACAGTGAAATTGTATAATGTTGCCCAAGCACTGCAACCATCTATATCGCATGCTTGCACAGTCCAATTATAATATGAATCAACGCACAATTCACCGAAAGTATAATTTACTGACTGCAAATTTGTTTGCTGTGTTTGTATAGCACAACTACCGCTCGCATTCAAGTTAAGCGAATAATTCACTTGATCGCCATCACGTTCATCAGCAGCAGTCCAGGTAAAGTTTACGAAACGCTCAAAGACCGACTGGTTATTGTTTGCAGGATAAAGCAATGTTACGTTAAGCGGAGGACTGCCAGATATGTTTGTAAGATTAGAATATTTCGTAGAACCATTTAATCCAGTTGAATCAACCGGAGTAATACTGCAGTTCCATTGATCACCACGACGCAGTTCTGTTCCGTTCATCCAACGATTATTATTGTTGTATAATGTTTTTACTTCTGATGCTGAAATCGTTCGATTGAATACAATCATCTCACCAAGAGTACCATTAAAAGCATATGAAGAGGAAAATACACCAGTAATAATTGAACTTGGTATCATATTATCAAAAGTTCCACCACCAAGTGTTTTAACATCATAATATTGTCCATCAACATAACAAGTAACATTACTGCCACGATAAATTACAAATACGAGATTATGCCAATTACTATCATTTATGTTTGCACCAGTACAATATAAAAATATATCACCACTAGTATTACTCATATATAACATTGGATGAGCCTGATATACTCCGGCACGCCATCCATTATTAGCAGAACTACCAAAAAATGAAAAAATATCTGTAGAATTTGAAATAGAATTTTTCATCCAAGTACTTACACTAAAATTTGTATTATTTACATTTATAGCGGGTGAAGTAATTTTAGAAGTGCCATCGGTTGTCATAAATGCACCACCACCATTATTTGCACCAGTTGGTAAAAATATCATGGATGAACTTACAGTTCCATGGTTTGCATAACCAGATATATCATGTGTATGCGTACCATTAAAGTCCATCGGCAAATTTAGCAAAGTTATGCTAGTCCCGTTCTTGTACCAGTTGTAGTGCAATGTTACTGCATCTCCATCTGCATCCGTGGTAGATCCATTCTGGCATTCCAGATCATTTCTAGTGGTTGCCCCAACGTTAGGTGAAATATTTACATACGCGACCACAGGGGGGTTTTGTCCGCCGATTTGACAGCAGACCTTTTGCTTGTATAACCCAAAATCAGCAACGTGTGAATTTGTAAGATTATTATCAGCCGAATCTGAACTTGCAATGCTCACGACGGGAGAATTACTGCCAGTACAAGCTGTTGTTGGATACTCGCAAGTGATATTTCCCGAAGTCACATTCAAACATGCATAATTAATGTATCCTGATTGCGTTGCTGCTTGCACGTGCGAATCAGATGTCGCATTCAAGTTGAGTACCTTTGCGCCATTAATGCAAGAATTGTTCATTGTTCTAAATGAATCAGTCCAGCAGCAAACGCTGTATTGATATGCTCCTCCGGAAAAGTTCGCGAGTTGCGCGTGAGAGTTGTTAGGCGCAGCACCTGCTTCGGAAGAATTAAGGCGCATCAATAAAGTCTCGTTGTTTGCAAAACAGCTTGTCCTTATCGTGCAGTTGAATGTTGCTGCATAAACATTTGGCAAAGCTATTGCTAACATGAGAAGGCAGATCACTATAACATAATCTTTTCTTGACATATCCACCCATCTTATTTTCCAAGACGTACTATTTAAACATAACTCTCAGAAAAAAAATCATAATACAAAGTACATAATATAATAGTGTGAATATGCTCCCAAGGGATTTGTCAGCGAATCGAGATTGAGAACACTCCTCGATGAGCGAAAACCCACTACGTGACATTATGCCCGGAGCATACTAAAAAGTAATTATAAAAAATCAATCTGAAAATTCTATAAAAAATTCTAATAAATCCTGAACTACTCAACGAAGTAACCGGCAAGAACCAAATTAATCATTAAAATATCTAGAATTATAAAATTAAAAATAAAAACAGGAGCAACGTCTTACTTATTCAGCTGACTTGCGCTTCATGTAGCAATCGCGGCAGAAGACTGGTTTTCCTTCAATTGGTTTGAAAGGTACTTGTGTCTTGTTTCCGCACTCAGAGCAAGTTGCATCGTGCATCTCGCGTGGGCCGCTACTGAAGTTATTGCGTGGTCTGAAGCCACCGCCGTTTCCATATGCCATATTCTGTCTCCACGGGCTAATTCCCGCTTGGAACATGTCGTTCCTCTGAATGAATTCAGAAAGCCGTTACTTGTTCTATCTAGTAAAGAACACGTTTGCCTATATAAAAGTAACCCATAAAAGACCCATGACTCTATATTGACGAGAAATTAAGAAAATAAAATAGAAAAAGAAGCCGGCCCCGTCGTTGTTGGGGGGTGATAATTAGAGGCCGGCCAAGAATCACGAACCTCGCCAGGGTAATACCAACCACCAAAGCTACAGTCGCGTGAACAGGTTTCTACTACAAATCATTGGTTCTTAACTCTTCTTTCTTAGCTATTCTATTGACGCAGTTTACTACAATACGTCTGATTCTACGTCTATTTCTTTATTTTTGGAATGATCTTCAAAAAGATCCTTCCTTCTATATCTTCGACAAAACGGATTTCGTCACCAGCGCTCCAGCCTTTATCCATGACAAGATCTTTTGGCAGCGTTATTTTGTATTGGCCGTTATTTGCAATAATTCGCATACTGGTATGGCATGTGCCTCTCCGTCGTCGTTGATTATTACTAAAAAAGTTATAGTTTATTCATATTTATATACTTATTGATACATAAAACTATACTTTTAAAATACTTATAATAGAATATAATATTAACTAAATAGTACTAATTAAGTTGCGAGTTAAATAGAAAAATTACCTATGAGAAAAGACCCCCTCGGTGATTTAACCATCTTCATCGTTAAACTCGGACGGGAATTGCGTCATTCAACCATTCCTGACTCCCTTCCGAAGAAAGGTAACAATACAAAATACAATACAAAGAAAAGACCCCCTCGGTGATTTAACCATCTTCATCGTTAAACTCGGACGGGAATTGCGTCATTCAACCATTCCTGACTCCCTTCCGAAGAAAGGTAACAATACAAAATACAATACAAAGAAAAGACCCCCTCGGTGATTTAACCATCTTCATCGTTAAACTCGGACGGGAATAACTTCTTCATCAGGGGCAATAATAGAATACCTCATGGTGCTTTTATGTGTTTGGAAAAAACTAACCAATTTTACACAAAGAATAATAGGACAATAGCCATAATTCTAATAATTCTAAGAACATACAATTCATGGCAACGCTAGCTTAATCAAACCTAAATCAATAAGCCCGTTAATTACAAACTGTGCTGCTAAGAATATTAACAACAAACCCATAACTCTACCAATAACTTTTATACCAATATTACCTAATACTTTGAGCGCAAGTTCTGATGTCATAAGAATTAACAAACTCAATAGCATAATTGCAAATACTGCTGCAACGACAAGCACAGGTCCGCTAATACCACCGCCGAGCAATCCTGAATACAACACAACTGCAGTGATTGCTCCAGGTCCTGCAAGAAGAGGTATGGCAAGAGGAGTTATACTAACATCTTGTTTTTTTATCGCCTCTTTTTCTTCATCAGAGGTAATTTCAGTGCGGCTCAAATGCCCATACAACATCTCAAAACCTATAACAAAAAGCAAAATACCGCCCGCAATTTGCATTGCAGGTTTACTAATCCCAAAATACGAAAGCAATTGATGACCCACCAAAGCAAAAAATGCCAATACTAAAAATGCTATAAAAACTGCTTTGACAATCATCTTTCTTCGTTCGTTAGGAGTATTATTTTTTGTGATAACAATAAAGAGTGGCAAACAACCAATAGGATCGACTATTAAAAAGAGATTAAACAATACTCCTGCAAATACTACAAAATCCAAAGACATACTTACACTCAAGAACGGAAGATTATAAAGATTGTGACGGTAACATATAAAAATGTTCAAAACACTTCTAAATAATAAGTAAACAAAATAAACACTGCATGAAGTTTATTTATCAAGACATATCTTAGTATATTCAACCCACACGCTCATAAGTTGCATCAATGCATGGGCACCACTACTTCCATTACAATTATGCGAGTAAAAAGGAATTGGTTTAGTGATTAAATCATATAAGTCCCTGACCAAATTCTCAACAGGCCTATCTGTTGCCATCCAAAGACCATTTTCTCCAAGATTAAATTGCAATACAAATGCAGAATCTTTATAGAAATCAATTGGATCTGACTGAGAAAATCCTAATCGTTCGATAGTTCTTTCTGCAGCAGTATTAATGGTTCTTCGTTCTTCATCAGATAATTTTGATTCAAGAGTTGATTTTACAAAATCACTACAGACTAATATTCTAAAATCATATGTTGCAGAAAACTCAGGTTGCCAGATAGGATTGTTCATAATAATAGAAGTAAGTGATGATTTAAAAAATCATCACACAAAACATCATATACCATAATTTCGAATGAGATTTGAGGATATTTGATGAGATTTTTAGAAACTTTCTCCTCAACCTTTAAAAACCCCCATAAGGTCCATTCATTATGACACTTAAGATTATTCAAACACCATACCACAGTCTTTGCCAAGGCGATTTGCCTGATGGCTGCAAGATGTGTGTTACAGGAGAAAAACTAGTCTTATTTGTTACAGGCATTTGTCCAGCGAATTGTTTTTTCTGCCCACTATCCGAAGAAAAGAAGATGAAAGATGTCATCTTTGCAAATGAAAAAGAGCTTTCGGGTTCAGAAGATGATCAGCTTGACCAGATGATAATAGAAGCAAAGGCAAACAAAGCAAACGGTGCAGGAGTTACCGGCGGAGACCCGCTTGCGCGCCTTGATAGAACCTGTAAAATGATTCGCCGCCTCAAAAAGGAGTTCGGTAAAGGATTTCACATCCACCTCTACACCCCATTGATTCTTGTTAATGAAATAACTATGAAGCGCTTGTACGAGGCAGGACTTGACGAGATAAGATTTCACCCAAGCCTTAGCTCAGAAAAATTCTGGCCGAGAATGGAGCTTGCAAAAAAATACTCCTGGAATATAGGTATGGAAATTCCCATCTTTCCAGATAAGGTCAATGAGACAAAGCGCCTTGTTGATTATTGCGCCGAACACAAACTGATTTCATTTTTGAATCTTAACGAGTTAGAAATCTCAGAACTAACTATCGAGACATTCGAAAAGAAAGGTTATGAAGTGACAAAAAGAGAAAGCTATGCGATAAAAGGCAGCAGAGCTGCAGGAAGAAAAATAATGCTTCACGCACAGCAGTACAATCTAGCAGTCCATTTCTGCACCACAAAACTAAAAGACAGAGTACAGATGGGCAATCGCATTATCAGACGCGCAGACTGCGAAGCATGGCCATCCGATATAGTAGATAAAGAAGGATTACTCTTACGCGGCGCAATCTACATCAATTACTCCCCAGAGTTCAGCTATAACAAAAAGCTCAAAGCACTAAGCGTACAAGAAAAACAATTAGAACATAAAGAACTTGAAAAAATATTCTCGTGGCTAAAAGAGATGGGCATGCCAGAAGATGCAGGATTCATTGATGAAAAAAAGCATCGCGTTGTTCTTGGAGCAGATGTTGTACGTGATATTGCTCAAGATCTTGTAGACAAATTTGCGAATGCAAAACCCTACGTGATAAAAGAGTATCCGACATCAGATTCGTTCATCGTAGAATTAGAAGAAGTAGTTGTTGCTCACACAAATAATATTGTAAAAATAAAGAGTTCTAATAAAATTTCCAAGAAATAGAATTACAAAAGTAAAAATAGTTATGATAGAACAAATAGTAATGACGGTAGACATAGTAGTGCCACTCCCCGACAAAAGTAGTCTAGGATTTAATAATATAAATCTAAGTTTATTACAACATCAAAATAAAATAACTAAAATACAACTAAGGATTAAATGATGGATATGTACCAAGCAATGTTATTTACAATTTGAGTTTAGAACATGAAAACTAGTATTAAAAATAAAAAATAAAAAAATAAATTCTCAAAAGCTTATCCTAAGAAGGTTTCAATCTTGCTTTGTGCACGTAAAGTAGCTAGATACAAGTTGAGGCGTTGCTGTAGATTTAGATTTTTCAAATCAACACGCAATTTATCAGCGACTTCTGAATATGGCAAGACCTGAGCTTTTGTAACCTGCAATGTTTTCACAAAGTGCACGCCATCAGCAGTAACTACTTTCGTTACGTTATTTACTGGCGTCGTAAATGCTGCACGCTCAAGAGTGCTATCTATAACGTCGCGAGGAATTTCATATGTTCCGCATTGCTCCATTCTACTGGTATCGTCGCTATATTTTTTTACTAAAACACAAAAATCAGTATTGTTCAATTTTGATTCAATCTCTTGGACTTTGGCAGCGTATTCATTCGGTTTTCCCTTTAAGAGAATATGACTAAAGACTGCTCGTTCAGAAAACATAAACTGATTAGTATTTGCAAGATAATATGCTCTAGCATCATCTTCTGAAACTTGAATCTCGTCAGTAAGTAGTCTCTTAGAAAGCAACTTCTCAAGTCTTGCTTGAGATTCTATCTGCGTTTCGAAAGTCGCTTTATCGATTTTTTGCTTTTCTAAAAATGCAGGTAAACCCTCTTCGCTAACATTAAGCTGTACAAGTATAGTCTTGCGAACCTTAGCAATATCGTCTGCGCTTAACTCTATTTTAGCTTCTTGCTCACGAAGTAGCTCTTTATCAACAAGAGTATTCAACAATCGCAGTTCAGTATTCAAGTCAACAGTTGTTCCAGCAGGCAATGCACTTACTGCATTTTGTAATGCAGTCTTAGAGATGATATTACCATTAACTGTGACAAGCGCATCCTCACTCGGAGCATCGCTTTTCTTTCTTTCTATAACATTACTGACATTATTCAATCTTGTAACATAACAAGTTACGTTCTTATCTGTAGAATAAACATTAAGTGTGAGTGCATATGCTGCAAATGTAGAACGAGTAAATTTCTCGCCTAAACCATTAGGACATTCTGTTTTTACGAGCTCGCTAACAGCTTTTGCGGCCTCGCCAGAAAATGATGTCTCGGAGTATTTTACATCATCATTCATTGCATAAAAAAGCTTGACACCAGGCTCTGATTTCAGACGCGATTCTTGCGTAGAACATGCTATTAGAAATAAACCCAGTAATAGGATTACGAATAATACGCTTTTCTTCATAATACACCCCAACTAATAAAGAGGATTATGAAGAATATATAAAATTGATGGAAGAATAAAAAAGGAAATAATAGGAGAAAAAAGTGAGCCCGTCGAGATTTGAACTCGAGACCACCGGCTCTCTTCGAGCTACAAGCCAATATGCGGCTTGTTGTCATATAAGACCGGCGCTCCACCAGACTAAGCTACGGGCTCCTCGTAATATCAGAACCCTACTTTTCATTCGTAAAAACGACGTTCAAGTATAGGCTCATGGCTTAGTAAACAACGTGTGCCGGCAGGGGTTTAAAAAAGTTCTCTCGAAAATCCTTCTAAAATAGCACAAAATGGATCATTTGACACTATGAGCAGCATATCCGCGCTTATTTGCGTTCCTGCGCTTCCTCGTATGATGAACAAGACCCCAGGCTGCAGAAAGAGCCCAAACGCCATTTAGTATAAGAGATGGAGTTGCACCAATGAGAATTGAATATACTACCATCGCCACACTCCCGACGAGATTCATAGACAAAAAAACATTATCTGCTGAATCCATCTTGGTGAATACATTGAGAATGAATGCTAAAAGAATCAATGTCATTCCTAAAAATCCTATAATAATTGTCCAATCAATAATTAACACCATAATAGTCTTTTGCGCTGATGTATACAAAAAGGTTTCGGAAAAAATAATCTAAAACACAAAAAAATTAAAACTAAAAAAACAAATTATTCAACATTACGCAATAATAATAGACGTTTTGCGCTTTTTGCCAAAGAAAAATATGTTTGGGGTTGCTTTTGAGCTATAGCGTCAAGCATAATACGTATATCGCTTTTTTGCGATTCAACAAGCACAAGAGAATGCTTTTTTGCATAATCAAACAATACAGACTCAGGAATACTCGACAAAAGAATTTTCTTATTTGTGATATTCTGCAAAAGAGAATTTTCTTCTAAAAAATACCCCATAAATGCAGTTCCATAATCTTCCAAGCTCATGAGCATAACGTGTTGTGCATCAGCTTCCTCAATAGTATCTGCGCAATTTTTCACAATAATTTTCGGAGCATGCACTGCAAGCAAACGCTCTGCAATATTACACAACATCTGATTGCCTTCTAGAATAATAACAGATGCTAATTGCAATTCACGCAATTCTTCACGAAAACGATCATCAATATCTATTACAACAAAAATATCTGCCATCATAACAAGAACTTGTTCGTGTTTTTATATCTACGTCCAAATATTGACTGCCTAAATATCCAACTTAAATCCATCAATAGTCTATTGACCTCAGAAAATGGTTAAAAAAGATAATTTTCACTACATCCAATATAGATATTAGAGAGTATTTTGTAACCATTTTAAAATGGTGTCAAATAGGAAAGTATAAATATGACAAATAATACACCATGGACTATTGTGAACACTTTCGTGTACACTTTGAAGAATTACACTCACCTCTTTTTTCCCGGGAAGGTTCGTTGGAAGCAATTCCAACGACCTTTCAGGGCCTTGTAAGAAAATTGTTTAATAATCACGTATAAATTATTTAATAGTTAGACATATTATTTATCATCACTAGATTAGTTATTGCTACCTAGAAAGTTTAAAAGATTTTTTGGATTTGTTCAGTTTGGAACGCTTTGGTTTTCTTGAAGGAACAGATTCAGGAATTGTTTTTTTTGAAGGCATTTCATGATTTCTAACATTATTTTTAGAACTCATTATTTTATCATTAAATCTTTTCATAATAATAAAAACTATTGTTGCGCCAAGAAGCGCTCCAAAAAAGAAAATAGAGATTGCTTCTAACACAACTGGCGCTATTGAAAAAGAATGCTCTTTTGGAAAATATATATCAAGAGTTGAAAGTTCAAGCGCGTACTCTGCAAAATTTAACGAGCTATATGGCTGTATTGTTCGCAGATCCTTTGAATATTCTAAATAACTGTATCCGATAATCGGGAAGAATCCTGCTTGCTGTTCGCGACGTAGCACTAAATCTGCTGCTTGCAATTTTTGCGCAATCAGTGCATCGATATTATCTTCTCCTACAACAATCACGCTCGACAATAGATTTGCTTGCGCTGTTGCTTTAGAAGCTGAGAAAATGCACAATACCGGCTCTTCTTTAGCCCAAGTTCTTGCATCTTCTATTGCATTATCCGCTTCACCAACAAATGCCGGTGCATACAAACGAACATAATTAACCCGCTCTTCTGCTTCAGATAGCTTGCTTAAGCAGGCGGTGCGCAGATATTCCCTATCTTTGGGAAGAGATCTTCCAGGCATATCAAAAAATGTTGTCCAGATCTTTGCGCTTAGAAATCTTTCTCTTGCATAACCCAATGTTTCTGCATCAGGATTAGATTCATTCAATTCATCTAAGATTTTTTTTGTATCCAAAATACGCTCTTGGACAATGGCATAAGTCTCAAGATCGCTTATAGTATTCAGATTCTTATCGTGTAGTTCTGCAGAAAAAATTGAAGCATTTTGACGCAACTGATTGAAAAGAGCTACACGTTCGTGAAGGCTGAATTTTTCAACTTCTAAACGCGCAAGTTCTATATCACCGCTAAAGCACAAGCTTGCTTTTGAGTATAATCTCGTCGTATTTTGTGCACGAGCAGTATAATTGTTAGTATCATTGTATTCAACTCCGTAGCTTAACACTTTCAAACGAAGTTCCTTATTCCTGTTGCAGATATCATCTGCTATCAAAGACATTCGCGCAACATATTCAGCAGAAGGAATAACGGGTGCATAAACCTTGGAATAATTTTTTGCAGTAGCATACCACAATGCATCTTCTATAGTACTAACGCGAATGACTCTGAATGAACCAGAAGATAATTCTTTTACAATTCCTTCTTGAAGAGCAGTTTGTTTGATGATAATATGAGCAGTTTGGTTAATAGATTGATTTGTTGTTATAACTATTATAGAAGAATTAGATGAATTAATAGAGGAATTACGTATAGAAGAATTACTGATAGATGAATTGGTAATTGAAGAATTAATTACAGATGAGTCAGAGGATTTTGAAGAAATATTTTTATTGGAACTATTTGTAGAGATATTGCTCTCTTCATCTTTCAATTCACCAATTGCTGGTATAAGAACAGTTGTAATTCCTGCAGACCTTGCACCTTTTACTTTTGAAGTAATTCCTGCTACTGGCCCGATGATACCGCCGCTATTTATCGTCCCAGTTATTGCAACACCCTGGTCTATTGCTTGATTATCTAAAACCCCTATAGTTAATACAGTGATTGCTGCACCAGCACTTGGTCCGCCAACTATTGCACTATTTGCACGAATAGTATAATAAAAATTATATTGCGTGCAATCTTTTTGCAGATAGTCGCAAGCAATACGATTTGCATAACGAATACTGCTCTGCGTATCTATTTTTGTCAGAGGAAAACTATCAACAAACACAGCACCAGTACCGCGTTCCATACGCAAATACAAGTCTGCAGCACCGCCAGTATGATCTGCATCTTCAGCTACAGTAAGAAGTGTTATGTGCCCTTCATCTGCATGAACTACAGGAACTAACAAAATAATTGATACAGATAATAATCCTATGATTAGCCATATAATAATATTGAGAGTCATAAAAGCCTTATTACAAAATAGTTTTGTAGCAATCTCATTACCCTTCGAGGATGTTTTCAGAGTTATTTTGTGTAAGTTCATCCTAATGCCTTCGTTAATTGTTCATCTTTCAAATCATCATTCTACTTTTCATTAACTATCATTCATTAACTAACTTATTAACTACCAATTATTAACTGCCTTTATTGCGTCCGCGCAGCTCTACTTTACGCAAACGTTCTATTACTGCATCTGCACCATGAAAGGTATCGCGATACCCTTTAAGGAAGTGTCGCCAAGCAAGCGGAGCTACAAGGTGATGCTTACTCTCAAGCGATTGATGAAAAAGATGCAAATCCACTGCCTTATCTTCATCGCGTTGGGATATAAAACTCAATCCAAAATCAATAAAAGTCATATGCTTTGTAGTTTGATTAATAAGAATATTACTAGTAGTAAGATCGGCATGAATAATGTGCTGCTCGTGCAAGTGCGCAGTAATTCTTCCAACAGAATGCGCAAGCAATGGCTCATTATCCAATTCCTGTTTTAATGCAACACCATCTATTTTCTCTAGAAGAAGAGTTTCATTATCAAGAAGCTTTACAAAAGGTACTGGAATGCCTACAGCTGCTGCTTTTTCAAGTATCTTTGCTTCATGTTTTGTTCTTGAAGTGCGAAGGGTCGCGTCTAAGTCCGGATGACGATAGCCTTTTGATGGACGATATTTCTTTATACCGCCTTCTGCGATAGTTATTACTGCTTCAGCACCCCTACCTATTTCAGTTCCAAGCTCCATTCCTTCAAATTCTTCCACAAGCAAGTATAGAGCAACATATTTTTAAATGCATTAGATATCTCGAATAATAACCCTGTGTCTTAAGCTGGTAGAGCCCGCCACGTGCGGTCTGTGACAACATAGCGAGTACCACAGGGCCTTTTATTTACACAGCACGAGTTGAGAAAAAATGGCAATGGTAAACGCAACCCCAAGAACCCCAAGTTTCATCGGCATCATTATTGGTGCAGCACTACTAATAACTGGTGTGTGGCTACTGATCTTTGATTGGAGCACAAAGTGGGAAATAATAAAACCACTTCTCATGACATTTGGTGGACTCTTCCTTGTGCTATTCGGGTTTGGAATCCTCACCGCGAGTGCATTTGCAAGAAGATACTAGATTCTACATTGATTCTGATTAAAAGCGAGAAGAATTCCTTATTTTTTATATTTCTATAACCTTATGGTTCTATAATTTTGTATTATCTTTTTCTGATTCTAGTCACATGACTGCAAGATAAACATGTATAGACAATGGACGCGGGTCTTGTTCTTACCCGCAAGGTCTTGCTTGTAAAATATTCATTACACTTGCGACAATGCAAGCGATTGTATGCTCGCAAACTTATTCTACTCTTTGAAGCGAGTTTTCTTGCAAGAGTAACGTATCGTTTTGCTAGAGCAGGTTCTTTTGATACGTTCTTTTTTGCAAGATCGAATAGTCTAATAATATCTGCTCTAGCCGTTCCTTGCTCCATTCTTTTGAATTTGCTTGACATTACGTTCTCCTCAACTACTGAATTCATTATTGTCGCGGAGTTTCTACTGAACACCGTCAGGATTTACGAAAACCATCCTGCACCAATCGGATGGTTTTCTGGTTCACTCCAAGGCGACAACCCTACTAAACAAAATAACTACTGTTTTTCCTACTAGAAACATAAATCCTTATAAATACTTGTCATGACTAATAGACATTACCTATTCCTGAGGCATATATGCGCATCCTTGACCTGTTCAAAAGTTTCAAGCCAAAAACCCAAAAGTTAGAACTTGATCCTGCGACAGCGCAAGAGTGGCCAGAGCAAATAATAGCGCATCTTGGTATTGATAAGGAATTCTCAAATTTCCAAGAAAATGTAGCGGATATCAAACAACATGTAGAACAAAGTCTTACAAAATTCACCGACGATAATACACTCGCAGCTGTTCCTGAGCGCGCAAGAACAATGTCTGCTTTGCACGGCCAAGAATTCACTGCCCAAACAAGAAAACTTCTTGCAACAGCATCATTTGAAAATCCTTTTAATTTCGAACAAGGCCAAGATACATTTTTAGAAGCAAATAATAACTACAAAACTCTTGTAACAAAAAATACTTCTGCACTAAAAGAGTTCTTTTCTGATGAGCTTAAAATTACACAAACTGGCCTTCAAGAGCTCGAAGATGCAATCATTAAATTCACAACAGCTCTTGAACAACTGAAATTTCCGCAAGTGCGAAAAGCAAAGGATATGCAAATGCGCATTAAACAGCTTCAAGAAAAAAGCGACCGTTACCGGCAACTTCTAGAGAGCTTGAATCAAGACTTGAAGCGCACAAAAGAAAAACGCACAAAGATTGGAGCAGATATGCAAGTACAGCAAGCACTCATTCGTAATACAGATGCACTTGCAGCATTGCAAAAATCAGAAAAAATAGAGCAGGACCTGCACACCATTGTTGCAAAGTACGTTAGTGTATGCGACGACATACGTAATGTTGTAAAAAATAACTCACGAATAAAGATTCAGCCGAGTATCAAGCAAGTATATGATGAGCTACCTAAAGATCCATTCCAATTCCTAGCTACAGAGCATGAAAAGGTAAAAGACGCTTTTGAAGACGCAATTTGCATGCTGGAAGAAGAAAAACCAGGCAACGTAAAGAACCTAATAACAAGACTATCTGCACTATCTCGCGATGCGCAAGCACAAGGAAGAAAAATCGCAACAATGCTTCCGGATCAGCGCGCGCTCAAACGTGACATTGTAAAAGATATTGCTGCACTGCAAGTTTATGACAAGCAGCAATTCTTCATGCGCGCGCAGACTGAAGAAGAGATTATCCAGAACAAAATCGAGTTCTTAAACAATGAGCTGGACCCAAATAAGCTTGCAGCAATGCAACAAGAGCTTAATGCACTTGTACGAGAACTTGGCGCTAGAATAAAAGGAGATATTGCAAATGCTACTAGCGGCAATTATGCTGAGAACAACAAAAACGCATCTTCAAAAGAAGAAAGTGAAAAGAAAGAAACGAAAAATGGAAAACTGAAAAAAGAAGAATCGAAAATAGAGATTGTTGATATTCCTGAACGGACTGCTAAAACAACATCTGAGGATAAAAAGAAAACAGAAAAAACTGAGAAGATAGAAAAAACAGAAAGAGAGAATAACACAAAAGAGAATAAAGAAGAGAATAAAGAAAATACTTCCAAAAACGATAAAACACATAAGAAAAAGAAAGAAGAATAATTGAGTAAAAGAAAGAAGAATAATTGAGTAATTGCACGAATTCTAATAACAGCTCATCAAAAAATATACAGATATACAAAAGACATAATAAGAGACGATATAACCACCTTGTTATGAAAGCGCGAAAAGAGAAAAGGGTGAGGACTGAACGCCTTATTCCACGGCCCAAAACACTAAACGACTATGTTGCGCTATTTACTAAAGAAAAAATTCCTCATGTTAAAATCGGCAGGCGCTGTTTTTACGACCCGCACAACCTGCTGCAATATGCTAGAGAGCATAAGATGGATCCATACAGCATAGGACTTTTCTTGGGAGAAGAACGCGATGCATTCCAGCCGACAAGCGCACTCATCAATCTCATTGCAGAAAGAACCGATAAAAAAGTAAAAGTAAACGATAAAGCTGCATGGCTGTACTTATGTAACAGAGATGTTCTTATGACTAGCGTTCTTGACCCTAATGAACAAGAGCCTAACACCAACGTCATAGTTATGGATACAAAAGATCAAGTGATTGGTGCAGGCCTTATTGTCACAGATTTTGATTCAAAGATGAAAAATAAGGTATTTATCAAGCATCGTATAGATAAAGGAGAATATCTACGACGAGAAAAGTAAATTAACTTTTAATTCATTTATAAAAAGTAAAAAAGAGAACCTCTAAAAAGAAGCGCAGAGTTCTAAATATATGGCAACCACCAGTTCATCCATTGTATTAACAGGAAACCCTACTATTGATGACAAATTTCGTATTCTACAGCTAACCACGGGAACGTGGGATGTAAATGCGAGAAAACATAAAAGTTTCTTAGACATACGCCCCACACAACTTGGAGCACTTTATGAACTGGATTACACAGGAGAAATCGCAAGCCACAAAGGACCCCATTTAGGAGCATACATAGGAGCTCAAGACGCAAGAAAACAAGGCATGATGCGTGAAAGAAAAACCTATACTTTCCTAGAAGATGATAATGGTATCATCTTAGCTCATACTGCATTTTCTGAGAACATGCTTCCATTTTATCGTACTGGAGAACACGCATATAACCCTACTGACATAACAAAAATAACAATACAAACAACATGCCGAAAAATTCTTCCAGGAGATCAAGAAATGAAAACGGCAAAAAAACTTCTTGAATTATACGCCAGAATAAGAGCAGGATGATATCCAAAAGATAACATTGAAAACTAGATGATATTCACATGGCAATTCTCAAAACTGGAAACCCTACTATTGATGACAAGTTTTGCATAGACACAATAGAATTAGGAGGAGTCTACATAGGTTCCATACTGCGAATAACTCCGACACAATTATACGGAGTCTACAAAGTAGCAGGACAACAGGCTGTATATGTAGGATTGCTGCGCAGAAATAAAGAAGGAGCACAGCATGTATTTTTAGCAAGAGGATATCCGAAAGAAGGTAAGATGACTTCCATATGGGCGTATCGAGTGCCGAGTTCAGACATTAAAGGAATCGATAAAGATAAAGAAGTAACTTCAGATATAAAAAAAATAGTTGATGTAGAGCTGCCAATCAGCAGCGCAAGAGGCCTATACGATGATAAAAGACCAATAATGCCTAGAGAAGCAGCGTTTGCAAAAGCGTTGCTAGAAAAATACCTTCCAGAATAATTCACTTCTTGACTACAATTTTAATAATTATGCCCAAATTATACTCTTTGTCGCCACTAGCTTGAAGGCGATACTATGAACGTGAAAAGAGAAAAAACGTTATAGCGAACGCAGTGCTGATGGTATCGCAGGGGCGCGAATTAGATGAGCGACCGCTAGTGGCGACAACGTTCGTAAAAAACTGAAATTGAACACAAATTAAATTAACACAAAAGAATAAATAAAATTAAAGAAAATAAATAAAATTAAAGAAATGATTAAAAGAATTACAAATTCACAATACTCTTAAAAGGACACAATAAAACATTCATTCATGCTTGCACTCATTTTGCTCATGTTCATTGCAGGAATACTGACATTTCTTGCTCCTTGCACCTTGCCAGTGCTTCCAGCATATCTTGCGTTTAACGCACAGCAAACAAAAGCTGGACGAGTGACTAGAACAATAGCATTCGGCCTCGGACTATCATTAGTGCTTGTAGTACTAGGAGTCTTAGCAGGAAGTCTCGGGCTATTTCTTGCAGATTACAAAAGGCATATCACAATATTCTCTGGAATTTTACTAATATCATTAGGCGTAATGATATTATTAGGAATAGAAATCCCAGGATTCGCCATCAAAACAACTCCTAAACGTACGTTCATCGGAACATTCCTGTTCGGAGTCATATTCGGTATTTCTTGGAGTGGATGCATTGGACCGATTGTAGGTCTTGCATTAATCATAGCAGCAAATACTCAAACTGCAATAGGAGGAGGAGTATTGCTCTTTGTATATGCTCTTGGCCTGCTCACTCCATTAATTATTGTATCATACATAATAGACCGCTCTGGAACTAAAAGCAGGATCTACAAACTCATAAAAGGAAAAACATTGAGCATAGGATCATGGAATATACAAAGCACAATGTTAATTGCTGCAGTAATGCTAATCATTCTAGGCTCTATTTTCTTATTTGGATTCGATTATTGGCTTGCTAAAAGCCCACTCATCGATAACGTCTTTGATTTAGAAGAAAAGCTCAATTTATTCTTTGGAATATGATATCAATAATCATAATTAATAAACATAAAAAGGACCAGAAAAAAAGGATTGATTATGCATAAGATTAATAAATGATGAATTTATCATATGTTTATTCCGATAGCAGTTTGATAGTATTTAGCCATACGCAAATACTCAATTTAACTATGCTCAAAGGTGAATCATGACAAGACGAAAGAGACACAATCAACATCAACAGACTCAACAAACAACAAATAATTCTCAGCAAACCCGCAATAATGCACCATCAACTCCTTGGTACTCCAGTAACGGGTTCAAGATAGGAATGGGGATATTCGGCATTCTAATTCTTTTCGGAATCATAGTATCATTAAACAATTTCGTGACTCCGAACACACAACAATCACCTAACCAACAACCAATTGCCAATAATCCTCCTGTAAATCCAGTAAATAATATTCCTATTGGAGATACTCAAGTTATCAAAATGGCAGTAACTGGAAGCGGTTATGAACCAAGCACACTTACAGTACAAGTAGGAAAACCTGTAACTTGGCAAATCGATGGTACGAATGCAGGCGGTTGTACAAAATATATCATAGCGCAAGAATTCGGCATCAGCAAACGACTTGATCCTGGAATAAATACATTCCAATTTACGCCAACAAAGACTGGAACATTTCCATTTCAATGCAGCATGAATATGGTTCGCGGCAAAATGATTGTTGTGTAGATCGTATAGATAATTACGTAAATACAGCATAATTTCTTTATTTTATATTTTATTAATTCAATTAATTGCCAATTAAAATTTAACTAATTTAGGCAAAGATATATAAATAACATATGATACACACATCATATGATGGGGAAAATGACCATGTCAACTCAAATATTAAATTACAAAACAGTCCAAAAATCAGATGCAAAAAAGACCATACGATCCTACGAAGCATATAGTATATTTTTTGAGACATTAGCAAACCAGAATCGTCTGCGAATAATCAATAGTCTTCGCCATGGAAAAAAGAATGTTACCGAGATTCTTGAAGAGACCAGTCTAGAGCAGACTTGTGTTTCGCATTGCCTTAAGAGATTAGAGCGCTGCGGATTTGTGAGCGTAGAACGTAATGGAAAGTATAGAATTTACTCACTAAACAAAAGCACTATAGAACCACTCATGCAATTAATTGATGCGCACACAAGCAATTACTGCATTCATCTAATTGATGGCACATGCGCGCACTCAAGGACTGCCCCCGCAAAAACTACGTCTACAAAAACTACTCTTGCAAAAATATCTTCAAAGGTGAAAAAATGAAAACTACAATCACAATCAATGGCATGCATTGCAATTCTTGCGAAATACTACTAAAAGACGTACTTGAAGAGACAGATGGTGTAACAAGTGCAAACGTAAGCAAAACAAACAATAACGCAGTAGTTGAATTTGATGAGTCTAAAGTGACAAGAGAACAACTCTGCAAATTAATAGAAGCAGAAAAATACACAACAGCGTAGGTGAATACATGACTTTTGAAGAAATCCAAATCAATGGTATGCATTGCGATGCATGCGAAAAAACAATCATTAGATCCTTTACAAAAATAGGAGTAAACGTTGAAGAAATATCATATCACAACGGAACTGCTAAAATCTCTTATGATAATGACAATAATATCAGCATGGATACAATAAATGATGCACTAAAGAGCAAAGGATACTCTCTTGATACTTCATCGAAGAATAAAACAACAATAAACAGCAAAACAACAATAAACAGCAAAACAGCAATAAACAACAAAACAAATAATAAAATCCAAAATAAAAAAAATCAGAATTCACAACAACAAAAAGAAAACGTTGAGACAACTATTCTCGTCAACGGTTTTATCACATTAATCTTATTATTGATTATTCAAGCACTCTTGATTTTCGGAATATACTCAAAATTCGCAGAATACAAACCGCAGTACTTCTTGCCGTTAATAATGATCCCAATAGTTGTAGTTACAAACATGATTGCACTCTGGCACCAGCGAGCATACGTTAAGTCAGTTAGCTGCATGACTGGCATGATGGTTGGAATGACAATCGGCATGATGACTGGATTTGGAATAGGAGCAATCTTAGGCTTAATCAACGGCATGTTCTATGGAAGCATCATTGGAACATTCGTCGGAATCGCAGCAGGTGTATATGCGGGCAAATGCTGCGGCATCATGGGCATGATGGAAGGAATGATGGCAGGAGTCATGAGCGGAACAATGGGTGCAATGCTCACGGTCATGATGATTCTGGATCACGCAGCAATATTCCTAATAATCCTTGTTGCATTGTGCACAATATTACTTGGCGGAATGATGAGAATGACTTATGAAGAGCAAAAAGACAATGATGTTCCTGCAAAACCTTGGCCAACTAGCGCAGTACTTGCAGCAAGCTTCATCGTAACACTATTGATTAGCGTAATAGCATTACTATTGCCGAAAGGATTGTACTAGACTCCGCAAAGTCCAGACCCTAAAAAGAGTAGTAGGATTTACTAGTTATAATAAAAATATAATTTAAATAAATAGTTCGCAATATAAAAAAATAAACTTCGTATAACAAATACTGCAAACAAAGGATACATATGGCAAAAAATACTAAGCTGATAATTGAAGGCATGCATTGCGCAAGTTGTGCTACACTAATAACCAAGGGACTCACAAAAGTTCCTGGTGTAAGCTCAGCAAATGTCAACTATGCAACGCATAAAGCGAGCATTAGCTATGATGATGCGCTAATAGATGAAGCAGATGGCGCAAAAAAAATAAAATTCGAAGCAGAACTAATTGCCGCAGTCGAAAAAAAAGGATATCATGCAAGAATTTTTACTGAAGAGAATCCCGATGAACAACGTAAACGCGAAAGATTAGAACAGTTAAGACTTAAGAAATTATTCTTCACAGGATTGATTTTTGCAATTCCAGCATTGATTATAGGCATGGTATTTATGCCAGACGGCCTTGCATATGCAGGATATAACTTGCCTAATGCAGCATTCATATTGTTCTTGCTTGCAACGCCAGTACAATTCATAATTGGCTGGGATTTCTACAGAGGAGCATGGTCTGCGCTAAAAAATGGCAGCGCCAATATGGATAGCTTGATCGCTCTAGGAACTAGCGCAGCTTATGCGTACAGCGTATACTTACTATTCTTCACAAATGAAATGGCGCAATACTTTGAAGTTAGCGCCGTTCTAATCACATTAGTCTTGCTTGGAAAACTCCTCGAGAACGCAGCAAAGGGAAAAACCTCGGAAGCAATTCGCGCACTAATGAGCATACAACCAAAAACCGCAACCGTAGTGCGCAACAACAGCGAGATACAGATTCCTATTGATGATGTGGTTGAAGGAGATATTGTCATTGTGAAGCCTGGCGAAAAAGTACCAGTTGACGGAATAATAATTGAAGGCAATACTTCAATTGATGAAAGCATGATTACTGGAGAAAGCATTCCTACCGATAAAGCAGTTGGTAGTTCAGTAATTGGCGGAACAGTCAATAAAAATGGAAGCATCACATTCAAAGCAACAAAAGTTGGTGCAAATACTACGCTTGCGCAGATTGTAAAATTAATTGAAGATGCACAAGGTAAAAAAGCTCCAATAGAAAGATTCGCAGATACCATCTCGGCGTATTTTGTTCCAATCGTCATTGCGCTATCAATAATAACATTCAGCACTTGGTACTTCATTGTAGGCGAGCCATTCTCGTTTGCTCTGCAAACAGCAATTGCTGTACTAGTAATTGCTTGCCCGTGCGCTCTTGGTCTAGCAACACCAACTGCAATAATGGTAGGAACAGGAAAAGGCGCAAAGCACGGCATACTCATCAAAGGAGGAGAGGCCCTAGAAATTGCGCACAACACAAAAGCGATTGTGTTTGATAAGACTGGAACAATAACAAATGGTACACCCGCACTTACTGATGCAGTACCTTATCATGGATTAACACAGCACGAACTGCTCTATATTGCAGCAAGTGTTGAGAGAAGATCTGAACACCCATTAGCACAAGCAATCGTTGAGTACGCAATAAAAAACAAGATTATACTGCATTCTCCTCAGGAGTTCACTGCAATTCCCGGTTATGGAATATCTGCAAGACTTAATAATCATAAATTCTTTTTCGGCAATCAAAAACTGATGAAAGAGCATAATATCGACATCAGTGATGCAGTTGCACAAATCGAAAGCCTTGAAGATAATGGAAAGACAGTCATGTTATTATCGACAGAACATAAACTTGTGGGAATAATTGCAGTCGCAGATACAATAAAAGCTAATGCAAGAGAAGTTGTATCGAAGCTTAAACGCATGAATATTGATGTGTATATGATAACCGGCGATAACAAGCGAACCGCTCATGCCATTGCAAAACAAGCTGGAATTGATAATGATAAGATCTTTGCGGAAGTATTGCCGCAAAATAAGGCGCATCACGTCAAGCAATTGCAGCATGATGGAAAATACAAAGTAGCAATGATAGGAGATGGCGTTAATGATGCACCGGCTCTAGCGCAAGCAGATATTGGAATTGCAATGGGTTCAGGAACAGATGTTGCAATGGAAACAGGCAACATCGTATTGATGCGTAGCGACTTAAGCGATGTTCCTCGCGCACTAAGATTGAGCAGGCTCACCATGGGAAAAATAAAACAGAACATGTTCTGGGCGATGTTCTACAATATCATAGGAATCCCGATTGCTGCAGGCGTATTGTATTACAGCACAGGATGGCTACTATCACCAATAATTGCAGGTGGTGCAATGGCATTAAGCTCAGTTAGCGTCGTAACAAATTCATTATTATTAAAAACAAAAAGTTTGTAAATATAAATTTCGTATAACAAAAATCAAAGAGGTACACAATGAAACCGTGGATACTGCTAACATTAGGAGTTATGGGTTGTCTAACAATTATTGCAATTGCAAGCATTGTAACATCAACACAAACAATAACAAAAACAGGATTTGCACAAAATAACATCGCACAACAAAATGCTGTACAAAATAACTTACCAACTGCCAATGCACAAGATACACCCCCCCATGCAATGGGTTGTGGAATGGGAACTGGCGGCGGCTGCCGTTGCGGCGGATAAATCAATAAAAAAATTAAAACAAAAAATAAAATAATTAATATCATCAGGTGAATATCATGAAAGAACATACGATTCCAATAACGATAACTTTACTCATACTAATTGTAGGAAGCGTATATTACTTCAATATTGTAGTACCTGAACAGAATCTCATAAAGAACTCTGCGCAAATATACAAAGATGCGAGAATAAAAGTTGCATTTTCGCCAGAAGGAAATATGAAGTTATTTGTCAATACAAAAAATAGCGAGCTTGCAAAACTAAAAATCTCAGAAGGATCAAATCTCCCAGAAACAACAAGCATCGTAGTTGGCGCAAGTGAAGCTGAAATGATGCGTAAAGAAAAGCTCTTTGCAAACATTGGAGACCCTATTAAAGGATTATTTGGCATCGATACAACCATTGGCAGGATATTAAAAAAACGTGGAGACTTTACCGATGATGTACATTTTGTTAGCGATGTACAATTTGCCACGTTGCAAGCTGATGAGAATCGTATATTTGTAAAAATAACGCCAGAAGATGACGTTGAACTAATGTATCATTACACAATCGATACAATTCCTAAAATAATTCTTAGTGAAGGAAATATGAGTGATTACAAAATAAAGGTAATCGACAACAAGACCTATGTCCCGTTAATACTCGGTGCAACTGACGCTGAAATGATGCGTAAAGAGGGTGAATTCAAAAATATTGGCGATACAGAAGAAGGATTCGGAATTGATTTTGTTATAATCGGTATTGCAAACAAGACAAATAGCGCAATGGACATGATGCACATAACTCCATTGGAAGCTAAGGATATAGAATAAAGCATGAAGGAGAATATATGCAAGATACATCCACTAAACAATCTAGAAAAGAAGAGCGACGTGCGCAAGAAAAGATTATTCAAGATAATTCAAAAGCGCGAGCACGAAATAAACGCATCATTCATTACACAATACTTATTGTGGTGATTAGTATTGTTGCATACTTGATTTTTTTAATTGCAAAACCAGATAATACGCCTGGAAAATATGATTCATTCGCGCAATGCATCACAAGCAAGGGCGCAATAATGTACGGCACTAACTGGTGTCCTCATTGTCAAGCGCAGAAAAAAGAGTTTGGCAATTCATTTAGATATATTATATTCATCGACTGTGATGCTAACAAAGTTGCATGCGATTTAGCTGGCGCTAAAGGATACCCGACGTGGGTATTTTCCGATGCAACCTCTATATCAGGAGAACAAGATTTCGCTACACTAGCTGAAAGAACAGGATGCAGCATAAACTGAAAACAATAATTATAACCAACAATTATTACTTAGAAAAATCTATTTTACATTCTTTGCCAATTTCAGCATGTGCTCTTGTTCATCTACGTCAATTACATAGATTGGAGTTTTTCCTTTATGAAGTTTTATCGGAAGTCCTTTCTGCAAGTTAGCTTTTTTATCTAGAACTATCCCAAAACAATCAAGGTCTATTAGTATTCTCTCTCGCATCTTATGAGATCTTGCAATGCCGCCGCCTAGCACAACCAAATCAACTCCTCCAAGTATTGCAACATAAGAGCCTATGCGCATTCGTATCTTGTGCGCGAACAAGTCAAGCGCTAGTTTAGCATTTGCATCGCCGGATTTTTCTTTTGCAAGCAAATCGCGAACATCGCAAGCTCCACCAACTGCTAACAGTCCACTTTTTTCTTCTAGCATACTCAAGCAGGATTCTGCATTCATGCCTTCATGGGATAATAAGAACGGCATTATGGCCGGATCAATATCTCCGCTACGTGTTCCCATCATAACTCCTTCTAGAGGAGTAAAGCCCATGCTTGTCTCTATACTTTTTCCGCCTTTGATTGCGCATAAGCTTACACCATTGCCGAGCTGACAAGTTATAATTTTTAGCTGCTTGTAATTCTTCTTTTCAAGTCTTGCTGCCTCTTGCGCCATTGCTTCGTGCGCAATGCCGTGAAATCCATAACGAATTATGTTGTGTTTATTCGCAAGGTCTTGAGGAATAGGGTATGTTTTTGCAACAAGCGGCATATTTGCATGAAACATTGTATCAAAACAAACTATTCCATTAACGTGCTGCTCGGCAAATAATTCCATCAGCTCGATTGCGTGCGGCAAGTGCAGTGGCGCAAGAACTGATAGCTTGTGCAATTCTGCTATTAGCTCTTTTGTAATTTTTGCAGATTCAGTATGTTTTCCACCATGCACTGCGCGATGCACTACAAGAGCAACATCATATTCGCGCATGAGGGATAATATTAGCATTCCTGCTTCTTTATGATTTTTTATCGGAACCGACTGTTCATTCTTCTCAGGAATATTTTTTGTTCCTGTAGTTACTTCCAGAGTTGCGCCAGTACTTGTTCCTATTCTATCAACTACTCCATCCATAACGATTGTTGGTTTAGATGTGCTTGTTGCATAAAGTCTAAACTTGACACTAGAACTTCCGGCGTTGATGATTAACGTATGCATATGTCCTCAGTATTATTAATAAAAAAATAATTAAAAAATAATAAACGAAAATAATAAATTAAAATAATAAACTAAACTAAAAAAATAAACTAAAATAAAAAATAAAGATAATAAACAAATAAACTAATTAAAAAAATAATTCAGGATTTATTTATTCACTCAATCCCAACTCCAGTTATTCACATTGGTAGGGTCGTGACCGTTTGCTACAATGTACTCCCTATGTTCAGCAATTGCTGATTCAAACTGCGCAATTAGCAAGTGTGCCTTGCTTGCAACCTTTGAATTATGCTTTGCTGCATACTTGAGCGCGCGAATCGCAATATGGTATCTGCTTATGTTGTTTCTTAGGAACATATCAAATGGTGTTGTAGTTGTTCCATGCTCGATATAACCATATATGTGGAATCTTTCAGCATTCGGCCTATCAAATAACAATTGTTTTATTGCACCAGGATAACCGTGGAAAGAGAAAATGACTTGCCTATTATCTGTAAAGATATCTTTGAAAGTCAGTTCATCCAAGCTATTTGCGTAGAACTCATCTTTTCCAAGAACATTGAGTTCACTCACATTAACAAATCTTATTCGCAGTTCTGGAATTAATCTACGCAACATATGAATGCTCGCAAGCGCCTCTTGTGTTTGATAATCACCACATGCTGCAATAACAACATCAGGATTATCATGGCTTGCAAACTCCCAAACAGCTGCACCTATCTTGCATTGTTCAATTGCTTCATTATATGTGAGCCATTGTCTGATAAGCTGTTTATCAGATACAACAATATTTACTCTATTGCTAGATTGCAAGCAGTGCTCTGTTACAGCAAGACACATATTCGCGTCAGCAGGCAAGTAGATTCGAATGAGTTTCTGCTCTTGCGCCTTGTTGAGGAACGTGTTGATAAAACCAGGATTCTGATGTGAGAAACCATTATGGTCCTGTCTCCAGCATACTGATGTTAACAAATATGTTATCGGCGGCACTGGAGTTCTCCACTCATAATCTTGGCTTAATTGCAAGAACTTCAAGTATTGGCTTGCCATTGATTCAATGATCGGCAAGAATGCTTCATAGCTTGGGAAGATACCATATCTTCCAGTTAATGTATATCCTTGCAGCCATGCTTGACAAGTATGCTCAGAGAGGATTTCCATAACTCTGCCGTCAGGATTAAGCGTATTATCATCAGAATTGTGTGGCCAGACATAAGCTCTATGGACCGACTCAAGTACTGCATGCAGTCTGTTGCTCTCAAGTTCATCCGGACTCATAATTCTGAAGTTTCTGTTCTTCTGATTTAGAACAAATACATCTTTTAGATAGCGTCCAAGCACTGGCATACTACCAGCCATCTCATGACCACGACGTTTTAGAGGTACTTCGAATTTTACAACCTTTGGCAAGAGCAATGTTTTTCTTACATTACCACCGAGTGCGTGCGGGCATGAACCAATTCTATAATCTCCTTTAGGTACATACTCAAGCAAATCTTTTCTAATCGCTCCTTTTGGGAAAAGCTTTTGTGGGTTATAACTACGAAACCAACCATCTAAAGCTATGAGTGCTTTTGGATTTGTTTTTGCATCCTTAGCAGGAACCTGATGGCATCGATAACTTCCTTCGTAGCGTTTTCCTTCAAAGACTTTGATGCCAGACCATCCTTTTAGTGTGCGCATGATAATCATTGGCCACTTTGGTTTTAGCGCTACTGGTTTTGTCTTTGATTTTCTTGCTGCAGCTTGAATCTGCTTGATTCTTTTGTAGCAATAGTCTATTGTCGCAGCCATCTTTTTATGATCTGGACCGACGAATAATGGTTCATAGCCATAACCGATAAAAAGGCTCTTGAGTTCAGCATCGCTCATTGTTCCATAGATCGTTGGGTTGCTAATCTTATAGCCGTTCACGTGAATAATCGGAAGGACTGCACCATCAGTTCTTGGGTTGATGAACTTGTTTGAGTGCCATGCTGTTGCAGTAGGACCGGTCTCTGCTTCACCATCACCAACAATTGCTACAGAGATAAGATCAGGATTATCTAGAATTGCGCCGAACGCAGTTGCTAGCGAGTACCCTAGTTCTCCACCCTCGTGGATGCAGCCAGGAACTCCCGGGTTTAGGTGACTTGGAAATCCACCAGGCCAGCAAAAGCTCTTAATGAGATTATTTAGGCCGTCAGTATCTGGCGTAAGGTCCGGATAGTATGGTTCAAGACTTCCTTCCATAAAATCATTAGCTAAAATTGCAGCAAAACCATGACCTGGGCCTGTTAAGAGAAGAGTTTTTGTTTTGTGTTTGGTAATAGCAAGGTTCAGATGTGTGTAGATGAAATTGATTCCTGGGCAAGTTCCCCAATGGCCAAGCAATGCATCTTTTATGTCGGCTGATTGCAATTTTCGCTCAAGCAAACAGTTGTCTTTTAGATAGACTGCGCTAGCTGCGATATACGTTGTTGCCTTCCAATACTCCTGCGCCCATTTGAGCTCTTTAGCTGATAGAACCATGCTGCCTCACCATCTCCTCGTTACAAAAATCAGTATGAATTACTTATTTATTGTTAGTTTTAACGTCGACAAAAACACATTAGTTTTAGTCTGCGGTGCCGCCTTGAAGTTATCCAGAAATCAAGCCGATTCATGCAGGCTTGATTTCGCAAAGGCTGCCGGTGGCAGTAAATGCTTCGCGGCACAGTTGTTTTAATAGAGAATCGTCTTTTAAACCTTTCGAAGAGAAAAGAGATAATATATGAAAAACCTCATAAACCCCTAAAGATACCCGTAGTTTATGCGAATCGGTATATTATTCTCATCAGGTAAAGACAGCACAGCGACCTTATGGCACGCTATAGCCCAAGACCATGAAGTCGTATGCTTATTATCGCTAATACCAGAAAATACCGACTCATACATGTTTCAAGCGCCGCATAAAGAACTCTTGCTTATGCAAGCAAAAAGCCTTGAACTGCCAATCATCTTCCAGCAAACAAAGGGCGAGAAAGAAGAAGAGTTAGAAGATCTAATAACACTACTAAAGCGCGCAATAGATGAATACAAAATCGAAGGCATTGGAGCTGGCGCGCTAGCATCAGAATACCAATATGATAGGATTGCAAAGATTGCGCAAGATCTTGATATCAAGACATTCACACCATTATGGCGCAAGGACCAAGAACAACACATGAGAGAAATCATCTGCGCAGGATTTGATATACGAATGACGCGAGTTGCAGCCGATGGCCTTGATAAAAGCTGGCTCGGGCATAAACTAACATTAAGCGATGTTGACAAGCTCGTTGAAATCAATAAAAAACTAAAGATAAACATCGCCGGCGAAGGCGGTGAATTCGAAACAATAGTCCTTGATGGCCCGATGTTCAAATTCCCAATAGAAGTTTCGTATAACATACATATGGAAAATGAACGCAGAGGAGAATTGCGCATAACAGAAGTGAAATGATGGAATCGTACTTCGGATTATCGGCAAAGAGATGGTATGATGAATTCTCAAAAAAAGGAATGGATATTTTTTCAGAAAACAGCGTTCCAGATTCTGATATTTTAATTATTTTAGGACGATGCTGTGTTGGAAGAGAAATTATCACACCAGTTTTAATAAAAAATAACTGGACATTGGATAGATTCATTGAAGCTGAAAAAAAACTTGGTGTTGATACAGAAAGTCTTCAAATGATGGTTGGTGAATATTTAGAATATAGTAACATTGACCATAGAAGAATGAATCCTCGTGAGATGAGAGCGCTTATTGATTCCAATTTTGACCTCAGAACTCTCATGAGCAAAGGAGCCACCGCACTTCAAAATTATAAACATTAAATGAAAATTAATTGAATCTTTTTACAATCAATCATTTTTTACAATCATTCATAAGTTTAATAACACATAAATAATTTTCATTCATAATCCTCTAACTAATAATTCCTAAATAATCCTACTAATCCATAATTTTTAATAAATTTATTTCAGACTTATTTTTTATAAAAACATACTTAAACACTGCAATAAATAATATGGCGTGGCTGAACATAAACATACCGGCGGAACAAAAGAATTTGTCTACACAAAAGAAGATGATGAACGCATTAGAAATACAGACACTAATTCTACAAGAGCATTCAAACACGCACTGTATGCACATCAAGCAAAAAAGAAACTAGAAGAAATACATAAATTAGAAAAACAACAAACCCAAATTAAAGGCATCATCATTCTATTAATCACCCTATTTACCCTTTTATTCATACTCATGCTGCTCAGAATATTCCAATAAAACGCCTTGTGCGCAGAGCATTTCTCGTCAACAACCCAAACCAATATAAACCCCCGCGTGTTGCAATATAATAGTCATTTATCGACGAGAAATAATACAAATATACACCTGTGAAACAATGGAACCTGGCGAGCAAGATGAAGAAAAAAAGCATTTATACAATGCAAGCAATATTCAAGTTCTTGAAGGTCTAGCAGCGGTTCGCAAGCGTCCAGGAATGTATATCGGAAGTACCGGTCCACGCGGATTGCACCACCTTGTTTATGAATTAGTTGATAACAGTGTCGACGAAGCAATGGCAGGATTTTGTACAAGAACCGTAGTTACTCTGCACGCAGATGGGTCTTGTAGCGTCGAAGATAACGGTAGAGGAATCCCAGTCGATTACCACCCACAATACAAAATGAGCGCGGCAGAAGTTGCACTATCAAAACTGCACGCCGGCGGAAAGTTCGATAAGAACACTTACAAAGTCTCCGGCGGATTGCACGGTGTTGGTGTTTCTGTTGTCAACGCACTCTCTACAAAAATGATTGCAATTATCAAGCGCGATTCAAAAATACATCGCATCTCATTTGCGCAAGGCAATGTTACAGAGCACCTAACTGTTATTGGAGAAACACAAGATCATGGAACAACAGTAATATTCTATCCAGATCCTGAAATATTTACAGAAACAACAGATTTCAGTTTTGATATCTTACAACAGCGATTGCGCGAACTCGCATTTTTGAATAAAGGAATCACAATCATTCTAGCTGATGAACGCGAAGGAAAACAACAACGTTCAGAACTATTTTTCGAAGGCGGCATCGTTAGCTATGTTGAATGGCTTAATAGCAAGAAGAAAACATTCCACCAACCAATATATTTCCACAAGACAAAAGATGATATTGAAATGGAAGTCTGCTTGCAATATACTGATACTTATAGTGAGAATATCTTTTCATTCGTAAATAATATCAACACTGTTGAAGGTGGAACACACCTCTCAGGATTCAGAACAGCACTTACTAGATCTGTAAATAAGCAAGCAGCAGAAAAAAAGATGTTTGCTAAAGACCTTACTTCCTTACAAGGCGATGATACAACTGAAGGACTTACTGCTATCGTTAGCGTTAGAGTTCCTGAACCGCAATTCGAAGGACAAACAAAAGCAAAACTTGGCAACAGCAACATAAAAGGAATTGTTGATGCAATGACGTCTGAATCATTAGCCACATTCTTTGCTGAAAACCCTGCTGTTGCAAAAATGATAATTGAAAAAATGATACAAGCGGCTCTCGCTCGTGAAGCCGCTTCAAAAGCGCGAGAGATGACTAGACGTAAAAGCGCGCTTGATTCTGCCAGCCTACCTGGAAAGCTTGCTGATTGCCAAGAAAGAGATCCGGCTAAATGCGAGATATTCATTGTGGAAGGAGATTCCGCAGGAGGATCTGCTAAGCAAGCACGCTCTCGTGAATTCCAAGCAATTTTGCCTGTATTCGGAAAGATTTTGAATGTAGAAAAAGCACGCTTGCACAAAGTGCTTAGTTCAGATAAATTGTCAATGATGATTGCTGCACTTGGAACTAATGTAGGCCAAGAATTCAAACTAGAGAAATTACGTTACGGAAAAATTATCCTAATGGCAGATTCCGACGTTGACGGAAGCCACATTACTACGCTTAACCTAACATTCTTCTATAGATACTTACGTCCACTCATCGAAGGCGGACACATCTATATTGCAATGCCACCGCTTTATCTAATAAAAAAAGGAAAACAGAAATGGTACGCACAAGATGATGCTGAAAAAGACGAGATCATGACAAAGCTCGGCGGCATGCAAGGAGTAAACATCCAGCGCTACAAAGGTCTTGGAGAAATGAACCCGGACCAATTATGGGAAACAACAATGAATCCGGATTCTCGTCGCATGAAACAAGTCAAAATAGAAGATGCAATCAAAGCAGACCAGATGTTTTCGATATTAATGGGCGATGAAGTAGAACCACGTCGTGAATTCATAGAAAAGAACGCTAAACTTGTGCATAATCTGGACATCTAGAGATTATTTTAATTTCTTATTAGTCAATAATTGTCGCCTTGGAGCTCTCCAGAAATTATGCCGATTCATGCAGGCATAATTTCGCAATAGGACGACGTGACAAAAGCTCCGCGACATGAAGAAGTGGGAGGACGGTAGTGGGGATGGTGGGTGGGAAAGAATACGGCATGACACAGGAAATTAGCAAAAACTATATAAGTAAGAAAATTCTTACTAATGATATGAACATAACTACAATCACAATATCTTCAAAAGGTCAAATTGCAATCCCCCAGCAAATCAGGAATGCTGCAAATATCAAGGAAGGCGATACACTATTACTAGTAGAACAAAATGGCAAAATTCTACTACAACATACCGAAATTATTACGGATTTTGCAAAAGAAGACATAAAAGCAATGAGCAAATTGCAAGAAGCATCACTACGTAAAATCTGGGATAATGATCAAGATGAAAAATGGAGCAAAGTACTTGCAAGGAGATATAGTACTAATAAATTACCCGTACACAAACCTTCAAGAGCAAAAAGCAAGACCGGCAATAATAATCTCAAACAATAACTTCAATAGAACATTTGATTGCATCCTAGTTCCATTAACAACGCAATTACATCACGTTGGCATCTTACTAAATGAACACGACATTCTAGAAGGAGAATTATTTAGAGAAAGCAAAATACTCACAAGGAAAATATTCACATTAGAACAAGATCTCATAATCTGTCGCTTTGCACACCTACACACAACTAAGATACAAGAAATAATAGTTGCGGTGGAGGATAACTTCTGAAAAGAGTTAAGAAACGCCACCTTGGAGCAACCCTAGATTTTATGTCGATTCGTTGGAACTCATAGATTTCCAACGGACAGAGAAGCTATGCTTCGTCCGTCCATGCAGACATAAAATCCTAAAACCTTCGAGGGATTCGGTTTGAAAAAGCGAATCCGCAGGAACGAAGTGACGAGGACGAGAAGCAATTCTCCGTGGCGATAAAAATAAATGAGTAATATTAGTAAATCACTAATTCTCTGAGAAGTAAACAATAATTTTTTGCAGCAAACTCATCATTCTTCTACGCGCACAGTCACATATGCCAAATCAATATTCGGCATGTTTTCAAAGCGAATAGGAAATGGTTCGGTAGAATTAATGCGCCGCTTGAACTCTGCATCAAACAACTTAACTTGTTCATCGAGATTCAATTTAGTTATATCCCCTAAAGCAGAATGCGAATCAAGAGGCATGCCAATATACGCGCCATACGCATTAGGACCAAACCCGCTTGCAACTATTCCGAATTGTTCCGGCATTGAAAAACCAGGATACAATAAGAATGTGCTATCTTTGAATTGCCCATAAAGAGGAACACCCGCATCAGAGTCGCATAACTGCATAAACTCTTGCTCATCAAGCGTCAACTGAAAATGCTTACGTTCCTTCAATATACCAAGGGAGTACTTCATAACAACAGGGAATGCCCAATCATTCAAAAAGATTTGTGAAAGACAAATTAATACCCAAAACCTTTATAAACCATCTGCGGATTCTTTGTATTAACCCGTTTTACCAGCAGGTGTGGAGTATCTAAACACATCAGCACAGTCAGAAGTATCTCTACTATTTTGGGTAACATATCAACGATTCGTTCGTCGATAAAATCATATTCAACATGCATAACTAATGCATAAACACAAAAAAACTAAACACTCAGAGGAAACAATATGGCTGAAAAGAAAAAACAATACGGCGCAAAAATAAAGAAGAAGCATTGGGCACCAATTCTAGCCCCTAAAGTGTTCGATCACGCTATTATCGGTGAAGCACACGTACTAGAGAACGAAGAACTCCTAAAAAAGAGCATCTCCGTTAACTTAATGACACTTACAGACGACCCTAGAAAGCAGGGTTTCTCCATTCGTTTTGATGTAAAAGAGATCAAAGACGGCAAGGCATACACCCAGATTGTTGGTTTGCAAATGACACCATCAGCTATCAAGCGCCTCATGAGAAGAGGTAGAGATAAGGTCGATGACAGTTTCACATTGAAAATCGCAGGCGGAAGAATGGCAAGAGTTAAACCAGTTCTTGTAACAAACACCAAATGCTCCAGAGCAACACAAACTGAGATTAGACTTGCTACAAGAAAGCGCCTTCGCGACTACTTTGCAAGAATGAGATTCGAAGATATCATCAAGGAAATCGTTGACATAAAGATACAGCGCATGCTTAAGGATATCGCAGGCAAGACCCATCCAGTCAGAAGCGCAGACATAAGAGAATTCTTAGTCTTACCAAATGACAGAAAGGTCTCTATAGAAATGGAAGAGCTTATCGAAAAGGAAGTTGCTGAAGAAGAAGCACGCCGTGCTCAATTAGCAAATGCAGCTGCAGCAGCAGGTGTTGGCGAAGAATCCGTTGCTTTAGCAGCAGCAAAGAGCAGAAAGCCAAAGAAGAAACAGCTTGCACCGCAAGAGATGGAAGATGTTTCAGAAGCTGGCGAGTCCAAGAAAGAAGAAGGCCCTGAAGAACCAGGAGTATAAGCCAAACTTAGCGTCAAGGTTGCCTTGGAGTAAAACCAGAAAATGTGTCGATTTATGCAGACGCATTTTCGTAAAACCTTCGAGGGATTCGGTTCGTAGAAGCGAATCCGCAGGAACGATAGTGACGAGGACGAGAAGTAATTCTCCGCAACCAAGCTAAATAAACAATTTCTTTTTTTATTATTTTTTATTTATTTCTCTAAAAATTGTATCTTGTATACAACACTTGTTTTTGGTGCAACACCTTTATTCTTATTCATGCTTCTATAAACCGTGCGCGTACTTGCAACATCTTGTTTTTCAAGCTCGAAATATCTCTTGAATTCTAATTGTGGAACAGTCAGTTCTTGTGCATCTTCTATTCGATATAACCCCGCCGGTGTAAAGAAGTGCGTTGGTACACCTGCTAAAAATTCTAAATAAAATTCTCCATTTGATTTGTATCGCGACTCTAGGACGCAATTAGTTGCCTTGCAAGTTCTAAGAATAGTATCTATTGTCTGCCTAATGAGACTTTGCGTAGTAAGACCATTATGCGAACCAACACTCATCAAACCACCAGCCATCAAACCACCACCTATAATAGCAATATTATATTCATTCACACTTAAAGATTTTCTAAAATTTTGCTGTTTTCTAGATTAAAGCAACAAAACTTGAATAACTAAGATTAGAGTGAGAGTATTACTTATTAATAGGATTCTAGCGCAACTATAACTTAAGAGCACTTCATTTTTTTATTAAATATCTACACTCTTGTCATAATAGATGTAAATCCTACTACGTTTCTGGGAACAACCGACGACCACTTAATTTATGCATAAACCATATTTCTGCGAAACCTTTAAAAGGAATCATTCCGACGAGAAGGTTGGTGAGGCCTTTGGCTATTGTACTCGATTGGCAAAAAAAACTCGGATATACAACAGACCCTTTCTCTGAACAGATTGAAAAACCTATAAAAAAATGGATTCTCGGACTCGATCTCGAGCAAGAACGCCTCAATCTTTTCCTCATAAAAGACGAACGTTTCGGCACCATCTCAGCCGAATCCGGCATGGGAAAAACAACACTGCTTACCTGGCTTGAGCAAGAGCTCGGCCCTCAAAAAAGCCACACACAACAACTAGTTGATGCAAAACAAATAGACCATCAAGGATTCGTACAAATGGTTCTTGCAAAAAGACTCTCTTTTATTGAACGAAAATTCGGCAAGATAAACAAAGCAACGCTTGCTGAACAAGAAAATGAACTACTACGAAGACTTGCTAAAGAGCAACACAATGTTTTACTTATAGATAATGCCGCAAGCCTAACAAAAGAAACACTCGCATTCATCAAAATAATACTCGACAAAACACCAAGCGATGTAATCTTTGCCGATACTGCTGAACAACTAAAAAAGATAACGCTTCCTGCAAAAGATACACTAAAGATGCAAATCGAACCATATACTCAACAAGTATTGCAGGAACTATTGCATAAAAGACTCGAGAATGCAGATGCTAGAGATAATCATCCATTCTCAGAACAAGATATAGAAGCACTTACTAAAAAATCATCAGGTAATCCTGTAAAACTTTTACGCGTTGCAAAAGAAAAAGCAATAGAACTTAGCTTACATGCAGGAATTGCTCCAGGAAAAATGTTTGCAATACACGTGCATAAGGGCCCAAAGCCTGAAACAGAAAAACACGCCTTAGAAATTGAACAAGAAACAAAAGAAAAGAGCAAAGAGAATAAAGAAGAAAAAAATAAAAATGACAAAGAAGAAAAGAAGAACGAAAAGAAAAAAACTGAAGAAAATCCTACTAATACAACAACTGCACAAACTGCTCAAGAGACATTTAATCCAATAGTTCCAAATGACCAAGCAGATCTTGGAGCACTAGCCTTAGCAGTCGGCATGGAGCATCATGAAGAAAAAAGAATCAAAAATCCTAAACCCATTCCTCCGCCAGATATTCCCCAAAAGAATATGATGGTAGAACGACCTAAAACTTCTAACACTCACAAACATGCTAGCAAGCACGATAAGATTGTAGAACAACTAGCAAATACATTCACAAAAGTTCGCACTGAAAAAAAAGCAAAGAAAACTGGGAAAAAACCTGCAAAAAAGAGTGTGAAACCAACAGTAATAAAAAAGAGCAAACAAAAAAAAGCTCCTAAAACAAAAAAATAGAAAATAAATGAAGAAATAACAGGTGACATATGGATGAAACACACATCGACATCACAATAAAACGAATTTATCTTGAGAGATTATTCTACTGGATTATCATCATAGTCCTAGCAGTGCTTCTAACTCTTGCATGGATGAAAGACGGTTCGAGTGGTGCAAAAACAGCGACAACAAATACCACAACACAAGTAACTGCACCACCAGTAGCACAACCGGCTGCACCCGTTGTAGCAAAACCTACTCAAGCGGCAGGAACATGTACTGATCTTAACAAAAACCAAGATGAGACCGATATCGATTGCGGTGGAAAAACCTGCGGCGTAAAATGCTCATTAGGTAAATCATGTACTGCAAGCGCTGATTGCACAAGCGGAATTTGTGTTAATAGCACTTGCGCAGCAACTGCACCAGTAGTCCTTACTGGAAAGATGGCAATCAATATACTTGATGTAACAACACAAAAGTCTCCAACAAGCGATAATCTGAAAGTTACTGGAATAAAATACAGAATAACAAACGGACTCGCTGAAGACTATGATGCATTTAGAGTCAGAGTATACCTCCAAAGCACAACATCAATGTGCTTACTGCAAAAAACTGATGCTGCAGGATTATGCGACACACCATATGCTGATTTTAAAGCAACTGGTGTAAAAAGCGGAAAGAATGCAACAGTGACAGTGTCATTTGCTGACTTTATGAGCACAAAATACTTGTATGCTGAATCAAGCCTAGGATATGACCCTGCGAGTTCCTCCAAAAACAAATTCCGCGTTGTAGCATACTTAACGGATGAAACATACGGAAAGATTGGTGGAAAAGATATTACTGATGAATTTTTAGTAATACCTAAATAAGCAATCGCTAAGGGATTGATTTTTTCTTTTTTTAATACTTTTTTTCTATTATTTATTTTTATTATTTTCACTTATTTTTTAGTTTCAATCATTATTATTTTATCCTGCCTTTTCCAACCAAGGCATGCAGTTATCAGTTAATTATCAGTTATCGGGGTGAATATATGAATAAATTACTAGTTATTTCAGCAATGATGCTCATCTTTGTAAGCAGCGCTCTAGCATTCGGAATATTAGTGGGCCCATTTGAAAGCCATGAACAAATGCTTCCGATACAGCGCGATCCTGCATTCTACAATACACTCGGCTACAAGTTATCCCAGGAAGGAAAGAATAGCGAAGCACAGATTGCATTTGCTCACGCCGTTGAATTAAATCCAGAATATACAAATGCAAGAAGCAATCTTGCAACAATTGCATTTGCAAATAAAGATTACACCACTGGAATTGAGAACCTACGTTATCTTGTAGCACACGATTCAACTAATAACAACTATAAGTTTGATCTTGCACAAAACCTTGTTTCACAAGCAAGATATGTAGATTATGACGTTGCAAAGCTGGTTGAAGCAGCTACAATTCTTGAAAGCTTAGGTAATTATCCTCATGCTAGCGAGAATGCGGCAATTGTAAGAACTGTGCTTGCAGAAGTTGCAGCAGCGCAAGCAGGACAATAAATAGATTAAACAGATAATAGATTAAAAAATTGATTCTTTTTTTATTTTTCCATTTATTATTTATTTTTCTTCAACAATAAATAATTCAGGATGATAATGCTGCAAGTATTTCTTTGCTGCTCCTGGAAAAAAAGAGATATCGACATCTTGATTGTGTAATTGTAATAATTTGTAATTAGAGACTTTTTGTTCAATGCCTTGTATCATACCTACAGAGTAAAATCCTCTAGGGTGCAAACAAGTTTGTGAAAACAGATCATTTATTGCAGATTCATAACGAAGAATCTCTTTACGTGTTGCTTTTCCAAGTTCAATATTACGTACAATTCTAGATATAGAAAGCCACTCTCTCATATTGCCAGGGGGTGCTAGAACAGTTTGCACAGTATCTTGACCATTATGAAGCTGTACCTTCACGACTAATTCTACCAATAAATCATCGAGTATCATATCATAACCTAGTTTAGAGTATATTCAGCTTCTCCAAGGAGCGTGCCCAAATGCAATCAACATATCAAAACCAAGATGGCGCACGTGCAATGGCGCATCACATGCTCCAAAACAAGAGTCAGCCCAAAATACAAATTTAGTCTCAGGGCACTCTGCTAGCATAATCTCGTGTATTTTATCGCCAAATGGTTTAAGACCATCAGGAAGCTGGATAAGAACAAGCTTTGCATTCTGCTCTTTTACTTGAGCTATTGCATCATCTAGTTGCAAATCATAATTCTCGTTCTCAATACGTCTCATTTGCAAGTAGAAGTTGATTTGATTTAAAAAACTGTTCCTGAGTTTATAAGAGGCCTAATAACCAAATAAGATATCTATACACGACTAAGAATATACCGCTAAGAGCATCTATATACGACTAAGAGGTAATTTCTACAACCATCTCGTAAAATATACAACTATCTAGTAGTTAAAATGTAAAGGTTTATAATTTCATAACACTTTCATTGCTGTATGCAAGATACTATCCTAAGTATGTACACAGATATGCACCTAGAAGAGATACTTATAGATGGATGCAGACTTGCAGCAACAAAAATGAATGAGATGCGATTTGGAAAAGATGCATCGGCATATGAAGTAACTAGAAAATTTGGTCAAGACCCTGCAACAGAAAAAGAAGCAAGAAACATATTGACGACAGCCGATCCTGCAACAGAAGAAGTACTGCGAGCACACTTTGCAAAAGAATTACCAGGATATAATTTTGTAGGCGAAGAAACAGGCAATGAAACACAAAATACTTCTAGAGTAATCCATGTAGATCCAATTGATAACACCAAAGGATTCGTAGATGGAAACCCTGCATACGGCAGCATCATAGGCATCTTCCATGACGGCAAAAACATTGCATCAGCTGAATCAAATGCAGCCACAGGAACAATTTATGTTGCAACAAAAAGCGGCGGATTTAGAAGAATAGGCAAAAAAGAATCTGTAGAAAAAAACAGCATTCGTATATCAGGACTAGATGGTTTCAAATATGTTTTTACAAAAAAAGAAGCGGCTAAACTAGAAGAAGATATTTTATCTGCTCTGCAAAAAGAATTTCCAGATTCAGAGTATCCTAGAGCACCATCGCACGTTCTCAACAAATGCTTTGTACACAATAAAGATTATGCAGTTGTTTGCAATCTAGGCTGGGCACGACACGACCTTGCAGCAACACCATTATTTTCAGAACTAACAGGATCATTATTTACAGATCACAACGGTGCATCGATGCAACATGTTGATTTTGAAAAGGAATTCAGAAAATACGCGACAAAAAAAGATATCGTCATATACTCTGTACCAACAGTAATTGCTCGCGATAAAGAAATGCATGAAAAAATGCTGCGAGTTCTTGCACCATTCAAACGTGAATTAGACATTCTACAAAACCCAAACTACTGAATAAAAATTTTGGAATTCCTCCAAAATCAAGCAAAGTATACAAGATAGGATTTATAGAACAATAATATATAAATAAACTTCTCATCCGACTTTTCTATTAATACTTTGCTCACAAGACAAGTCCATCGTCATTCCTTCACATGCAGCAACAGTATCTGGAAATATGTAGCTAGCATCCTGCATCATCTTATGAATTTCAAAATCATTATGAGCAGGGTCATGATGCATCAATACAAGCAATTTTGCACCCACATGCGCAGCAAGACGTGCTGCATAAATATTCGTCGAATGACCCCAACCTGCTCTTGTCGCATACTCCTCGGAAGTATACGCGCTATCCATAACGATGATATCAGTTCCGACAAGTGAACTCTCAAGATTCCTATCGATTATCGAGTTACCATGCTCATGATCCCATAAGAATGCGCTTTTCACGCCATTAGTTTCAAGAATATATCCTACACTACCCTGCTGATGACGCAATGGCACCGGCATCATTGTTGCTGCACCAAGAGTTATTATTTCCGGATCATAACCATCAACAATATGCTCGCTTATCTTCGCTGCAAGCATCCTTGGCCAATAAGGATATCCGATGCAACGATTGATAACTGACAAAGGAGTCACACTCATGTCGACAGCAACAAGATCATACGTCCCCATTCTTTTTCTTCTTTCAAAATGTACTTTCTCTTCACCATACGCAGTGATAGTAGTTTGAGGATTAAATAACGGTTCATACAAATGAATTCCTGAAATATGATCATTATGATAATGAGTAAAGAATAAGTGCTGAGGTTTTTTTGGTTCTTCACGCATTAATTCTTCACCTAATGACACAATGCCTGTGCCTGCATCAATAATAATGTGTTCGAGTCCAGTATCTACATGAACGCAAGTAGTTTTACGTCCAAAACCGCCACTAGTAGTGTCATTGATTGGATCTCCAGATCCGCGAACTCCTCTAAAAGTTAAGATTGCCATACAGATAGGAGTGTATTGCGATAATAAAAAATATCTGAGCCATTTTTACGTTATTTTAGGAAAAATATATAAAAAAATACGTATTTTACAATAAAATGCATATACTTGTTCAGCAAAATAAACCAATTCACCTCGATAGTAAAGATAAGCAAATATTACTTGAGCTAAACTTAAATGCTCGAAAATCATATAAAGAAATTTCAAGAGCAGTGCGCTTGAGTCCTGATGGAACAAAATATCGAATAATAAGATTGCAAGAGAATAATGTTCTTATTGGATCAAGAACAGTAGTAGCATTTGAAAGACTTGGTCTTACATCATACCATCTTTTACTATCCATACATCCATCTGATAAAAAAACTGAAACTGAGATTATCAAATTTTTAGAAAACAGAATTGAAGTAAATGCAATTGTACAATATCTTGGTAAGTGGAATTTTGAACTTGCGATGCGCACAAGAACAGCTCAAGAAATGGATGATTTCAGAAGAGATCTTCTTCATGAATTTCCAGACATACAAGAAGAACAGATGGTAATTACATTAAATATTATTACAGGCACAGCATTGCCAAAAAAAATATTTTCAGGAATCGGAACATTACAAGTGCAAAAAATAAAAAATAATGTAGTCACACAATATTTACTCGATGATACTGATAAAAAAATATTGACAACAATCTCAAATGACGCAAATATGAACATATCGCAGATTATGCAAAAAACATCTCTAACAAGAGACCAAATAACATACAGAATAAAAAAACTACAAGAAGATGGAATAATTCTAGATTTCAAACCAGTTATAAATTATGCAGCACTCGGCTATAGCATGCATGCAATAACACTCAAGTTTAACAACCGTGATGTTCGACGAGAAAAGCTTCTTGCATCATACTTACAAGAACATCAAAATATAATTTGGGCAGCTAGAACACTAGGTGCATTCGATATAATAATATACATACTCAGCAAAGATACAAATGAGTTTCACAGCACAGTTACGCAATTGCGAACACAATTTGGAGATCTCATTAAGAATTATGAAGCACTTATCGCATATAAAGTATACAAATACACATTCCCATTCTTGTAAACAAATAATGAATACAAAATTAAATTTAAGAAAACTCTTTTTTCAACAATTCTTTCAATCCTTCAGGATAAATAGTTTTTCCGTCTAACTCATCAATACTAAGCCACACGTGCTCAAATGTATTTTCTGAATTAATATATTCTAATTCTGGACCAATTAATTTTACTTCCCCACTAAATTTTGTGATTAAAAAGAAATGTCCGATTAAATCTTCACCTCTGTACACAGAAGGTATTGTGAACAATTCTTTATCTAAAATAACATCAAGATTTGTCTCTTCTTTTGTTTCACGAATTGCTGCTTGCTGTGCAGTTTCACCAGATTCAGTTGCTCCACCTGGTGGAAGAAAATACTCTTCACCATATTTATTTCTGTGAATGAATAATATTTTTTTATTAGAATCAACAATTATTACCCGAGAATAATCACGAACTTTGCGAGTTTTAGTATCAACCATAATGCCTATCACATAACTTCATACTTATTAAAATTCCTCAAAGAATCTTTTACCATTAACCTTTTTCATATTCAGCAATATTTTCTTATCATTATCCATGTGTGTAGCTACAATCTTTCCTATACATAGAACGCTATCTCCTAGTTGAATTTCTTGTTCTAAGATGCACTCGAAGTTTATTGTTGCATCTTTAATAAGAGGAGTTTTAATTTTTTTTGCAGAAATAGTAGCAAGATTTGTTTTTTCAAACTTATTGATATCACGTCCGCTCACGGATCCAAAAAATAACAAGTCTTCTTCAAGTTCTTTATTAGGAACTGCGACAACAAACTCTTTGCTTTTTTGTATTAATTCATATGTATAACTTTTTTGTCCAATAGAGATTGCGAGATAACCTGGATTCCTAGAACATTTCATGCAACGAGCAAGAGCCATACCGCTTGGACTTAGATTTGAATCAATAGAAATTACAAAAACACAATGTTCTGGCTTAAACTTGTCAAATGCGTCTGATACAGATACTTCTTGCATATGATTACTCATTTTCAATAACCTTCATGCTATTCATTTTTCTATTTATTCTTTCTGTTCATTCTTTCAATTCACTCTGCTTTCTCTTCGCTTTGTTCAATCTTGACTAGCGTTTTGCATTTCGGGTACTTGTCGCAGCCAAGGAAGTATCCACGAGCTGAACTTCGAAGCTTCAAGTGTCCTTCGCCGCATTTCGGACAAGGCTTTCCTTCGCCTGCAGCTACAGCAAGAATTTTCTGTTTTTCAAATTCAACTTGATCTTCCTTGCTTTTTGGAACATTGACAATAGTCTTGCATTCAGGATATAAATCACAGCTGAGGAACATTCCAAATCTACCATTCTTCAGAATGAGTTTTCCCTTACCACATTTCGGGCAAGGATTTCCTTCACCATTCTGCTTAGCAAGAATTTGCTGTGCTTTATCCTTTTCTAAACGAAGAGGACAATTCGGATTGATGCACTCAATTAACGGAGGCATTCCTTTTCTAATAGTCATGAGCATTGGACTTGCGCATGATTCGCAGTTCTTGTCGGCAGGTTTTGGCATGCCGCCTTTCCCCATCGGAGAAGTAAATGTGCAATCAGGATATTTATCGCAACCAATAAATCTGCTCTTTGTTTTCGGAGAGAATCTGATTCTTAGCATTCCTACTTTGCACACAAAGCAAGGAAACAACGTCTCTGTGATATCGCGCTCAATTTTTCGCGCTTCAATAAGGCCTTCACCAGTCTTCTTCTCATTTTTTTTGAATTTAGTTAGGATCTTTACAAGAGTATCTTTTGCTTCATCGATTACTTCATCGCTCTTCTTGTCGCCTTCTCGAATCTGTTCCATCTCGTCTTCAAAATGGCGCGTTAGCTCTTCATCTAGAATTTCAGATACCGATGTCTGCAAGACATCTACAATTTTCATGCCGAGCTCTGTTGCTTCAAAACTCTTTTGCCCCTTGACATAATTGCGCCTAACAAGAGATTCTACAATTTCAGCTCTTGTTGCTTTTGTGCCTAGTCCTCGCTTTTCAAGCTCATTAACAAGGCTCGCGGGAGTATAGCGTCGTGGCGGCTGCGTCTGCATCTTGAGAGTGTGCAACAATGTGTAAGTAACTGCTTCACGCTCTCTGAATGCTGGAAGCTCGTCTTCTTTCAAATCAACATATGATTGATATAATATGTGCCATCCTTTGAATACTGTTCTTGTGCCTTTGCATAAGAATCGCTCGCCTGCAATCACAATGTGTACAGTGTTTGATTCACGTATAGCATCTTCTCCAAAAGTTGCAATGAATCGCTTAACGATCAAATCATAAAGTTTTTGTTCACGACCAGTCAGTTCGTCAGCAAGATTACCGGTTGGGTAAATTGCAGGGTGAGCTGGATCGTCTTTCTTTCCTTCATTTGGTGTAAGCAAGGATTTTGCAAGCAAGATATCGGCAGTCTCTTTGTAAAAACTATTTTTTGCTAATTGGCCTAAGATTTTTCTATACCCAATTTTTGCAGGCAATTTCTGGCTGCTTGTTCTTGGATAAGAAATGAGTGCTGCTGAATAGAGAGTTTGTGCAATTGATAGAGTATCTCGTGGGCTAATACCAAAGCAGCGATAAGATTCTGTTTGCAAGGAACCTAGATCGAATGGTGTTGGGGGAGATTGGTTGAAGCGTTTTGATTCAATCTTATCAACAGTTGCAGGTTTGCCCTTGCATTTTTTGAGGATTGTTTTTGTTTCTTCTTCAACATCAAATCTGTCGCGTTCGTGATAAGCAATCCATTCTTTTTTTCCATCTTTTTCTTGGTGCTCGCCTTTCAATTCTATCTCCCAATAATCTTGGGGAATAAAAGCCGTGATTTCATTTTCCTTATCTACGATGATTTTCAGAGATGGTCCTTGAACTCTACCAGTTGAGAGATTCATGAAACTGCCGGCGCTCTTTACTGCGTTGGTTAAAGCGCGGCTCATATTGATGCCGTACATCCAATCAAGAATGTGTCTCGTAGTACCTGCATTTGCTTGACCCCAATCGATGGTCTTGCTTTTTTCAGCATATGCTTCTTTAAGATCTTCAGCAGTAACTGTACTGAATTTCATTCTATTAGCATCGTTACGATTACACAAGTATTTGATGATATTAACACCGATAGTCTCTCCTTCAATATCATAGTCTGTTGCAACAGTACAAACTCTTGCGCCTTTAGCGAGCTTCTTGATGACGTTTGCGTACTTTCTACTAAATGCTGCTGTCTTATCTACGTCAGCAGTTAATTTCCACTCAACGTCAAAACTCGGATACTTGAAGCTTTTTTCTTTTTCAGCAACAGTAAATAAGTGACCTACTGCAGAAGCAACAACTATTGGCATCTTGTTATGAGTAAGTTCGTAGTAAGAAACGCCTTGATCTGCCTTTTTTGTTGGTTTCCCATCGGCTAGCGCTTGAGAAATCTTCTCCATAGTGGAGGGTTTTTCGCAAATAATGAACTCATAGCCATCTGCAGGAATCTTTGAAGCTTTTGTAACCGGCTCTTTTGGAGCTACTTTAGCTGTTTTTGGAGCTATTTCGACCTTAGAAATGATCTTTTTATCGACTTTAATTGTGGATTTCTTAGCTACTACCATTGATGCCTCGGAATGGAATTGTTTTCCATATAATATATAGCTGTAGATAGGAAGAAAAGGTTAATGGTTTTTAAAGATTTTGAGAAATCGAATTCAAGAGGCTGAAATGGTCAAATTCTTAGGCCCTAGGAGCTATAAACCACTTAGAAATCTTCCGACGAGACCGTGAACATTTCGAAGGGTTAATATAGACATAAATACTACTATCTGGTAGGAACAGATATAGATATTACCGGGGAATTAAAGATGGATGAAACTGATCCGCTATATAGAGAGTACATAGCAACCCTGCAAGAGCTATATTTTCTAACACATCCATTTACCCACTCAAAAGAATGGACAAGCCAAGGACAAACCCTATTAGAAATAAAAACAACATCAGTTACATCTAAAGAAAAAAATGAAAAAATAAAAAACCGTAAAGAAAGAAAATATCAAATAAAAGATATACCTGAAGAAAAACGCACACATCACATAACAGAAAAAGAAGAACTAAGAATATTCGGCTCTGAAGGAGATTTAGAAGAATTCGGATTTTTAGAAGGCGGTGAATCCGAAGATGAATTAATTCCACAAAGAGAACATCCGCTATTATCAATACCTCTAACACCATCTGAAAAACCAAAGACCACATTAGAAGCAATGGTAAGAAAAAGATTCTCAATACCGCAAGAACTACTACATCCATTCTACAACGTTGATTTATCTAGCCAACATCCAGTCGCGCAAGTACAAAGAAAATTAGACCATCTAGTAGAACAATTACATGAAAAACAGAATGAAACTATATTTTCGACGTCATATGACTTAAAATTCCAAACCATACAGTCAATACACGAAATGACTGCCGTAAATATTGTATATAACCATTTAACACCAATCCAACAAAAAGAACACTTAACAGAAGTAGATAAAGAATGTAAAAAAAGATATGGAAGGAATGCATCAAAAGAACTACATGGTGCACACAAAACTCTTTATCGCACCGCATTCACAAAAGACGTCATTCTAGAATCACGCGTACAACAAAGGCTTTTGGCAATTGAAATAGATAATTTTCCAACGACAAGAGGAAAAGAAATGGGCATTTCAGCTCTAAAAAAATTACATTACAAAAACTTCAAAACATTAGTGCGTAATTTAGAGCTATCAATTGAAGATGCATGGACAATAGCCAATGTGTGGGAAGAACCGTTATTATTAAAGCGAAACGCGAGAGCACTTTCCAACAATGCAAATGTTGTAGTTAGTACATACATGGCTACGAGAAATATATGGGAAAGCACATTCACATATACAGACTACAAAGAAAAAACAACAAATGTTAGCTTACTTACTCCAAATGTAATTCATCAATCTCCACTGTTCAGATACTCAAGTAATTATACAGTAATTACCGGATCATCAGCTAAACCAAATATAGAAAAAATAATTAGAACCGCAAGATCATTTGAAGAATTCTT
>CAVRUV010000043.1:0-5198 GCA_963724455.1 uncultured Candidatus Woesearchaeota archaeon
TTATTAAATCAATAAATATATATACTGGGTTTCATTACCAGTAGTTATGAAAAGAAAGGTCCTAAAGGTCGGAAACGCCAGTTTAGCAGTGAGTCTACCTAGTAAATGGGCAAAAGATCATAATCTGAAATCTGGAGATGAAGTTGAAGTTGCTGAAAAAGATGGCGGACTTTGCATTGCAACTAATGGAAGAATAGAGCAAGAAGAGATTACAATAAAGGTTTCTGAAGGGGAGCATTTCGTTCGTAGAGTCATCATAAGTCCGTATATTCAAGGATATAATACAATCAGGGTCTTATATGAAAATCATGAAACAAGAAAGAAAATAGATGAAGTGATGAATCATATAATGGGATTTGAAATCGTTCATGAAGAACGCGGCGTTGTTATTTTGAAAAACGTTGCGGCAGGCGTTGAGACTGAGTTCAATGTAGTGTACCAACGAGCATTTCACATCGTGAGCACAATTTTTGAAGTCATACTGGATGCTATTGCAAAAAAGGACTTATCATTATTGTCTGAAATAGACCCTTATGAGAACACGCTCAATAAGCTGCATAATTTCTATCGTAGATCATTGAATACACAGTCTGGCATGGAAGTAAAGAAAATAACTGCTGCATATCGTATCATTGCAGAACTAGAAAGTATCGGCGATGCACTGTATATCATTGCGAGTTATTTGCTTAAACAAAAAAAGATGCCGAATATTAAAGAGGGTGTAGAAAAGACTGCAAATGCATTTGCACAAGTCTCTCATATGGTTCGAAATCCTAGTATGCAAGGCATTACTCACCATAGACATTCTACAAAGGATGTAGAAGAGTTTTTGGAAAAAAAAGCAATGAGCGGCGAAGCACATGTTTATTTGCGTTTAGGCGAAATATGTCATAGAACAAGAGAGATGGCAGTAGAAATACTTTATCCATTCGAGTAAGAAAGATGTCTCTTTTATTTGGGAGATGGGTGTTTCGTTCATTGTCATTGCATCCCTTTCACTTGTTCTTGCACAGTTTTCATTGTCGGTCTTTGTTCTAGTGGGCCCATCATTTGGTGTATTAGCTGTTCTAGTTGTGGTGCTATTGGTGTTAATCCTTTTTTTTCTCGAACAACATTTATTTTTGTTATTGGTGCGTTGTTGTATATTTTTTCTTGTATTTGTTCTCTTGATAATTCATGGTATGTTTCGCTGTGTGGATAGTATCCTGTTGCTGCGTAATATGCTGCAACTCCAAGGCCATAGACGTCTAATGATGCTTCTACTATGTATGGTTTTATTCCTACTGTTCCATCTAGTTTTCTTTCTAATAATTCGGGTGCGACGGTGTGTCTGCATCCTGTTGTTTTTGTTAGTGCGTAATTGTTGTCTGGTGTTCCTATTTTGCTAGCTCCTTCTGCATCGAGCATGTGGTAGCGTTTTTTTGTGTGGTATTGATCTGGATCGCTCACTCTGATGTTTCCCGCGTGTAGGTCTTTGTGTACGTATCCTAATTTGTGTAGTGAGTGTAATGCTCGTGATGTTTGATCTAAGAATATCGGTACGTCTTTGTCATCTAATACTTGTTCTTCTGATAGAGATCTGTTGCCGACGTATTTTGTGATAACAAAAGGTAGTTGTGTTCTACTGGTAAATTTATCGAGTGATAATATTCCTGCAATTTTTAATTGTGGAATTGCTGCTAATTCTCCTCCTAATTCGCTAAGTAATGCTTCGCGTTGTTGTTTTAATACTGCACCATCAAATCCATGCATTGATGGATCGTATATTTTTATACAAACATCTTCTCCAGCAAGTTTTCCTTTGAAAATGGTACCATTGGAGCCTTTGCGATAGAAAGTTACTCTTTTTAGACCATCAAGATCTGCGACTATGAGTGGGTGTGTTAGTAGCTCTTCAGCATATTCTTGAATTGGATTTAATAAGTTATTTATTTCCAACTCCCGGTAATTGAATCGTATGAGTAGTTGTTTAATTAGGTCTTGTTCCTCAATTGATGAATCATAGTATAATTGGGTGGATACACTATCTGTTGTTACAAAGAATGTATCTGATTGTAACCTTGCTTTAATCCAATAATAATATTCTTCATTTTTATGTAATATTATGTCTTCTTTTGATCGTTGAAGCAATACTGCAGTATCAAGTAGATCATTTGGTTGTGAGATATTTTTTTCTTCTTTACATAAAATGTTTACAGTATCGATAATATACTCCAACGGCTTTTTGTCTTCTGGCAGAATGCGAGATCTACGTACGGTATTCTTTGTTTTGGTATTAGAAAATATTTTTTCCCAAATATTATTATGATTATATGCTGCTGAAGATTGATTTGTAAGAACATTTTCGACTATTTCTTTTTTTCTTGCTTGTACTGCTCTCTTTATTATTTCTGGTTCTATTAGTACTTTTGCTAGTTGTAGAGAATTATACTTAGTAAATCCGATGAACATTAATCTTTCTATAATTTTTTCATGAATGTTTTTTAAGTTTTTAAATTCAGATAATAAATAATCATCCTGTTTATTGCTGGTTGGGAGAAAATCTATTAACTGTTGATATATTTTTATATCTTCTTGTATGGTTTGTGTTAAGCTAGATAGATGCTGGTTTTCTTGTTCAGAATATTCAAACGTAGTGTCTAAAAAGTTTACTGGTGTTACTTGCGTTGAAAATTCAAGTTGATCTTTTAAGGGATTTTTTCCATTGTTGCTAATTGTATAATAGGTAAATACTAATAGTTGTGTTAACCAATTATGCGCTAGGTCATAAATCACTTCTGTGTGTAGTTGTTCAATTGTAAGTTTAGGACAAATTTTTTGAAGATATGGATTTTTTATTATCTGTTCTAATGTTGTTTCAAAAAATGAGCTTGATAATGTTTTTCCAGTAGTTAACATTGGTGCGTAATCGTAAATTGATAATTTTTTTAAGCTGTTAAGCTTGAATTTAATTTTCGAGTTAGTTAATAAATTCCTCATATGAGGATTTACTGAAAACAAGGTTTCCGGATGTTCAAATAATTGTAGAACTCTTCTTTCCAGAGAACTTGGAACGGGTGTTGGCATGTAGAGCTTTCTTTTTTTGTTTAATAACTGATGTGTTGAATGTATAAATTTCATCTTATTTACTGTTTTAACACAAGAATATGCTGCTCGACTTTTGAGATTTTCAAATTCACTAATTGCATTTCTTTCTAAGATATTTATTTTTGTTTCTATTTCAGTATGTTCTGGTGGGCCCATTTCTTCTTTTAACGCATCTAACCATTCTTCTCCACAAACTTCTATCTCGTCAGGGAATCCTGCATTTTTTCTATCTTCTCTTTCTTTTTCCCACTTGAGAGCTTTTTCTTTTTTTTCTTTTTTTGCTAAGAGTCTTTTATCAGACCAATCAGGTTCTAGATAATCCGGATTTGCTAGAGCGTTGTGTGAGAAGAAATATAGATCTTCTAATAGTGTCATTAGCTCTATCATGCTTTTCTTTTCTGCAGGGTCCATTGTCATTGCATCCCTTTCACTTGTTCTTGCACAGTTTTCATTGTTGGTCTTTGTTCTAGTGGGCCCATCATTTGGTGTATTAGCTGTTCTAGTTGTGGTGCTATTGGTGTTAATCCTTTTTGTTCTCGCATGAGATTTATTCTTGTTACTGGTACGTTGTTGTAGATTTTTTCTTGTATGTCATCTCTTGGTGCACCATCATACGTTTCGCTGTAAGGGTAGTACCCTGTTGCGGCGTAATATGCTACAACTCCAAGGCCATAAACATCTAAGGATTGTGTTACCATGTATGGTTTTATTCCTATTTTTCCATTTAGTTTTCTTTCTAATAATTCTGGTGCTACCGTATGTCTGCCACCTGTTGTGGTGGTTAATGTGTAGTTGTCATCTGGTGATCCTATTTTTCTAGCACCCTCTACATCAAGTATGTGGTAGTGTTTTTTGTCATGATTCTGATTCGGATCGCTTACTCTGATGTTTTCACCGTGCAGGTCTCTATGTGCAAATCCTTGTTTATGTAATGCTTGTAATGCACTTGACGTTTGGTCTAAGAATATGCGCATATCATCTCCATCTAATTCTCTTTGTTCAGAAAGCGAGCGGTCACCGACATATTGTGTTATGATGTAAGGTAGTGTATATGATTCTGAAAAAGTATTGATTGTTACTTCTCCACTGTCAAGCATTATGGGAATTGCGTTATAATCCCCCATCACTTCAGAAATCAATGCTTCTCTTCTAGCCACCATTAATTTTTGTTCAGCACCATATTTTTCGCTAGTGTATATTTTTACACATACAGGTTTTCTTAGATTGGTTCCTTTGAGTATGATTCCTGAACCCCCTTCTCTATAGAATTCCACCGGAGATAATCTTGAGAGATGGTCCTCTTTGAATAACGCATCTGATTCTGTCAGCATATTTGTCAGTGTAGATTGCTGTCTTCTAAAGTTATAATTTAGTGTTTGTAATATTTGTACTATTTGTAGTTGATTGTCACTTTTAAAAAATAGTCTTCTTGACTCTTCATCAGTACAATATATCTCGGGGGTTATGTGTTGAAGTTCGGTATCTGAAATAAACTTGCCTAATTTGCTCTCTTTAAGTTCTTCTTTGAATGGCGGGTGGTTTTTATTAAAGTCTATGTCTGATTCAAATAGCATATGATCTAATATCTGTCTTGGTGTTTTTGTGTGTAGGTTTCTTTCGTGCATCATTCGAAGTGTAGTTTCAAAATTGCTCAGTGATACTATCCTCAAGTTTTGGGTTTTTGGGCCGTGTACTGCAATCTCAAACGTTTTTGTGTATGGTGGTTTGTTATTGATATCAAATTTTTTATTAACTTTAAAATTTCTATTACTTGAGAGTTCATTTGTTTCGGAGTCAAATATCGGTATTGGTTCTGGTTCATTTAAATTTTCTTTTAGAAGCTTAATTAAATCGTCAAATTCTTCATCGCTGAGTTCTTTTGGTTTTTTGAACACATCATCAAACTTATCCATGAATTCTTCACATTCTCTATCTGTTAACGATGAAAGTGCGTATGGTGCTAGGTCCATCATTTTAAAGAATTCTTCAAATGATCTTGCGGTTCTAATTATTTTTTCTATATTTGGTTTAGCTGATGATCCGGTAATTACTGTATAATTACTTGAGTATCTGAACAGTGGAGATTGATCGGTCACTTGGAGTCAAGCTAA
>CAVRUV010000044.1:0-5506 GCA_963724455.1 uncultured Candidatus Woesearchaeota archaeon
ATTATATAATTACTAATAATAGTTATTCTTGAATTAAATACTTATCTTTGGTAAGATTTACTTATCTTATGCAAACATCACCACAACCAACGAAATTCAACGCGGTGCCTGCAGAATGGTTGCCGATTCTTGAATGTTTACGACAAGATGCTAGAATGTCGCTTACACGAATGTCAACAATTACCGGCATGCCAATCACAACGCTTGCAGGCAGAATCAAAATGCTTGAAGAGCGAAAAGTCATCAAACAATACACAACACAAATTGATTTTGCAACAATCGGTTATCCAATACACATTCATGCAAACATAAAACCAAAGGACGGCTCAGTACAAAAATTGACAACAATGCTGCAAGATCATATCGCAATAAATCGCCTAACAAGCTCAGAAACTCCATCTGGAGAAGAATGGCTGCTTGGAGAATTCCTATTTCCATCAATTACCGAACTCAACGCATTCACGCGTATGCTCAAACAAACAGAACATTGTGCATCATTTGATATGCACTATATGCAAGAGCTCATACGACACGAACACTTAGGCATCGAACAGCAATTAGCACCACAAACATGGGGGAAATTATGAAAACGACCGACATGAAAATTATCCAGGAAATACGAGGCAACTCAAGAATGAACTTGACAACTATCAGCAGAAGAACAGGAATTCCTGTAAGCACAATATTCGACAGGCTCAAACGCCACGAAGACAAACTTGTAAAAAAATTTACTGCGATAGTTGACTTTGCCGAGCTTGGTTATCCAATCAAGGCGAATATTTTCCTCAAGGTGCCACAGCAGACAATGGAAGGGGCAAAAACACACCTGCTCTGCCACGAACAAGTAAACAATCTCTACAGGGTAAACAACGGCTACAATCTCGCAGTCGAAGGAGTATTTCGCGACATGAAGGAAATGGAAGACTTCATCGCAAACCTCGAGCACAAATATGGCGTGACGGAGAAATTCGTCTTCCACATCATCGAGGAAATTGCTCGCGAAAAAACAATGAGCACTCTCAACGAAAGTTAATTGCGCTTAACATTTTAAAATTAAGATGAATTAGAATCGATGAATGAAAATGAAAGATAGCGATAGCTATGCGAGAAAATAAGGAGGAGACAAATGGGAACTGAAATAACAAATCCGAATAAAGAACTTCAAACAGACAGATATGCAATAACGTTCAGACAACTTAGCGATGGAGGTCCTGGAGGATACGAATCAGTATACCTGACGTCTGAAGGAAACCCCACTTGTAACAAGATGTATGAAATACTCTCATCACTTGAAGGAATACTATTACCTGCTGCAAATAAAATGCTGCGCCACAGAAATGGAGAAACTCTTCTACACGCACTACAAAATAATGAACAAATTGGCATAGCTTCCGGATTCAAACCTAGTGGTGCGTATCACTTCGGACACAAATTAACATCCTCAACAGTAGCATTCTTTCAGAAAAATGGCGCACAAGTACTCATCCCCGTAGCAGACATAGAATGCTCAATGGATGCAAAATTATCTCATGAACAATATAAATTCTGGGCGGCTGATAATCTTCTTGATTGGGGAGCAAATGGAGTGAATTTAGATGCCGCTCACACTTACTTACAATCAGAAGAGCACCGCGTGAATATGTTTGCCTATTTTGTTGCAAGAAGTATGAAATTCGATCACGCAACAGATATTTACGGCATGGAAAAAATGATTGACGATTTCCCATTCCTATTTGCAGGAATAACACAAGTAGGAGATATCCTGCTACCACAACACCCAGATTTTGGAAATTATCATTCATTCATGGTAAGCGGACAAGACCAAGATGGTCACATGAAAATGACCATTGCATTAACAGAAGCATCGCTAAAAAATAACATTCCACTACCCGGAGTAAAAACGACTCCATCCGGGTTATACATTCCTCACATCAGAGGAATTAGCGGAGATAAAGCAAGTTCCAGTAAAACTGCAGGAACTTTATATCTTGGATCAGGACCGCAACAGGAAGACTTAGACAGCAGAATACATTCGACATTAAAAAAATATGATGCTGCAGATAAAGAACACGTTGAACGTTGCGCTTTGGATATGATTAGATACATTGACGTGTTTAATATGCATAGCAAAATAGATTTTTCAGACATCTGTAATCAGAAGAAATACACTGAGCTAATAGATAGAATGAATCACTCTTCAAAAGATGAACAAAAGATCATTCAAACAGAAATAGATACATATCTAATAGGGATCTGTAAGGAAAAATGTCAAGACAATATTGCACTAGTAAGAGATATTATCCCAGGAGCACTAAAAGACCACCAGAAAAAAAGAGAAGAGATTTTAGCATATGCAATACAAAAAGCACAGAAATCAAAAGATCCATGCTTGCAAAAACACACGGTGCCTAAATTCTGGAAAGTACCACAACGAGCAGTCGTGAACAGCGCAAAACAAAATCCTACCAAATGGTATGACATCATAAATAATGCTGCAAGCAAATTAATCCCCTAGGCGTAACATGATACAAGACTACATTTCACAAAAATCAATTGTACAAGGAGTTCACACCGTGCAAGAATTAGAATTATTGCTTGCACAAAAAAAACCGTTAAATATTATGATGGGACAAACATTTGATCAAGGCCAGCCAGTTGATATGCTGAAATACTCTTTTTTTATTATGAATCTTTCAGATAGAATCAATAACAGCGCATCGAGTGGAAAAAGCACTTGGTTACTAGCAGATCACTTCATAACAGATATTAATCAAGATAAAAGTACTACTGATATAGATGCTGATTTAAAATCAAGAATAGAATATCTTGAAAAAATAAATAGAGTATATGGCGCGAATATACAATTAGTAAAATCATCCGACATATGTGCAACAAAAAATTATCAAGATAACCTACACAAATTATACACAGAAGCAAAGAGCAACCCGTCATTCAAAGAGCTTGTGCTGCAAGCAGTTCCTGCAGATAGACGTCACAATACTGATGCAATGAGATATCCATTTGAAGAATTAGCAACCATACAAACATTAGATGTTAATATAAAAGTAGGTCCTCCATATGAAATCTTATATGATATACCTGCAAGAGATATCGCAGAAAAAATACAATTCAATAAGTATGTGGCAATTCAACTTACCAAATCATTACCACTAGGAAATCCAGATCTCACAGATAAAGTTGCTCAAGAAATAGTAACATATGGAATTCTTCCTTACAAAAAAGACAGCAAGGGACTGGGTGCATACAGAATCGATGCAGTGAATGATACCATGGACTCAATTACGGCTCTAATAAACAGCACCACAGATAAACGAGCGATTGTTGATTTGTACATACTTACACAACAAGCGAAAATGCGCTTAACAGGAATACGCAACGATGATTCTACACTAATTACAGATGATATATACACAACTTTGCTCTACACCAGTGATGATATTCTAAAAAAAATCACCATAGCTGCATATTCAGCACACATACACGAACCGATGCACAAGTAGGCACATTTATGGAACTAGAACAATTATTAACTACAAAAGGATTGACGATACAATCATCGGCAGAAGATATTTTGAAAAAAATGTCTGATGAAGGACCTAAACATTTGAATATATTTTATGGAGAAACCTATGATGAGTATGGAAGTACTATTGATAGTATGAAATACTATTTTTTTGTATCGGCATTAGCAAAAGCATTACAAAATAAAGGACATACTATTACTCCAACAATTCTCATAGCAGATAGCGCTGCGTGCAGAAACGTTAGTGAAAAACACATTGAAAAATATCAATTATTAGGAGAGCAGCGCGCAGAGTTTGTAAGAAAGGTAAATAACATTTACGACTTGAAATTAATTGTCAAAAAAATGAGTGAGTATATTGATTCTGAAGAGTTTATTCGCGCCAGAGCAAAAGTGATTGAGATTTGCAAAAATGATCCTCAAATGATGCTTGATATAGAAAAAACAGTTCCGCAATCAAAGCTCGACATAGAAAGAAAAAAAGGTTTTCTGTATTCATTTGATGAAATAACTACCATTTTAGATGTTGATATCAAAATAGGCCCCCCAAGAGAAGACTTATATGATAGCATTGCTCGCAGAATAGTAAAAGAAAAATCAAAAAAAAGCGCGAATAGTAACATAGATGGTCCAAACTCATTATTTCTCAATCCAACATATCCACTAGGCATGAACTGGGGATATTTCTTCTCAATTCCAGGTATTGAAGATCATGGTATCACCGCATACAAAGCAGGTAGCAAACAACTACAAGAGAAAAGAATAATACTTGATACTATCAATCACGAAAAAATTAGAGAACTTATATTTTCATCGTTCATATCGATAAATCCTGCTCTTCCTAACCCAATATTAGATGTTGGTATAATCGCAAAACTGGCAAAAAATATTTTCTTAAAACAAGATGATCCAATAACATTATTTCAAGAATTTTACAATGGAAACATCTCACCTGCTGCACTAAAAGAGTTAGTCTACGAAGATGTCAATAAACACATTCTATCGAGGTTATCTTATGAGTGAGTACAACTATCAAAATGAGGACTCGCAAAAAGATTTCGAAAGAAAGCTTCAAAAAAGAAATGAGGAAGCGCTTCACTACATAACCAAAATGAACGAATTTGGTGCAAGATCAATTGAACGATTCGTACAATATCACCCATCACCAAGCAGACTCATGCATATGAATATCACTTATTGTCATAAAGATCTAGAGACTATTGCAACTGCAATGGCTAACAACGAACCGTGGGCAGTAGTATCAGGCATGAATCCTTCAGGTCCTCTTCACTTCGGGCACAAACAAGTTTTCGATGAACTATTGTGGATGCAGCAACAAGGAGCAGAAATATTCATCCCAATAACTGATGATGAAAGCTATCTTGTAGATAAAACTCACACCATAGCAGATGCTAGAAAAATAGCATATGACCTTGTGATACCAAGTATTATTGCGATGGGATTTGATCCAAAAAAAACGCACATATACCTTGATTCTGATTACACAAATATATACAATGTAGCAATTGATATTTCAAAACACGTAGGGTTAAATCGAGTAACAGGAATTTTTGGAATAGACTCAGAAGGCAAAGATAATCCGGGAACCGTATTCTATAGAGGAGGAACACAAATAGCACAAATATTGTTGCCGCAGTATGCAGAATTCGGGGGACCGAAACCTACACTGTTGTGTGTTGGAATAGACCAATATCCATATTTATTATTGTCAAGAGAGGTTGCGAAAAAGAAAAAATTCATACCGCCATCTGCAGTATTCACAAAATTTTGTCTTGGTTTAGATGGAAAAGGAAAAATGAGCGCAAGCAGACCTGATTCTGCAATCTTCTTAACTGACGATATAAAGACGGCTGAGAAAAAACTAAAAAAAGCATATACGGGAGGAAGTTCATCATTAGAATTCCAAAAAGAGTACGGTGGCATTCCAGAGAGCAATACGTG
>CAVRUV010000045.1:0-34398 GCA_963724455.1 uncultured Candidatus Woesearchaeota archaeon
GGGAAGAAGAATCCTAGCGGATCACCTTCGTAATCTACTGTTTCAACATTTATTCTTGCCCATTGTGTTCCTGCTGGAGCACCGTTGCCTGATAGTGTCAATTCATTGTTTGTCTGGTCGTGGAATGTTCCCCAATCCGCAATATGAGCTACAAGGAATTCTAATCTTGTAACTCTTGCTTCTAGGCTTGTCATTCTACTTTCAAGACTTGTTGTTCTTGTTTGCAAATTGTTGATTTGTGTTTGTTGTGCACTATCATTTGCATGTAATCCTGCAATCTCAATATTTATTGCTTGAATTCTAGTCCAGATTGCTGTAAGATTTGCATCGACTTCTTCTGTGTAGTTCACAAATGAGTTGTTCAAATCATCGAATTGATTCTCAAGTGCAGTCAATTGATTTTGCAAATCTGTTAATTGTAATGCGTTGAATTCTCCGCCGAATGCTCTTGGTTGAACTTCAGCCGAAGCATTGTCTGAGCATACTGGAGCTGCAGTTACATCACATGTTATGCTAAAGTCATCAAGCCATGCATTCTCGCCTGATTGTCCGAAATGATGCTTTGAGATTCTAACACGCATGTTGCTTACAAGATATGCGTCAGGGATTGCTACGCTATAGGTGATTGCCGGATTATCATTGCAGAAAATTGTGTTTAAGCTACCGTATGTACTTCCGCCATTATTGGAGAAGCTTACATATGCGCAATCATCAGATTCTAGATCTCCTGATTCTGCAACTTTTCCAATTCTAAAGCTTGCAGTACCATCATCACAGCTGCTTAAATCAACATTGCTTTGTTTCGATAGGGTTCTTTCATTAGTTGAGGAGCTATCAGGTCCGTCAAGGTTTATGCATGAATCGCTTGCGTCATTTGTGCAATGCGATGAATCGCCTGTTTCATATGCGATTCCGTTGCCGTTGCTTGACCAGGTTGCCCAATCGCTGTTTGATGCAAAGTTTTCAGTCATCATAGTGGTTGGTGTAGTTGATCCTGGTGTGCAACTAAATCCGCAAACTGCGTCGGTATAGAATTTAGCTCTCAAATAATATGCTGTTGGTTCCCAAGTATTTACACTAGATAATGTTGTCTCAAATTCAGGATTTGCATTTGCATCGACTGCAACACAAATATCATGATTTTCTGCATCTCCTAAGAATGCAACTCTTGCACTTAGCGCAGTATTAGGTGCATAACCTTGCACTGCAAGAGTATTCAATGATTCATCATAGAAGAATTCAGTACTTACTTCATTCTCTAGATTATTGATTGCACTCCAAAGTGCTGTTACTTCTAATTCCAAGTTATTAACATCAGTTTGTAATGTTGCAACATCTGATTCAACTACTGTAACTTCAGCATCTAATGCAGTAAGACTGCTATTGATGTTTGTTATTCTGTTGTTGACATTTGTTATGTTGTTATTGATGTTAGTAATTTGTGTTTGGAGGGTTGTTATTTGTGTTTGTAGTGCTGCTATTTGTGCAGTTAATGTTGCATTTGATGCATTTAAGCTCGCTAGGAGGGAATTTAGTGTTGCGTTCAATGCATTTATTCTACCTACAAGAACACTATCATTGTATGTTGTACCGTTAGTCAAACTGTTAACTCTTGTAATCAAATTGCTGATTGCTAAGTAATCAAATTCACCTGCTGGTGCTTGAGGGGTAACTTCGCTTCCGCCACATGCACCACTGGTGTAGAATTTTACATTAACTGAATATATGTCCTTTATCCATCCGGCAGTTGAGGTAGATGATGTGAAAACTCCATCAGTACCACTAGAGACTGCGGTGCAGGGAGAAGTTATAGTTCCACCTGTTGAATTTGTGAATGTGACTTGTGCAGAATCTGCACTAGAATCTGAGATGAATCCTTTTACAGTGATGGTGCTTGTAACAGCATTGTACGTGAAGTCTGCTCCACTAATTTCTGCTGCTTGCACGCTTGTCACTAATGTGAGGCTTAAGAATAGTGCTAGAACTGTAAATATAATAGTGTTTTGTTTCATATAATATCCCCCCGAATATTAATGTCAATTATAGTTTTCCATGTTACTGGAAGTCTGGGTGTGGAGGGGTTATTTATAAAATTAATGCTTAAATTGGGCGATATTACATTTGTAATTATTTTTTTAGGTGTTTGAGTCCTTTCTACTGTTTTTTAACCTTTGATTACTTTTTGATTGCTGATTACTCTTTTTTTAATAAAACTTAAGAACTATTGGTATATTGTTACTGTGATGTCATCTGATTTCAAGGAACTGGCGAACGATATTGATGAACATGATAAACGTGAAGCTGCAAAAGACTCTATTAAACATGTTAAAAGTTCGATGGGTCATAAACCTAATTTTAGTATTTACATAATAATATTTTTGCTTGTTCTATTGAACATTAGTACTATATTGATATTCTCTTATTCACTAAAAGATTTGCGAGCAGAACATGGCAAAACTTTAAGCGACCTTGCAGCTGCAAAACTAGAAATTGATCATTATAAGGTATCATATCAAATTGCAATGCAGGATGCGCAGGCATTTGGGAAAATCTATGATATTAATTACAAGGATCGTTTGGCAAACACCACTAATGCTACTTTGAATTCAGTGCAACAAAATAATGTGATAAAACAAGATGATATAAAACATCTGCCTAAAGTCGATGTTATGGCGTATTATCTTGCACAAGGAATCGTTAATGATTCGTGTATTCCCACGACAAAACTTGTTCAAACACCCGATGATGTTGTGGAATTAGTAGTTGTTGCTTCTGGTAAAAAAGATATTGAGTGGCCAACTATTAGCCTTATCGTAGATGGCACATTGATTTCAACATTCACTTTGTCTACTGAAGAACAAAATATTTTCAAAACAATAGTTGAATTACCTAAAGGAACGCATCATATTGATTTAGTGTACTCAAATGCGAAGCGTAGTGGTGATGTGACTATATCGCTTGTAAGAATCGGTGATAGAACAATTGAAACCGAGACGAGCATTTTAGACTATGGTGCGGGTTTCGGCCTTTTCGATTGCAAGAACATCAATGATGGAGATACATTAACTGAAGATGGTGCAATGCGTTTTAGAATAGAGAAAGTGTAGTGCGAAATAATTTTATTGTTTAATTATCTGTTAGGCGAAATTATATTTCAATAATATTTTTTGTGTAAATATTTCTCAGAATCAGTTATTAGGGATTATTAATAGTTTAGTTTTTGTTATTTTATCTCTCATTTCATTGTGTTGCGAAGTTTTTACTCGCACCGCGAGGTTTTACGAAAATCAACCTGCATGAATCGGTTGATTTTCTGTTAGGCTTCAAGGCAACACTTCTATAATATGTTAAGCGAAATAATATTTTAACAATTAAACTCAATTAGAAAAACTTTTAAAATAAAAAAGGATTTCGTGTTAAACGCAATTTGCTTATGCAACTTTGATTTCGCGAACATCTGGGAAGTATCCTTGGATGATCTTTTCTAAGAATCGCAAGTTGTGTGCTTTTGCGCCAATCATGAGTCCCTTGGTCTTTTCATCTGCGCCGCCGATTGTAACAATACCGTCTGCTTCAGCATATGATGAGATTTTCAAAGGCAAGAATGCATTTCTAATGAATTGCTCCTTGTTCTCATTTTTCTCAATGATTTTTAGACGCTTGCCGAGTTGGCTTTCCAACTTCTTTAGTGTTGCGCCATCTTGGCCAACAATCTTTCTAGCACCGCCCTTTTCAACGACAAACAAGAGCTTGTCTTCTTTAGGTACGCATCTGTCAATTCGGCAGTGTGTAATTTTTTCGACGATACTTATCGTCTGCAACAAATCGTTATCGATTACAACGCTCATGATCGAATCCCCAACACGCTGATGTGGAATGGCTTCTTGCAGTATACTCCAAGTTCTTCGTTAGGTACATCAAGCTCGACAACTTCTATGTTGTTCTGCTTGCTGTATGCTACGATATCATCGTGTAGTTCACGCTTGACATTGTTTGCGAGTATGACTTGCTTTAATTCGTTGTTGCGGAGCATTTTTAGTACGCGATCACTACCGATAATTAGTTTGTCGCTTCCCAAAAGTTTTCTGATGTCTGCTTTCATAGTACACCTGGTTTTGTATGTTCTTTTTAAGTGTTATTGTAATTTCGTTGTATTTAGTCCTTCTTAGGCTTAGGTCTCTTCATAATGAGCTGAGGTAAACCTGTTCCTAATGGTACTGGTTGGTTGATCATCACGTTTTCGATGACACTGTTCAATCTATCTTCTTCGCCGGTAATTGCAGCATTGAAGATGTGCTTTAGTGGTGTCTCAAAACTTGCACGTGCAAGTACTGATGGTTTTTCCTTTACAATACCATATCTGCTAATACCAAGGACGTGACCAGTCATAGTCATTGTATCTGATACAAGCATTATGTGGCGAATATCGATATCGATACCTTGGTTATCTAGGACTTTGTTCACTTCGTTAATGATTGCTTGACGCGCTGCTTCAATACCTAGCATCTCAATTACTTCGTGAATGTCGTTAGAAGTTGTTCTTGTAGTATCTACACCTTCTACTTCAAGCACTTTTTTCAAGTTGCTGCCTTTTGTTACGATCAAAAACTCTTCAGCACGCTTTACTGGCAATACCATAGTAATGCCCTTTACGCCGTTGATGTAAGTATCCTTGATCTTTTCCTTAAGACGGTATATCTCACGCAATTTGTCATCCTTAGCAGTGGATTTGATAATTATCTTATTGCCATCTGCTTTAAACTCGAAAGGCTTGAATGTCTTAATTAAGATTTTAATCAACTTATCAGGGGTTGCATCTACTAACTGCATTTTTTGTGAGTTAAGCGAAACTGTCATAGTTGCTTCAAGCACATCAATTGAGAGCTCATCAAGATACTCAGTAAAGTTAGTTTCCTTAAGTTTTTCAGCAATCTTCTTGATATCCTGTCCTTGATTGTATGGTGGAAGCAAATAAATTTCCATCATTTCAGTGCTGATAGTCTTACGAGCGTCCAGTACTTCAATAAGTCTTGGAAGACCCATAGTTACGTTCATCTCAGAAACACCTGCAAAGTGGAAGGTATCTAATGTCATTTGCGTACCTGGTTCGCCGATAGATTCAGCAGCAACGTTACCTACTGCTTCTCCAGGATCAACCATTGCTGCTTGATACTCGGTATATACAATAGCAAGAACCTTCTTGATTTTTGCTTCTGTCATACCATCAGTATATTGCTTTACCTCATCGATGATGCGGCCAGGGAGTTTTTCTTCGTACTCTTTGTACAGATTTGCCATGATTGTCACCTATTTAGTCGAGTGTCTCGACAATCTTCTTGACGTTGATTTTTCCGCCTTCAGTTCTGCTTACATCGAGGTTGTCCTCTCCGTAGTTGAACTGTACGACTCTGCCGGATGCGTCACGCACTGTTCCGTCATACTCAACTTTCAAATCTTGCATTGCGTTAGCTAGTCTACGGTATAAGTAACCGCTCTTCGGAGTACGTAGAGCTGTATCCATAAGACTATCTCTTCCAGTCATTGCCATGAAGAACATCTCGTGTGGTTTCAAGCCTGACTTGAAACCGTTTCTGATGAATCCACGTGCTTCTGGGCCGAGGTCATTCTTCTTGAAGCATGAGAGTGTTCTGCTCTTGTAACCGTGCTTGATTCTTCCTCCACGGAAAGCTTGCTGACCGACACATGCAGTCATCTGAGCTACGTTTATGAGGTTTCCTCTTGCTCCGGAACGGACCATTATCATAGTACCTGCTGTTGGATTTGCATTTTCTGCTACAACACGACCTGTTTCGTTACGCACTTTGTTTAGGCGCTCAAGAATACGTAATTCAAGAGTTTCATCAATAGTACGTCCTGGAAGTAATTCCAAAGTGTGTTGTTCGAATGCTGCAATCATGCGATGTACGTCTGCTTCTGCTTCGTTGAGAAGTTGTCTTATCTTCTCATCTGCTTCTGAAGCTAGGTCTACATCAGCAATTCCGCAAGTGAATCCGTATTTGAGTAGCACGAACATACCGAGCTTGTAGATTCTACCTAAGATGTGTCCCATCTCATCTGCTCCGTACTTCTTGTGCAATGTTCTCAAAAGAAGACCTGCTCCTGCACCAAGCTGGCTTTTATCCAAGACTCCTTTTTCGAAGACGCCATTTTTGATGACGACTGCGTTCTCGATGTCTTGTGGCTTGCTTGATTTTGGTTCAGCTGTAAAGCTGAAGTCTGCTGGTACTACACAGGAGAATACTTCTTTTCCTGTGATAATTTTCTTGTTTGGGAGTCTCTTGAAATCATCCATACCGACTTGCGCTAGCAAATCGATTGCTTCTGAACGTGAAAAACTCAAGTACTTGCTTAGGATGTAGTTTCCAGAAATTGCATCCTGGGAGCAACCAATAATTGAAAGACCATATCTTGGGCTGACAATTTGTGTTTGAACCTGCATGAGGATTTCAGCTTCTGCGCGTGCTTCTTCGGTTTGCGGGATGTGTAAATTCATCTCATCACCGTCAAAATCTGCGTTGTATGGCTCACATACTGCTGGATTCATACGAAGAGTTAAACCTGGAAGTACACGTACTCGGTGGCACATCATACTCATTCTGTGTAATGATGGCTGTCTGTTGAATAGTGCAATATCACCATCTAATAGGTGGCGCTCTACAACATAACCTGGTTGCATCTCTTCAAGGAGCTGTTCTTTTGTTTCATCAGTAATACGCTTACGCTTTCCATCAGGGCGAACAACATAGTTTGCACCCGGGTATGCGCCTGGGCCTTTCTTGATGAACTCCTTCAAGTATTCTGCATTCCATGATGTCATTCTTTCTGGAACAGTAAGCTTCATTGCCATAATCTTTGGAACTCCTACTTCGTTAATCTCGAGTGCAGGATCCGGGCTGATTACAGTACGCGCAGAGAAGTTGGTTCTTTTACCTGCAAGGTTGTGTCTGATTCTACCTTCCTTACTCTTGATTCTGCTAGTAATTGTCTTTAGTGGCTGACCGCTTCTGTGTCTAGCTGGAGGCAATTGGCTTACTTCGTTATCGAAGAAGGTAGTTACGTGGTACTGCAATAAGTCCCACAAATCTTCAATGATGATTTCTGGTGCACCAGCATTGATGTTCTCAAATAGACGCTGGTTGATTCTAACGATATCGCCAAGCTTGTGGGTCAAGTCATCTTCACTTCTCTCTCCAGTTTCAAGAGTAATTGATGGTCTCATTGTTACTGGCGGGATTGGTAAGATAGTCAAAATTGACCACTCTGGACGCATTGCTTTTGGGTTGATACCAAAGACTGCAAGGTCTTCATCTTGGATTCTCTCAAGTCTAGCACGTACTTCGATTGGGCTGATTCTTCGCTCATCTTCTAAGTAGGTGGTTGGTTTTTCAATAGTAATTTTTCTTTGCTTAGCTGCACAGTGTGGGCACTTATTGATGTTCTTGAGTTCTGCAATAATTTCAACAATCTTATCACGGCGCTCATTTTGGCCTTCATTCTTCTCAATTACATCAAGCTCATCTTTGTATTGTGATAGCTTGTTTTTTGGAATAAGAAGACTTCCACATTCTCTGCATGTTGAACGCAATAAGTCCAATACGAGTTTTACAAAACGAATGTGTATAACTGGACGTGCTAGCTCGATAAAACCAAAGTGGCCCGGGCACTCTTTGAGTTTTTGACCGCATGTTTTACAACGTAGTCCAGGGTCGATGACACCAAGACGTACGTCCATTAGACCGCCATCAACTGGATAGCCTTCTTTATCGTAAAGTTCTGGTGTAACGATTTTAGCTGAAGCCATATCTTTGATGAACTTTGGGCTCATGACTTCAAAAACTATTTTTTCAACTTGTTTGTAGACAGGAATTTCCATGAGTATACCCCTAGTATTTACCCTTCAGCTTTAGCTTTGGATAGATTGTCAGTGACTTCAACTCATCTAGGAAGAGCTTGAATGCATAGCTCATCTCGATATGGTTGATCTCTACGTTCTCTTTGCATACAGTGCAGAAGCTTTGGTTCTTTCTGCCATCGTATACAGCGATGAGTCCGCAATTCTCGCAGACAGGTAATACTGTCTTATCGGAATCAAAGCGCTCCTTTAGAAGGAGGCTTGCTCCGTGTGCAACGAAGGTATCTTTCTCCATTTCACCGAGTCTTAGACCACCTTCCTTAGCTTTACCTTCGGTTGGTTGTCTTGTAAGCAATTGGATTGGACCACGTGCTCTACTGTGGACTTTATTTGCGACCATGTGTTTTAGTCTCTGGTAGTACATGTTACCAATGTAGATGCGAACAGCAAATGCTTCACCACTCTCACCATTGTACATGGTTTCAGTACCATCATCTCTAAATCCGTAGTGTACGAGTTCTTCTCTGATGTCTCGCTCTGCTTCGGAGTTGAATAAAGTACCATCAATGTATCTTCCACCAAGAGCGCCGACTTTTCCGCCGACAAGCTCAATTAAGTGACTGACAGTCATACGGCTTGGAATTCCGTGTGGAGAGAACAAAATATCAGGTACGATGCCGCTTGCAGTAAATGGCATGTCTCGCTCTGGTACAACAATACTAATTACTCCTTTCTGACCGTGACGGCTAACGAACTTATCTCCAATTTCTGGGATTCTATAATCACGTAGTCTTACTTGGACTAGTTTGTTGCCTTCTTCGTTTTCAGTTACCATGACGAAATCAACGATTCCTTGTTCGCCGTGCTTAAGGCTCATACTTGACTCGCGTCTGTAATTCATAGATAAGTTGTACTCGTCGGTTCCTGATAGGAATCTTGGAGGACTGGTCTTACCAATGATAACGTCGCCTTCAGCTACTCTTGCTTCTGGACTGATGAGTCCATCTGGCTCAAGAAGTCTATAATCGTGGTCGGTTCTAAATCCGCGCACGTCTTTATCTGGAATGCAAATCTCATCTACAAGACCGCCGCTGTATCTGAGCTCTTCAGCTTCAACTGGTCTATAATAGCTGCTTCTGCCAAGGCCACGATCGATGCTGCCGCCATTTATGACAACTGCATCTTCAATATTGTAACCTTTGAAACTCATGACTGCTAATGTTACGTTCATACCGCTAGGGTGTTTATCGTAATCTAGTACGTCATACATGAGAGTTGTAACCATTGGCTTTTGTGGGTAATGGAGTAAGTTGACATCCATGTCCATTCTTGTATAGTAGTTTGCTGCATAGAAACCGACTGCTTGCTTCTGGTTCTTGCTACCTTGTGTCAAACGTACTCCCTGGTTGAAATTTCCGAAAGGTACTAGTGCAGTAGTTGCACTGACGATATCAAGCGGACTAATTTCCAAGTGGGTGTGTTCTGGAGTAAGATCCTGGTCGTCGATTGCGACAAGTGCCATTTCTTCTTCAGCTGAATCGAGGAATTCAACAAGACCATTCTTGATGAGGTCATTCCATTGTAGTTGATTCTCTTCAAGTTGTTTGATGTGCTCTTCAGTTAAGAGTGGTTTACCATTTTTTACAATGATGAGTGGTCTGACACATCTGCCCTTTCCAGTCTCTAAATAGACGCTCTCTGTCTCTTCGTCATACATGACGTTAAGGTCTTGCGAGAGCTTGCCTGTTCGGCGCTCGGAATGGATGTTTGCTATGAACTCGCGCGGATTCTTTATGGTTCCGACAAATTTATGATCAATGAAGACGTCTGCCATGAGTATCACCTAAATATTCCTCGCAAGTTGTAATCCCATTTTCTTGAGCTCTTTTGTGAGCTCAACTTCTGAGACTTCGCCGCTTGCGTGTGCTAGCATTGCAAGATTCTTTCTAAGACCAATATTGCTACCTTCTGGAGTTTCTGACGGGCAGAGTCTACCGAAGTGTGTGCTGTGCAAGCTTCTTGCTTCGAAGTTTTCTTGACTTGAAGATAGAGGGCTTACGACACGTTGCAAGTGGCTGATAGTTTGCAAGAAGTTGAGGCGTTCAATACGCTGGCAAATTCCTGTTCTACCGCCGGTCCAATTGCCTGTTGCCATGCTGCTGTATACTTTCTGTGTAAGTAGTTTTTCTCTGATAATGACTTTGATGCTTGGGAACTTACCGCGTTTTACAATACGTTGGAAGTTATAGAGCATATCGCCAATGAGAACTTTGATATTCACTCTGAATAAGTCTGCTAGCAAATCGCCGCTCATCTTGATGCGCTTGTTCATGTAGTGATCCTTGTCGTCTTCAGGTAGTGTGCCGTTTGAGACTTGGATGAATCGCTTCAAGTATTTGCAGAGATTGTATGCTTTTGCCATTCTTGCATCTTCAGAGTCGCCAATGTGCGGCAAGAGATACTTGTCAACGATATCGGTTGTTCTTTCGAGTCTGATTTCGCGAGTCTGACTAATGCCCATTTGCTTGCTGATGTGATCCATTGCATCTTCTGATGTTTTGATATCGACAAAATCGTACAAGTTGATGATGACTTCGCTGTTGTCAGCTAAATCAATTGCGCGCATAATCTCTTCATCTTTTACCATGCCGAGTGCTTTTATTACAGCAATAACTGGAACACGTTTTACTCTTGTGAATGTTAGATAGAAGATGCCATCTTTTAGCTTTTCAACTTCGTGTGGGATTCTATAACTTCCTTGTTCAGAGAAAACTTTTCCTACCCATTCTGATACTCCGGTTGATGCTCGCTCGACCATGAATCTGTTAGGTGCAAGGTCTTCGATGTTGATGATTATCTTTTCAGTTCCGTTGATGATGAAGTATCCTCCTGGATCGTCAGGGTCTTCGCCTTTTGAGATTAGCTCATCACGGTTGAGTGCAGATAGGTGGCAGTTCTTGCTCTTTAGCATTATTGGAATGCTACCGATTTGCGTTTTGAATGATTCGCGTTGTACGCCATTGATGTGCGCAGAAACTTCTAGGAAAATTGGTGCTGCATAAGAAAGCTTTCGAAGGCGTGCTTCGGTTGGATAGATTGCTCGTGTACTACCGTCTGCTTCTGTGATTTCCGGTTTTGTAACGTAGATCTTGTCGAGTCTGATTTTGAAATCTTCGACGTTAGTTGGGATGATTGTTGGTTCTATTTCTTTGTTATCATCAATAATTCGTTGCAGGTCTAGTTCGATGAACTTATTGAAGCTCTCGACATCAGCTAAGACGATTGAGTTGCTCTCGAAATATTTTCTGATAAGGATTTGTGAGTTTCGGTTCTTTTGCTTCATGATGTCCCCCTTATTCGCTTGCGACGATGCGGTAAAATATTGCTTCGCCTGCAGTTTGTGATTTTCTTGTGATCTTGATTAGGTCGCCTTGTTTGACGCCAAGATGCCTGATTGCTGGATCTTGTGGATTTATTCTTGGCAATTGATTTGGTTGTACGCCATACCTTGCAAGAATTTTTGCTTTGTCTTCAGCAGTTACAAGTTCGTGTAATGGTACGAGAACGTGTTCAGTAACGTTGAATGATTTAGTGTTTACGCTGTCTTCGACAACAGAACGGGTTTTTTTCGTAGGGATTTTGCGGGGCATGCTTATTCCTCCTGAGTGATTGTAATGGGGCGGACGGGACTTTCACGATGACAACTTTATCGGGATGTCATCTTTTGAACCCGCGACCATCGGATTAAAAGTCCGGTGCTCTACCAAGCTGAGCTACCGCCCCATCTAACGCTTTACGCGTTTACGCCTTGGCCGGGATTCGAACCCGGGTCGGAAGCGCGACAGGCTACCATGCTAGGCCACTACACTACCAAGGCATTTGGTATCTCATACGGTGTTTTGTCGTGCAAAACAGCATGAATTCTACAAGCGTGATTTTGTTGCTTTAAGAATAGACTTGCTGTGACATGGAAGACAGGCACCTGTGTGGTATGATGTTGAGAATTTTGAACCCTTTTTAAAGGTTTTGATATATAGGAGGTTTTGTTAGCATTGCTTGCTTCATGCGTGTTTCTCTAGCCTCTTTGTATTTTGTTGCGGGCATTCTATGTTCGCGGTATGCTAGTACATCTTGTACAAGTCTTTGTAAGCGTTGTTGTATTTTTGTTTTTGGGGTTGTGTATATAATAGCTAATCCGTATTCAAGAATATCTCGTCGTTGCAGTGCAGAGAGTCTTTCTTCTAGCAATTTTTTATTTAAATATTTTAGATGTTCTTTTTGTTCAGAGCCTATTTGTGTGAATATTGTATGGTTATATTTTGGTATTTCCGGTATTGGTGTTTCAGGGATTGTTGATGTTGTATCTATAGATGTTGTAGGTAAGAGGTTATTTTCTAATATTGTTTCTAATCCGTATGAGACTCCTTGTATGATCGATGGTTGTTGTATGATTAAAGTTCCTTCCATAATCTCTGAAGGTTGTGTTGTGTTTTCTAGGATTGATACAAATATCGGTGCTTCTAATGGCGGTACTTCTTTGTAATTTCTGCGTTTACCCTTTTGTTTATGTTTACCGTTGTTTTTTTCATTTATATTTTGAGGAGTTTGCTTGCTAGATGTTTTTTTCATATCAACTTGCGAAGTAGGAAGTTTTTGAACTAATCTATAAGATGATGTTAAATGATTTTTTTCTGGTGATCTTTTTAATTTTGATTGCGAATCTACTGCTGAAGTTGTTGTACGCAATACTTCTGCGCCCTGGTTATTATTTACTGATTGAAGAGGATAGAATGTCTGTGGTTCTGTAGGCGTAAATTTTAATCTAGGTACTACTATTTTTGGAGGTTTTATTGCTTGCCCATCTAGTCTAGAGAATTCGTAGCGCGGGTGAATGTTTGTTGTTGAGCCACTTTCATATTCTTTAAGACATGCTTCTAGAGCAGGATATTCTTTTGCCGGATCTCCTGGAAGATATGCTAGGCTTATGAGCAAATAACTTAAATAACTTTTTTGCGAATGGTGTTTGAATTCGCCATAACTTTTGTTTAGGTCTTCACCAAGTGTTGTACGCAATTCTCCTATTCCATCGATTGGTGCTATGTTTGGCGAAATTCTCACTTCACCTCTTAGCATTATTCTCGAGCGCAGATTTCTTAATGTGTAATCTAGTTTTAGTTTTTGTTTTCCAGGTTGTGGGATAGGTTGCTGGATTAAGGGGATTATTTCTTTAGCTGGTGCAATGGATGGAGATGTTGTTTGTGGCGCTAAATATTCTTCTTTGTGTTTTGTAAGCAGCATATTTAGAATATATCCTACACTAAGGAATCGTCCGTTATGAAGTTCTGTGCCGAGAGGAATGCCTAGAACATCTCGTGCATATCCCTCAAAACCCTGTTCGTTCTTGTTTAGTTCTATGAAAATTTCTCCAAGTCTTGCATCGAATGTTAGAGGATTCCCTTTGAATAATTCTGGTTGATGCTCTTGAAATTTTGTATAGATATCTGCTTGCACCATTGCTACTTGTGTTATCGAACGTTTATTGTTGTAAATTGTGCTGTTATGCGTAGGCATGTCTTATCGCGTTTGCGTGCGGTATAAAAAATAATCGGTTTGATACTATTATTGAATGAGTACTATATTATAGAATGCTAATAACTATTCTGCTATTACTAATGTCACTGTTAGTGTTTTATGTATTTTTTTTGCTCTGTTTGAAACTTCGCTTCGCTCAGTCCTCCACGCCTGCTCGCGAAGCAATCTTCTCGTTGATAGACGACTTTCCCCGTAAGGGACAACCCCCTTTGTCGTCGCTATATTACGAATCTATGTCGCTCGCCTTTTGGGCAGTGGAGGAACTTTCAAACAGAGCAGTATTTTTTGTGTATCATTATTATAGACTATACTATTTTCTTCATATAGTCATGTAGTTTTTCTACTGCCATCTCTTTACTGAGCAGTTCTTCATTTCCAGTCTTCATATCTCTTATCTTTACCATGCCTTCATCCAGTTCTTTTTTACCGACGAATATTACAAATGGTATGTTACTAGCACTCGCATAGTCTAGATTCTTACTGATGCTTCTTGACATGATGTCGATATCTGCATTAATATTTGCTGCTCGCAAGAATTGTACTACTTCATTGCTTTCAAAAGGTGTCTTGATTGGAATAACATAAACATCTGATACTGTTTGTTTGTTCTCAAGGCCTTTTTCTTTGATTGCTTCCATTATTGGTTCTAAACCAAAACTAATGCCGACAGCAGGATACTCTCCAGGACGTTCACAAAAATTACCTATCATATTATCATAGCGCCCGCCTGCAGCTGCTGCACTAGTGACTGCTGAACCTAGCACGTATGTTTCAAATACTGTTCCGGTATAATATGATAATCCTCGAGAAAGAGCTGGATCAAAATTTACGCGTTCATCTTTTGCAATGAGCAGGATTTCTTCTATTCGCTCAAGATCTGGTCCTGCGCCATATGCTTGCGCAATCATTTTTATCTTTTCATCATTTGAACGTAGTTCAGCTATTGCTAATATTCTTCTTGTGCAAGCACTAGATACTCCTGCTGTTTCTAGTTCTGCTATCACTCCACTCTCTCCGATTTTTTTGAATTTATCTATGATGAGCATTGCTTCAACAAGCTTATCATCTGCGCAGCCATCGGTGAGCAACATTCTTTTTAGCAGAGCAACATTATTGATATCTATCCTGAATGGCAATTTTATCTCTTCAAATATTGCAAGGGAAAGTTGTACGCATTGAGTATCTGCTGCTGCGCTATTTGCTCCGACAATATCACAATCGCATTGGTAGAATTCTCTGTATCTTCCTAGTTTGATGGGACCATCGCGAAAGACTCTATCTATTGCATATCGCTTGAATGGTAATTTTACATTAGGGTTCATTGCAACATAGCGCGCAAGAGGAACAGTAAGATCGTAACGCAATCCTAATTCTCTTTCTCCTTGGTCTGTTAAGCGAAATGTTTCTTTCAGGATCTCAGCACCGCCGGCGTATTTAGCAGAAAGCACGTCGAATCGCTCGAGCAATGGTGTTTCAATAGGATTGAACCCGAATAGTTCGAACTTCTGTTTGAGAAGATTGGTTAGTTTGTCTCTAGCGATTTTTTCTTGCGGGCCGAAATCTCTTGTTCCTTTAGGTAGCATGACATCCATGAATATTCACCGTTTGTTTGTTTTTTGTTTGTAGTATTATATAATTATTGGATAAAAGGATGATTATTGGATAAAATTGTATCTTTAGTGTTATTTCTAGTTTGCTATCGTGCTATTATTATGTGTCATATTATTTGTCGCATGTTAATGAGGGTTTTTTAAAAAGAATTAATCTGTAATTAGCGTATTTATTTTCATGCGCTTTTACGCAATTGTTCTAATCCAACTTGTCCTAGTGTCTTCATCTCTTTTGATGTTGCAGAGTATATGAGTAAGAGATTTTGCGCGTTGTAATCGAGGAAGGCGATGGCGTCTGATGAGAATGCTAGTGGTACCGGGCGTTGCTCTTGTGGTTGCAGACGTAAAGCAAAGACGTCTTTTGTATAGATGCAAGTGGGAAATAATGAGGCATTTTTGCCGAGCAACTCTTTTGATGCGCGTATTCTGTCACCTAATTTTCTGTCTAGATGATAATTATGAGTCATCTGTATATTGCACATTATTGTTTGTTCTTCATGACCTTTACGTAATGTAACAAGGCGTGCTAATTCTGTTAATGGAGCTGTACTGCTAGCAGGGTATACATCTATTGTTCTGCCACCATCAGTAAAGCAATAACGGTAGTTTCTAGTTTTAATTTCAGTACCGGGTTCTTCTTCTATATAGGATACTTCATCAATAATGCCTCGTTTTACGCAAGATGCAAGAAATTGTTCGAACAAATATTCTCCTGCTATTCGAGTCGCGCGTTCAGCAACTCTTTTTTCATTGTAGCTCGCGAAGAATTTTCCGAGTGATGCTGTGTCGACAGCATGCAGTACGCTTCGATTTAATATGATGCGATCACGAAGGGATTCGTCAGCTGGAATGAGAGATTCGATGCCACCCCACTGCCGAGCATCAAATGAGCTATTAGATGCTTGCGCATCAAGGATGAAACTGTTCATGTACTCAGGAAGAATGATTTATTTTTAAAGATATATTTTTTTTATCATGCTCTTGACGATACTTCGTAAATTTTACGAAAATTCCGTAAGCACTTTTTTAAATGAATTGTGTTTCTTTTTTTTATGGAATATTGCAAATCTTGTGGAGCGATGTTGGTTAAAATTACCGATGGGAAGTTCTTGTGTTCATGTGGCGCGCTAAATGATATACAACAACGCATCAAGATAGAAACAAGTGATGTTGTACAAGACTTGGGAATTATGGACCAAACTGTACATCCACTAGCTACTCATGATTATACTTGTTCCAAATGCGGGTTTAGTAAGGCGCAGTTAGTGAGTAAAGGAGTATCATATGGGGATGAAGATGATCACTTCGCGTATGTGTGCGGAAAATGTGGGCATCATAGCGTGCAAGAAGGAAAACTGAAATAAAAAAATAAATCTACTCTTCTTCAGAATCAACTGGCTTTTCATCTTCTGGTTCTTTTTCATCAGCGTCTTCAGCCGTATCGTAGCCTTCCATGAATGCTTCTTCACCAGCGCTAATCTCGTCGTTTTCCGTAAGGTCTTCTGCTGATTCTTCAATAATATCTTCTTTTTGTTCTTCGACCATACAGTGGTGCTGTTTTAGGATTATATAATGGCTTGTAAAGTTTTAATATTATGTTAGACGAAATATTAGATTTTATGCATACCACTGTGTCTTGTTATCGTATTTCATAGTCTTTACTACAAGTATTTTTTCTTTCGGGATTGGTTGTTCACAAATAATGGTAGGTACGCAATATCCTCCCTTGTATTGTGCTAGCGGAATTTTTGTTTCTAAACTTTTTATTGCAGCATCATGATCTCTACTACGTAGCCATGGTGCCTCATCAAATATGAATAAATCATCAATTGTCGCTGTTAATGCAAGACAATGGATTATTTCATCACCCCATGAATTGCTTTCACAGAGACGATATTCAATACCTGCAACGTGCGTAATTAATCTCTTCCAGAGGTGTGGAAATTCTTTATTATCAGTCCATTCTTTCGGCTCAGGTGTTTGTAATCCGAACCATATTGGATTATGTGCTTTTGTTGGAAGATCATTAAGTCTATGTGAAAAATCAAATTTTGTATTGGGAAGTAATGCGCCCGTAGCTAGTATTTTTGCATATTTTTCTATTTCGGCGTAATGATATACTGTTATTTCAGACATTTTTTTAGGAATGAGTTGTATCTATATAATAATTATTATTTTGTAGTGGTAACAAATTTATTAATGAGAAATAAAATTCAGTTCTCTTCAGCGAACTTTTTTATCTCTTCGTAGTTCTCGACAATTAATTTAGCTTTTGTCTTGCCAAAAGAGAATGGGAACTTTCCTTCCTGATCCTTTTCGCTAATGAGCTTAATCATCTTATGTCCTTTGAACTCGTCGAATGTTACTGCCATGTTATTCACCTTTTGATTGTTTTATTTAAGAAATAAAAAGTCCCCCCGGCCGGATTCGAACCAGCGACCTCCCGGGTTATGCTGAGTGCATGTTCATTGCTTGGAACGAAGTTCCGTGTGCTCCATACACTATCTACAGCCAGGCGCTCCGCCGTTAAGCTACAGGGGGATATGTCATTGGAACAATTAACGGTATTTAAAGTATTCGCAAGAGAAAAATTGATTGTTATTCCCTGGGCCGTCAATGATTTATTTCAATGATAAGTTTTTGATGCTCTTCTTTTCTATTGCGCTACGAAGCATTTACTGAACACAGTCAGGATTTAGAAAAAATGAGCTGCACCAATCGCTCATTTTTTTTAGATTTGCTTCAAGGTAGCGCTAAACTATGCTTTGATATCTAAAGAAATAAAATAAAGAACTTCTATCTATTTGTCCTTGAATCTTTCAATCAGTTCAATGTTGTTTGAGTAGACTGTTCGTTCACGGTTGCGTACTGTGAAGCGCACTCTTGCATTTGGCAGCTTCATCTTGCCGATTATCTTGAGTTTGCTCTTCATTTGGTAAGTGACTACTCTTTCTTCATATGGTTCGAGAACTTCGAAATCCCAGCGCAGTAATGTGCCGTGCTTTTCGTTATGCGCAATCTTGCTTGGCGCCGTGCTTCCTGGTGACTCTGTTCTGATTACATCTGCTAGGATTGGGACCTTGTCAGTTACTTGTATTGCTTGGATGATCTTTGATGATCTGTTGCGAATAAATACGCGAACTTTGATATCTGATACAGCACCATCGTGCGCTAGCGCAACTGCTTCTTTTATGACAACAATCGGACTTCGTAGTATGAAATACATGATTCCGCCGATGATGCTTAAAATTGCTAAGAGCACAAGTATTCTGTAATTTTCTGTGTAAGTAAATGTTCTTGTGGCATTTGGATCAAGCGGTATTGTCCATATGACTTTGCGAATACCATCAATAACTTCTGTCTCGTGTGGTGATGAGCTTGATATGAACAGGTTTTTGATAAATGATGTTGGTACTGATACGATGGCGTTATTTTTTATGTTGCCTTCATTTGTTATGGTTATTGTTTTTGTTGTCTTAAAAAATGATTCCTCTTCATTGATGCGCTGTTGTATTTGGGTATACTCTTTTATGCGATAGTTTTTTGTTACTTGTGTTATGATTTCATCTTTGTAGAGTACTTGTACAAGAACTTCTGCTTCACCAGGCGGTGTTAGCGGATCAATTGAGATTCCTGGTATATCTTTTGTTTTTTCTGAGAGTGGAGCAAGGTTGAGTTTTGTATCTGTTTTGAAATGAGGGGATGATATTGTAACAACAAGATTTGTTATGTTGAGTGGATTTCTGTTGCGTAGTTGCAAGCGTAATGGTATTGGAGTTCTTGGGTCGATGTCATATGGCATCAATACATCTATAGTAACGGTTGCTGCGTATTCACTGTGTCTAGGACCTAATGGATCTCGCAAGTTTAAGACGAGTACTTTTTCAATGATTGTTCCTGTTGTAAGATCCTTGAATGTTATTGGTACACCTTGTGTTCCGTAGCTAGCAGAGTTTGATGGGCGTAAGAATAGTGTGAATGTTTTAGGAGATTTTGGATCTACTATTAAGCTGAGCGGAATCGTTTTTACACTCCATTTTGGGTCGGCTGTGTATGCTTGGAAATCTCCTGGTATTTGCTCAAAGTTACTAATAGTGATCTCATAACTAGCGCTTTCATTTGGAAGAATATCATTGTTAATGGTGGTTGCGCTTATGCTGTATGTTGCAGCTGCTACGTGCTGAATTGCACAAAGCATTGATAACATCATTATTAGTCCAAAGATTGTTCGTCGCAAGTCCACTATTCCACCGACTATTCTAAGAAGGAAAAGGGTATTTAAACATTGTGGTGAATAGACTAGATGGTATTTTGTGGCAGAAATAGTGTGCTTAGTATCTTAGCTCAGGTGTGTTGCTAATAGGATGTTTTATTTGTACGCCAAGTTTTTTCAATAAATCTTCTTGTACTGGCTCCATTGTCGGGCTCATAACACTCCATTGTAGATTTAATGTTGGAGATGAACTTTTCCAATATGATATTCCGTTCCAATATGATATTCCGTCAGTCATGTAATCTATTGGGCTATCATGTCTTGGTCTAGAAGAAGAATTTCTAACGTTTAATAATTCTGTTTTTGGCCCAAGAGAACTTATTGTGTTATTTTCAGATATTAGAGTTGCGCTACAATACGTTCTTTCAGCGCATCTTTTTGGCAAGTGCGCACATAGCCAATATGCAAGTCCTGTTGTATCTTTTGCGTTGATAAATGAGCAGAATGTGGCATCTTCAAAGATGTTGGTTCCTGATCTTGTTGATGCAAATACTGCATCTATGAAGGTATTATCTCCATATTCAAGTGCTTTTTCATAATATTTCTCGATGAATGGGGGCTCTATTGAGATTTGCGGGGGCTCTTTATGCTCGGCAAATGCTTGCGCAATTTTTTCAGCTAGAGTCTGATAGGTTTTTGGGCCTAATCTAGTTCTTTGATGGGATTGTATGTATGAATGGGTGAATATTGTTCCTACTTCTTTTACTTCATATTCAAGTCCGTCATCAAAAAAATGTTCTTTTAGATTAGGTAATGGTTTTCCTAATGCATCTACAATACTTGTGAGTTGTGCAGTTGTGACTGTTAAAGCATATGATGTTAGGATATTTTCTATATCGTCAGAGAATTCATCTTTATTTCGTTGAAAAGTCTTTTCTTCTTGCAAGGAAGGAATTTGTATTTTTACTTTTTCAAAATCTGATTTTGTAAGTATGAGATTATGACGTGTAGGTTTTAGTATTGTTAATATTTTCTCAAGTAATGATGCATAGTGCTCATCTGCTCTAGCAATAATTAATACGCCTCCTTTTCCCATTTCGAATTCTACTCCACACTCTTCTTTTATGCATCTCGCAAGAGGATATTGTTCTGTTGCTGGATGAAGTCGTTTTGTAAGTGCATATAGTTGCAGTGCAGTGTCTTCTTGGTAGGGTGGTATCGTTATTTTGTTATCGATTGGTGCTGTTAAATGATATGAAGATGATTTTATGTTGAGTGCGTTGATGCCCTCATGTGCTGTTTCATATGCTGTTTTCCACTCTTGCGGCATTATGCTTGCTATGCGTTTACCCCATAGTTCCATTTCAAGTACTATTTCAGGAGTTCTATGTATAGAACGGATTTTTATATTCATTTCAAGATCTTCAGGAACATCTAAGACATCTTCTAGTTTTACTGTAGGGTTTCCTGCAAGTTGGTGGTATAAGTCGCGAAGCATAGGAATAGGACTCTATTATTATTTAAATAATTATCTCATTATCACTACTTCAAAGTAATTAGTAATTGTAATGGAGTAATTGTTATTGATGGAGTAATTGTTACGGGAATGGAAGCAATCTCATTTCATTCGAAGCTCCCGTCCCGTTCGTCACTTCGTTTCACGGGAATGGGAGGATTCGAACCCCCGACCTCACGAACCCCAATCGTGAATCATACCAGGCTAGACCACATCCCCAATAATTTTTAAGATTGAAAATCTATTCTTAATGTTTTTGTAAGTATGAGTTTAGATAATTTTTAGAAACTTTTACACAATTAGTTTATACGCTTAGTTCTACAACAGAACCACTGGCGGTTTTTCTAACCCGTAAAATATGGTCGACAAATCCCTCGAGCTGTTGCTCGTGGCTTACAATTATTATTTGCTCCATTGCAAGTTCGTGCAGTACATCGCGCACACGTTCAAGTTGTTCGGCAGAAAATCCATCTGTTGGTTCATCAAGAATTATTAGTCCAGCAGTTCCTAGATTTGGTACGAGTGCATGTATTGTGTGCACGAGCGCTAAACGCCAAGCAAGTGATACTGAGGTCCTTTCTCCACCAGAAAGATTTGCAGTTTCAGTCTCAAATCCTGCTTGCGTGATGATGGGAGAAAATTCATGATCTATTCTTGCGCCGATGCTCTCATCTTCTAAGAGTTTAGCAAACCAGTTTCTAAATGCAGAATCAAAATGATGATGTATGGAATAAAGAAGATGACGTTCGACCGTTGTAGCAAAAGGCGTGAATTGCTTTAGAATCCATTCTCTTTTTGTGCTGTCATCAGCTAGTATTTTTTGTTGGTCTAATAGTTCTGAAGAGAGTTGCACGCTATGTTCTTTTATTTGATGCAGCATAGCAAGTTCTTGATCTATTCTAGCTATGCGTTTTTCTGTTTCTAACAAGTTGTTATTTGCAATTGTAACCTTATATTTTGCTTCTAGTGCTGCTTGATCAATTATTCGTGCACGTTGTTCTATGTTTGTTTGTTCAGCTGTTTGCTGCAAGGTCTTCATATGCAACTCGCGTTTTGTTGCAATATCTTGCAATGATTTTAGTTGCTCTTCATCTTCTATGATTCTTTTATCCTGTTGTATGAGTCGCTCTTGCAAATCATTTTTTTGTCTGGTCTTATCGCGAATCTGCTGCAGGAGTTGTATTCGTTCACGCAAATCTAGTATTGTTTTTGTATTTCGTTCACGTTTTTTTTGCGCAGCTTGTTCTTGCGCAAGCAGTATTTGGCGAAGTTCTTGAACATGTTCAGCTGATATTTGCTGCTTGCATGTTGGGCAAAAGCTTCCGGGCGCAAGCGCAATATGTTGTTTTGTCTGATCGATAATTGATAGAATCTTTCCTTCATCTTGTCGCGCTTGTTCTAGCTGTTGTTGCGCTAAAAGCAATTGGTTTTCATCATGCAGGTTATCATGAGAGTTCTCATGAAAGTTTTTTTGTTCTTTATCTTGTTCATCTTGTAAGATTTTTATTGTTGAGCGCAATTGTTCGGCAAGTTGTTTTGCATCCTGCATCATCTTATTTTTTCTGCGAATATTTTCTGCGAGCTGAACTAATTCCTGCTCTGTCATTTTTCTTTCACGTTCTCTCATTGCAATCGCTTGACGCTCTTGAGCAAGAGTTGATTTAGCAGACTCTGCATGTTCATGCGCTGTTTGCAATTGTTGCTGCTGACTTGATAACTGTATTTTTTCTTTTGTGCATACTGCTAATTGTTCAGCAAGAACGTGTTCTTTAGCTAGTTGCTCACGAATACGCTCCTGTTCGATTTTGATTCTGCTTATTGTGCCATCGAGCTTTGATTCACGATCCTTGATTGCTTTTGCAACAAGATGTGCATTTTCTCTTGCTGCACGGTATGCATCAATGCCAAAGAGTCTTCGTACAGTCTCAATACGTTCTTCAGCAGCTAGAGAGAGCACGCTTTTCATATCCTCTTGCGGGGTATAAATTGTGAATCTATATAGGAGATTTTTTTGTTTTGATAAGAATTGTGCAGGGTATCCAAGTATTGAGAAAATTTTTGCGCGAAGTTCGCTTGGAGTTAATATTTCTTGAGTGCCTTCTGATAGTAGTGATCCAGAATCTTGTCCAATGCTAGTGTTTGTTCTCTTGAGTGCTCTTGTGATGGTATACTCTTTATTGTTTGCACTAAATTGCAATCTTACAATACCTTCTTGCGCACCGTGGCGTAAGAGTGCTGTACCAGTAAGCTCTGAACGGCTAATTCCGAAGAGCGCGAATTCTATTCCAAGTAGAATGGTTGATTTACCCGCACCGATGTCTCCAGCGAGCAGCGTGATTCCATCTGGAAATTTAATAGTGCTCTCCATGTAGGAACGTATGTTCTTAAGGTACAAGGAGATGAGGCGCATAGTATGATGCGAGAATGACTTGTTTATATTGTCTTCGACCCTTTGAGCAGTGAAACTTTTATTTTTAGTTTATTAGTTCAAACTGTTTTTTCTTTCTTTTCTATCTCTTCATTGTTTCTTTTTTACATTGGTTCTAACATCAGTTTTGTCGTTGACCATGTTGTTTTCAGCAATGCTAGCATTTGTGTTCTGTCCTTTTTTATCGTCTTTCTTGCTAATAAGAATTAGTTCTGAACGCAAGATAAGATCATGCTGACTGATGAATGCCAGGAGTACGCAACCGCTGTATAGGAACGAGAATATGTTTCTTATGAGTTCTACGCTAAAAGTGCTTCCGAGTAATGAAGTAAGGCCGTTGCCGTAGAAGATATTGAATAGTTGGAATACCAAGTATAATATGGATGAAACAAATAGAAAATCCCACGGTCTTCTATCTCTATGCTCGTTTGTCTTTTTTAGAAATAGCCAGGAATATACTGCGATGAATAGTGCTATGAATACGTTTGCATAGCTCAATGTGATTATGAAGTAAGTTGTAATATCCACAATCTGTTCTACTAGACGGTGCATTTTAAACTTTGGGTATCACGTAATAGTGGTACATGTATGAGTTATGGCATCTACATAGAGGTTAGATATATTCTTAAGAACACCTTGGAGTAAATCCTGAATGCCGAGCGTGAGTAAGTAGTACGAAGCTCACAATGCGAGGCATGAAATAAATCTGCGAAGGATGAGCAGTATGTTCTCCGTGTTCTAAGTTAAAAAAATTAAGAAAAATAAAGCCTACAATTGCACTTGTACGATGCCGCGATCTACTGCCGCAATGCACGATAAAAGCTTTTCACGTAATTCCTCGTTATCTGACATTGTTATTACAACTGCATGTACTAATTGCTGCAGTACGTCGATTATTCGTCGCATGAAACGCACAATATCTCCTTCTGGCATCGTAGTAAGATTAGTTAGTTGTTCAAATGATCCACCTGTAATCCATGTATGCAGCATCGGCTCTAGCTTATCAGCATCGCACTCTTTGAACCAAGTGAAAATCTCTCTATCTTCTCTAAATATGTCCAACAATTCTTTTGTTGCTTGATGCGTTCCTTTCTTGAAACTAACGCCGCGTTTTTCTTCATATTCAAGAGCTGCACATAACAAGATTATTTGCAGTAGAGAAAATTCTTTTGCGAATTCTGTAGTAAAAAGTTCTGTAAGTACAATTTCATTGCTGTAGATGTGGCGCGCAAACTCTCCACGTGGAGTAAGAACATCAAGGTCTCCTACTAACTCTAAGTATTCCATTGTTTGTAGTTTCTCAATTTTCTTTTTATATGCTGCAAGTATGCGTTCCTTGTGACTACCAGCTTGTTGGTATGTGTAAAAGCTCGCGTGCAAAATCTCTTCACGCTCCTCTTTTGTATGATGCACTATCATGTTGAGGATAGTGTTATACGAAAGCTGGTATTGTGAGATTAGTGGTTCAGTCTCTCCTGTGATGATGTTTGCAATTTTATCTAGGTCATCAAATTCTGGCTCTACCATGCTGACTGAATATCCTAACTTATCAAGACCACGCCTGCCTGCACGTCCGGCAAGCTGGAAATACTCAGTTGAGCGCAAGTACCTGAATGTACTGCCGTCATATTTTTCAAGACTGTCAAAACAGACGGTTCTTGCAGGCAGGTTTATTCCTACTGCAAATGTTTCTGTTGCATAAAGAACTGAAAGAAAACCTAATTCAAAACTCTGTTCTACAAGCTCTTTTAGTATCGGTAAGAGTCCGGCGTGATGAAATGCTATTCCTCTACGTAAGCAGAAGATTAAATCTTTTGTAGTGTCCAATCTTGCAACTGCAGGGTCGGTTGTTTGCAATTTATCAACAATGAGCTGGTCTATTTCTTGTTTTTTCTCATGTGTCAAAAAGCTCATGCGCTGCGCAAGTTCCTTGCTCTTCTTTTCAGTATTTGCTCTGCTAAAACAAAAATAAATGCACGAGAGCCTATTGGTTTTTTGCAGCGCTTCAATCAAATTGATGTGTGACAAGTGTTCTTTTTTGTCTTTAGCATGAGATGAACCCTGCTGGTTTCCATACGAGCCTTGTTGATGTTTTGAGAATGGATTTGCGTGCGTTTGTGTGTACTTGCTTTTTCTTTGCTGTGCTTTTTTTGCAAAAAGCTCTTCGTATTTTGGGTACTGTTTTTTATTTTTACGACTGCGCATATCTGCTAGCGTTGATAGGCCGAACCATGCATCAAAGAAGATGTGTTCTAGCGGTACTGCACGTTTCTTTTCTGTTACAACTTCGACTTTATGCGTTTGCACGCTTTCAATCCAGTTAGCAAATTGTCTTGCGTTAGGAATGGTTGCTGATAAGCATACGAATCTGACGTGCTTTGGGCTAAAGATGATGCACTCTTCCCAAACAGTTCCTCTATCTACGTCGCCAAGATAGTGTATCTCGTCAAATACTACTGCTGCAAGGTCTTTTGTGATAGGGTCTTTACTAAGTAGCATGTTGCGATAGATTTCTGTTGTCATGATAACTAATGGCGCTTCGTGATTGAAGCTGATATCGCCTGTTAATATGCCGACATTATCTTCACCGTAGATTTTTTTGAATTGCGAGAACTTCTGATTGGATAGCGCTTTGATTGGCGCTGTATAAAAAACGCGCTTGCCGTCTTTAAGGGCCTTATCTATTACATAATCTGCAATAATAGTCTTACCAGTGCCAGTTGCAGCAGATACAACTACAGAATGCCCAGATTCAAGTGCATTAACAGCATCTACTTGAAATTTATCAAGTTCAAAACCACGAAATTCCATAAAAATCGAGTAGCACGATTGTTTATTAATGCTTTCTAGATAATATCTTCGTCTCATTGAGTTAGAATTCGTATTGCTGCCTTGAAGTAATTCCTAAAAAAGTCGCTGATTTATGCAAGCGACTTTTTCTAAACTCTTCGAGGGACGAGAAGCAATTCTTCGCAGCAACGCGAAGCGATATTAATAATTAGTAAATTAAATAAAATGGACTTGGCCGGATTCGAACCGACGACCTACGCCGTGTAAAGGCGACGCGCTACCACTACGCCACAAGTCCGTGACATACTGTGAGAGGTAATCTTTCCTTTTAAAAGCTATAGGTTTTGGATGTATATAGCTGTGCTAATTTGTAATTTGTGTTGTTTGTAGTTAAGTTTATTAGTTCGGACAAGATTTCTTCTTTTGTGCTACTCAACAATAGATATAAGCAAGTTTTTGGGAAAATCCCTATTCTAGGTATGATACATTTAGCAGGAGAAAATCCTGTTCATAGAGCTCTAGAAGAACTTGCGATTTTCGAAGAGGAAGGAGTTGATGGCGCGATAATAGAGAATTATCACGGATCTACTGATGATGTTATTGCAACCCTAAAAGAAACAATGAAGAGAATATCACCTGTTGTTATTGGCTTGAATATTCTTCCAAATGAATTTCGTCAATCTTTTCCGCTAGCTGACCAATATGGTGCAGACTTTATACAATTAGATCATGTTGCTGGAAATTATGTTTCAGGAAGATTGAATGTTAATGCATATGAATCTTTTAAAGATAAATATCCTGATATCATTGTTCTTGGTGGGGTATGGCCGAAATACTATCAGCCTATGTTTGGTTCTGATTTGAGAAGAGACTTGAAGTCTGGAATGAAAAGAGCTGAAGCAATAGTTGTTACTGGCGCAGGAACTGGAAAAGAAACACCATATGAAAAAATAATAGAATTTCGAGGAGTTATTGAAGATCATCCTTTGGTTATTGGGGCAGGACTAACTCCTGATAATGCATATGATCAGTTATTCATTGCAGATGGTGCGATTGTAGGCAGTACTTTCAAAGTTAAAGATAATACAAATAATCCAATTGACAGGCTAAGAGTCAGAACATTCATGTCTGTAGTGAAAGAAGTCAGGGAGAACACAAAATATAGATGAATGTGAACTTATAGAAATGTATAATATGAATACATGATTTTTTTTAAAACAGCTTAGGAGTATATTTTCTTCGTAACCTTTAAAACTAGATGCGAATCTTTGAGTCTTGTGGGAGTAGCAAAGTCCGGTCAAATGCGTAGGACTTAAGAAGCGACTTCGTCGTTTAAGTTATCCTATGGCCTCGTGCCTTCGAGGGTTCAAATCCTTCCTCCCACATTCATTCTCATTTATACATTCATTCTCCTATGTAGTTTATATTTTAACTTATATTCCTAATTATATGGAGTTCAGAACTACTACTAGTGATTTAGGAATTATTGCAGCATTACGCGAAACTATTCCTAAAAATAAACAGGAACATCTAGAAATAATTACTGAGGCCGGAGATAGTTATCAAAATCCTTCTTGGCAGGAAATAAAAGATCTTCATAGAGAATATGGAATATTAACTCTAGAGTATAGAGCTGACTAATTAGTAGTCTTTCTAATCGTAATCTATTTAACCTCATGTAAAGCTATTAACAATATGACTCAATCTTCTCACAAGAAATCACCTAATAAGATACTTATTACTAGCGCTCTTCCTTATGTAAACAATATTCCTCATATGGGAAATATCATCGGGTGCGTTTTGTCAGCTGATGTTTTTGCACGATATAACAGGAGTCAGGGTAACAAAGTTCTTTACATCTGCGGAACTGATGAACACGGTACTGCTACAGAAACCAAAGCATTGGAAGAAGGACTTAGTCCGCAGCAGATTTGCGACAAGTATTTTGCAATCCATAAGAGCGTCTATACCTGGTTCAATATTAGTTTTGATGTCTTCGGACGAACCAGTAAGGAGAACCATCACCGCATTACGCAGGATATTTTTTTCGACGTAAAAAAGAACGGTTATATTCTAGAAAAGGAAGTTGAACAATCTTATTGCGAGACTGATAAAAGGTTCCTTGCCGATCGTTTTGTAGAAGGAGAGTGCCCTCATTGTCATTTCAGCGATGCTAGAGGAGACCAGTGCGATGGTTGCGGTAAATTACTCAATCCTTTAGAACTCATCAATGCAAAATGCAAGATCTGCGGCAATACTCCTATCTCAAAAAAAAGCACTCACTTATTCATTGATCTAGCAAAATTACAAGGAAAGCTTGCAACTTGGGTAGAGATACAATCAAAGAAAGGCGATTGGCGCGATAATGCTATAACGACTACAAAAGCTTGGCTTGATCGCGGTCTTGAACCGCGTGCTATTACCAGAGACTTAACTTGGGGCGTGCCTGTTCCGGGAATGGAAGGCAAAGTATTCTATGTTTGGTTTGACGCGCCAATAGGCTATATCAGCATTACTGATCAGGGTACAACAAGCTTGCAAGGCGATGCTATAGATTGGCATGATTGGTGGCAGGACCCAGAAAATACGCGTCTCTATCAGTTCATGGCAAAGGATAATATTCCGTTCCATACTATTGTTTTTCCAGCAACAATGCTGGCTTCTGGAAAAGACTGGACCATGCTGCATCATATCGATTCAACAGAGTACTTGCAGCATGAAGATGGAAAATTCAGTAAGAGCAGAGGAATAGGTCTTTTTGGCGATGATGCAATAAAGACTGGCGTTCCAGCCGATGTATTCAGATATTACTTGCTAGTAAATCGTCCAGAGACTTCAGATACAGTCTTTTCTTGGAAGGACTTGCAAGATAAACTCAATAAGGAATTGCTTGCTAATCTTGGAAATCTAGTGAATAGGACGCTTGTATTCTTGCAGAAGTATTATGAGAATGAGGTTCCTGAGGAAGTGCTTGATGATGTAGCAACTAACTTCTTAGAGTATATTTCTGAAATGGAGATTCAGATTACTGATTTGCTCGAACGATGCCAAGAAAAGGAAGCGTTACGCGCAATCATGACTCTATCGAGCAAGGGCAATCAGTACTTCCAAGAGCAGGAACCGTGGAAATCACGTACTGAGAACCCGGAAGCTTGCAGACGCGCTATGTTTGTACTTGCTAATCTCATCAAGGACCTTGCAATACTAATTGAGCCATTCATGCCAGATACCGCAAGACGTATTTTCTTACAGTTAGGTTTGGGTAATGAAGGAAAAACCTGGGCAGATCTTGGCAATCTTAGCATCAAAGGTGCTATTGGAACACCAGAACCTCTCTTTGCAAAACTTGAGGATAAGGATATTATTGCAATAAAAGAGAATTTGAAAAAGGATCAAAAGAAGATTGACTTGGCTATTTCTGCAGTTACAACGGTTGCAAAAACAACAGTTGTAAAAAAACCATTGCGCTTGCAAGCAGGAAAGTTGCTCACAGTTGAGCAGCATCCGCGAGCAGATAAGCTCTTTGTTGAAACTGTTGATTTTGGTTCAGAGGTACGAACGATCGTTTCTGGTTTGGTAGGACATTATTCAGCTAAAGAGCTTGTTGGTAAGACCGCTATTTTTGTAACAAACCTCAAGCCAGCCAATCTACGCGGCGTAGAAAGCAATGGCATGATTATGGCAGCTTCAGATAAGTTTGAAGGTAAAGAGCGCGTAGAAGTAATTTGTATTGATGCAATGCCAGGAACTGTGCTTGAGCTCGAAGATAAGGAAGATAATAATGAAGATGAAGGCACCACTGTAGGTGATGAGCTTAATGAGTTGGTAGATGAGATTACTATTGATGATTTTGCAATGCATACTCTCGAAGCAAAAGATTACAATGTCTTATGTGATGGAAAGCAATTATTATGCAATGGCGAGCCTATCAGAACTACTGTTGTAAAAGATGGCAAAGTACGATAAACATAATATTCTTGAGGTTAATTTTTTTAATATCTATGTTGAGAATATCTCTTATTTTATTGTAAGAGAGTCACCTTGAAGTTTAACAGAAATCGACCCGATTGGTGCAGGGTTGATTTCGTAAAATCTTGCGGCGCAAGTAAAAGCTTCGTGACTTTCTCGTTTTGTAGAATGATACTGCGAACTTTAGTCTGTGGTCAGTTATTTTTTGTAGATTTTTCATACTTTTATCTCATTTTTTAGCTTGACGGAAGATTTATAAAGGATTATTCTCGAAAGACTCTTGGGTGTAATAGGTGTTGGAAAGTAATAAACGTATTTTACTCTTTATTCTGCTTGTATTATTGCTCCCAGTTACCGTGCACGCCTATAGTATCGACAAAGCATGGGTTGATTGGCAAGGCCACGAAGTTAAAACATTATCTCCAACGCAGAGTCTTCCAGGTTCTACACTCAAGTTCTTGGCATCGTCAGATTTTAAGAGTTGTTTTGCTGGAACAACATGCAGTATTACTGTAGATGCGAGCAGTCTAGCTGTTCTTGCTAGCGAACAACAACGATTAAAAAACATTATTCTCGACGTAAAAACTACTTGCACTCCTATTAATGAAAGCGATGCAGCAACAAAATATATCTGCTCAACTGCAGAGTTTCAATTAGCAACAGTGAGTGCTACAAATAAGGTTTCTACAAAAATAAAGGCAGGAACAGCAAATAAGATCCAACAATTCACAATCAATCTTCTTTTAGATTCTTCAGCACCAAAAGTAACGGGAATAAGAACACAATATTGTGATGAGAGCACTTGTTATGTATCGAATGAACTCACTAAAATTACTGTTACTTTTGAAGATGAAAAGACTGCATTTGATTACGGTCTTGTCTTCGTAGGAACTGGGGATCCTGTTCCAACAGGAATTATTTCTGATTGTACAGGTTCTATTTGTACTGGAACTATTGCGCTTCCTTGTAGGCAATCAGGCCAAGAGTTTACCTTGAAATTAAGCAGCATCCTCCCAACAAAAGAGGATGCGCAAAATCTAGCAGTCAGTATGGAGCAGAAAGTGCAGTGTGCATTAGACAAGCCCGAATTAATTAGTTGGGCTCCTGTAAAAGGCGATGGTCCTGTAAATCTTCCAATTGTTGGAGGATCTGTTGTATATTCAGCAAAGGTTCGAAGTTATACTGGAACACCGATAGGATATGTGAATGCTAGCAATGCAAGCGACGATGGCGTTGTAGCAGCAACTTGCATCCAAGATGGTACTACAGATGACGTAACAGTATATGATTGTAATTGGCAAATAAGAAATCTCAAGCTTCATCCAAAAAAATTACCTTATGATTTAGCATTTGTAATTACTGATGCGATAGGCAATAGCATTGCGCCTACTAAGCACGATTTATTGCTTGTTATGAATCTAACAACGCTTGGCGCAGGAAAATCACCAAACCTATTTGATAGCAAGGTAGGAATTGTATATCCTGAAGAAATAAATCGTATTACACTAGATCTTGCTGCGCGCAATCACATGCCATATCCTTCGTATGTAACTTACACATTAAAGCAGAAGAAAACAGGTTCAAAAGTACTCTATCAAACATTAAATGATTGTTGGACTAAATTACCAACTGAAGTCAATTACTCAAATAGCAGAATTTACAATCTGTTCAGTAAGGATGCAACAGAATCTCGAGTACTGTATCCTGCGCGCAACCATACTGTTGCCAATAGATTGAATCTGCAAATGCGCGCTCCGGAAGACATCATCAATCAATACGATACTTTCGATGTTACTTGTCAAATAGACCTAACTGTATCTGATGGTACTGCAGTATATGCAACTCCTGAAAGAGAGAATATTACGTTTAAAGTTCATCTTCGTGAATCAAAGCTAGGACAGCCTGGTGCAGTATTCGTTCAAAAAATTAAAGCAGAAGAAGAAAGACTCAACGGTCCAGCAAATAAGTTCTTGAAGAACTTACGTACAGTAAGAGCAACCCTTGATGGTATATGCAATATCATGGAAGCAATCAATGGTGTGGGCGCTACTGGCGCTGGATTGAATATCGCCGGACAAGGAATCTCAAATATCCCCGTTATTGGTACTGCTATTGGCGGAGGCATGAAAGGCATTGGTGGCGGATTGTCTGGTGCTGCAAATAAGATTACACAAAACGTATGGCAAGATGGAAGCGGTAAATCATTATTCCTTAAGCAAGTTTGTGCACAAGTCAATTGCAGAGGCATACAAGATAAACGGGATGCAGAAGATGCAAAACCCGGTACATCAGCTGGCGAGCAAGTTCGTCAAGCGGATAGTGGTATGCAAAAAGGAATTCAAGATTATGTGACTGCAAATACTCCTAATAGTTGGAAAGCAAGTCAGGCTACAGCGAATGCAAATGCGGCTGCATATGAAAAAACATTAAGTCCCGAACAAAAGAAAGAGTATGATAAGACAAAAGGATCATCAGCTATAAACGATAAAGTAGATTTGAATGCTGTTGATTTCAAAAATAGTTTCATCATGTCAGTTGCGTATATGTGTGTAGGCGGTGTAGTCTATAATGCTGGTAAATGGCAGGATATTAACTGCGGTTATTTGCAATGCCTTAAAGATCAATCTGTGCAAGGCGGATCTGTTTATGTCTGCGAGATGGGTAAGAGCTATAAGATGTGTACGCAAGTTGTTGGCGAATTCATGGAATTACCATTCGTGCGCATCATCAAGAACCTGATGGCAGAAGCAAATTGGATAGCTAACAACATACCAGGAGCATTGTTCAAGGTAATATTTGCTTCACCAGTAGGTCCATGTGTTCCACATCCATTCTCATATAAATTCTCAATTATGGGGGTCACACTCTATGAAGTTCCTGCAGTAGATGCTGCTTGTACTGTAACTGGCGATTGGAAATGCTCGATGTGCCATTTAGTGCGTGCAGTTACTGGCATAGTAGATATGTCAAGAAATACTAATCAGATATTTAATGCTCCAATGCATGACGATGCAATCTGCTTACAAGCACTATGCAACGATCCAAACCAAGCGAATTGCGCGGGAAGATCATACGATAAGGTAGAGGCTGTAGAAAAATACACGAGCTACTTGAGAATCAACACATATCTCAAAAATGAGCAGAAGCGACAAGGAGCAGTTTCAACAAGCAACAGTGGCTCTTCAACGGCCAGTGATAATGCGCTTGCAAAATCAATAGCAACAGACATTGCAGGTAAACAAACAACACAAATACAAACCTCTGCAGGTGCAGGACTTGCAGCAGCAGGTGCAGGACAATATAATTAATCAAATTAATTAAAAAAAGGTATATAAGATGTCAACAACAAACAAACACATACTCTTTGCGTGCATAGCAGTACTACTCTTATCTCCACTATTCCTATTTGTTATTCAAGCTCATGATACTCATGTTATTCAAATAATCTCCATAAAAACTTCTGCGCAGAAGCAGGAGTTATTAGGGACTACCTCAACTATGTTTGTACAACAAGGTAGTAATACTCCGCTTGTAAAAAGAACGGATGTAAAGAATGTTGTTATTACAAATGATGGAACTGTAGTTTCGTTTAGAGACTCATCTGGGAAAATCAATAATAAAATTTATTATGATAACAATGATGGGAAATATTATTACATGAGTAGTTCTTCTTATGGGGGGAGTAATCAGATCGGTTCATCAGTAGATTGTTATATTGATTGTAGTAACATAAATAGAATTAATACTTTTTCTTATCACGCACCAAATGATAAAGAAATATTTGTATTATCAACTGGTGTGATAAAAGATATGTCTCCTAAAATGAGCACGACTGGAGAGTTTTTTACTTACGCAAATAATCCTTCTCAGGTTGTTTTAATAGCTGAAAATAGTGGGGTGCCATCTTTATTATCTGGGGAGAGTGTTATTGCAAAAGTTCCAACATACGGCGGCATAGTTGTTAGTCCTGCAAATCCATATGGTGGTGGAGTGTATGTTGATAGTGATGGTACTATTCTAAAAAACCCTCCTGCTGGTTTAACTTGGGTGCAGACATTTGATGCTACTAATAATTTTGTACAGTATAAAGGCGCGGATGGTAAAATCTATTACACGATGAATAATGCCTATGTTGATGCAAATATTCCTAATAAAATACTTATTACATCAGGTAATACTCTTAGTCAAGGTGCAAACGTATTAGTTAATGCAAATCAGTTAAGTATGAAAGAAGTTTCAGCAGATTCTTTACCTAAAACTGCTGCAACACCTAATCCAAATGGCCCTGCATCTCCTTCACCTAATGCGGCTGTTGAAAGTAAAACTTCTAAAACTGCCGTTGATGCTGCAGCTGCTATTGTGGCAAAGAACGCTATGATTTTATGTGAGACTACACCGCCTTGTTAT